>JAVBMA010000024.1:0-50092 GCA_031553005.1 Paludibacteraceae bacterium | reverse complement strand
AAGTCTTTTTACCACAAAGGACACAAAGTTTTACACTAAAGAACACAAAGAATGCTGGTTGATTATCAGGATATTGTGAACTTTGTGAATTTCCTTTGTGTCCTTTGTGGTAAAGAATATAGGCTTTTGGGACAACCCCTTCTCCTCCTGCATAGCAACCTTTAAATGCCGGTCATTCCGAACGCAACAAAGTGGAGTGAGGAATCCCTTATTTCTTTCTATAGCGGAGGAATATTGCACCGTTTTTGTATTGGCGGCACTCTTCCAGTTTCAGGACCTGCTCGTGTATCGGGAGATTAAAAAGCGGTATTCCTTCTCCGACAACAATCGGCATAATGCAGATTTGCATTTCATCAATCAGGTTGTTTTCAAAAAGCGTAGCAATTAGTTTGCCTCCCCCTACCAACCAGATATTTTTTCCTTCTTTTTCTTTTAAAGAATGTATGAAGTTAAGAATATCGTGTGAGATAAACTGGATATGGTTGGCTGATTGTAAGTACTCTTTGCTTGTAAACACATAATTCGTTTTTCCAATATACGGAAACTCTTTATTTAATAACATAGTTTGCCTGTATGTGTTGTATCCCTGCAAGGTAGTGTCTATCGAATTATAAAATTCATTATAGCCATAGTCGGTTTTTTCCTCGTTCTCGACAGCGTAGAGCCAATCCACATTTCCGTCTTTGTCAGCTATTTTTCCATCCAGGCTAACTGCAATGTATAGAATGATATTCCTCATAACTTATTTTTTGTGTATAACACCCACACTTTACACTTGGTTTATTTCAAAAAATAAAAAGCTTATTTACTTTTGCTTTTGAAAGATATTCAGATGGACAGATATTCAGATGAACAGATGAACAGATAATCAGATGAACAGATTAACTGGTTAACCGATTTGCCAATTAGGCATTATCCGAATTTAAATGGCTTTGCGGCTTAGCGCACTTTCCGCCGTTGCGTTTTTAAATTAAGCGCAAGCGTTTTTTCTTATTTAACGCAAAGTGCGCTAAGCCGCAAAGTTGTTTTTGTTATGTATTAAGAGCTAAATGTTTAAGTTTTTCTATATTTGACTCCTTTGGAGCCATATGAGTTGGATTATTATTTTTTTCTATAAACATGTAATGCATCGGCATTGAAAATGAATTTTCAAAAATAAATTTTATCAGAATATGCAGAAACCACCTTATTTGAAAGCCGGAGATAAAGTAGTCATTGTCTCTCCTTCCGGATCGGTAGATCAGAGGTACATCGACGGAGCTGTCCAGGCATTGGCTTCATGGCAATTGAATCCGGTTGTCAGCACTTTTGCGAGAGAGTCGTTCGGGCGTTTTTCCGGGACAGACGAGCAACGTTTGCTTGATTTGCAGCAAGCATTGGACGATCCTTCTGTGCGCGCTATCCTTTGCAGCCGCGGAGGATACGGTTTGATACGGATAATTGACAAATTGAATTTTGACGCATTTGTCAAATATCCGAAATGGCTTATCGGTTTCAGCGATATCACCATATTGCATGCCGCGGCAATCCATAAAGGAGTGCAGTCAATTCATTCTGTTATGGCGAGAGGTATCACGGAAAATGATCCGGAAGCCGATCCCGTAATGGTTTTGCGGGAAATGCTATTTGGAAAGAAGCCGGATTCTTACCTTCTCTCTCCGGATGCGTTGAACCGTTTCGGAAAATCAAGAGGTACATTGGTTGGCGGCAATCTTTCGGTCTTGTACGGACTCAGGGGAACTAAGTTTGACATTAAACCGAAGGGGAAAATTTTATTTATAGAAGATCTTTCCGAAAAACTTTACCATATCGACCGCATGATACAAAATTTCAAGCTGGGCGGAATATTATCACAACTCTCAGGCTTGTTAGTGGGGCGTTTTACCGAAATCGAGGAAGATGCTTCCTTCGGAAAAACGTTGGAAGAGATTATCCGGTCGGCGGTTGAAGAGTACGGTTATCCCGTTGCTTTTGGCTTTCCCGCCGGGCATGTAGATTATAATATGCCCCTTATCCACGGTGCAAAAATAAAAATGACAGTCTCCGGAAAAGGAGGGGAAGTGGTCTATTTATAGTGATTTAGTGATAAGTGATAAACAAGAGGCGGATAAAATCAAATAACCTGAGTTTTGGATAAGTCTATGTATTGGTTATAGCCCAGAATGGGCATAATTTTCATAACCATACGATCTATGACCTAAAAAATGCCACATACAATGGAAGCTGTCCTCAAAGTCCTTTAACCACAAAGGACACAAAGTTTTACACTAAGGGACACAAATAATATTGGGTGATTATCAAGATATTGTGAACTTTGTGAATTTCCTTTGTGTACTTTGTGGTAAAAAATATAGTTTTTTTTGCAACCCCTTTTTGTTTCGTCTTTTCCTCCTTAGGTTGTAAAAATAAGGCTTTAAAAACCTGTGGCTTATCCAGAACTCTGGTTATTTGATTTTATCCGCCTTTTCTTTATTTTCTTTCAGTAACTATTTAAATTCCATATTAGCAAGATTTTTAGCGGAGGAATCCACAGCGGCGGCTTTTACATCGTTATCTAATCACGAATCCCTCAATCAAAATGCCGGTAATTCTTTTTGTTCTATTACTCTTTTAAATCAATTCATTTCCCTCTTTCTGTTTTTTCCGTATCCGGCTGAGTGTTTCCTGCGAAATATCCAGATAAGACGCAATTATCTTCAATGGAGTGCGCAGGACCAAATCAGGATCATATTTGCACAAAGCCTCATAACGTTCGGATGCATTTAATGCCCTCAAATTATAATTACGCATACTTCTCTTCACACTATATTGAGGAAATACTTTGAGCAGGCATAATGTAAAATCATGCGACAACCGGCAAAATTTCATCATATCATCATAATGAATCATTACAGCCTCGCATGGTTCGAGCGTTTCAATTGTTTCGGGACTGGGCTTACGCAAATAGAAGCTCTGTATTGAAGTAACAAATTGCTGTTCACTCCATAGCCATGTGGTGACTTCCGAATCGTCTTTCGAATAATAAGCATGCATTAATCCTTTTTCAAGAAAGTAGACATAATTACTAATCGTACCTTGGGATACGACGACATGTCTTTTGGGAAAATTCACCCGTGCTAGGTACTTAATCATCTGCGGAGCTAAATACCGTACCGGATGAAATTGGTCAAGATATGCGACAAAATTCTCGTATAACATTTCCTGTTGATTCTTCATATGACTTTAATAAGTTATTTAGGAATAAAAACTCTCGGTTACAAAGCCGGATAGCTTCGTAAAACCTTGTGTTTTCTTGTTTGTCCGGCACAAATTGCCGGATATAGCATCAGATTCGCACCAGATGCTTATTACAATCTTTGATATATAACCTATGTAAGTTGGTTATATATTTTAAAAATTAACTGAAGAAGGATCAATTGGTTTCAACAACCAAAAGAAAATCCTGTCGGGGGAGAAAAATATTATAAAATAAAGTTTATAGGAAAAACTAATGTTCCAAAAAAGAAAGAGGTGGTGATTACTTTATTTATCCATTAATTTCAATTCTGCGGAACTAACCACATTAAACCGTTTAAAATAAACGCAATGATTAATTCCTGAAAATAAACATACCGGAAACCGGACTTTAATATTTCCGGTTCCATATCTCGGAATAAATAAATGCCCGGCGCGCATCTTCGCTACTATTAAATGTAACCTGAGCCGGGTTATTATTTTCTTCCTTTTCTTTAAAATTATCGGTGTGTTTTTTCTTTAGCCCGCTTTTCAGGGAACTATTTTCCACATCCTTGCGCCGTTCTACCCTTTGGATTTGGGCTACCGGTTCCTGATGCGAAGAAGGATAAGAATTTTCCCAAAACTCTTTACCCTCATTTTCCTCTGATGCGGGATGATTACCGGAAAAATCAGGAATAACAACAGTTTTTTGTTTCCTGAGGTTCTTTAAAATGTTTATGACAACAATCCCCAGAAAAACTATAAGATATAAATAATCACCTATTGCATCCATAATTTCATATCGTTTTTTGATTTATTCTAATAAGTTATGAATCACTGACTTTTTTGTCCGGATCAACTTTTTTCCAAAACCGAATCATATTAATGATTCGATCTTGGCAGTAAGGGTATTTTTAGGAACAGCTCCGACTTGCTTGTCTACAACATTTCCGTTTTTAACAAAAAGGATTGTCGGAATATTACGAATTCCAAACTTTTCGCATGTCTCCGAATTATCATCGACATTTAACTTTCCTACAACGGCTTTTCCTTCGTACTCTTTTGCTAACTCTTCTATCATTGGAGCTATCGAACGGCAAGGTCCGCACCAAGGAGCCCAAAAATCAATTACAACTAACTTTCCTGAATTTGCATACTGTTCGTAATTCGCGTCTGTAATTTCTATTGCCATGTCTTTACTTTTTATATTTATGATTTATAATTTCTTATTTCTTAGTTTTTTTTCTAAATACACACCCGCCAACCGACTTAAATCCAACTATTTTTTAATAATTAAATAGGGCAGTAGCCTATGGAATAAAATCCTCTTTTTATCTTCTCCGTATCAAGAATGCATGAACTTGTTACATCCTCATCACATTTTTTCTTTACAAATTCAAAAATAAAAAGAATTTTCAGATTTCAATTTATTTTAAAATCTAAATATTCTTCCTCTTTTTTCTGTTGCAGGTAATGGATCAATTCATTATTAACAGAAATCTTTTGCATCCTCGAAAACAGGTCAACAGAAATTCCGGTTGCCTGTTCCTTTATTTTTAAGTATAACAAGACTTTTCCCTGATTGTTCTTTACCAACGAAACAAAATCTTCAACAAAACTCTCGTTTATATTCTCTTCCGGAATCTGTATTGTAATCTTTTCCAGTAATTTCTCCTTTACTTCGGGAAGCAATGAGATAGAACCGAATTTAAATTCGAACTCCTGCTGGTTAAACCTGCGGGGTTGATATTTTCCCTTAAAATGAAGGAAAAATCCCTCTTGCATATACTTGCCGTATTCGACATAATCATTTCCGAAAAAAGGAAACTCATGAGATCCTGAGAAATCTTCGACTGTCATGATGCCGAACGGGTTACCGTTTTTGGTTGTTCCCCTGCGCACGTTTGTGACCATGCCTCCCCCCGAAAGATCTTTGTTTCTCAAACTATCGGGATTTTTAAAATCATCCATCTTGGCATTACATGCGTAATTCAAAATAATGGAGTATTCATCGAGAGGATGCGCCGAAAGATAAATTCCAACCAGCTCCCTCTCTTTATTCAGGCGTTCGAGCGAAGGCCACGGATTGACTTTGGGTATATCGGGCTTAGATATGGCAATCGAATCAAAACCGCCAAACAAAGAGACGGTGGCGCTCATTTTATCCGCCTGCACCTTATTACCATAACGCATCAGAATCTCGGAGATCTGTTCACCTTTCGAATTTGTTGCAAAAAACTGTTCCCGGCTTACATCCGAAAAAGAATCAAATGCACCTGCCAAAGCCAAGCTTTCCACATTTTTGCGGTTGCAGGCATTCAGGTTGACACGTTCGATAAAATCAAAGACACCTGTAAAAGGTCCGTTCTTTTCGCGTTCCTTGACAATCGCCTCGACAGCGCCTCCTCCTACGCCTTTCACACCTCCGAGCCCAAAGCGGATATCACCGTTTTTATTCGTGGTAAAATTCAATTCACTTTCGTTTACGTCGGGTCCAAGTACGCGTATTCCCATACTTTTACACTCGTCCATAAACTTGGTGATTTCCGAGATATTATCTTTATTGCGCGTTAAGTTGGCAGCCATAAACTCGCCCGGATAGTGGGCTTTCAGGTATGCCGTCTGATAAGAGACCCACGAATAGCATGTGGCATGGGATTTATTAAACGCATAAGAGGCAAATTTTTCCCAGTCCGTCCAAATCTTCTCAAGGACAGCCGGATCATGCCCGTTTGCCTGTCCGCCCGAAATGAACTTAGGCTTCATCTGGTCCAGCTTATCGCGCAGCTTTTTACCCATTGCTTTTCGTAAAGCATCGGATTCGCCGCGGGTAAAGTTCGCCAGCAAGCGGGACAAAAGCATCACCTGTTCCTGATACACGGTAATACCATACGTATCCTTGAGGTACTTCTCCATGACAGGAATATCGTATACGATCGGCTCCCTGCCGTGCTTACGTGCAACGAACTGAGGAATATAATCCATCGGTCCGGGACGATAAAGGGCATTCATCGCAATGAGGTCTTCAAACTGAGTGGGCTTCAGCTCCTTCAGGTACTTTTGCATCCCTGCCGATTCAAACTGGAATGTCCCGACTGTCTGCCCGTTACTGTAAAGCTGATAGGTAAGCTCATCATCGATCGGAATACGGTCGATATCGACTTCAATCCCTTTCGATTTTTTTATCGCCTTGAGCGCCTCTTTTATAATAGAAAGGGTTTTTAAACCCAAAAAGTCCATTTTAATCAGCCCGACATCTTCGATTACCTTCCCTTCGTATTGCGTAACCAGTACATCCTGATCGGTTTCCTTGTCTTTTGCCGTACTAAGAGGGACAAAATTGGTGAGGTCGTCCGAACCGATAATAACGCCGCAGGCGTGTATACCAACCTGGCGGACCGTACCTTCAAGCATTTCGGCATACTTCAACGTATCCGACAGGTTCCTGTCGTCGGAATTCAATGCATTCTTGAGCTCAATTACACGCTCTACGCAATTCTTGATATTTACTTTGGGGGCTTTGCCGTCTTTATCTTCGGGAAAGCGGTCGGGGATCAGCTTGGTCAACCTTTCGGCTTCGGACAAAGGGAGCTTTTGCACACGCGCCACATCCTTTATTGCCGACTTGGTTGCCATAGTTCCATAAGTAATGATATGGGCAACGCGCTCTTTGCCGTATTTCTCGGTTACCCAACGAAGTACCTCGCCACGCCCGTCGTCGTCAAAGTCGATATCAATATCGGGCATGGAGATACGGTCGGGATTTAGAAAACGTTCAAAAAGCAAGTCATATTTCAACGGGTCAATATCCGTAATTTTCAAGCAATAGGCTACTGCCGAACCGGCAGCCGATCCACGTCCGGGACCTACGGAGACATCCATATCGCGGGCCGCCTGGATAAAGTCCTGCACGATTAAGAAATAACCGGGAAAGCCCATCGTTTTCATCACATCCAGTTCAAACTCAATCCGCTCCAGCACATCTTCGGGAATCGGATCTCCGTAGCGGGCTTTCGCTCCGTCAATAGTGAGTTTTCTTAAATAGTCCGCTTCCAGTTTTATCCTGATTACCTTTTCGTATCCGCCAAGGCTGTCAAAACGGGCAGGGTCTTCTTTATTAAATTCGGGACGTAATAGCTCTTCCGGATATTTTGCCTTATATGTCTCTTCCGTTCCAAACTCTTCGGGAATAGGAAAAACCGGCATTAATGCTCCGGAATTTATATCGTAAAACTCAATTTTATCTGCAATTTCAACCGTATTTTCCAATGCCTGGGGAAGATCGGAAAATACAGATGCCATTTCGTCCGGAGTTTTCAACCACTCCTGCTTGGTATAGCGCATGCGGGATGCATCATCCAAATCCCGCCCCGTACTAAGGCAAATCAGGCGGTCATGCGCTTCACCGTGAATTTCTTCGACAAAGTGGACGTCATTGGATGCGATAATCTTGGTGTTTGTTTTCTCTGCCAGTTGGAGCAGAAGGGGATTAACGCTCTTCTGTTTTTCGTAAACGGAGGTATCGGCTCCTGCCTTATCCGTTTGGTGTCGTTGTATCTCAATATAATAATCGTCTCCCCAGAGTTTTTTGTGCCACATAATCGCCTCTTCGGCCTCCTGTAGCTGTCCGGCTGCCACTTTGCGGGAAATCTCCCCCCCAAGGCAAGCGGAGCAAACAATCAGTCCTTCTTTGTACTGCTCAAGAATCTGCTTATCAATGCGAGGACGATAATAAAAGCCGTCTATCCATGCTTTGGATACCAATTTACAAAGGTTTTGGTATCCTTTCTTATTCTTTGCCAGCAGGATCAAGTGCCATCCGCCGCGGTCGTTCTCCATTTTTTTATCGTAGAGCGTATTACGCGCCACATAAACTTCGCAACCGAGAATCGGTTTAAACAGTTTTTTTTCTAATACACTTATTTGGTCTTCGCAATCCTTGACGGCTTGTTCGGGATTTTCCTCACTGTCCGGGTTTGATTTAATCGCTTTGATCTGTTTTTTAAAAGCAGAGATCTCGCCCTTTATCTTTCCGTTTTTTTTGCCGGCATAGTCAAACAACTCCTTACATCCGAACATATTCCCATGATCCGTCAATGCAATTGATTGCATTCCGTTTGACAAACACTTGTCAACCAATCCCTGAATGGTCGACATTCCGTCCAGCAACGAATAATAAGAGTGAACATGCAGGTGAGTAAACTGAGCCATTTTATCTGTGTATTTGAAAATAATATCGTCATAACCAATATGACCGGACAATTACAAATTTAGATAAAATAGGGAAAGGTATCAAAAACAGGATGGCTTAAAATAAAAAAACTTATGAACAAGGGCGGAAAAAGCGGGCAAACAGACGAGTAGAAATGAAAAAGATCATTTCTTTCTGAATAAAATTAACCAACGTCAGTTCGATCTAAGCAAGATCCCTCTCTTAGCTTCGCTGTGTTTGGGATGACGGGCAATTTATGTGTGTAGAATAGGAATGAAGCTGTCCAAAAAGTCTTTTTACCACAAAGGACACAAAGTTTTACACTAAAGAATACAAAGAATGCTGGTTGATTATCAGGATATTGTGAACTTTGTGAATTTCCTTTGTGTCCTTTGTGGTAAAGAATATAGGCTTTTGGGACAACCCCATTCCCCTGTGTCCCCACAAATCACGGGGTCATTCCGACCGCAGGGAGGAATCTCTCAATGTATATTTGGTGGTGTTTTTGCTGATAAACATTTTTTTAATATTAATAATATGAACAAACCGTCAGGCATGCTTGCGAAAACTTACTCAAATCGGAACGGAAATAAAAACATACTTGCCGGAACTGCCGCAAGTCCAAACGAGAACAAAAACATACTTGCCGAAACATACGCAACCCTAAACGGGAACAAAAACATACTTGCAGAAAATGCCGCAAGTCTGAACTGAGATAAAAACAGATTTGCAGAAAGATATTGCGCTCGAAGCTATCCGCAAAAGTACGCTGACCGACCCGGTAGCGGATGCCGATGCGGAACGCGATCCCGTTTACCAAGGATTTGTATTGCTGATCCAAACCTATGCTTACAGCACCAATCCCGGCAGAGTGAAGGCGGGACGCAACATATTAGAAATTAAGCAAAATCTCCATAGGAGGCAGATTTTAATAACCCGTGCAAACGAAGTACAGCTCGGGGTTATTAAAAATGAACTTCTATCGGAGTTATGAATACATTGAAAAATTAGCCGGTCAGTAGAGTAAAAATATATAGAAAAAAAGTTACTATCCACATGCAATGCGCTTTGCCCGCACCTCCGTATCTTTTTTATTGGTTTCCTTTTTTCCAATCGATTAATAACCGTAAGGAAGTATCGTGCGTAAAATAACTCCATCCCCAGTCCAGCAAAATAAACAATCGGTTTTTGACTCCTACAATAGCCATTAAATGGACAAAAAGCCAGATAACCCACGCAAAAAAGCCTCCGAATTTGAGCGGTCCCATCTCTATAATCGCCTTATTTCGTCCTACAGTAGCCAAAGTCCCCATATCCCTGTATCGGAAAGGGCGCATTGTTTTTCCCTTTTCAATCCGTTCCAGATTGGATGCCAGGTTTTTACCCTGCTGAATAGCAGTCTGCGCCACCTGAGGATGCCCGTCAGGATATTCCGCAGTATGCATCAGGCAAGTATCACCAACGGCAAAAATAGTTGTATGACCCTCTATTTGATTATACTCATTAACCAGAATACGGTTTCCACGGCCATACACGTTTTTATCGAGCCCGGGCAGTCCGTTTGCCAGCACTCCGGCAACCCAGAATACGTTAGATGAAGGAATTACCACCCTTGTGCTCAATTCGATTTTATCGTTGGAATAATTTTTTACAGCAGCATTGAGCAATATCTCCACGCCCATATTTTTCAAATAACAAGCTGTCTTTCCGGAAGATTCGGGAGACATCATATTCAATAAACGTCCGGCTCCGTCGATCAAATAAATTTTCATCCGGCCGAAATCAAAATTATGGTAATCTTTAGGTAAAATATATCTTTTCAATTCGGAAAGAGCTCCCGCCAATTCGACTCCCGTCGCTCCGCCTCCTACAATAACAAAATTAAGCAACCGTTCCCTCTCTTCCGGATCATGCGTATTAACCGCCGTTTCAAAACTCTTTAATATCCTGTTGCGGATATAGACCGATTCGGAGATTGTTTTTAAAGACATTGTAGTCTCTTCCAACTCCTTATTCCCGAAAAAGTTAGTGTAAGCTCCTGTTGCAATAACCAGATAATCATAATCAATCGTACCGATAGTCGTTTCCAGACAATTATTTTCAGCATCTACCGACAGGGCTTTGCACATACGGAAATGTACGTTTCCGGATTTTTGGAACGATTTGCGGAAGGAGAAACCGATTGAGGTCGATTCTAATCCGCAGGTTGCCACCTGGTAATAAAGCGGCTGAAACTGGTGGTGATTATGCTTATCAATCAAAATGACCTGAAACTGCCGGGTATCAAACCGTTTTACCATTTTCAAACCGGCAAAACCGCCACCAATGATTACAACCCTCTTTTTTCCATTCCTGTCCGGAATATTTTCTATATGTTTTTTCATTGGGAAGATTTTTTACTAATTGTCTAATCGGGTAATCGACTATCCGTTTATTTGTTTACTCGTCTACTAAATTATACTTACAAAACAATCTTCCGAAAAAATAGTTTTCACCACCGGACAGGCGTCTCTCCTCTTTTTTCGAGATAGGCGTTTGCCTGACTGAAATGTTTGCATCCGAGAAAACCACGGTGAGCTGACAATGGCGACGGATGCACAGCCTGCAAAACCAAATGTTTGCTCTTGTCGATAACCATCCCTTTTTTCTGGGCGTAAGAGCCCCACAACATAAAAACCAATCCTTCGCGGCAATCCGACAGCTTTTTTATGGCGCTGTCCGTAAACTCTTCCCAACCTTTATGCTGGTGCGATCCCGCTTGTCCGGCGCGGACAGTCAGCGTGGCGTTTAAAAGTAAAACGCCCTGTTGTGCCCAACGTGTCAAATTGCCGCTTTGGGGAAACGGGATATGCAAATCGCCTTCAATCTCTTTAAAAATATTAATCAGGGATGGCGGAAACTGAACCCCGTCGTTGACCGAGAAGCATAGTCCGTGGGCCTGCCCGTAGCCATGATAGGGATCTTGCCCTATAATTACAACTTTTGTTTTGTCAAACGGGCACAAATCAAACGCATTGAATATCAATTTAGCAGGAGGGTATATTGTTTGCGTTTCATATTCTTTCCGCACAAAGCGGGTTAAAAGTTCAAAATAAGGCTTGTCAAATTCGCCTTGCAATACTTCTTTCCACGTAGGTTCTATTTTTACATCCATAAGTCCGTTTTTTTATTCTATGCAAAAATAAAATTATTCGGGAAAAACATCGCTTATTATCAGGGAGAAAATATCTTTATTATGGGGAGGGCGGCTTCAAGCCGCCCTCCCCATACACTTTAAACTTATTCCGGTTAATGAAAATACTTAAGGCTTAAAGCTTATTAAGGGAGAAGCTGTTTTACAAAATAATTATATCTTTGTATCACTCTTTTTGTAAAAAAGAATTTTTCTTAAACTTGGAGTATTAACAGAAAAAAGAAAAGTAATGACTATTTCAGACAAAAAATTTGTAGCTGTTTCTTATGAACTTTATGTTGGTGGGAAAGACGAAGAACCGGAACTAATGGAGAAAGCTCCTAAAGAAAATCCTTTGAAATTTACTTTCGGCCTCGGTATGATGCTGGAAAAATTTGAAGAAAACCTGAAAGGCTTGAAGGCGGGTGACAAATTCGACTTTGTCATTAAGCCCGAAGATGCTTATGGTGAATATGAAGATGAGAATATCATTAAACTTGATAAAAATATATTCGAGGTTGACGGTGAACTTGATTCGGAAGTCGTTTTCGAAGGAAACGTAGTTCCGATGATGGATAATGCCGGAAACAGGTTGAACGGTACGGTTATAGAAATAACCGACGATAAGGTTGTAATGGATTTCAACCATCCTTTGGCTGGCGAAACATTGCATTTTACCGGAGAAGTATTGGAAGTAAGGGATGCTACGGAAGAAGAGATAGCTGTTGCTACCCAACCAAGTTGCGGAGGAGGATGCTCGTCCGACGACTGTGACAGCTGTAATTGCGGTTGCAACTAAGACATTCGGAATAAATAACTTATAACGGTGTTTTGCCTTGTTTTACAGATCAACCTCATTGCTTCATTTTAATAAAAAGAATGAGGTAATGAGGTTTAATATATTAGGCTTATTTCGGATTGCTACTAAGGTTGTCTTGTTTCTCCAATAAGGTAAAAACGAGGTCTTGAACTGTTCCTTATTAGAAATACATAATGATTATCTGTAACATTATGCCTAATATTGAAGATTCCTCACTCCACTTTGTTACGTTCGGAATGACTGATGTTTTCAGTGTGCGGAAGGATGGGGTTGTCCCAAAAGCCTATATTCTTTACCACAAAGGACACAAAGGAAATTTACAAAGTTTACAATATCCTGATAATCAACCAGTATTCTTTGTGTTCTTTAGTGTAAAACTTTGTGTCCTTTGTGGTAAAAAGACTTTTTGGACAGCTTCTCTATATCCTTCTATATTGAGCTGTCATTCCGACCAAAGGGAGGAATCTTTCAAAAAGAATCTTGGTAATATTCATTATTTACAAGTTATTTATTTTACGGACATAAAGACACTCTCGTTTATTTGTCTATTCGTTCATTCGTTTACTAAAAAATATGAGCAATACATTCGGAAAAATTTTCAGGCTCACCACTTTCGGAGAGTCGCACGGCAAGGCGGTAGGTGGAATTATCGACGGTTTTCCATCGGGTATCGAAATCGATGAAGATTTCATCCAAAAAGAACTGGATCGCCGCAGGCCGGGGCAATCTTCCATTACTACCCCGCGCGATGAAAGCGACCGGATTGAATTCCTTTCCGGAATCCATGAAGGGAAATCAACGGGAACACCTATTGCATTCCTGATTTGGAACAAGAACCAGCACTCTTCGGATTATCAAAAAATGAAAGACGTTTTCCGTCCTTCGCATGCCGACTATACCTATACCGCCAAATACGGAATCCGAGACCACAAAGGTGGCGGACGGTCTTCGGCAAGGGAAACCATTGCACGCGTGGCTGGCGGAGCTTTGGCTAAGCTTGCTCTTCAAGGATTAGGCATCAGCATACAGGCTTATACTTCACAGGCGGGAAATATCACGTTGGAAAAGAGTTATTCCGAACTGGATTTGTCATTGACCGAAAGCAATGCAATCCGTTGCCCCGATCCTGAGGTTGCCAGAAAAATGATAGAATTGGTAAAGCAAATAAAAGCCGAGGGTGATACGATAGGCGGAGTAATCTCCTGTGTTATCAAGGGGACTCCTGTCGGACTGGGTGAACCTGTGTTCGGAAAATTACATGCTGAACTGGCAAATGCTATGCTTTCTATTAATGCGGCGAAAGGGTTTGATTACGGGATGGGATTTGCGGGAGCAGGGCTCAGAGGTTCAGAGGTGAACGATTCGTTTATTTCGGTAAACGGGGCAATACATACAAAGACTAATTATTCGGGAGGAATACAAGGCGGCATTTCAAACGGAGAAGATATTTATTTCCGCGTTGCTTTTAAGCCTGTTCCAACTATTCTACAGGAGCAGCAAACAGTAAACGAAAAAAAGGAAAACGTTACATTGCACGCGCAAGGGCGTCATGATCCGTGCGTACTTCCAAGAGCAGTGCCAATTGTTGAAGCTATGGCGGCTCTGGTGCTTTTGGATGCTTATTTGTTGGATAAAGATTTTCAGACATTCAGATGATCAGATATTCAGATGGACTGCATTCAGACAATAAGAAATCTGTTTAGGGAAATTCAGTAAATGCAAAAAAAGAAAAAGACATTCCAAGTTTTCAAAACTTGGAATGTCTTTTTCTTTTTACCTGATTAAAATTTACTTCCCGATAATCACAATTTCCGTTCTCCTGTTCAATGCGCGTCCCTTACTGGTAGTATTATCCGCAATCGGGACATTTTTTCCATACCCCTTATATTCCAACCTGTTTTTTGAAATACCTTTTGATACCAGATAATTATAAGCCGCCTTGGCTCTGTTTTCTGAAAGGGTCATATTGTACTCCTGAGTTCCTTTTATATCCGTATGCCCGTCGAGGCGAATCCTGACTTTCGGATTTTGTTGCAGGAAGTGGATTAATCTGTTCAATTCAAGATAAGAGACCTTTTTTAATGTATATTCATCAAAATCAAAAAAGATATTTTTTAAAATAATACTTTTCCCGATTTCGATTTTATCTAATGGAATTCCTGTTTTGAGGTCAAACTGAAATGAATCTTCCGGAGTGAAATAATCGGAGTAGAACATATATCCCTTTTTGCTGACATTTACCCCAAAATCTTCACCTTCGGGAACGCAAGCCACAAAGTCTCCGTCTTTTTTGTCGGATACCGAACGGAAAACCGTTTCGTTACTTTTTATACTGAATACATCAATTTGAGCCTGCATAGGTTGCAGGGTTTCCGCATCTACGATTTTACCTTTGGCATATTTCATCTTTTTCATAGGGCGGTAATTCCCTTCCGTAAGTTTTACTTCGTAGATATCTCGCCCTTGCCCGTTTTTCTCCTGTCCGTCTGAAGAAAAATAAGCTTTATCACCATATGCATTTACAACGAATCCGATCTCATCCTTGCATGTGTTCAACGGATAACCGATGTTTGCGGGTTTGCCCCATTTTCCGGTACTGTCTTTGTATGTAACGAAAACATCATATCCACCCAATCCCTTCATTCCTTTGGAAGAGTAATAAAGCGTATGATTATCGGCATGGATAAACGGAGAAAGCTCATCTTCGGCAGTATTGACCACCGGACCAAGATTGACAGGTTCTGAAAATTTAAGCATTCCGTTATCCAAAATTGTTACTTTACTTTTCCAGATATCCGATTTTCCTATACCTCCCGGCCTGTTACTGGCAAAATATAATTCATCGCCCGTAGGGCTCAGGCTCGGATATGTTTCCCAATATTTTGTATTTAACGGAGCTCCTGCATTGATGGCTTCCGACCAACTATCTCCCATACGGATCGAATAATAGATGTCACAACCTCCCAGTCCCGATTGGCGATCGCATGCTACAAAGAATAAGTAGCGGCTGTCCAGCGAAAAATTCTGGGCTCCTTCATTCCCAATGGTATTCAGGGCGCTGCCTGCATTTTTGGTCGGTTCCCATTGCCCGTTTACTTTTTTGCTGATAAAGATATCTTCGTGCACTCCTTTGCCAAAATCGGATTCGCCTTCCAGTTTACCCAGTTTTACCGTAGTCGAAAACCAGCCTTCGTCAGCCGTGATGCTAGGCCAGTAGTCGTCATATTTGGAGTTGATATTCGGTCCCATGTTTTTTATGTTGAACGGAACCGGATACGCCATTAACTCTATCGCATCGTTGCATTCCTGAATCTTTTTCCGGGCAATACGGTAAAGTGTAGTTTCCGTAGACGGAATTATTTCATATGTTTTGATTGCATCTTCATAGCGGCACGTTTCATGGTATGCCGTTGCCAGGCGCATCACCGTGTTATAGTATCTGGGTAATTTCGGTTTGGCGGCGTTTTGCAACGTTAAGATCCTTTTCTGGTCGTTACGCATTTTGGCATATAGATCGGAAAGAGTCCAAGATGCTTCTACAAAATTTTTATTTTCCCGCACCAATGTATTCAATATTGGAAGAGCTTCCTTATATTTTCCTTCATTAATTAAAAGAACGGCATTTTCATAAATGTTTATCTCTTTTTTAGAAGCATTGGGCGCTTGTCCCCACATAAAAAGAGATGAAGATAAAAAAAGAAGAATACATATAGTTTTATTTGCCATCTATGAAAAGTTTAGAAGTTACCTACAAATTATCGCGAAAGTCCAAAATAAATAAAAATAAAATAAAATCCCAAGAAAAATATGGATAACTCCACAAAAAAAGAGCAGACAAGCCTTAGAAAACTTTAAAAATAAAACTTGGAAATATTGAAAGAGGCGAAGGGGGATATAGAAAAGGCATCCCAAGTTTTCAAAACTTGGGATGCCTTTTCAAAAAAATAAATTTATTAATGATGTAAAACAAAAAAAGCCTATATTTGCAGCTTGATAAAAAATAGTATAAAATTTTTGAATTCATTATTAAATAAAAAGTATTAAAAAAATGCAAAACAAAGGATTTGTAAAGATTTTTGCAGCACTACTTACTTTGGTATGTCTCTTCTACCTTTCCTTCAGTCTTGTTTCTCGTTACTATGAAAACAAAGCCGAAAAAATTGCCGGAGGCGATGTGGAAAGATATAATACTTATCTTGACTCATTAGCAGGAGAAAAAGTATGGCTAGGATACACATTGAAAGAGTGTCGTGAGCAAGAGTTGAATTTAGGGCTTGACCTAAAAGGTGGTATGAACGTGGTAATGGAAGTTTCCGTTGCTGATATTTTACAGGCACTTGCGGGCGATCAGAGTACAAATGAAACTTTCGTAAAAGCTATCAATGAGGCAAAAAGAAAGCAGTTGACCAACCAGAAAGATTTTGTCGATTTATTTGACGAATCATTCAGGGAAATAGACCCGAATGGAAAATTGGCAACCATATTTTCGACTTTTGAATTAAAAGAAAAAATTACTCCGAATTCAACCAATAGCGAAGTAGTAAAAGTATTGAAAAGCGAAGTTAAGAGCGCTGTAGATAACTCTTTCAACGTGCTTCGTTCCCGTATCGACCGTTTCGGGGTGGTTCAGCCGAACATACAACAGTTGGATGTTGCCGGGCGTATCCTTATCGAAATGCCGGGTGTGAAAGAACCTGAACGTGTACGTAAATTATTGCAGGGATCTGCCGATTTGGAATTTTGGGAAACAATGAACTTCTCTGAAATTTATAGCAATGTCATTGCTGTAAACAACATGATGAAAGAGATGGAAGGTTCTCAGGAAAAACAAGAAGAGCAGAAAACGGATAGCGTTGCACAAGCTTCGGTAGCCGCTTCAACCTCTGAGGTTGATAGCTTGCTTGCACAAATTTCCAAGCAAGACTCTGCATCTGCGGCCGCAGAACTCTCTCAGGAAGAATTTGCTAAAAATAATCCGCTGTTTGCAATCATGCAGATAAATATGGATCAGCAAGGACGTCCCGGTCCCGGTCCGCTTATCGGAACCGTAAATGTAAAAGATACAGCTAAAGTTTCTCAATATTTCAAAATTGCAAAAGAAAGAAGAATACTTCCGGCTTCGCTTTACCCTAAATGGACTGTAAAAGCCATAGACAAAGGCGGAAAATATTTTGAACTCATAGCGATTTATTCCAAACAAAGAGACGGCAAAGCTCCTCTTACCGGAGGTGTGATAACTGATGCCCGTGCCGATTTCGGACAACATTCGACTTATGCGAACGTAAGCATGCAGATGAATCAGGAAGGTTCCAAAATATGGGCGCGCATGACCAAAGAAAATATTGGTAAAAGTATCGCGATTGTGTTGGATGGCTATGTATATTCATTTCCGCGTGTGAATGGTGAAATTCCGGGAGGACGTTCCGAAATCACAGGAAACTTTACTCCGGAAGAAGCCCAAGACTTAGCTAACGTATTGAAGTCCGGAAAAATGCCGGCTCCTGCCAGAATCGTACAGGAAGACGTTGTCGGACCATCGTTGGGACAAGAAGCAATCCAGAGCGGGCTTATCTCCTTTGTAATAGCCTTTATCATGGTACTTCTTTACATGATGTTCTATTACGGTATGGTTCCGGGGTTAGTTGCCGATACTGCTTTGGTTGCAAACGTGTTCTTTATTTTCGGAGTATTGGCATCCTTTAAGGCTGTGTTGACATTACCGGGTATTGCCGGTATCGTGTTGACCCTCGGTATGGCAGTCGATGCCAATGTGTTGATTTACGAACGTGTACGTGAGGAATTGAAATCCGGAAAACAGATTAAGAAAGCGATTGCCGATGGATATAAGAATGCACTGAGCGCCATTGTCGACTCCAACGTAACAACTATAATCACCGGTATTATATTATTTGTTTTCGGGACAGGTCCGATCAGAGGTTTTGCTACAACTTTGATAATCGGTATCTTATGTTCTTTCTTTACAGCAATATTCCTTACACGTCTCATTTTTGACAAATTAATGAAAAATGAGAAGTACCATGGACTGCCGTTTACAACCAAAATAACAAAGAACTGGTTCCAAAACACACATTTTGATTTCATCGGAAAACGTAATGTATTCTATATGGTTACCGGTGCGATAGTGATTGTTTTCTTTGTTTCTTTGTTTACATTGGGATTGAAACCGGGTATCGACTTTAGTGGTGGACGCAACTATATCGTACGTTTTGAAAAACCTGTAACAACTACTGAAGTTGCTGATTTGGTAAGCGATTCGTTTGACGGTGAAAGTGTTAGCGTTATTACTATTGGCTCTAGCAATCAGGTACGTATTTCGACCAACTTTAAAATCGAAGACAACTCCGAAAGCGTAGATCAGGAAATAGAAAACCGCCTTTATGAAGGTCTGAAACCGATATTAAACAGCGAAGTGACCAAAGATATGTTTGCTTCCGGTTATCATGTCGAAGCCGACGGACAGCCAACTTTAACTTCGGAAAAAGGTGAAAGTTATGGTATACAAAGTTCGCAAAAAGTAGGTCCGACTATGGCTGACGATATTAAAACGTCTGCCGTATGGGCTGTGGTATTAGCGCTATTAGCAATCGGATTATATATTTTGATTCGTTTCCGCAATGTGTCGTTCAGTGTGGGCGCCGTAGTCGCTTTAGTACATGATGCCCTTGTTATTCTCGGATTATACTCCTTGTTGTATTCTATTATGCCGTTCTCATTGGAAATAGACCAGTCTTTTATTGCCGCAATCCTGACCGTTATCGGATATTCGATTAATGACAAGGTGGTAATTTTTGACCGTATCAGGGAGAATATCGGATTGTATCCGAACAGATCTGCGAAACTGGTAATGAATGATGCCATGAACGCAACACTGAGCCGTACATTCAGTACCTCGTTCAGTACATTGCTGGTATTGATCATTATTTTCTTCTTCGGCGGCGAGGTTATCAGAGGATTTATCTTTGCGATGTTAGTCGGTGTTGTTGCCGGTACATACTCATCATTGTTCATTGCATCTCCGGTTGCTTATGACTTGTTGAAAAAGTTTGATAAGAAGAGAGAAGAGATGGAATAATAATCAGATATTAAATATTTCAGAGAGAGCATTTCTTAAAAAGAGATGCTCTCTTTTTTTAGTTGAAAGGTGAGAATTGAAAGTTTGGAAATGTTTTGGTGTGATGCCGAAGATTTTTAATGTGGAATTAATAGGGGGTGTCTTTTAAAAGTAATAGACTTTTATATCGGACTTTACTAACCATTAACCATTAACCATTAACCTCTAACCTCTAATCACTAATCACTAATCACTTATAAATGTTCATTTACATATTCCCGTTGTTTATCAAAAAAAAGCATTCGTTGGATTTCCCCGCTTTCAGAGATCAGAGTTGAACTTCTTTTTAGCGACTGTATCCATGTTTTCATTTTTAGCAAAACCTCATCGTCAAAAGAGACTACCTCTGTTAATACATACGATTCAATCAACGTCATATTATATTCGCTCGTCTGTATGTAGGTATATGTCGTATCAAAATTGAGACGGGACAGGTAAAAATGGAGCGCATTTCCGGAACTGAACTTTCCGGTTGTAGCCAGTCTTTCCAGATCATCAATAAGTATAAGCAATTCTTTTTTTATCAATTTCAGTTCTTCCTGCGAAATCAAACGCAGGCTTACAAAGTATTTTATGTCGTTGATAAAGTAAAAAAAGACAAATTTATCCCATACGAAATAGGTACACTCTATATATTCTATCTCCGTAAGATATTGTTCCGTTATCTCGTTAAGCTTTTCCGGAGTTTTTATTTCAGAATACGTTTTGGCGCAATCCGGACTGCCGAATTGATACATCCATTTCAATAAGTACATCTTGTAGAGATATTTATACTTTACAATAAAATGAAGCGGAATAGTATTAACAGCTGCTCCGTACTCGGAATAATTCCCGTTTCTCGCTACTCTGATTGCGTCAATATATTCCTGAAGTATGCTGTAGTCCGTCTCGGTAGGATTATTGTAATCGACCAGTTTCATTTGAAAAGGCTTCTTTTTTGATGAGCCTGCCATAACAATACAGTCCAAACATATATTCATTTGTTTGGCAATTATAGCTATTTCGTCGAAAGAAAAAGGTACTTCTCCTTTTAATCTGCGGTATACGGCTTCTTTTCTAAGAAATAATATATCTGCAAGTTTGCTGCTTAGTTTTCCCTTTTCAGGGATTTTTTCATTAAGAGTTTTTATAAGGTTGTTGTGCAATTCTTTATTCATAATTCTTTTTTTTCTGATAAAATACTAATATTCGATTAATATGTAATAGCGTGCCATAATGATATATTTTTCTGTTTTTATTTACTCGTTTATTGAAATTTAACTAGCATAGCTTTCTCTTTGATATTGGATCGGCTTTTTTAATGCCGGCATTAAAATATTTCTTTGTTAGAAACAATCAATATAAATGCGTATAAGGTTTTACCTGAAAACACTTTGAAATTATTGGCATTTCAATAAATAAATCTACAAAAACACTATTTGAAGGTTTGTAAGTATTCAATATTTCTATCCCTAACCATACCTATGGAAATATAAAGGAAATATAAAGGAAAATGTTATATCTACATAAATCCCTGTTTTTCCTGTTTCGCAAAGCATAAGTACTCTTTATAATGGTCTGATTTGTTTCGATTTTCGGAAGTAATACGGTTTTAAGTTGCTCATTTTGCTTATTACATAAAATGGAATAGCTGTAAAACCGCTTTTTTATTCTTTGCAAAAAGGTGAATTTTGAATAGTTACAAATGAAACTTTTTCCTGTCTGAAAAAGCCATAAAAGAATGGCATAAAGAGGAAAAATAATTTGTCGAATAGAAATAGAATAAATTGAAAATGAAAGAATTTTATTTCAATTCACGAAACAACATTTAAGCATAAACCTAAACTTCTATATATATGTAATTGATTTAAAAGACTCCATCTAAACCTTAATTGATGCTTTGTTTTAAACCTTACAAACGTTTAATTTAATCTAAACTTGATTTCAGCACATGAATTTTTTCATGTGCTGATTTTTTTTTAAGTGAAAGTTGAAAGGTGAGAATTGAAAGTTGAAGGGCTGTAAGGAGAAAATGGTTTTGTCTTGTTTATTAATCCGGTTTTATTTTAATTTTATAAAGAATTTATTGCTATGTTTTTAGTAAACAAGTTGATGAGTAGACAAAGTAAACAAGTCATTCTTACTCTCGTTTACTCGTCAACTTGTTTACTTTGTCTATTTGTCTAAATATATCATTAAATCTTATCAATTACTTATGATATTTTCTGTGCGGTAAATAATTAAGTTGTCCTTTTGCGGTCAGTTTTTTATTATTAAGTATATTTGTTTTTTTACTGGGATTTCAATGATTTGATAGATTATCCCGGTATGAAAGTGATTCGAAAAGCAATCGCTTTATGCTGCAAAAAAGTAAACTAAGCAATGGTTTGTATGGAACCGGAAGCAGAACATAATTTATTTATGAAGAATAATGACTCTCTCTTTAATTATACGCGCAGGCAATCAAAAGAGGTACATATCGGTGAAATAACGATGGGCGGCTGCAATCCGGTCAGGATACAGTCTATGGCAAATACCGACACAAACGATACCGATTCGAGTGTGGAGCAATGTATCCGGATTGTAGATGCCGGAGGGGAGTTGGTACGTTTTACCGCCCAGGGAGTAAAAGAAGCTGTTAACCTGAAAGATATTCATGGAAGATTGAGAGAAAGAGGTTACCGCGTTCCTTTGGTAGCCGATATCCATTTCAATCCGAAAGCAGCCGAAACAGCAGCTTTATATGTAGAAAAAGTTCGCATCAATCCGGGAAATTTCGTAGACAGTACACGTCCCGCTGATCGTTTTGAATATACGGATGAAGAGTACCGTGATGAGTTGGGAAAGATCAGGGCTCGGTTACTTCCTTTCCTGCAAATATGCCGCGAACACAAGACGGCGGTCAGGATCGGGGTTAATCACGGATCGCTTTCAAGCCGCATCCTAAGCAGGTATGGTGATACCTCTAAAGGAATGGTTGAGTCATGTATGGAATTTTTACGCATTTGCAAAGAAGATAATTTTAATGATGTTGTCATTTCTATAAAAGCATCCAATACGGTTGTGATGGTACAAACTGTCCGTTTGTTAGTCGCCACCATGCAGAAAGAAGACATGGACTATCCATTGCACTTGGGTGTTACGGAAGCCGGCGACGGAGAAGACGGGCGTATAAAATCGGCAGTCGGAATCGGAGCTTTGCTCGCTGACGGAATTGGCGATACGATACGGGTTTCTTTAAGCGAGGAACCCGAATGCGAGATTCCTGTTGCCCGTAAACTGGCAGAATATATCACTTCCCGCAAAGGGCATCCTTTCATACAAGGAAAAGAGAGTGGGAAAGTGTCCCCGTTCTTTTATAACCGGAGGAAAACACAGGCGGTGGATATAATAGGAGGTAATCAACAACCTGTCGTGATTGCGTCTTCACCCGAAGCAAACGGAGGTTTATCGCCGGACTTTGTTTATCTGGGAAGCGATAAATACAATGCCGGGGATATTGATAAGATAAAAGGAACTTCGTTGATTGTCGATTATGCCGTTTGGCAGGCAGAGGAAAAGGTATATCCGTTGTTTACTCCGGCAGAGGCTATTCATATCCGGTCTATCAATTCGGAAATTAAATTTTTGGAATTATCCTATTCCGATTGTACGGACGAATTGGCAAGAGAATTAGATAAATCTGTTGTTCTTATTATAAAAACCAACCATATAAATGGAGTAGGAGAGCAGCGGGCATTTTTACATAAATTATTATCTTTGGGGCTGAGTAATCCGGTTATCCTGAAGCGTTCCTATTGTGAATCAGATATAGAAGAGTTGCAAATTCAGGCAGGAGCGGATCTAGGGCTCTTTTTTATCGATGGTTTGGGAGATGGAATTTGGATTGAAGATAAATCTGTAGCTCCGGAAAAATTACTTTCCGTTTCCTTCGGTGTGTTACAGGCCTCCCGGGCTCGGGTAAGTAAAACCGAATTTATCTCCTGTCCCGGTTGCGGACGTACCCTTTTTGACCTGCAAAAAACAGTTGCCAGGGTAAAAGAAAAAACATCCCACCTGAAAGAATTGAAAATCGGTATAATGGGTTGCATAGTAAACGGACCGGGAGAGATGGCGGATGCCGATTACGGTTATGTAGGTTCAGCCAAAGGGAAAATAAACCTCTACAAAGGGCAAACTTGTGTTGAGAAACTGATCCCTGAAGAACAGGCAGTAGAGAGACTTATCAAACTGATTAAAGACAATGGCGATTGGAAAGAGATGAATTGTACCGATAAATAATATCCGTAACATCTTTTATTAATTTATCATAAGCATAATCTCATGTACCAAACCTGCCAGCGACATTTATATTACTAATTTCATTGTTTCCTATATCAACAAAAATGAAAAAACACTTCACCTTTCACCTTTCACCTTTCACTTTTCATCTTTCATCTTTCACCTTTTAGGAGCTCTCTCTTTTTTATCGCTCTTTTTCCTGAATACGTGTAAAGATGTTGATGGTCTTAGCCGCGATGCCGAGGTACTCAATTTTAAGATAACCTCCTATTCTCCTGACGATAATATCTTGCTGGGAACCCCCGTGATAGCAAATGATACGATTTTCATACCTCTTATATATGGAAAATATTTGCTTCCTGTTACGGTCAATGCCGAGGTATCTTTCTCTCCGTCCAAAGATAAAGTGATAGGTGAGTACAACCATTTTGTTTTCAAGTACAATCAAAATGGGGATATAATGGTAAATGATAATTTGAACGCTGCCTCTTTTTATGTCGTTTCGCAAAGCGGCTTTACTAAACGCTGGTACGTAACACTACTTGAGCTTCCGAATTATGATGATGCCTCAATCCGTTCTCTTAACGTAAAAGACGATCAGCCGGGCAATGCTTTGTTTTGCCGGAAAGGATTGATTGACAATATTGATACTACGGCTACTTTGTACTACATTGATGCCGCATTCCCATTGAAGATAGCATCGGAGCTTATCTTGGCAGACGGTGCTAAATTCAGTAATGATTATAATGATACGTTGAGTTTCTCGTCGGCATCAAAGTCCATCGGACTGAAAGTAATATCTTCTTCGGGAAAAGAGCGAAATTGGAATATTTCCGCTAAGAAAGCGACAATCGTTACCGGAATAACGTCATTGCCTCTTGCCGAAAAAAACCGACTGATGCTTGATAAGACGGAGTTTGACCTCTCTGTCTCCGGTTCGGGCGGAAGCAAGGTGATAAATACCGATATCGATGCCGAAAACGGAACCATTCTTGTAAGTGTAAGCAACCTGAAATTTCCTTTGCAGTTGCAACTGAAGTATGGCAATCTGGCGAACAAGCAGGTGATCGGACTTCTTTCCGAACAAGAGTGGGGTTTCTCCTCGGCGAGCGATTCCAAGGTATTCTATATGTTTGACGACATAACAGGAAAGGCTTACAAGTGGAATGTCCGGTTGCAAGCCGCAACAGAAGGAGCGGCAACCATTTATGATATGATTGCCGGGCAAGTAATCTCTTCTTCCGGTTTTTTGTTGCCGGTAGAACCCGCTGTTTTGGTAAAGGGTGGCGAGAAGACGGTCTACGTTAATTTACCCTCTTCGGCAAGGACATTCCCGCTATCAATCAATGTAAAAGAGTGGAAACTCTCTCTTGGCGCCCAGATTAGCAATTTGGAAAATCCCTTGGTTTTTACAACAGACACCAAAACCCTTACTCTTACAAACGGAAGTATAAGTGAAGAATGGAAAATTCAACTTGATTTTCCTGTATTAAACGATAGAGCTAACGTAAGTTCTTTTGCTATAAACAGGACTTCGGAAGGAAATAAAATTGCAGAGAAAACAGCCCGGATAGATTCTACGGAAGGCATTGTCCGCATCCTTCTCGAAGAATATTCCTTTCCGTTTACGTTTGAACCGGAAATAATATTCTCGTCCGGAGCAACTTCGGAAAGTGTGGCTTCGGGGCAATTGATGGAATTCTCTTCATGGGAAGATGTTATTTCATTTCAGGTAAAAGCTGAAAACGGATTGTTGAAGCAATGGAAGATTATGTTGCTGGATGCTCCGCAGCTTAAAAATGCAGATTTTGCGGAATGGGGAACGGATGGGAATCCGCTTTATTGGGCTACTGCCAATAATTCGGTGGTAACCGGCACGACACCTGCCAATCTGGGAGTTGACAAGACAGGCGTGTTGTTGACCACCAAAAAGAATCAAAGTTTAGTGAAAGCTATTGCAGCCGGATCGGTCTTTCTGGGTAAGTTTGTCTTTAAAATAAGCGACTTTAACCAACCTAAGAAAATGACCTATTTCGGTATTCCTTTTACCGCCAAACCGATAGCGATAGAAGTGGATGTCAACTATGTTCCGGGTGCAGTTTTGGAACGTTTGGATAAAGAAAAAGATGAATTTGTCGTTATCAACGGCGATCAGGACAGGGGCGTAGTATGGGTGGAATTACTTTATTGGGACGGAAAAGGCGAATATGAGTATCATGGGAAAAATATGGAAACGTCAGTTACCGTTTTGGCGCGCGGAGAAATGGAATTCAGTAATACCAACGGCTGGCAATACAAAGTCCGTATTCCGATAGACTATACAGACCCCAATACCAGACCTACACATATTACCGTTACAATGAGCTCCGGTTCGCGCGGAGATAGTTTTATCGGTGCCGTAGGCAGTAAGCTAATGGCGCAGAATGTGAGGCTGATATATTGATCCGGATAAAAAGGTATTTGATATTTTACAGTTTTATGAGAACGTATCAACCTTGATTCAAGGTTACAAATAGTAACGCGTTAAATAGAAAACTTTGCGTCTTTGCGTTTTTCGTGCCTTTGCGTTTAAAATTAAGCGCCTGCACTTTCCCAATTTAAAGCAAAGAGGCTAAGACATTAATAAACAAAATAGATTGATTATCATTTTTTAGGTATGAAAATAATAAATCGGATTTTCTTTATTCTTTCTTGCTTTATTTTTCAAAATATAAGCGCTCAAAATGATTCTATAAGTTTTAGTAACGATACGGTAAAAGTATTAAAGGGTAGATCATCTGTCAATCCATATCAGTTTGCAGTAGCCATATCTATGGGAACAGACATCGGAGGTGCAGTTCCCGTTCCTGTTTCTAATGTTCCCGGTACTGTGCGTGCTTATCCCGATATAAATGCCTCACTTGGAGCCCGCTTTACGGTTCCTGTTGCCGAATATTGGATGTTGGGTGCGGAAGTAACCTACAAAAAACTCTCCCTTGATGCGAAAACACGCGTTGAAAATCAAAAATTTCAGGATAAAGGCAATGATTTTTTGCAATATTTTACGGGAACCGCCAAAATGAATATGTCCTTTACTTTTTTAGAAGTTCCATTACTGGTGAAATATAATTTTGGAAGCTCAAGACATAGGGCTATTGCCGGACCTTATTTTTCCTATTATTTAAATACCAATTTTGTAACTACAGCCAAGATTGGATTTAAAGGCAGGGAACCCAACAAAGTAGATGAGATTATCGACGAAGATTTTGAAATGGTATTTACCCCTTATCTGGACAATTGGAATATCGGGGCGATGGTTGGCTATGAATGTGAGATCTTTAATCGAATACAACTTGGAGTCCGTTTTGCAATGAGTTTCCGCGATATTTTTAAATCGGACAGCCGTTATTTTGATTATAAAATGCTTCCGATGTATGGCTCTGTACTCGTAAGTTATGATCTGTATAGGAAAAGATAGGTAATAGATATTCAGTTAAAAGAAAAAGAAAGAAAAAAGACATTCCAAGTTTTTAAAACTTGAAATGTCTTTTTTCTTTCTTTTTCTTTTAACTGATTAATTTATCCTATTAACCGAATTAATACCCTTTATTTTCAGAATATTCATACTCAGATTATTAATATCTTCCACATCGTGAACATACAGGGTGATTGAACCTTCGAAAATACCGTCCTTTGTCTCCAGATTCACTTTATTCACATTCACAGCATGCACTTCGGATATTACCTTGACAATCTGTCCCAATATTCCTATCCGGTCTATTCCTTTTATCTCTATTGTTGCCGGAAAAGATAATACTTTGTGTGTTTCCCATACGGCTGAAATAATCCGCTCTCCGAAATTGGATTTCAGCTTCATCGCTACCGGGCATTGCCTTTTATGTACAATCATCCGCCCGTCTTCTTCGACAAAGGCAAGAATATCATCTCCCGGAATAGGATTGCAACATTCGGCAATACGATAGTCTGCTCCGGACTTATCGTCCGTTATTTTTAATACATTTTTTTGATTTATTTTCTGAGCCTGCTTTTTTTGCTCCGGAGATGCAGGATTGGTGGTTACCGAAGATTTTCCAAATTGGAGTTTCCAATATTTAATCCAACGATTCTGGCTCTTTCCTTTGAAAACTGTCTTATCCAGCTCTTCGACACTATAAGTACCTTTTCCTATTTTATAGTACAGTTCTTCTTTTTTGTCCTCATGGAAATATTCGAGCAGCTTCGAAATATTATCGGAAGAGAGCGACAGGTTTATTTTTTCCAATTCTCCAGCCAACAGATGCTCTCCTTTTTTGATAAAGGCTTTGTATTCTTTCTTAAATAGGGATCTTATTTTTCCTCTCGCACGTGCGGTTTTCACCAGATTAATCCAATCCGGATTCGGTTTTTGCTTTTTGGATGTCAATACCTCTACCTGATCGCCGCTATTGAGTACATAGCTCAACGGGACCAATTTGTGATTTACTTTGGCTCCAATGCATTGAAAACCGATATCCGTATGAAGAGAAAATGCAAAATCAAGTGCAGTTGAGCCTTGAGGCAGGGTGCGGATATCACCTTTGGGGGTAAAAACAAAAATTTCGGAAGCAAAAAGATTTAATTTAAACGTATCCAGAAAGTCAATAGCATTCGGTTCCGGATTTTCGAGCAGTTCTTTAATCGTTTGAAGCCACTTTTCGAGTTCCGAATCTACGTTTTCATTTGCCTTATAACGCCAATGGGCTGCAAATCCTTTCTCTGCAATTTCGTCCATCCTGCGGCTACGGATCTGCACTTCAATCCATTGCCCTTCGGGTCCCATAACAGTTACATGCAATGCTTCATATCCGTTTGCCTTAGGCGTACTAACCCAATCTCGGATACGATCCGGATGGGGTTTGTATATATCGGTAACTGCGGAATAAATTTCCCAGCAGCTTTTCTTTTCATCTTTTCCGTCTTCCAAATCAAAAATAACCCTCAACGCCAGAATATCGTATACTTCTTCGAAAGGAATATTTTTAATTTGCATCTTATTCCAAATGGAATAGACCGATTTTATGCGGGCATGTATCTCAAATTTGAACCCAAGCCCCTCAAGTTTGTCTACAATAGGCTTTGAAAAAAGCTCAAACAACCGGTCACGCTCATGGCGTGTATTTTCTAGTTTCTGCGAGAGTTCCTCGTATTTATCCGGATGTTCGTATTTGAAACTCAGATCTTCCAGTTCGGTCTTGATAGTATAAAGTCCCAGCCTGTTGGCAAGAGGCGCATAAATATACTGTGTTTCACCCGCCACCTTAAACTGTTTCGCTTGCGGCATGGAACCCAATGTCCGCATATTATGCAGGCGGTCGGCTATTTTAATCAGGATCACGCGAATATCTTCGGACATCGTAAGCAACAGCTTGCGGAAATTTTCAGCCTGTTCGGATGCTTTCTCGCCAAAGACACCTCCGGAAATCTTAGTCAGCCCATCAACAATAGAAGCGATTTTCCTGCCGAAAAGATTTTCTATATCTTCAACGGTATAGTCGGTGTCTTCAACAACATCGTGCAATAAGGATGCGCAGATCGATGTAGAGCCCAATCCGATTTCACTGGCCACAATACGCGCCACCGCCAGAGGATGCATAATATACGGCTCGCCCGAGCGCCGCTTTACACCCTGATGTGCCTGATTGGCAAAACGAAATGCTTTTTCTATTATTTCTACTTTCTTTCTATGATTGGAACGCAAATAGTCATCTATCAACGCACGATATTCCTGATCTATCAATGCTTGTTCTTCCTGTGTATTTTGTGAGCTTTCCTGATTATCCATACTTTTCATCGCAGTTTGAGCAAAAGTAATAAATAATATTTAGATATTTAGATATTCGGATAAACAGATATTCAGGCTAACTGATTAGCCGATAAAGATAATTTTGATATTAGAAACCTTATTGTCTTATGAAAATATCAGGTTTACGTAGGATAATAAATATAAATTACGCCGTATTGTACCTATAGCACAACACGGCGTAAAACATCTTTACAGACTTCAATCGCTGTTATTTAATAATCAGTTTTTGCGTTTTTAGTCCACTTCCCAATTGAACGGAAACAATATATGCTCCTGCTTCCAGATTTGTACTGATTGAAGTGAGCCCCTCTTTTATTATTGTATTAAAAACTGGTTGACCTTGCATATTGAAAATTGTAAATGCAGCGGTTTCATTACCTTTCAAAACTACATTAAGTTTACCATCTGTCGCGGGATCTAGATAGACTTGTAATTCATTAACAGATGATGAGATTATATCGGGTATAGATATTGAGAAAGCCCAAATAGCAGTAAAAGTCTTTTCGCCTGTACTACCTGTTGGAATTTCGTTGCCCTCTGCCCAACCATCAAATGTATAGTCACTCTTTGCCGGCTCTTGCAAGATAATATGATCTTCAATGGTGTAAGTCAGCGGATTATCCGGATGATTATCGCCCTCATCCAATATATAAACAATATCATAGTTTATAATGTCCCATTTAGCATAATATTGCTTATTATCCATACTGCCGGATGGCAGAACCGTAACTACTTCTCCGCTGAAATCCGGTTTCTCATACCAACCGCCAAAGTCATATCCGGCTTTCGTTGTTGACTTTAAGGTGACTGGCTCGCTCTCAATAGTATAAGTTTCATCTAGTATTTCGCTTCCGCCGTTTACGTTATAAGTGATTGTGTAAGGAGTGGCTGTCCATTTGGCAAAAGCCGTTGCATTATCAGGCAATGTCGATGTGGGTAAATATTGTGTACCTGCACCATTCGCCTGACTAAACCAGCCGCCGAAAGTATAGCCTTCGCGAACAGGAGTAGGCAATTCACCGATAGTAGTACCTGGCTCAACAGGGATGCTACTTTGAGTAACACTTCCTCCCTGAGCATCTAATGTTAACGCCGGAGGTGTCATTGATGCGATGCAGATGAGCTTGACATTGCTTATAGTAACGCTTTGCGTTGCTCCTGTTCCGCCTACGTTAAAGGACAACTGGGTAGCAAGGTCGCTTGGATTTTTCATTTCGAATTCAAGCATAAAAGTCTGCTGGGTGGTAGTCAGATTAAAATCTTTCGAAGCATACATGGTGTAACTGCCGCTGCTCTCCTGAAGCATAACATTCATACTCCTTGCTGCCGCTGCCGAAGCGTCAAAAGTAAGACGGTATTTTATTCCTTCATCGAGGGCAATACTCTTCTGGATAAGTTGCGGCTGATAGTTTTCTTCTCCGGCGGTTGTAATGTTTATTGTCACTTTTCCTCCGCTGACGCTGGAGCTTGCGGCGGAATTACCATAATATTGTCCGTAATTCAAAGTCCAATTGGAGGTAAGAGCCGTACCCGGAAAGTTTCCATCCATAACGGAGTTGGTAGTACAGTCGGCTGTAGGGATAAATTTTGCGGTAATATTTTTACTTTCAGTCATTGTAACCGTCAGGGGTGATTGGCGACCTGTAGCGTCTCCGCTCCAACCGTCAAATATCCATCCTTGTGCCGGTACGGCGGTAAGTTGTACAGAAGTTCCGGCTGTATAGCTTGCTGAGTTTGGCGTTTTTGTAATCGTTCCACCTTGTTCCGGAGAAGCGGTTGCGTTAAGTGTAAAACCTTCCTCACCTCCGATGGTCAAAATGTTTTTTGTTACATTCGCCTCTCCTCTTGCACCACTTGCAGTGCCGGTATAAGACTCAACTTTCATTGCTACTTCGTATAACTTATTCATCGTCATACCTACTTTTGCCCACTCTGCAAAGTGTTTGGAAACCGAAATCAGACCTTTTGTTCTATGGTCTCCGGTGTTTTTCGGAACGCTAAAATATTGCTTGAAAGTTCCGTTACCCGTAAGCATAGGTTGGTTCACTCTGTCGCACACATAAAATTCGTACAGAATACCATCAATAGTTGCTTCGCCTTTTTTTGTGGAGTTTGTTCCTGATTTAGCCGAATTATAACTACCGCGATCTTGAATGATATAATATTCTATTTGGTCGGAAAAACCACTTGGAATTTGTCCTTGTGCGAAATAGCCCCAACCATATACACCAAGCATTTTTACATTGTCGGAGGAAGACCATGTTGCCTCGAAGTCAATTGTAATATTGCCTACAGAAGATACGGTTTCATTATTTTTGAATTTTTTTCCGGAACGCGAAAGTACATTTTTTGTATTTTGCCACGAACACGTAAACGCTCCGCCATTGGTAGCACTTGCATTGATCGTTAACGACGCAGTACCTTGTCCGTTTTCGCTCCAAAGTTCGTAGTCGTAGCCATTAACCGTGCTCATTCGTTGAGAAGTGCCATTTGAACAAGTTAATGTTTGAGCCGATAACGACAGCATGGTTGCCACTATCAGACTGAATGTTATTAAAAATCTTTTCATAATACTTTCTTTTAAATGTTTTTATTTATTCTTAAAAATTTATTTTGCTATTACAATCTTCGCATGCTCAATACTGCCGTTGCTGTTTTTCCAAACGATATAGAATCCGCCCGAAAGTTTTTCCTGGTCAAATGTATGGGAATAACTTTGACCGGCAATAGTCTGTATATTAGCTGATGTCAAAAGAGTACCGTTGAGCGAGTAAAGCCTGAGTTCGGTTTCACCGCTTTCCGTTGCCGTGAAACTAACATTTATGGCAGAATTAGGAAGTACAATTACATGCAGATCAGACTCTGCCTCCAAAGGTTCAACAGCCACTTCTGGAACCAGAGTAGGCGTTGATGCAAGACAAAAAAGATTGACATTGCTTATCGTAACATTGTGCGTTGCTCCTGTCCCTCCGACATTAAAAGACAATTGAGTAGCCGGGTCGCTTGGGTTTGTCATTTCGAATTCTATCATAAAGGCCTGCTGTGCGGTAGTCAAATTAAAATCCTCGGAGGCATACGTATCATAAGGATTGCTGCTTTTCTGAAGCATAACATTTATACTCCTTTCCTCCGGAGCCGAAGCATCAAAAGAGAGGCGGTACCACGTTTGCTCCTCAAGAGCAATACCCTTCTGAACTAGTTGCGGTTGATAGGTTTGAGTTCCGGCAGTCGTAATGTTTATCGTAACTTTTCCGCCACTGACACTTGTTGTTGCAGCAGAACCTCCGTATGTTTGCAAAGCCCAGTTTGACGTAAGAGCTGTACCCGGAAAGTCTCCATCCTTAACCAAGTTCATAGAACAGGCTTCCGTCCATTTGGCATAAGCTGTTGCATCAGCGGTTAGCGTTGAAGAGGATGTGTATTGCGTACCTTCTCCGTCAATCCGGCTAAACCATCCCTCGAAGATGTAACCCGGACGGGTTGGTATCGGCAATGCTCCGAGCGTAGAGCCGGAATTGACAGTAATACTTTCCTGTTCAACAGTTCCTTCCTGTGGGTCTAAAGTCAAGGTTACAGGGTTTGTCACAGATGCAATACAAATTAGCTTAACATTGCTTATAGTAACGTTTTGCGTTGCTCCCGTTCCCCCGACATTGAATGCGAATTGAGTGTTCATATCACTAGGACTTGCCATTTCAAACTCAAAAGTAAAAGTTTGCTGTGTGGTAGTCAAGTTAAAATTCTCCGAAGCATACGTGGTATAATCGCTACTATTTTGAAATACAGCTTCTATACTTCTTGCGGCTACCGCCGAAGCATCAAAAGTAAGGCGGTAGTTTATTCCTTCATCAAGGGTAATACCCTTCTGAACCAACTGAGGTTGATACGCTTCAGTTCCGGCAGTAGTGATGTTTATCGTTAGTTTTCCACCACTCACACTGGACGTTGCGGCAGAATTGCCGTAATATTGACCTTGATTTAAAGTCCAATTTGATGTAAGAGCAGTTCCGGGAAAGTTTCCATCCTTAATTGAATTTGTCGTACAATCAGCGGTAGGAACAAACTTGGCTGTGATGCTTTTATCCCCATCCATTGTCACGGTGAGAGGTGATTGAACACCTGCCGCATCGTCGCTCCATCCGTCAAATTTCCAACCTGCAACCGGGACTGGAGTCAGCGTAACAGTCTCGCCTTCTTCATAGCGTCCACTTGCAGGAGTGGCTGGTGTAGAAGTAACGGAACCGCTTGTTGACGGCGATGCTGCAACTGAAAGGGCAAAGCCCGAAACCGGTTCTCCATTAATATTAAGCTGTCCCGAAAGAGCCGGTGTTGTCCAGTTTATCCATGATGCCGTACTTGGCCTGTTATTTTCGGTAAAGAGAGGAGCAGTTGCAGGAGCCTTTGTCCGGTGCAGGAAAATATCAATAAAATCCTTTACTGTACTATTATAGGAGTCAACCCACGAACAGTGCATCGAAGTACCGGTATTGAGCCATGCAAAATTGCCGCCAAAGCCAAGCGCTTTATACACTTCTGCCGCAGCAACAGCCGAGACATGTGACCCGGGTACACCCAACCATTGACCGGCAGAACTTGCCGTTTTATATACGGCAAGAAATCCGCGCGGAGCAACCAAAGCTATTGCCTCGTGCATATCAATAGGCAGCGTATTCGGATTATTCCGGAATGTGCTGAAATCGTCGCCCAACCACGGTTGCTCATCGTACGCCGAACTTGGCGATTGCGCACCATTTGTACCACCGCTTTGGTCTCTATTGGCGTATGATACTCGCATTGCAGCCATACCTCCGGTACCCGATTCCATAGGCATTGTAAGAGCAATGCGTTGATCTAAAACACCTGCGGCAAGTGCGCCTTTACCATCACGCGAGCAACCGGTAACGCCTATTTTTGTAGGGTCAAAAAGTTTACTTGGGTCAGCTTCAATAACATCAATAATACGACTCACGCCCCATGCCCACGCTGCAAGATGTCCTGTTCTTGAAGAATTGGTAGCGCTATAAAATGCTCCTGTTTTATTGTTTCTGGTTCCTCCGCCAACGGAAGAAGTTGTTAAATTGGCAACAGCCACACCATTGCTTGTAAAGTTAGACGCAGGCACACCACTATTATCATAGCGAATAACCAACGGATAGGGTGCGGTACCACCGGTAGGCATTGTTACTGAAACCGAGAAACTGGTACCACCTACATTTACCGTAATCGATGTTCTTGATACCGTACCGGTAACATTAGTTGGTTTAGCCGGTTTCGTACCGTAAACGGTTCTTTCCAACAGCCTGAGTATCTCCATGCGCCGGCATGTCCACTCTTCTTTGGTTGTAATTCGTTTCCCATCGAGTTTCAGAAAAGGGTCCGGTAATGCAGTGTTAGTGGTAGTAAAACTACCGGGTAAGCTGACAGTACAACTCTCCACACCTACCAATTCAATATCCGAATTGTATTTCTGCTGGCTAAAAAGCGATGCAGATATTGTAAACAATAGGAGCAAAGTTGTCAATAAAGGTTTTCTCATGATATTAATTATATATAAAGGTTAATTATTTTATCGGCTCCGGTTCTCCCGGATACAATAAAATAAGCCTAACATTGTTTATCGTATTTATAAAAAACGATGTATCCGGCAAATATTAATTTGCATAAACATAACATCTGATGTTTGGTATCTTTCCTAAACTTCAATTTTACAACCTGAATTCCGAGAAGAATCTACTATCAAATCAGTAGAACTGCGATAGTAAAAAAAGAAAAATTAATTTTCACGGTATAAAAAATTATTAGTCAGGTTCTTTCCGGATAAACTAAAATGCAATGACTTTAATTCATTTCTTTTTAAAAGCACAACTTCTAATATAAAAGCTATCAAATACATTCGCATTCCAAATACTTTGACAGAAAACCCTTATTATCAGGGTTTATCCTCAGGAAAAACTCAAGCTATAAGGATGTAAAAGCTTGTGCAATAAAAAGTCTTAAGCAACAATATATAACCAAATCTTTCAATCTACGCAAATGCAAAACTCACAGATTAGTTATATATCAAAATCCGTACCAAATCAAGAATTTTACAAAAGAAATTTATGTCATGATGTATCTCAAAATTAAAATAGTAGTTTTTATTTGAAATTTTATAAAGAATTCATTGTCATATTTTTAGTAGACAAGTAAACGAGTAGACGAGTAAACAAGTAAAGAATAAGAATGACTTGTGAACTTGTCAGCCTGTCTGCTTTTCTAAATATGTTATTTAATCTTATCTATTGCTTAATATAAAAACCCGAACAGCCAAAGTGGGATTTTATTCCCAATACCATATTCGATATTATCGAGAGCCCAATATGCATTGTCAATACCGGTAACCTGTTCATGCCCCTTATTTTTTCCTCCCACTTCAAATTGATAGAAATTATTTACCGTAAAATCGGTTTTCGGTGAGGATGTTACTTTTGAAACCACCTGCAACTGATTGAAAAAGAATGTTTCCCTGATATTTCCCAAGTCGGGTTTATTATTTTCCAGTGCATAAATGAGATTCGCATTATTCAAATAGATTTTCTCAGGTTTCGCTAACAGTCTCAGCCCCGATACATCCTGATTCAGCAAATTGATTAATTGAGCTTTATGCAGAAGAGTCAAATAAGCAAGTAAACTATTCCGGCTCACGCCAATAAGAGCAGCCAGCTCGCTGATATTAGGTGTAAATGGCACTCTTTGAGCTATAATCAATAGCAATTGTTTGATTTTTTGAATCGAATAGACTTCAATTTTTTCCACTACTGGTAAATCAACATCCAGTATCACATTAATCGTATTCAAAAGTTTTATTGTATAAAACTCTATATCTTCCTTGTAATATGGATAATATCCTTCTTTCAGATAGGATTGAAAAAGCGGAATCGGTTTGATTTTTTCATTTACTTGTTGAGCCAGACTCAAATGATTATCTAACAGTTCTTCCAATTTTACGACAGGAAAGTCAATACCTTTTTCCAATAATAAATATTCCCGGAACGACATTCCATGTAAGGTATAATGTATTGCCCTCCGGCTCAAATCGGCATTTCCCTTGTAAATTTCCAATATTGAAGAACCTGTAAAAACGACTTTCAAATCAGGAAAGCTATCGTATATATTTTTTATCTCTTGCGACCAATTCGGATATTTATGCACTTCATCAAGAAAAAGGAACAAACCGCCTTGCTGTACAAAATCGCTAGCAAGGTCAAAAAGCTTATTGCCGGCAAACCATATATTATCCAAACTGGCATACAACACCTGTTTTGGAGCATTTCCAAACGTAGACTTGATATGTTGCAACAATAACGTGGTTTTTCCGGCTCCTCTTGCCCCCGTAATGGCAATCAGCCGGTTGTTCCAATGTATCTTCGAAGTCAAATACCGCTTAAAAGCAACGTTTGTCCTGTTTAACCGCTGATAAAAATTCTGAAAAAGCGTCTCCATATCTCATGTTTTGTTACCACAAAAAGAAATTGTTTTTTATAAAAAATAAAATAATACAAATATTGTTGTTTGTAAAAAACAATAATGTAATATAATTGATATGTCTAAACAACAATATTTTACCGTGTAAAAATACTAACCTGAGTTTTGGATAAGCCTATGTTTTGGTTATAGCTCAGAATGGGCTTAATTTTCATAACCATACGATCTACGACGACCTAAAAAATGCCACATACAATGAAAGCTGTCCTCAAAGTTCTTTAACCACAAAGGACACAGAGTTTTACACTAAGGAACACAAAGAAATAGATTGTGAACTTTGAGAATTTCCTTTGTGTACTTTGTGGTAAAAAATATAGGCTTTTGGGGCAGCCCCTTTTTGTTTCGTCTTTTCCTCCTTAGGTTGCGCTTTACTTATCTTAGGTTGTCAAAATACGGATTTTAATGCATGTGGCTTATTCAGAGTTAATAAAAAACAAAGGGCTGACATTTCACAGCTCCGTGTGTAAATGCGGAGAACGAAAAACGCAGGCAGATAACACAGAAAACAGAGATAAACAAAGTTAATATCCTTTTAAACTCACGTTAGAATATGCATATAAAAAAAACGAGAGAAGACCAAAAGCCTTCTCTCATTAGATTCTATTTTAAAAACTATTACAGATTTATCTTTACCAATTTGGAATTTACCTTTGCAAAAGGACGTCCTTCTTTGTCCAGATAAACGTCAAATCCGTTTTTCTTAGCAAGGGCTAATCCGTCTTCTTCGCTAAACTCGGAAATATAATCAAATTCATAAGATGTAATCGGGCTTCCGAATTTGTCTATCAATCCAAATTTTCCATTCTTCTTAACACGTCCTACTCCGCCCTGAAAATCTTTTATCTCTTCAAATTCAAATTCAGTCAGGTTATTTCCGTCTTTATCAATGTATGCGTAGAATGTTTTTCCGCTTTCTGATTTTCCTACAGCAGCAACACCTTCTTTAAACCATGAAACTACCGAATATTCACAAGGAATAACCATTTCGCCTTTGGTGTTTATAAAACCATATTTGTAATATTGGTTTTGAACGGCAGCCAATCCTTCGCTAAATGATTTTGCATCCTGATAGGTGTTTTCATTAAATGTTTTTCCGGTTTTATCAATAAAGAACGATTTATTGTCCACTGTTTTCACAACGGCTAATCCGTAGTTGAAGTTGCTTGCCGCCAAATATTTTATAGGTACAATGACTTTGCCTTTTTCGTTTACAAAACCATATTTACCGTCTTTGCCTACACGTGCCAGACCTTCGCTAAATTCAGAAGCATAATCATAATTGGCTTTTACAACCATTTTTCCGCTTTTATCTATGTAGCCGTACTTGTTGTTTTTCAGCGTGCGCGTAGGGGCCGGCCATTTCTTCTGCATTTCGCTTCTGGCCTGTACTGTAAATTTACTGCAAGGATATGTGCATATAAAATCATAGTAAGCCTCTTCGGTGTTTTGTTTTTGTACTTCTTTAAAAATTACGAGTTCTTCTTCTTCACGCAATTTCTGGTCTTCTGCATCTTGGGCTCTGCGTTCGGCAGCAAGTTGCATTTGTTGAGCAAGGGCAATTGCTTCTTCTTGTTCTTTCCGGGCTTTTTCTTCTTCTGCATCTCTTCTGGCAGCTGCTTCTTCGGCTCTTTTTTGAGCTTCGGCTTGCATTTGGGCATTAATCATTTCGGACATTTTCAACATTTCGTCATATCCGGGATCTTTTTTAGGATTGGATGCGAAGTATTTTTTGCACGCAGTCTGGGCGGCATCGAAATTTGACAATTTATATTGTGATTTTGCCGTAAGGTAACTTAACCGAGCATTTGTTTCGCCCAATATTTTCTCAATTTCTGCAATTTTAGTTAAAGTCCCTTTGTAATCGTTCATGTCAAAGTCTTCCACAGCCCTGAAGTAAAGGCTTTTAGATCGACTATCATTAGATACCTGGGCCGACAAGAAATTTCCGGTCAAACTCATGGCTATAAATAAAAAAATGAGTTTTTTCATTTTTGTCCTGTTTTATTTTGTTTGAAAATTGGTATTACTTAATAATTTTTTGTTCGGATTTACAAGCAAAGTTTAAGAACATTATATTTTAAACTTTAAGCCTGAGCGGCATCCTATTCATCTTGGCAAACGCGGAAACCGATGCGGTTAACTTTAAACTTGGCATCGTATTTTTCGCTGCTTTTAATCGTACTGTTTGTTGCGTCGTCCGACCATGAACCACCTTTAACGAAACGGGTGTTTTTGTCATACATATTGGATACCCATTCGCTTACGTTTCCTGTCATATCGTAAATACCAAGTTCGTTAGGGGCTTTTTTAGCTACCGAATGAGTACTTTCTTCAGAATTGTATACACACCATGCGGTTTCATCCAGATTATCGCTTCCGCTGAATTGTGTGTTCAGGGATTTATTTCCACCCTTTGCTGCGTATTCCCATTCGTCAAGCCTTGGAAGGCGGTATTTCATTCCGGTTTGTTCATTCAATTTTTTCAGGAATTCCTGAACATCATCCCATGAAACATTTTCTACCGGACAGTCGGCACAACCTCTGAATCCGGCAGGATTAGCACCCATTACACGTCTCCATTGACTTTGAGTGATTTCTGTTCTTCCGATATAGAATGATTTTACATCACCGCTTCCTTCTACATATACCAAATCCAAATCACCTACATTACGGCTTGATTTATAATCGATATATTTCTGGATTTTCTCAATTCTTTGTGCCGGATACATGAACTGGGGATCTGCTTCCGCTGCTTTTTGGTAGTAGACTTTAGCTTCCGCCCATTTCTTTTTAGCATACAGGTTGTCAGCTTCATTAATAGCTTTCATCCAAATTTCGTATGGAGAAACCGTTGTATTCCAAAAGTTCGGGTCATTTTCGCTAATAGCGGGCTTATAAGTTCTGTTATCGTAATAAACGCTTTCCGCTTTTTGTTTATTTGTTTGCTTGCCGGCATTTTTTCTTCTGGCATACTCATCAATGATATAAGCATAATCAGAATCATTCCACTCTATGTTCATCTCCACGTTAACAATATCCAACCGGTCGCTGATCTCGAAAATCTGTCTCATGGATCTTCTGTAACCACGGGCTTCTTTATCTAATTTCCCATAAGTAATCCGCTCCAATTTAAAGTAATTTTCCAGAGCTGCGTCGGCAATTACCGAACCTGGATTTTTCAATTCCTGTTTTCCGATAACAACATCCGAAAACATTTCAGTCCATGTACCTGTGGTCGGAATCGGCAAATCAACATTGCTTCCGGCTTTCTCCGGCAAAGAGATTAAAATTTCCGACTTAGCGGATGCGATATATGCCTTAGACTGGTTCGAATAGAATAAAACAGTGAATTTGAATTTTGCATTAACGGGAGTTATCAATTCGAATCTCTTCTTCAAATCCGGATATTCATTCAAATCCGAATAAGAGATTTTTTCGTTTTTAATCGTAAAATCGTTTTTCCGGGTCCACTCCATATTGGCAAAATAAACCGGAGCCGACAAAACTGTCCTGTAAGTAAAATCTACCTTGCATTCGTCTAATAAATAGCTATTTTTTCCTGCCGCATATTTCGCCTTACTCGAAAATGATCCGGACAATACATCCTTTTGTTCCTGACCGTTAACTGCCACCAAAGAGAAAAGCAGCGCGATCAATGTGAATTTAAGTCTTTCCATGTACATTGAGTTGTTTTTATAGTATTATCATTTATATCTCAGTTTGAAAAACGCAAAATTAAAAAATTAGAGTTAATATTCAATCTTTAAATCATTAAAATCAATTTCTTTTCCCTCAAAAATAAGAAATAACCCTGCATATCGGACGAAAACAGTTTCGGAGTTACGAATAAAATCAAAAGCAATCCGATTATGAGAGCAAAAACATTTACCGGAAGAATAAACCATACATTAAATTATCTTTATTTTTTGCAAAAAAGCTTCATTTAATTGGGGATACATTGCATTTTGCATGGTATTTGTTCCGTTCTCACAAAATGTTACATTATGAATATTCACATTTACCAAATGTCATTTTATGTTGATAAGTTTTCAGACCGATCTATCAAACACAAAGCATTTTAGCCTATCTTTGTACCTGACTTTGACAAAGTTCGATAATGCTATAGCAAAAAACGTTCCATTGCTTGCAACTTATTACACTTCTACAAATGAAAAGAAATGATCATATTTTTCCGGCTGACCGCCTAAAGAAGGTGCTGCATCGCTATGAACAATCCCGGAGGGAAAATCACGATGATTATTTCGATGTAGACGAATTGGAAGCTATCACGGATCACTATCTCCTAAAGAAAAAAATCAAAAATGCGCTGGATGCTGTTGCGTTCGGACAAAAAATACATCCGGACAGTATTGTTTTAAGAATCAAACAAGTACATATACTCTTGGTGACGGATGAAAATGAAAAGGCAATGTCTCTGATTGAAATATTGCTTTTGATAGAACCGCATAATCCCGACCTTCTCTTCCTGAAAGGGGAAATATTCCTTTCGCAGGGAAAGACAGAAGAAGCCAGAGGCTTGTTTGATAAAGTAGTTGAAAACGAGAGCAACAATTCCGAAATCTATCTGGATATTGCATATATCTACATTGAAAAAATGGATTTTGAAACTGCTACTTCTTTTTTAGAAAAAGGATTTAATATTCATCCTCAAAATACGGACATCTGGTTTGAATTGGCGTTCTGTTATGAACAGACGGGAGACAGGCAGGCTGCTATCGGAATCTACAACAATATACTGGACGAAAACCCATATTCAAACGAAGCTTGGTTCAATATGGGGCAACTTCTTTTTCTGGAAGAGGATTATGAAAAATCGGCGGAGGCTTTTGACTTTGCTTATATTACCGGAAGCAATGACCACGGCGCTTTGCTCCAGAAAGCCCACTCTTTTTTTCAATGTGAAAGATATCAAAAGGCAATAGAGGCTTATCAGGAATATGCAGAACTGACCGAATATACTCCTTTCTCCTATGTTTTTATAGGGGAATGCCATGAGAAAATGGATAATTTCGATTCTGCGAAGGAGATGTACCGGAATGCGCTGGAGAAAGATCCTCAAAATGCCGATGCATGGACAGGCCTTTGTATTTGCAGTATGGAACAGGAACACTTTCAGGAGAGCTTGACGTATATAAAAGAAGCAATAAAAATCGACAGCAACGTAAGCGAGTATTGGATTTATATGGCCGAAGCGTATGTTAATCTGGGGAAAAACGAAGATGCCCTCTCGTGCTATCTGCACTCTTTGTCGATCAATCCCGAACAATTGGATACTTTTGTCGCCATAGGCAATCTATATCTCGATGCAGAAAATTTTCCCAAAGCCCTTTTGTACTATCAAAAGGCTCAGTTGTTAAAAAAAGATACGGATGGACTTTCTATCTTTTTCGCAATTACCTATTTTAAATTGAATCAAAAAGAGGAAGCTCTTAAATTTTTAATTGACGCAATAGCCGAAGATCAAAAACTCCAAGACCTGTTCTTTGATTTTTGTCCGGAAGCAAAAGAAGATCCGCTTTTCTATGAATTATAAATTTCACAAAATCATATCTATTCTTGGTCTTTTTTGTTTTATCCTCTTTTTAGGATGCAAAGCTGACCATCACGACTATTATTATATAGTTCAAAATTCAACCGACACAATAGGGGATATTTTACTCACTTATTCGCTGGAAGGAGAAACCGAAACCCAAGAAAGAGTGAAACAGGGAGAATCGTTTACCGTTTACGAAAGAAAAGGCGTATCGGGCGATGATGTCTGGAATATTGAAACGAGTTCGGCTTTATACGCTATTCCGGCAATTGTTGCAACAAACCTCGACTCAACCAGAATGACAGAAGAGCTCTCGCAACGCAGTTTTTGGCCTTCACAGCCCGACAATCTGAACCATAATGGAATTTATACGTTAAAGATTACAGATGATATGTTTGTGTTGGAGAAACAAGAAGGTTATAACTATTATGTATCTAATGCTACAAGCGATACTCTTTTCGTTACAGCTTCTTTTTCCGGAGATATCAGGAAAAGGGATACGATCGCCCGTGAGCAAACAGCAAAGATTGGAGAGGCGGAAATATATACTTATAATGAAACTTTGCACGGTACAGATAAGTATATAGAAAAAAAGCTATCCGGAATTTCTTCTTTAACCGTAAAATATAAGGGAAATTCAAAAAATATTATTTTGAAAAACTATAAATTGCCGAATCTGCAGGTCGAGGTCGAGGAACAACAATCTGTTTTAACGTTGACCAATCGGTTTTTCGATTGGTAGTAGACAATTAGAATAAATTCTTACCGTTATCTGCTTGTTTGCCAAATCATAATTATTTTATTCATAGCAATTTTATATTGAAAAAAATAGTTGGTTCTTTGTTAATTTGCATTTTATTTTATTCGATTTACTTAATTTTCATAATCAAAAAACTACTCAAATGAAAACATACGGTTTGATTGGGGAAAAATTGGGACACTCTTTTTCTAAGAGATATTTCACCGAAAAGTTTGAAACGGAAGGGATTAACGGCAGGTACGAGTTATTCGAACTGCCTGATATTTCACACTTCCCGCGATTGGTTGCGAATAATAATTTTTCCGGGCTGAACGTTACTATTCCGTATAAAGAAAAAATAATTCCCTATCTGAATGAATTAGACCCGGTTGCAAAAGCAGTCGGAGCAGTAAATACGATTCAATTCATACGTTCCGATGTACGCACCATCATGAAAGGCTATAATACGGATGTGATCGGATTCTCCAATTCCCTTGTTCCGATGTTACAGCCTCAACATAAAAAAGCGCTTATATTGGGTACGGGAGGAGCATCCAAGGCAGTGGCTTATGCACTAAAATCATTAAAAATAGACTATTGTTTTGTTTCACGCAGGCCTTCGGACGGAGTTTATTCCTACCAACAGTTAACGAAAGGAATAATTGAAAGCCACACTATTATTATCAATTGTACTCCCGTCGGCACTTTTCCCGACATCGACATTGCACCGGGAATTCCATACCAGCATCTCTCTTCCAAGCATTTGCTATATGACCTCATATATAATCCGGAAAAAACCCTTTTTTGCAAATTAGGAGAAGAGCGCGGCGCAATAACAAAAAATGGCTTGGATATGCTTTACGGGCAGGCAGTTGCCTCGTGGGCTATCTGGAATTCGTAATAATATTTTTTGATAAAAAAAACTATCTTGAAAAAAACTCAGTAGCACAAAGAATACACAATTTTCCAACCTTATTACCTCATCATTTTTCTAGCAATTAAAAAAAACGAGGTAATAAGGTTTTATTTATATGGCAACTATTTTCTACTGAGGTTTTTTGTTGGAAAAATAAGGTGGGAATGAGGTTTGAATAAATATCTCTCCTATGATTCAATCTCTGATAAATTTTCACCTACTACCTTTTGAGATTTTTTATTACCACATTTTTTATATCCGTTTGTATCTGCACCAAACTGATATCCGAAGGAACATAAGCATTTTTTACTTCAACGGAATTGGCATACGATACTGTCCGATAACTTATTTGACCTGCAATATCATAAATTGTTATCGTTTCTATCAGATTGCCTTCAACAATAAAAGTATTCTTTCCGATTTTGATCGTACACTTTGGCAAAGCAACATCTTCAACAGAAACTTTGGCTTGTCCGGAAATCAGGACATCGGCTTGCCCATATACCAAACTTCCATCAAGTGCGGTGGCTCTTACCGTTACTGTCCCATCTCCATTTCCGGCAGCCGTTAGCAATCCGTCTTCATCAATAGTTGCCAGCTCTCCTCCTGAAATAATAGACCATTCTACATTCTTATTGGAAGCATTTTCGGGTGTGATTATCACTGAAAGTTGTTCGGAAGCCTTATTCTCATTTATTTGGATTGTCCCGCTCAAATTGCTGCCCGCCAATTGTATGGCAGAAACCGGTACTTTCTCATATAAATAGACATTGTCAAAATAAAGGTATTTAGCGTTGGCTAAGCCGCAATCAAAATCGATCCTCGCCTTATCCATAGTCTCTTTATTATAAGTAAATGTAAAAGAGTACGTTTTTTTCTCCGTTGTCAGATTAGTACTGAGATAATAAGCGGTTTCATAATTTCCGCCATCTCTGTTTATAATTGTTCCTATTGTTGTAGAGGAAGATGCATACGCATCAAAGGTCAAAGTGTAAGTATTTCCCCGTATTAAAGGAAAAGAGCTGTATAAAAACTGTATGTGCCACGATTCCGTACCTTTATCAATTATTTCTATCCGGGCTTCACCGTTTACGACTTCTATTTTTGCGGTGGCCCCATGCTCTGCAAATTGATTGAAAAACCAAGGTTGTATACTTTTGTCAAACGTACTGTTTTTTACAATAACCGTATCGTAAATACGGCAATCGCACTCTTCTTCAAATCCGGTCAATGCATGCAACATGTCAGTACGATAACAATTCAGCACAGGATCATATATTCCGAAACCACTGCAATATTCCCAATAAAATCCGCTAAACCCATACTCTTCAAAAATATGCCTCAGATGTCCTATCCAACGAGCTCTTGAAGCATCATCCGCATTTTCTATTGCACCAAATTCGCCGATACAAACAGGCACATTATGTTCTTGCGAATAGCGTTTAATTTTATTCATATCGGTAGCGATGGCTTTAATTTGAGCAGCCGTACTATCCCATGTCACTCCGGTAGGAGAAACGGGCTCGACCCAGTCGGCTCCCTGATGGGTAAAACTAAACGGCTCATAATAATGGATAGTCAAAATCAGGTTCGGATCGTCAGGTAGTATAAGTTTCGATAATCCGCCTATTCCACCCCATTCGGCAGTACCCACCAAAACCATACGGGTAGGATTCTTTTCCCGGATTTTCGAAAGTCCGTCTGCCAAATACTCATTCCAGAGAGTAGCGGTAAAATTTTCGTTCGGCTCATTCAATATTTCAAAATAGAGGTTATCCGGATAATTTTGAAATTGGCCGGAAATTTGCTCCCACAATGCCAGATATCTCTCTTTATGGGCAGCTGGAGCCACCATAATCTCTTCGTAATGATGAATATTCATTACAACTGCCAGATCATTCGCAAGCGCCAAGTCTACCGTCCATTTGACAGTATCCATAAAATTTTTATCAATCGTATAAGGAAAATCATCCTGCGCATATGCCGACCACCTTACAGGTATTCGTATCGAAGCAAAACCTTTAGCCTTGATATCTTCTATATAAGCACCGTCGGGCTCTACTCCCCAACCACCGAGTTCGGGAGCTTCAAACACATTGCCAAGATTTATCCCCATTCCCAACCGGCTGTTCATTTCAAAAGCCCGTTCTTGAGAAAAAGACTCCATACAAAAGATTGAAAAAATAACGGATAATATAAAGACTACTTTTCTCATGATAGTTATCCTTTTATATTTTAACTACAATGAAACTAAGATAACAAAAAAATCTGTTTTAAACAAAAATAAAGGCATAAAAATACTTATAAAGACAACATTATCAATAACTTTCATATAAATAGAAGTTCGTACAACTTTTGTTATTTGTTAAATTTATCCTAAAAAATAACCATTACTTCCTCTCTTCTGTTATTCCTATTATAAATCAAAAACTAAATTTATGAAAACAACAGAAGAACCATTAATGCTCTCGGGAAAAGAAAACCGCGTAAATATAAACCCTTACAATCCTGAAAACTTTACCGAATCAGGATATAAATTGCATGCCATAGCCATTTACCGGCATGCTACAGACGGTAAAATAGTTCCGGTGCATGATTTTAGATCCGTTTTCTCTTCTTATGCCTTTGTTCCCAACGATTACTTACTGGTGGAGTTGAAAGAAAAAATAATTATTTCCGAATCAATGATAAAAGGAAAAATTTATCCTGATTTTGGACTAACCATGAGTGGAATGGGAATTTTCTGTCCTGAACTGTATTTCGATTTTTCTCTTCCGGAAGAATTTTTTAATAAATCGCCCGAAGCCGGAACTATTTTTGTCGGAATTAAAAATTTTACGGAAAGGGAATTGCTTATTGATGCCAATCAGGTTATTGGCTATTTGCAAATATTCGAATAGGTCGATTTTTATCAGACCGGTTCATTTGCCCGGCTTTTAAAAGCAGTTTCCTTTTAACCGGTAATTTCACTGTGATTTTTCTTTTTTTTAATTAATCAAATAAAAATTTGGAGATTCCAAACTATATTTTGTTACTTTGCAGCCGTTTAGAGAAATCCGACACGCAACAACAATGTCTATGCAGAAAAATTTAGTTATAGTTGAGTCCCCCGCAAAAGCGAAAACAATTGAGAAATTTTTAGGAAAAGATTATACCGTTTTATCCAGTTTCGGTCATATTCGGGATTTAAAGAAAAAAGATTGTGGCGTAGATATTGAAAATAATTTCAAGCCGGATTACGAAATTCCAGCCGATAAAGTAAAAGTTGTCAACGAATTAAAAAAAGAAGCCAAGAAATCAGAAGTTGTTTGGCTGGCATCCGATGAAGACCGTGAAGGAGAAGCTATTGCATGGCATTTATACGAAGTATTGGGCCTGAACAAAGATATGACCCGCCGTATTGTTTTTCACGAAATCACTAAAGATGCAATTGTTAAAGCAATCCAAAATCCAAGAGATATAGATATAGATCTGGTCAATGCACAGCAAGCCAGACGTATATTAGACCGCATTGTAGGTTTTGAACTTTCTCCGATTTTATGGCGCAAGGTGAAGCCTTCCCTTTCGGCAGGCCGTGTACAATCGGTAGCTGTTCGCTTGATCGTTGACCGCGAACGCGAAATCCAGAAATTCGTATCGGAAGCCTCTTACCGTGTGGTTGCCCTGTTTACAATAGAAGATAAAGAGGGTAAAAAAGCAGAATTGTGTGCCGAATTACAAAGCCGTATCAAAACAAAAGAAGCGGCAAATAACTTTCTTCTTAAGTGCAAAAATGCAACTTTTACGGTTGAAAATGTGGTAACCAAACCATTCAAAAAATCTCCGGCGGCGCCATTTACCACTTCTACATTACAACAGGAAGCTTCCCGTAAACTGGGTTATTCGGTCTCGCAAACCATGACAATCGCTCAGAAATTATACGAATCGGGATTCATCACTTATATGCGTACCGACTCGGTAAATTTATCCGAGCTTGCTCTGAATACTTCACGCAAGGAGATTCTGGATATAGCCGGTGAAAGATATTTGCAAACACGTCACTACCAGACCAAGTCCAAAGGCGCTCAGGAGGCTCACGAAGCAATCCGCCCTACTTACATGAACAATCAGGAAGTAAACGGAACGGCTCAGGAAAAACGCCTGTACGAATTAATATGGAAACGTACAATTGCATCGCAGATGGCAGATGCGGAGCTGGAGCGTACTACGATTACAATTGATGTGTCCGGAGAAAAATTGAAATTTATTGCTGAAGGTGAAGTCCTTAAATTCGACGGATTCCTCAAGGTATATATGGAGTCTACCGACGACGATGCAGAACAGGAAAACATTTCCCGGCTTCCGGCTTTAAAAGTGAATGATAAACTGGAAAACCTGCAATGTATCTCGGCAACCGAACGTTTTACCCAACGTCCGCCACGATATGCAGAAGCCAGCCTTGTCCGCAAGTTGGAAGAACTCGGCATAGGACGCCCTTCTACCTACGCTCCGACAATCTCGACCATTCAGAACAGGGGTTATGTGGAAAAAGGAGACAGGGAAGGGACAATCCGTTCTTATAATGTATTGGTATTACAGGACGGAAATCTTACGGATGAGATTAAAACAGAGACTACCGGAACAGAAAAAGCAAAGCTTTTTCCGACCGACATAGGTATGGTCGTAAACGATTTCCTTATACAATATTTCCCCAATATCCTCGATTACAATTTCACGGCAGATGTTGAAAAAGAGTTTGACGAAATAGCCGAAGGAAAAGCGAAATGGACGGATACGCTTGACTCTTTCTACAAAGAATTTCATCCACAGGTAGAAGATACGATTCTGCACTCGGAACGTAAAGTCGGTGAGCGCCAGGTCGGAACAGATCCTGTTAGCGGAAAACCGGTATTTGTAAAAATAGGAAGGTTTGGTCCCGTTGCACAGATCGGCACAGCCGAAGACGAGGAGAAACCTCGTTTTGCTTCTTTACGGAAAAACCAACATTTGGATACCATTACTTTTGACGAGGTGATGGAGCTGTTTAAGCTGCCCCGCGAAATCGGCGAATATGAAGGTGCAAAATTGGTGGTAGGAATCGGGCGTTTCGGCGCATACATTCGCCACAACAGCCAATTCTTCTCTTTGAAAAAAGAGGATGACCCGATGACCATTACCGAGGAACGTGCAATTGAACTGATCGAAGAAAAACGCCTCATAGAGAAAAACCGTATAATCAAAACTTTTGCGGAAGAACCGGAATTGGAAATCTCCAACGGCAGGTTCGGTCCTTATATTGCTTACAAAGGTTCTAACTATAAAATTCCGAAAGATAAAGATCCTAAAGAGCTGACACTGGACGATGCTTTGGCATTGATCAAGTCTCAGGAAGGAAAACCGAGCAAAAGAAAAGCTTTTTCAAAAACGGCAAAAGCGTCTGATTCTAAAAAGACAGAAACAAAAGCTAAAACAACAAAAAAGAAGGCTACGGCAAAAGCCGCAAAATGATACTTTGTCAATCCGGGCAAATCTCTGAAAGGAAATAAATAAAAGGCGGATAGGATTCATTTGATCTTATCCGCCTGATTTTTTATAGCTATATAAAAGGGAAATTCAGTAAATGCGGAAAAATATATTTTTTGTTTTTGATAGTAATATCTAGAGGGATTCCTCACTCCACTTTGTTGCGTTCGGAATGACTGGCATCTAAAGGTTGGGATATAGAAGGGGGAAGCGGCAAAGCCGCC
>JAVBMA010000060.1:0-26284 GCA_031553005.1 Paludibacteraceae bacterium | reverse complement strand
AAGTCTTTTTACCACAAAGGACACAAAGTTTTACACTAAAGAACACAAAGAATGCTGGTTGATTATCAGGATATTGTGAACTTTGTGAATTTCCTTTGTGTCCTTTGTGGTAAAGAATATAGGCTTTTGGGACAACCCCTTTTTTCTTATTATTTTCTCTTTTCTTTAGCTTTCACTTTTCACTTTTCAAATTATTGATATTTGTTTTCAGTGTTTCAATTTTGCTTTCGGCGTCGGCTTTTTTCTTGCGTTCGTTTTCTACGACTTCCGGTTTGGCGTTGGCTACGAATTTTTCGTTACTAAGCTTTTTTTCTACCGAAATAAGGAAACCTTGCAGATAGTTGATTTCCTCTTCCATCTTTTTAATCTCTTCTTCCGCATTGATGTTGTTTCCTACCGGAATGGAAATCTCGGTAGTGCGAACCATAAAGGTAACGGCAGCGCCTTCTGTTTCTCCCGCTTGGGCAATCTTAGTGATGTTTGCCAGTTTTTCAATGATACTGTTGTTTTTTGTATCCAACTCGCCTTTGAAATACATTTCGAATGCTTCGCGCGGACTGATGCCTTTTTCGGCTCGGATATTCCGTATTCCGGCGATAATCTCTTTCGAGATTTCCATTTCATTAATGACGGAAGCGTTAAATCCGGATGCGTCCGGAAGTGCGCTGACCATGATACTGTCTTTTTCATCCCGCTCTTTTATCGCCTGATATAGTTCTTCGGTAATAAAAGGCATAAACGGATGCAACAGTTTCAATAATATCTCAAAATAAGAGAGTGTCGTTTCGTATGTAGCCCGGTCGATTGGTTGCTGATAGGCAGGTTTTACCATTTCGAGATACCATGATGAGAATTCGTCCCAGAAGAGTTTGTATACAGTCATCAAGGCTTCGCTGATACGGTATTTGTCAAAACAATCGTTGATTTCGATGATTGTTTTATTCAGTTGCTCATGAAACCATGCGGTAGCAATCTTTGCCGATTCGGGTTGGGCAATCGAATCGCTCACTTCCCAACCTTTTACCAAGCGGAATGCATTCCAGATTTTATTATTGAAATTACGCCCCTGTTCGCAAAGGCTGTCATCATAAGGCAGGTCGTTTCCGGCTGGCGATGTCAGGAGCATTCCTAAACGTACGGCGTCGGCGCCATAGACCGCTATCAGGTCAAGCGGGTCGGGGGAGTTGCCTAACGATTTAGACATCTTTCTGCCTAATTTGTCCCGAACGATTCCGGTCAGGTACACGTTCTTGAAAGGTTCTTTTTGGCGATATTCGTATCCGGAGATAATCATACGCGCTACCCAGAAAAACAGAATTTCAGGCGCGGTTACCAGATCATTTGTCGGATAATAATATTGAATGTCTTTATTTTCCGGATTGTTGATGCCGTCGAATACCGATATTGGCCATAACCAGGAAGAGAACCATGTATCCAGGCAATCTTCGTCCTGACGGAGATCCGCCAACGTAAGCGATTGGTCGCCGCTTTTCTCCCGTGCTAATTTTAATGCTTCTTCCGGAGTTTCGGCTACAACATATCCGCCTTGAGGCAGGTAGTAAGCCGGAATCTGATGTCCCCACCATAATTGACGTGAGATACACCAGTCTTTCACATTCTCCATCCAGTAACGGTAAGTGTTTTTGAACTTCGGCGGAATCAGTTTGATTGTATCGTCCATCACAGCCTTTAATGCCGGTTGTGCCAACTCTTCCATTTGCAGGAACCATTGCATCGAGAGTTTCGGTTCGATAGCAACGTGAGTCCTTTCGGAGTAACCGACTTTATTGGTGTAATCTTCCGTTTTCTCCATTAATCCGGCAGCAATCAGGTCTTTTTCAATTTGCTTGCGCACATCGAAGCGATCCATGCCTGCATATTGCAGTCCGTGTTCGTTCAAAGTACCGTTGTCATTGAAAATATCAATTGTTTCCAGATTATATTTTTCTCCCAGCATATAGTCATTCACATCGTGTGCAGGAGTAACTTTCAGGCATCCCGTTCCGAATTCCATGTCTACATATTCATCTTCAATCACGGGAATAATCCTGTTGACGAGGGGAACAATAACCTGTTTCCCTTTCAGCCATGCGGTTTTCGGATCGTTCGGGTTGATACACATGGCGGTATCTCCCATAATTGTTTCAGGTCTTGTTGTTGCAACAATCGCATATTCCGGTAGAGATGGGGCATGCCCCGTCTCTACGATGCGATAACGTAAATAATATAATTTTCCTTGTTGTTCTTTGAAAATTACCTCTTCATCGGATAGGGCGGTCAGGGCTTTCGGGTCCCAATTGACCATACGTACGCCACGGTAAATTTTTCCTTTATTATAAAGGTCAACAAAAACCTTAAGAACACTTTGCGAGCGTTTTTCATCCATGGTGAAACAAGTACGGTCCCAATCGCAGGAAGCGCCCAGTTTTTTCAACTGTTCCAAAATAATCCCGCCATGTTTGTGTGTCCATTCCCATGCATGTTCGAGGAATTCTTCACGTGTAAGGTCTGTCTTTTTTATACCTTGCTCCGCCAGTTTATTTACTACTTTTGCCTCGGTTGCAATAGAAGCATGGTCAGTACCCGGAACCCAGCAGGCATTTTTGCCAAGCATACGCGCCCGGCGGACAAGGATATCCTGAATCGTATTGTTCAACATGTGTCCCATGTGTAAAACACCCGTTACATTCGGCGGAGGAATTACAATTGTATACGGTTCCCTGTTGTCCGGTTCCGATTTGAAAAAACCACTCTTCAACCAGTACTCATACCATTTTGATTCGATGTCGGCCGGATTATATTTACTTGCCAGTTCCATGATTATATTGTTAATTTCAAATGTTTGTTCGATTTTTATTTTAGATTGCAAAGGTATTGATTTTTTGTCGGAAAGTTAATAATTTAATGTGCATTAAATACACAGGTACACAAAGGGCGCGAAGTTTTAATTTTTCTTCGCGCCCTTTGTGTATCTGTGTTTACTTTTTTTATTACCTCATAATCGGATTATACAAATCCACCGGAGATTTTGCAGTTGCTTTCACTTCGCCCATCAACACTTTTACCACAGCTTTCTGCATAAAGGCATCACGGCTGTAAGCATTGATCAGCAACGGGTTGGTTCCCAAATAGAACGTATTGTAATACGGATTGCTGAACGAAACCGAAATAACCTTGTTTTTCGGCAATATTCTTACCATCCACAATGCAAATGCCTCCCTGCCTTTCAAGAACAACGAGCCTACCGGATCAAAGAAACTGTTTTCAAAGCATACAATAAACTTGTCATATTGAGCAAGTTCACTATTCAAACGCCATTCCCATTGGTATCTGTGAAAATCGTGTACGACATCCACTTCAAAACCGCGGGCTTCCAATTCTGCTTTTATGACTTCAAAATCTTTTGTGCGGTCGCGTTTAAGAACAGAGGCATCGGTGTAACTAATATTGACAAGCAAAATTTTCTTGCTTTTATCAACACTCAACGGAATATCGTTGTTTTTGTCTTGAATAACCGTAACAGCCGACTCGGCAAGGGCGGTCATTTTTTCGTCCGTATAACTTGCGTGGTCAGCAGGAAGCGGTGTGGCAATTTCCGGTTTTTTTTCAAGCAAACCATATTGTTCACGTACAGCCCAGATACGTTCAACCGCATCATCAAGACGGCTCATCGGAATTTCACCGCGAAGGATACGCGCTTCTACGGTATCCATAAAGGCAAGGTCAGGCCACAAAATCATATCGCAACCGGCCGCAAAAGATTGTACCGATGCCTCGAATACACTTTCGTAATATCCCATAGCGCCTCCCATATTCATAGCGTCCGACATCACAACGCCTCTATAACCCATTTCATTTTTCAATAGTTTGGTCATAATATCTTTTGAAAGTGTAGCCGGAGGTAAAACGCCGTCGATCGAATCCTTTTGATAAGCCGGAAATTGTATGTGTCCAACCATAATAGACGGCGCGCCGTCCGCAATCATGGTTTCAAATATTTTTCCGAAAGATTTTTTCCACTCAGCCATTGAAAGATTGTTGGCAGAGGTAATCAAATGCTGGTCGCGAATGGTGTAGCCATCGCCCGGAAAATGTTTAACGGTTGAAATCATTCCTTGTTCCTTCATTCCCCGCATTTGCTCTCTGAGAAGAGGGAGGGAAAGTTCGTGTTTATCCGAAATGGCACGCTCGATAATCAACGGGTGTAGCGGATTGATATTAAGGTCGGCAACCGGATGCAAAAGCCAGTTGAAACCCATTGCACGCGATTCTTGCGAAACAATTTTTCCGTAAGCGTAAGCCAACTCCGGATTATTGGCAGCGCCGAGCGCCATAATTGCCGGCATTTTGGTACAATTAGCATAAGTATACCCGGCTCCTTTTTCAAAATCTTCGCAGATAAAGAGCGGAAATTGAGATGCAGCATTGTATTCGCGTATCATTTGGAGGACAAACTCTTCAAACGACATTCCAGCCGGTTTTTGAGCATGTCCGTTCCAATCGGCAATAAAAAAACCGCTTACCGGGTATTTTACAAAAAACGAGTCTAACGAACCTCCGCCGATTTCTTTGTGCGCCTTATAATCACTGAGTACCATCATGGTTTGCCCGATTTTCTCACGCAATGTCAACTGTTTCCAATCTTCGTTTGTTGCTATCGGAGCTGACACCTGTTGCTTGGGAGCAACTTTTGTATCACAAGCCGTCTGCGATACCACTAAAAAAGAGATACTTAATATCCAAAAAAGTCTTTTCATGATAATTTATGGTTTAATGTAATGATTTGCAAAAAAATAAAAAATTGTCTGAGAAACTGTTTAAATTTCTTATCACAAAGTTATTCGATGTCCTTAAGCAGAACTTTCACCTTTCAACTCTTTGATTGTCCTCAAGCCGGACGGGCTCTTACTTTTTTGCTACAGCTCAAAAAAGTAAGCAAAAAAAGCCGCCGCTGTGGATTCTTCGCTAAAAATCTTCTGCACTCCGCTAAAACGTTTTAAACTCCTCCCTACGGTCGTCAGACAAAAAATGTTTTTTAACGCTCCATTCCAAAGATTTTTTTAACGCTTCGCCTCCAAGGCGGTTGGAACGGTAGAACTTTTGGTAAGAAATTCGTATGTCTCATTTACTTGTCTACTCGTAACTACTTAATACAAAATTTAAACAGTTTCTGAATTATGATTTTCAGGATTTGTTGATTTTCAGGATTTTTTTTAACTCTGATAATCTTATTCATCTTAAAATCATATAAATCCTGATTAGGGGATTTTGTTTTTCGTTGCAAATATATGATTTTTAGCTAAGAAAAAGTTTTTCTTTACCCCACAAATGAAAAGTTGCGGTAGATTTTTGAATTATTTCTATATTTGCAGATTGATGAACATAAATAAAATATTTTAATACTATGGGGAAGATTATTTCGCTGGCAAACCAGAAAGGAGGAGTAGGAAAAACAACAACGACAATCAACCTGGCAGCTTCGTTGGCTGTTATGGATAAGAAAGTCCTTATTGTTGACGCCGACCCTCAGGCTAATGCATCCTCGGGCCTTGGATTGGATATCAAAAAGCTCAAAAGTAGTATATATGAATGTTTGATTGATAATATTGATGTTCATACCGCAATCTGTGATACGGAATTGGATAATATGAAAATCATCCCGTCCCATATTGATTTGGTGGGAGCCGAGATTGAGATGCTAAACCTGCCCAACCGGGAAAAGATACTTAAAAATGTATTGGATCAGGTGAAGGATGATTTTGATTATATTTTTATAGATTGTTCCCCCTCTTTGGGATTGATAACATTGAATGCGCTGACGGCAGCCGATTCGGTTATTATTCCCGTACAATGCGAGTATTACGCATTGGAAGGGATTTCCAAATTGCTGAATACCATTAAGATTGTAAAAAGCAAGTTGAACCCGGAGCTAGAGATCGAAGGATTTTTGCTGACGATGTACGATTCGCGTACCCGCCTGAATAACCAGGTAATGGAAGAAGTGAGAAGACACTTTGAAGATATGGTTTTCGAAACGGTTATTCAACGTAATATTAAATTGAGCGAAGCGCCGAGCTTCGGACAGTCGGTAATTTTATACGACGTAGAGTCCAAAGGCGCTCAAAATTATATGCAGTTGGCTAAGGAATTAGTTGACCGGAACAGTGAAATCAGTGATAAATAATTTTAGTGATTAATTATCAGTGATAGAAATATGTGAAGACCATCACTTATCACTTTATCACTCATAACTATAAAAAAGTATGGCAAAAAAAATTGGCGGATTAGGAAAAGGGTTGGGAGCATTGATTGATACGGATGAACCGGAAGTTATCAGTGGAATGTCTTCCATTAGCGAAATTCTTATTTCAGAGATAGAACCGAATCCGGATCAACCAAGAAAACATTTCGATGCAGAGGCGATGATGGAACTTTCCGAATCTATAAAACAGATCGGGGTAATCCAACCAATCACGCTTCGTAAAGTCGACGGACATAAATACCAGATCATTGCGGGAGAGCGACGTTTCAGGGCATCTAAGATGGCAGGATTGACCTCTGTTCCCGCATATATCAAAGAGATAAATGATGAATTGATGATGGAAATGGCTCTTGTTGAAAATATTCAACGGGAAGATTTGAATGCCATTGAAATTGCTTTATCTTATCAAAACTTGCTCGAACTCTGCTCTTACACGCAAGAGCAACTAAGCGATCGGGTAGGAAAGAAGCGTGCTACCGTTTCCAATTATTTGCGCCTGCTTCGTTTGCCGGGAGAGATTCAGGTCGGAATAAAAGACCGCAAGATTGATATGGGACATGCCCGCGCCCTCATCAATATAGCAGATCCTGTAAAACAGCTTGATATTTACGAACAGATTTTAAAAAATAATTACTCTGTACGTAAAGTAGAAGAGATTGTTCGCCTGATGAATAAAGGTGAAGAACCTGAAGAATCTTCAAATTCGGAAAAAGAGGCAAAAGATAAGTTGCCTGAAGAGTACCTGTTACTCAAAGAACGGTTAAAAGACCTTTTTCATTCCAAAGTAGATCTGGCACGCAGTGCAAAAGGAAAAGGGAAGATTACAATCCCGTTTGCGAACGACGAAGAGTTGGAAAAAATTATGGATATTTTTGATTCCATCCGGAATGATTGATGCTTAAAATAGAGAAACAGGTTTGAAGAAATATTCTATCATATTTGCCATTTTTTTTGTATTCTTTTTTTATGCAGGACAATGGGCATTCGGACAGGAAGCAGGAGATACCCTGACATCGCCCGACCATATTGAAATGCAGGTAATAGATACAACTACCACAATTATATTATCCGATAATATCTTATTTGCAGACTCGCTGATAGCACCCATCCCGGCTTTTATGCCCGATCCCGCCAAAGCTACCTGGTATGCCCTTATATGTCCCGGATTAGGACAGATTTACAATAGGAGTTATTGGAAAGTCCCTGTGCTTTATGGTGGCATAGTAACCCTTACTTATTTGATAACATGGAACGGAAGAATGTATAATGATTATCAGAATGCCTATCACGACATTATGGATAATGATCCTTCTACCAATAGCTATGAGTCGATTTTCTACAATATGTCGGGAGCCGACTTGAGTTGGAAACAAAACACATTGAAGCGCAAAAGGGATTTTTACCGCCGCAACAGGGACCTTAGTATATTCGGTATGGTCGCATTATATGTAGTAAGCGTAGTCGATGCCTTTGTCGATGCACAATTATATAATTTTTCCGTTTCGGAAGACTTGTCCTTACAGGTAGAACCGGTAATCAATAATTACTTTTATTCAAACGATGCCCCCGCCTCAAACATGTTGGGATTCCGTTGCACAATAAATTTTTAAATTAACAGGTAAATATCCGCTATATTATATTACATGGAATTTTGCGTCACTCTTTCTGTGACCAATGGTTTTTATTGCTTTTTTACAAACATTAAATTTCCCGAACGCTTGTTTTTATGGAAAATAAAAACGGAAACAAAACGTTTATTATTTCGGGAATAATACATCTGGTTTTATATGAAATATGTTAGCTCTATACTCTTGATTTTTGTTTTAAGTTCGGTTGGCGTTGTGTCGGCAAAAAACGTAAAGGCTGTTACTCCTGTTGCTGAACCTGCTCCTGCCCCTGTTGAAAAAAAGGTTAATCTGTCGGTGATCGAAGATGACCTGAGTGTGCCCGACGGATTTGACACAAATCTGGATAGCCTGTTATTTGTTTTTAGAGAAAATAATAACCTATTCGGGGATTGTGTTTCTGCCGATACCGGAGAAATGCTTCCGGATAGTATCTATATACAGCGGTTACAGCAGATCCCCGCCATTATGGAAATGAGCTATAATAGTGTTGTGAGGCGCTATATCGAGGTCTATACCGTTAAGAAAAGGAAACAGGTTGAATATATGCTGGGAGTAGGAAAATATTACCTTCCTATTTTTGAACAGGCGTTGGATGCCGCCCATCTTCCGTTGGAGTTGAAGTATTTGCCGGTTATCGAATCGGCGCTCAATCCTACTGCATTTTCGAGAGCGGGAGCTTCCGGTTTGTGGCAGTTTATGTATGCGACCGGGAAAATATATGGTTTGCAGGGAAACAGCCTGGTAGACGAACGACGTGATCCGATAAAGGCAACCGATGCGGCAATCCGGTTTTTGTCCGATCTGTATGCTATTTACAATGATTGGGTATTGGTGATTGCCGCTTACAACTGTGGACCTGGAAACGTCAATAAAGCAATTAACCGTTCGGGAGGTAAACGCGATTATTGGGCTATTTATAATTATTTACCAAAGGAAACCAGAGGATATGTACCCGCATTTATAGCAGCTACTTATACTATGAATTATTACAAGGAGCATAACTTTTGCCCTGCCGACATTGAAATGCCGGTTTCATGCGATACGCTTGTGCTGAACGAACGGATACATTTGGTGCAGATTGCCGAGGTCTTGGATATAGAGCTTTCCGTACTGCAAAGCCTGAATCCTCAATACCGGAAAGACATTATTCCCGGAAACGGAGTTCCTTATACTTTATGCCTTCCTCAAAAACATATTAATAACTTCCTGAACCGGAAGGATGAAATTCTGGCGCATAAGTCGGAAGAGTTGAATAAAAACAGGATTGTTGTTCAACCCGCTTCTGCCGATCCTTATTACAGAGGAGCAAAAGGACGTACCTATAAAGTGAAGCCGGGAGACACTTTGTCCGGTATTTCACGAAAACAAGGTGTAAGTGTTGCCCAGATTAAAAAGTTGAATAACCTGCGTTCGGATATGGTTCGTGTAGGACAGAATTTGCGGATACGCTGATTGCAGAGATAGAGCCGGGATCTGCCGGGGAGGAATTTACCGCGGGTTTGCACCCTCGGTTATTGATGTTTATTTAATAGAATGTTCTCCGCAATATTTCTCATGGGGTAATTAAAACCAATGGGGTTTATAAACACAAAGTCACGATGAACACAAAGAAAATAAAAAGAAATATTACTTTGTGTTCATCGTGCCTTTGTATTTCCTATCTCTTGTTAGGGAGAGTATTGTAGATAAGTGTTTTTTGTAATAAAGTGAGATTGTGGTAATAAAATCACCCTAACTTGTTGTTAGTCTACTCGTTCACTTGCTTGTTTTACTTATGACTCGTAACTGACAACTTGTAACTTCACTGTCACCTTTCTTCATACTTTTTTATGTCTTTATCCAGCGATTTCAATTTGAAAGCAAGGTATATCCTGAAAAATCCGTATAGGATTAAGGCTACAGAGACGATTGCGATAACGAAAACGCCTTTGAAAAATACCGGGCTGAACAGGAAGAGAAATGCAAAAACGACGCAGAGGATACCGAAAGCCAGCATCCATCCCCAATCTTTTATTCCCCAACGTTGTAATTGATAAGATTCCGCTATTGCCCAGATAGAACGGAATAGAATCCAGAACCCTACGAAGTATAGCAATCCTACTGTAATAATCGGAAGAGGAAGTGCCAGAAGCAGTATGGCAAAAAGGATATCTATAATCCCTACAGCCAATCTCCAACCCCAGTCCGGAAAAATGTTCTTGTTTGCTACGGCAAAAGAAATTTCTATTATACCTGTTATAAAAAAGGCAAAAACAAAGACATAAGTCAATGCGATAAGAGTTGTATCGGGTGTTGCAAGGCACCAAACGCCAAGGATTACGGCTAACAGTCCGACAAGTAGTGAAACCCACCAGTATTTTACACCGTCTTTTACAGACTCTAAAATTTCATTTTTCATAATTGTAAATGTTTAAAATGTTATTAAATAGTTTTGAATTTTATGCTTATGAGTTTGATTCGAGTTTTTTCTTTGCCTCATCCAGCATATTTATTGCTTTTTTTCGTGTTTGATCGACCGATTCCTGAGCTTTGTTTTTTGCCGAGTCTATGATTTCCGAACCCTTTTCTTTTGCACTGCTTATGGCGGCTTCGGTTTTATCTCTCATATTATTCATCGCTTTTGCCCCTTTATCCTTGACGTCGCTCATCGTTTGTTTTGTTTTCTGTTTAACGTCATCAATCATATCCGAGACTTCGTATTCGGCCTGATGCGCTGCCAATTGGGTTTTTCCTTTTGCGATAAGTGCGCGGTCTGCCATTTGCTTTTTCAAAGCATCTGTTTTTTTGCTGTTTGCTGTTTCCATAATTAGTTTTAATAAATTAAAAATTCCATTCTGTTTGTTATACAAAAAAGAATACGGAAATGTTTTTTCATTTAATGAAATTTAATGAGGTAGATTTGTAAATGGATGATTGACAATGAAGTTGTTATGGTATTATTCTCTTTGCGGTTATCTTGGAAACCGTCAAATCAGGCATTACGCGCCGGAGTAATAATTATATTGAGGTAGGAATAATAAAACGTTAATTATTTCTCATTAATAGTTTGGGTTAAAGTTGAGGATGGAGGTGTAAAAAACGCACTGTTAGCATTATTACTTAAAAAATAAGGGCTGCCCTTTTGAGCAGCCCTTGAGAAGTATGATTTTTTTGCTTAAATCAAATATTGTGAACTAATTGATTCGTTTTCACATACACGGCGGATTGTATCGGCAAATAGATCTGCAATAGATACAATGCTAGCTTTTTTACAAGTTTTGTTAAACGGTATTGAGTTTGTGAAAATGATCTCTGTCAGGCTGGAATCGTCTACTCTCGAACTTGCAGGGTCGGACATTACCGGGTGTGTAACAACGGCTCTTACCGATTTGGCTCCGGCATTCAACATGATGTCGGCTGCTTTAGTAAGTGTTCCCGCAGTATCGACCATATCATCAAGAATAATTACATTTTTATCCTGTACATCGCCGATGATTGTCATTTCGCTTACCACGTTTGCTTTTTCTCTGCTCTTGTGGCAAAGTACCATCGGGCAACCCAAATATTTCGAATATGAATTAGCACGTTTGGAACCTCCTACGTCAGGCGATGCAATCACAAGGTTTTCCAGTTTCAGAGACTGGATATGCGGCAAGAAAATAGACGAAGCATACAAGTGATCTACAGGAACATCAAAAAATCCCTGAATCTGATCGGCATGCAAATCCATGGTGATCAAACGGTCAATCCCCGCAACGCTCAAAAGATCGGCAACCAACTTTGCCCCGATAGCCACACGCGGCTTATCTTTACGGTCTTGCCTTGCCCAACCGAAATACGGGATAACAGCTATGATTTTGTGCGCAGAAGCCCGTTTTGCAGCATCAATCATTAACAAAAGTTCCATCAGGTTATCCGCATTCGGAAAAGTAGATTGAACCAGAAATACATAATTCCCACGGATGGACTCTTCGTATGAAACTCCAAATTCCCCGTCGGCAAATCGCTGTATGTTCATATTACCAAGACAACAGCCTAAGCTGTTGCAAATTTCTTCCGCCAGATATCTTGTGTTTGTTCCGGCGAACACCTTAAAAGGACGACTACATTCCATTATTGAAAATTGATTTCGAATATTTTCCGCAAAGGTAATACATTTTTTATAGGAAACTAAAAGTTGACAATTGAAAGTTGAAAGTTGAAAGTTTTTTTGAGTTGTAGTGAAAATAGAGCCGGATATTGTATTATTCATTAAGAAAGTCCAAAGAGCAGACATTATATAGCCTTGTGTGTAAACGCAGGGATTAATTTTAATTAAGATTTTGTAATGTCAAGATGTAATGTGCCGAAAAACAGATGATTGTAGGAGATAATCTAATTTTACCGGATCCTTCTTCTTACCCCCTTATAGCGCAAAAGTAATTTTCTTTCCATAAAATAACTATCTTTGTGCGCATCATTAAGTAGTTGATAGGATTTAATGAAGTATTTGGAGTTGAGTAGACAAAGTAAACAAGCAGACGAGTAAACAGGAATAATAATAACTTGTTTACTCGTCTACTCGTCAACTCGTTTACTGAAAATATGACAATAAATTCTTCATAAAACTTAATTTAATGAAATGACTTGATGCAATGCGATAAACGACTTATCGGATAAATTTGAAGTAGCAGATGAACGCGATAGAAAAAGTAGGGGCCTATTCGTGCCTCATGTATAGAACGATCGGGATACCCGACCGGTGGAAAATGTTTTTCAGGCAATACTCCAAAGAACTTCAGAAACAAGGATTGGACTCGCTGTGGATTGTAATTATCATATCGGTATTTATCGGTGCGGTAATTACCATTCAGATGGTATTGAATACAAGTAGCCCGTTGCTTCCCGACTATGCTACCGGACTGGCAACCCGCGATACGTTATTGCTGGAATTTTCATCTACGATTATGTGCCTTATATTAGCCGGTAAAGTCGGATCCAATATTGCTTCCGAAATCGGTACTATGCGGATAACCGAACAGATAGACGCCTTGGATATAATGGGAGTAAATTCGGCAAACTACCTTATTTTGCCTAAAATTACAGCATTTATGTCCATCGTCCCCTGCCTTGTAATTATCAGTATGTTTGTAGGTATTCTCGGCGGATATGGAGTTTCTGTGTTTACGGATATCATTTCCACCCATGTATATGAAGTAGGGATTCAATTCCAATTTGTTCCTTTCTATATTACTTATTCCGTAATTAAAGGAATTATTTTTGCCTTTATTATTTCCTCTATTGCCTCTTATTACGGCTATTACGTGAAAGGCGGAGCATTGGAAGTAGGAAAAGCAAGTACGGATGCTGTCGTAAACAGCAGTGTGATCATATTGTTATTTAACGTGATGCTAACCCAATTGATGTTGACATGATTGAGGTCAAAAATGTAAATAAGTCATTTGATGAAGTTCCGGTATTGAAAAATGTATCAACGACATTCGAAACCGGAAAAACAAATTTGATTATAGGAAAAAGCGGTTCGGGAAAAACTGTCTTGATGAAATGTGTGGTCGGTATTCACCCGATTGACTCCGGTCAGATATTATATGACGGAAGGGATATTACTAAAATGAGACGGAAGGAACGTAACCACTTCCGGAGAGAAATCGGAATGTTATTTCAAGGTTCAGCCCTTTTTGATTCCATGACCGTTTTGGAAAATGTAATGTTCCCGTTGGAAATGTTTTCCTATGACTCGGAAGCCGAAAAAAGAGAACGTGCCATATTTTGCCTCGAAAGGGTAGAGCTCGGGCATGCTTTGGACTTATACCCTTCGGAGATAAGCGGGGGAATGCAGAAACGCGCAGCCATTGCCCGTTCAATTGTGTTGAATCCCAAATACCTCTTTTGCGATGAACCCAATTCAGGGTTGGATCCCCAAACCTCACTGCTGATAGATAAATTAATTCAGGAGATCACACATGAATTTAATATCACAACCGTTATTAATACGCACGATATGAACTCCGTAATGGAAATCGGGGAAAATATCGTTTTTATAAACAACGGTGAGAAATCGTGGCAGGGAACAAAAGACGAGATTTATGATACCGGATGCGAAGAATTGGAAGAATTCGTCTTTGCCTCCGAACTATACAAGAAAATAAAAATTGCCCACGAACACTTGAAGTGAAGTTGAAAGGTAAGAATTGAAAGGTGAAAGTTAAAATGAAAAAAATTCACAGCCTCTTTCAATTCTTACACTAACTTTCACCTTTCAATTCTCACTTTTCAACTTTCATCTTTCACTTTTCAACTTTCAAACTATGGCATTACTGGATATTTTTAAAGCACCTAAAATACGGAGGTTTGAACACAAACCGATTTATTGGGATCCTGCAAAGGAGAAGCGGGAAGAACGTTTAGACCGGGCTAAGCAAGAGCTCGGTATGAAGGACGAAAACAGCGCATACAAACCCATAATTCGTAAAGGTACTTTTCAGGAACAAAGAAAAACAGCATCGCGCGAACGTCAAGGCAGGGTTTTCCGTTTGCTGATTATCGCATTTGTTATAATAGCGTTGCTTTATTGGCTGTTTTAATAAGGTGAAAAGTGAAAGTTGAAAGTTCGTTTATAGATATGAGAATCTGTTCAGCTTGAGAACATCTAATTTCTTTGTGACAAAAATTTTAAATAGTCTCTGAAACCGGAAGAAAATGAGCGATATTATCCATTTGTTACCTGATGCTGTTGCAAATCAGATTGCAGCGGGCGAAGTTATTCAACGCCCCGCATCTGTCGTGAAGGAATTAGTCGAAAATGCGATAGATGCAGGAGCCATTCATATTCAGGTAATCATAAAAGATGCCGGACGAACCTTGATCCAGATAATTGACGACGGAAAAGGAATGTCCGAAACAGATGCACGGCTCGCTTTTGAGCGGCATGCCACATCAAAAATCCAACAGGTAAACGACCTCTTTGCACTTCGTACGATGGGTTTCAGGGGAGAAGCGCTTGCCTCTATTGCCGCTGTTGCGCATGTAGAATTGCGTACGCGCAGGAAAGAAGACGAACTGGGAACAAAAATAACCATAGCCGGATGCAAAGTCGAGAGCCAGGAGTCTATTTCCTGTCCGTCCGGAAGCAACTTCCTTGTAAAAAACCTCTTTTTCAATGTGCCCGCACGACGCAAATTCCTGAAAACAAACACAACCGAATTTTCCCATATAGAAAAAGAATTTTTCCGCATAGCCTTGGTTTATCCGCACATCAGCTTTGAACTCTGGCACAATGATCAGGAGTGCTATATGTTGCCCGCATCAGGATACCGCGAAAGAATCGTAAGCATATTCGGAAGAGGAATTAATTCACAATTGTTGAGTATAAATGCAGACTCTACTTTTATCAAAATATATGGTTTTATAGGAAAACCGGAAACCGCAAAAAAACAAAACGACAGGCAATACTTCTTTGTAAACAGCCGTTATATGAGGCATCCCTATTTTCACCGGGCAGTTATGCAGGCGTACGACAGGATGCTTCAACCCAATACTTCGCCCGATTATTTTATCTATTTCGATATAAATCCCGAATGCATTGACGTAAATATTCATCCGACCAAAACCGAAATTAAGTTTGAAAACGAACAAGCTATATGGCCGGTTATCCTCGCATGTGTCAAAGAGGCATTAGGACGTTTCAATATAGTGCCTTCAATTGATTTCGATCAGGAAGGAAGCCTTGATATTCCGGTTTTCAATACGCCGGGAGCAGTCGTCAATCCCCCGAAAATCAACTCCAATCCCGAATACAATCCATTTAAAACAAAAGATGCGCCAACCTATACACGTCCGAAAATGAACGATTGGAGCAAATTGTACGAAGGTTTTGAAAGTGATACCAATCACCCTGTGCCAACAGCAGAAGATACGGTCGAGTTTTCATCGCGTATTTCCGAAGACGATCCGGACGACAGCCGTGAAGGCGACGTTTCGTATTCGTTGCGGATGGAAGGAGAGATAAACACCGTCAATTATTTCCAATTAAAAAACAAATATATCCTCACTTCCGTAAAATCGGGGTTGATGTGTGTCGATCAACATAGGGCTCACGTACGTATTCTGTTCGATCGCTTATTGAATAATCTGGCTAACAAACAAACATTTTCCCAGAAACTACTCTTTCCAGAAAGATTGGAGTTGCTCTCTTCCGAAGCATTGATTCTGGACGAGATAAAGGACGACCTTCTTTACCTTGGATTTGAGATTTCAGATCTCGGCAAAAACTCTTACGCCATCAATAGTATGCCCGCCATGCATTGCGGACAAGAGGCTAAGCCGTTTATCCTGACTATGATTGATGCGGTGAAAGACCACAATACGAATATAAAAAGTGAGATGATGGATAGTGTGGCGCTGTCATTGGCAGAAATGTCTGCTATCCCGACCGGAAAAATCCTGCAACCCGAAGAGATGGTTGAACTGATAAACAATCTTTTTGCATGCTCGGATCATCATTTTACTCCCGATAATAAGCCGATTATAGCCATTATATCCAACGAGGAGTTGGATAAACTATTTAAGTAATTATGCTTATCCTTAATATTACTCCTAATGAGAAAAAGTAACACAAACGAAGCACACAAAGAAAATAAAAAATAAATACAACTTCGTGTTCTAAAGGCCTTTGTGTTTATAAGATTCATTAACTTTGATATTGGGGGTAATATTGCTGATAAGCATTTAAATAATCCCACTTTTCCGGAGTCACTTAAAACCATTTCAACTCATGCCAATACTTGATATTTTTCTTCTGACATTTTCGCTTTTTGCACTTATATTCGGACTTTACTGGAGGGTAAAAGGAAAGAAACTTCAAAAAAGGCTGAATGAACGCGACAAAGATGTGGATGCACTGATGGAAGAATTGGAACGGTTGAGGTGAAATTTCCGTATATTTTTATTATACCCTTGAAAAAACCGCTTACTTATCTAACATGCCTTAACTTATAACCTGAAAAGTTGCTACTTGTCTCAAAAATTACTAATTTCGCCGCTTTAAAAAACGTTCAATTTTTGTATGGCAGAAAGAAAAGTACGGGTACGTTTTGCTCCGAGTCCCACAGGACCACTTCACATCGGAGGTGTAAGAACAGCTTTATATAACTATTTATTTGCAAAAAAGCATAACGGAGATTTCATTCTTCGTATTGAAGATACCGATTCCCAGCGCTTTGTCCCCGGGGCAGAGGAGTATATTATCGAATCGTTTGACTGGCTTGGAATAAAATTTGACGAAGGAGTCGGAATAGGCGGACCTCATGCTCCTTATCGCCAAAGCGAACGCAAAACAATCTATAAGAAATATGTAGACCAATTGTTGGATGCAGGTCTGGCATACATTGCATTCGACACTCCCGAAGAGTTGGAAGTCAAACGCCTTGCTATTCCCAATTTCCAATACGATGCGCACACCCGCATGGGAGGTGTCAACTCGTTGACTCTTTCGAAAGAAGAGGTGGAAAGAAGAATGGCTGACGGTGAAAAATATGTTGTCCGTGTTAAGATTGAACCAAACGAAGATATCGAAGTAAACGATTTGATTCGTGGTAAAGTCGTGATCAACTCAAGCGTATTGGACGATAAAGTGCTGTATAAGGCTGCGGATGAACTTCCGACTTATCACCTTGCCAATATCGTAGACGATCATTTGATGGAAATATCACATGTCATCCGAGGAGAAGAGTGGTTGCCTTCAGCGCCATTGCACGTACTGCTTTACCGCTACTTCGGATGGACGGATACAATGCCTCAATTTGCCCACTTGCCTTTGCTCCTGAAACCGGAAGGAAACGGGAAGTTGAGTAAACGCGACGGAGACCGGCTCGGTTTCCCTGTCTTTCCTCTCCAATGGAAAGATCCGAAGAGCGGCGATGTTTCGCAAGGATACCGCGAAGCAGGATATTTGCCCGATGCAGTTGTCAATTTCTTAGCCCTCTTGGGTTGGAATCCTGGACTCGATCAGGAGATCTTTTCAATGCAAGACTTGATTAACCTGTTCTCCTTGGAAAGAGTTAGTAAATCGGGCGCACGCTTTGATTACGAAAAAGCAAAATGGTTTAACCACGAATATCTCATAAATAAAACAGATGACGAGGTTGCAAATATGTATATTCCGATCCTGAAAGAAAAGAATATATCATGCGGCTTTGAAAAAGTTAAACACATCGTCTCTTTGGTCAAAAGCCGTGTGAATTTCGTAAAAGAGTTGTGGGATCAAACCTCATTCTTCTTCGAATCGCCAACCTCCTATGATGAGAAATCATTGAAAAAACGTTGGAAGCAAGAGAGCCCCGCACAGATGTCCGAATTACTGGATGTCCTTAAAGAAATATCCGACTTTTCGGCTGAGAATACAGAAAAGGTTGTACTGGGTTGGATTGAGTCCAAAGGATACAATCTGGGTGGAGTAATGAATGCTTTCCGTATCACCATAGTCGGTGAAGCTAAGGGCCCGCACATGTTCGACATCACAGCAATAATCGGAAAAGAAGAGACCGTCAGCCGCTTGGGAAAAGCAATCAAAGAACTCTCTGCGTTAAATTAAATTCCTGCAAGGATATTTAGCCGGAAGCGTTGTTTGCCTGATGTTCAAATTTTTATATTAAATAATTTTCAATTCGCATTTCTCAACTCTTTACTGGAGATTAAAGAGACACCCTATTGAAATGAAGATACTCTATACGCTCGGAATATTACTTTATAAGTATATCATTCTTTTAGTTTCGCCGTTCAACGAAAAAGCGGCAAAGTTCATTGCCGGAAGAAAAGATGTCTTTTCCTTCCTGAAAGAAAAAATAGAGCCAAATACAAAATACGTTTGGGTTCACGTTGCTTCTTTAGGCGAATTTGAACAAGGAAGACCTATCATAGAAGCAATCAGACGAATGCATCCCGAATATAAGCTCCTCCTTACATTCTTTTCACCTTCGGGCTACGAGGTAAGGAAAGATTATCAAGGAGCCGATATAATCGCCTATCTTCCAATGGATACTGCTTGGAATGCGCGGAAGTTTATCCGTATAACCAAACCGTCAGTAGCAATATTCATCAAATATGAATTCTGGATGAATTATCTCTCCCAACTGAAAAAACACCAAATTCCTACTTATATCGTTTCTGCTATTTTCAGGGATTCCCAAGCATTCTTCAAATGGTACGGGCGTTGGTACAGCAGGTTGCTGAAAAATTATAACCACCTTTTTGTTCAAGATCAAAATTCAATAGATTTATTGAACTCCATCGGGATAGAAAATGCCTCTATAGCCGGGGATACCCGTTGCGACAGGGTAGTGGAGATTGCTCTCCAAGCTAAAGAATTACCGATTATCCAAGCCTTTAAAGGAGAGTCGAAGATACTCGTTGCAGGCAGTTCGTGGCCTAAAGACGAAAATTTAATTATCCCTTATTTCAATGCGAACAAAGGCTTTAAACTGATTATTGCTCCGCATCAAACCGATGAGAACCATATCAGGGAGATTGCCGGAAAATTGGAGCGGAGTTATGTCCGTTATACGCAAACTACAACCGAAGAGGCTCAAAATGCTGACTGTATTATTATTGACTGCATAGGATTACTCTCATCCATTTACCGCTATGGCGAAATTGCTTATATCGGAGGTGGATTTGGAGTGGGCATTCATAATATTCTGGAAGCTGCCGTATATGGGATGCCGGTTATTTTTGGACCTAACTACAAAAAATTCAGGGAAGCGGTAGAAATAATAAAGTCAGGAGCAGGTTTCCCTGTCAACAACGAAGAGGAGTTAAATCAAATATTAGATGAGTTGTTGAACAACTCACAAGCTCTGACAAACACATCGGCAATAGCGTACGACTTTGTAAGATCCAATTGCGGAGCAACCGAACAGGTGGTTAAAGCTATTTTTGGGAAGGAATAAAAAGACGATAATAAAAAAAAGACTTCCTAAGTTTTAGAAACTTAGGAAGTCTTTTTTTTATTATCGTCTTTTCCCGTCTTATCAATACCGATACAAATCCGATTTATAAGGTCCATCTACCGAAACTCCGATATATGCAGCTTGTTCGGAAGTCAACTTAGTCAATTTTACACCAATCTTTTCCAGATGTAAACGGGCAACTTCCTCGTCCAGTTTTTTCGGTAAACAATAAACATCTATCTCATACTTCTTTGAGTTTAGTTCAATCTGTGCCAATGTCTGGTTGGTAAATGAATTACTCATTACAAAAGAAGGATGTCCGGTGGCACAACCCAGATTCACAAGGCGGCCGTCGGCCAATAAAAGAATAGAGTGTCCTTCAGGGAAGAAATACTGGTCTACCTGAGGTTTAATATTACGGCATTTGATTCCCGGGTAGTTTTTCAATTTATCTACTTGGATTTCATTATCAAAATGACCGATGTTGCAAACGATTGCACTATTTTTCATCTTATTCATGTGGTCGATACGGATAATATCCACATTTCCGGTAGTCGTAACATAGATATCGCCTTCGGCAAGCGCGTCCTCTATCGTTGTTACTTCAAAGCCTTCCATTGCAGCCTGTAAAGCGCAAATAGGGTCTATCTCGGTTACCAAAACACGTGCACCATACGAACGCATGGAGTGTGCGCAACCTTTGCCTACGTCGCCGTACCCGCAAACCACAACTACTTTTCCGGCAATCATGATGTCGGTCGCACGCTTGATTCCGTCTGCCAACGACTCGCGGCAACCATATAAATTATCAAATTTGGATTTCGTTACCGAATCATTTACGTTAAATGCCGGGAACAATAATTTTCCTTCGTTTTTCATTTGATACAAACGATGTACACCTGTGGTTGTCTCTTCCGAAACGCCCCTGATTTCAGGAATCATCTTTGTCCAAAACGAATCATTTGTTTTCAATACCTCTTTCAGCGTATTGTACAGGCAAATTTCATCTTCCGTATGTACCGTTTTGTCCAATACCGATGCATTTTTTTCGGCATCAACACCCAGGTGGATCATCAAGGTTGCATCACCTCCGTCATCAACGATAAGGTTCGGACCTTTGTTACCATCAAAGACGAGTGCCTGCAAAGTACACCACCAGTACTCTTCCAATGTTTCCCCTTTCCACGCAAAAACGGGAATACCCGCCGCCGCAATCGCTGCCGCAGCATGATCCTGAGTAGAATAAATGTTGCAACTTGCCCAACGCACCTGTGCACCCAAAGCAACCAACGTCTCTATCAGAACTGCCGTTTGAATAGTCATGTGCAACGAACCGGAAATTCGTGCACCTTTCAGAGGTTGTTGTTTTCCGTATTTTTCGCGAAGAGCCATAAGGCCTGGCATTTCCTGTTCTGCCAATTCAATCTCTTTACGGCCGAAATCAGCCAGAGATATATCTGCCACTTTATATGGCAAAGATGAAAACCAACTTTCTTTTATCATTTTTATATCTATAAAATTATGAGTTGCAAAGATAGAAAAATAGTTGCAAACACTCCTAATTATCTCATCGCAGATTAGCCATTTGTTTCACCTTGTAACGACATTTGCAACCTGTAATATTTACCGCCTGTTTTAACCTAATTTGAAAAGATTTTGACTTAATAAACGATAATAAACATTGCATATTCATTTTAATCTATTATTTTTGACAAATCAAAAACGAAAATATATGAAAACAGCGATTAAAAAAGGTTTTCTGTTTGCTTTAATAGTATTTGTAAGTTCATTTTCCTCTAATATTTTAGCTCAGACCCAAGCAAAATCATCAGCTAAAACACCTGCCAAAACAGCAGAGAAGAAAGTCGAAGACAAAGTTATTCACCTTACTAAAAGTGACTTCCTGAAAAAAGTATTCAATTATGAAGCGAGTAACGAGTGGAAATATATAGGAGATAAGCCTTGTGTATTGGATTTTTATGCCGGTTGGTGCGGTCCTTGCCGTATGATCTCTCCTTATCTGGATCAATTAGCCGAAGAATATAAAGGTCAAATCTATATTTACAAGATTAATGTAGATCAGGAAAAAGAGTTGGCAAGCATGTTCGGGGCGAGCAGTATTCCGTTACTGGTCTTTATCCCGATGAAGGAACAACCGCAAGCCAATCGGGGAGCCCTTCCGAAAGAAGAAATAAAAAAAGCAATAGACATCGTATTGTTAGGAAAAAAATAAAATATGCTTTTTGCAATTACTCCCGAAGTAATCAAAGGCAATGAGTTTTATAAATACAAAGGCACAACGAACACAAAGTAGTATTTCTTTTTATTTTCTTTATGTTCGTTGTGTCTTTGTGTTTATTATCTCTTGTTTCGGATAAAATTACGAATAAGCATTAAATAAAAGCACTCTAACCAAGTGCTTTATTATTGTATAAGTTTTCCTGTCACAGAAACAAAGGTTCTGCCTATTGCGCTAATTTCACAAAATTAAATATCTTTGCAAAAATCAAGGAGCAAAGAATGAAATCTCAATATATATCGCGGTATTCCAACGGAATAAAAAAAGCGTTTCAATCCCGGTTTTTGCAATTGCCTCAATTATCAAATTTTCACGTATGAAAGGAATAATTCTTGCAGGCGGAAGCGCCACCCGGCTATTTCCGTTATCAAAAGCAATATCCAAACAGATAATGCCGGTGTATGATAAGCCGATGATTTATTATCCATTGTCGACACTGATGTTGGCGGGAATACGCGAGGTCCTTATCATTTCCACTCCCCGGGATTTACCCATGTTCAGGCAACTGCTTGGCAGCGGAGAGGAATTGGGAATGCAATTCTCATACGTTGTGCAGGAAAAACCGAACGGATTGGCGCAAGCATTTGTATTGGGAGCCGGTTTTTTAGAAGGCGGTCCCGGTTGTTTGATTTTGGGCGATAATCTCTTTTACGGACAGAACTTTTCGGAAATGCTGAAAAGAGCAGCTTCTACAACGCAAGGGGCTACAATCTTTGGTTATTACGTAAAAGATCCGGGCGCTTATGGCGTAGTAGAGTTTGATGAAAACAGAAATGTGATTTCACTGGAAGAAAAGCCGGAAAAACCGAAGTCAAATTATGCCATTCCCGGCCTTTATTTTTATGATCACACCGTAACGCAACGAGCCTGTGATTTAAAGCCTTCCGCCAGAAATGAGTATGAGATTACCGATTTAAACAAACTATACTTGGAAGATGGCTCTTTACATGTGGAGTTATTCGGGAGAGGATTTGCATGGTTGGATACCGGAAATTGCGATTCGTTGCTCGAAGCAGGAAACTTTGTCGAAACAATCCAGAAGCGGCAAGGATATTATATCGCCTGCATCGAAGAGATTGCCTGGCGCAATAAATGGATCAGCAACGAACAATTACATAAATTGGGAGACCAGTTGAAGACAACCCAATACGGACAGTATATCCTGTCTTTGCTGGACTAATCAAAAAAGAAACAACTATTTCGACAAAATCAATGAAATATATAGAACAAGAGATATCCGGCGTGTGGGTTATTGAACCAACTGTTTTTAATGACAGCAGAGGCTATTTTTTCGAAGCATTCAAAAAAGAGGAGTTTGAGCAGTACATCGGAAAGGTGAATTTTGTTCAGGACAACGAGTCAAAATCGTCTTACGGCGTACTTCGCGGGCTTCATTACCAGAAGGGCGAATTTGCACAGGCAAAACTTGTGCGGGTAATAAAAGGAGAAGTGTTGGATGTGGCTGTTGACGTAAGGCAAAATTCTCCCACATTCGGAAAGCACGTTGCCGTTACCCTGAGTGAAGAAAATAAGAGGCAATTTTTTATTCCCCGCGGGTTTGCGCACGGATTTCTTGTCCTGAGCCAGGAAGCTATCTTTACTTATAAAGTAGATAATATCTATGCGCCTCAGTCGGAAGGAGGAGTTATTTTTAATGATCCGCAGATAGGGATCGAGTGGAAAATACCGGCAACCGATATCCTCTTGTCTGAAAAAGACGGAAAATTGCCGGCGCTTGATTCAATTGATTATTAATTTTATCCGGTAATCTTTTATAAGTTATGTGTTAAAAATTAATTCATACTAAATTGAGATGTTTCGGCTTTGCCTCGACATGACAAACAACGGAAAAAGAGAGGAGAAGCGGAAGAGTCTGTCCCAAAAGTCAATATTTTTTACCACAAAGGACACAAAGAAAATTCATAAAGATCACAATATCCTGATAATCATCCAATATTCTTTGTGTCCCTTACTGTAAAACTTTGTGTCCTTTGTGGTTAAAGGACTTTTGGGACAGCCTCTTCCGCTCCATTACAAAACTAAAAGATCAAAGTCATGTCGAACATAGTGAGACGTCTGTTTATAAATAAGAATAGTATCAACTAATTTATTTTGTGTATTTAAAAAATGAATATACTAGTTACAGGAGCTAATGGACAGCTAGGCAATTCCATACGCAAAGTGGCGGCAAAATATCCGGATTATCACTTCTTTTTTACCGATATTCCCGAAGTTGATATTACCGATCCCGCTCTTTTGGAACAACTGATCCAAGCAAATAATATCCGTGCAATAATTAATTGTGCAGCTTACACGGCTGTCGATAAAGCCGAAGCCGATGCAGACCTCGCGCGGAAAATAAATGTGGACGGCCCTCGTAATTTGGCAACCGCTGCTAAAAAGGCAAATATCAAACTGATCCATATTTCAACCGATTATGTATTTAATGGGAACGGCAATTTGCCTTTAAAAGAAACCGATCCGACCGATCCGGTTGGTATATACGGAAAAACAAAGCTGGATGGCGAAACAGCAGTAAAGGAGAGCGGATGCGATTCATTAATCATACGTACCGCTTGGTTATACAGCGAGTTCGGCGGAAACTTTGTAAAAACGATGTTGCGTTTAGGCAAAGAAAAAGAAGAACTGAGCGTAGTCTACGATCAGGCCGGAACCCCGACTTATGCCACAGATTTGGCTATTGCTATTCTGGATCTGCTGCAAAAAGGATTCTCCGGATGCACATTATACCACTATTCCAATGAAGGAGTTATCAGTTGGTACGATTTTGCAAAAGCAATCTTTGACCTGTCCGGTATCCGCATCATACTGAATGCAATAGAGAGCAGTGAATATCCCACTCCGGCAAAACGCCCCGCATATAGTGTCTTAAGCAAAAAGAAAATAAAAGAGGCAGGAGCGAAAGTACCCTATTGGCGGGACTCTCTTATAGAATGCCTAAAAACTTTTAATCCCTAACTTTCAATTTTTACCTTTCACCTTTCAATTTAAAAAGTCTTGTATCCACTAAAATTTGAATATATACTAAAGGAAGTAATTTGGGGCGGCGAGAAAATCTCCGCCTACAAAGGAATTAATACTGACCGGAAGAGTGTCGGGGAGAGTTGGGAAATATCAACCGTTCCCAATTATGTTTCCGTTATTTCCAACGGTGAATGGAAAGGATTGCCCTTAACAGAAGTTATTGGAAAATATAAAGGAAAGATTACAGGAGAAAAAATATACCGTAAATATAAAAATGAGCTTCCCCTGTTGTTCAAATTTATTGATACGAAAGATCATTGCAGCGTTCAAGTCCACCCCAATGATGAGATTGCAGGAGAACGGCATGGTTGCAATGGTAAAACGGAAATCTGGTATATTATCGATGCTGAGCCCGATGCGGTTTTGATTTCGGGATTCTCCGAACCTATCTCCGTAGAAGAATATGAACGGCGAATCAAAGACAATACATTGGAAGAGGTATTGATGCATCATCATGCCAAAGCGGGAGATGTGTTTTTTATTCCTGCCGGACGCATCCATGCCATCGGAAAGGGTCTTTTGGTTGCCGAAATACAGCAGAGTTCGGATATTACTTACCGTGTTTACGACTACGGACGGAAAGATGTTAATGGCGTACACCGGGAGCTTCATACGGAAGATGCGGTAGAGGCTTTGGATTTTTCCGTATTACCCGAAAATGAACTGAAACAAGAGACTGCTTCGGACGGTTCCGGCTCAATTGAGCTTGCCGGTTGTGAATTTTTTCATATACATCTTCTGAATATAAAAGAGAATACTGTAAAAAACTACCGGAAGCTGGACTCTTTTGTCGTTTATATGTGTATATCCGGTTCGTGCGAATTGATAACTGCCGACAACAATAAAACATCCTTGAGACAAGGAGAAAGTATCCTGATCCCCGCTTTTATGGATTCCTTTGAAATACGTCCGGCTACCCCAACCGGAGTGAAACTGATAGAGTGCTATTTATAATCCGCAGGTTGCACTGTGTTTACCTGCGGTTATGAAAGTTTGGCTTTTCATTTAAACTTGCCCAAACCTCTGCAAACGTGTTTTGGTTCTCATTCTTATTTGCCGAAAGTTCTGCAAGTGTGTTTTTGTTTCCGTTTAGACTTGCAGCAGTTTCTGCAAACATGTTTTGGTT
>JAVBMA010000014.1:0-87700 GCA_031553005.1 Paludibacteraceae bacterium | reverse complement strand
GCTTACATTGAAATCAAAGACCCGTGGATGAAACGCTGCGCTTTGACAGCGGGTATTTTCGACCGTCCTTTCGGGTATGAAGTTGGCTACTCTTCTTCTAAAATGGAAGCATTGGAGCGTTCGACCATTGTACAAACACTCTTCCCGGATGAAAAAGATATGGGAGCCTCTTTGACATTGCAGGCGAAAAAAGGCTCGCCGATTGATTTTATTAAATTGCAGGGAGGGCTCTTTTCAGGAAACGCTATCAAGGTGGATGTGAAAAATGCCAAAGACTTTATCGGCCGCTTGAGCGCTTCCAAAAATATCGGTTCGATTGCCAGTTGGGGAGCAGGCGTTTCTTACTATAACGGACGAATCTTACAGGCAACCAAGTATGTATATACTATGGACGGAGATGCTTTCGCCGTGGACAGTGTCGACAGCAATAAAGGAAAATATGCTAAACGTGAATATTTCGGAGCCGATGCGCAGTTCAGAATCGAAACACCGATTGGTTTGACTCAACTATCGGGTGAGTATATTTTCGGTCAACAACCGGGAAGCGCGAGCAGCACCAAGAGCCCTGCCGGAGATTTGTACACAGGTCCGACATATATCCGCAAGTTTTCGGGAGGTTATGTATTGTTGGTACAGGATTTAGGAACCCTTCCTCTATCTGCGGTTGTAAAATATGAATATTATGACCCGAATACAAAAGTGAAAGGAAATGACGTAGGCAAAGCGGGCAGCGGCACATCAAAATCCGATTTGGCTCAGAACTCGGTTATCCTAGGTGGACTTTGGAGAATAAATCCTTCCCTTTTGCTGGCAGCCACTTACTCAATCAATGGAAATGAAAAGAGTGACAATGTGAAGGGATACGATGAAAACCGTGAAGACGACGTATTTACATTGAGATTACAGTATAAATTTTAATAAATGAAGAGTGAAGAATTAAAAGTTAAAAAGTAGGATAAGTCCTTGCCGCTTATCGTTAAAACGAGTAGAAGAGTAAACAAGGAAAATCCTAACCCTTAGCTCCTGATTCCAGACTCGGTTCTACAAATTCGCCAACTCCAGCCCTGAAAGGGCTATATAAACCAGCGTGGGGCAACGCCCTACGGGAATGAAGAGTTAAAAATTAGAGAGGTTTATCGTTTTATCAATTCTTCAATTAGCACATTCGCATATTTATCAATTAAAAATAATGCTCGGGGAAACCTTTTCAACGAGAGGTTTCCAAGAGCTTTTAAAAACAAATTAATATGAAAAAAACAGTTATTGCAGCCCTTTTGATAGGGAGCTCGTTAGTGCAGGTTCAGGCACAAAAGATAAAAGGTTCGGACACTTGCCTTCCTTTAACCCAGAAAGAGGCGGAAAGCTATATGAAAGCAAATCCGAAAACAATGGTAACAGTGACCGGAGGCGGTTCGGGTGTCGGCATATCAGCTTTGGTAGAAGGTACAACCGACATTGCAATGTCTTCTCGTAAAATTAAATTCGACGAAAAACTGAAATTGCAGGAAGGCGGAAAAGCATCGAAAGAAGTTGTTATCGCTTACGATGCATTGGCGGTAGTTATAAATCCGTCGAATAAAGTGGACAAACTGACACGCGAACAGTTGGAAGGAATTTTTACAGGTAAAATTACCAACTGGAAAGAAGTTGGCGGAGCCGATCTAAAAATTATCCCGTATTCCCGCGAAACCTCTTCCGGAACGTATGAATTTTTCAAAGAGAGCGTTTTGAAAAATAAAAACTACATGAACGGTATTATGAGTATGCCCGCTACAGGAGCTATTGTTCAATCTGTGAGCCAGACACCCGGAGCTATCGGTTATGTAGGATTGGCTTATTTGAACAAGGATGTAAAAGCAATCTCCGTTTCTTACGATGCAGGCAAAAATTATGTAGTGCCTTCCGTAGCTAACGCGAAAAACAAAACATATCCGGTTGTCCGCCCTTTATTCTACTATTACAATCCGTCAAACAAAAGTAAAGTCTCCGCATTCATCAACTATGTACTTTCTGCCGAAGGACAAAAAATCGTAGAACAGGTAGGGTATATTACTGTTAATTGAAAGTGGAAAGTTGAAAATTGAAAGTGGAGAATGAAGAATGAAGAGTGAAGAATTTGAAACTCCGTTTCTTGGCTCCTGATTCTTGTAACTGACAACTTGTAACTATAAAATAAATGAAGCGTTTTTTAGAGAAATTAATAGAAGGAATCTTAATGATTAGCGGGAGCTTGACGAGCATCACGATCCTGCTAATCATTGTGTTTCTGTTTAAAGAAGGAGTAGGCTTATTTAATAATCCTACCGTTGAAAAGGGATATGTATTGAGTGTCAACGAGTCTAATCCGTTGAATTCGCTCTCTCCTTTGCAGGTAAAGGACATATTTGATGCCAAAATCACCAACTGGAAAGAGGTGGGAGGAAACGACCAAGAGATTCTGGTTTTCCGCTTCGAAGAGGTTTTTAACCTTTATCCCGAAGAGGAGATTGGCGAAAACTTTGAGTATCTGCCCGACAGGTTGAATGATGTGGTGAAAGCCCATCCCAATATTATTGCTTTCTTGCCGGAGAGATACCTTTCCGTCAATTTTCAGGGAAAGATGTTGGAAAAAGAGTCTATCTCCCCGTTCGACTTTTTCTTCGGGAAAGAGTGGTTTCCTACAGCCGTTCCTGCTCCGCAGTTTGGTGTTTTGCCGTTAATCCTCGGTACGCTCTGGGTTAGCTTGGGCGCTATCCTGATTGCTTTGCCTTTCGGCTTGGCCGTTGCTATCTATCTGGCGGAAATAGCCGATACTCGGATGCGTAAGATACTGAAACCCGTAATCGAATTACTGGCAGGTATTCCTTCCGTAGTATATGGTTTCTTCGGGCTGGTGGTAATTGTTCCGTTGATTCAGAGGCTGTTCAACCTTCCGGTAGGAGAGACGGGGCTGGCGGGAAGTATCGTGTTGGCGATTATGGCTTTACCGACAATTATTACCGTTGCCGAAGATGCGATACGGACAACACCCCGTATCATGAAGGAGGCGAGCCTCGGTCTTGGGGCTAATCATTGGCAGACTATTTACCGTGTGATATTGCCTTATTCAATCTCGGGTATCATGGCTGCTGTGGTACTTGGTATCGGCAGGGCAATCGGCGAAACGATGGCTGTGCTTATGGTAACCGGAAATGCCGCAGTGATGCCGACAACCCTGCTCGAACCGGTACGTACTATTCCGGCAACTATTGCTGCTGAGTTGGGAGAGGCTTCCGCCGGAGGCGTACATTACCAGAGTTTGTTTATGCTTGGCTGTATCCTTTTTGTGATAACCCTGATTATAAGCATCTCCGTAGAATTTATCTCCGGAAAACGCCATAACCGCGGAATTTAATAATTAGCAAATTAGTTAATTAGCAAATGTGCAAATTAGTAAATGAGCAAATGAAACAAACACCTTTCACCTTATCAAAGTATGAATAAAAAAATAACACAATCACTGACATTCGGCATCTTCCGGACATTGAGCTATTTTGTAATTGTTATCCTTTTTGTGATACTCGGATTTATCGTATACAACGGAGCCGGGGTTATATCCTGGGAATTCCTGACCGGATATCCCGAAGACGGAATGACAAAAGGAGGCATTTTTCCGGCTATTATCGGAACTCTTTATCTCGTTGCCGGAAGCATGATTTTTGCTTTTCCTGTCGGCGTAATGTCAGGCATTTATATAAATGAATATGCGGGAAATAACTGGCTGGTGCGTTTTATACGGATTATGACCAATAATCTGAGCGGTATTCCTTCCATTGTATTCGGACTGTTTGGAATGGCGCTCTTCGTGAATACGCTTGGCTTTGGCGACTCAATCCTTGCAGGTTCGCTCACGCTCGGACTGCTTGTGTTGCCGTTGGTGATACGTACAACCGAGGAGGCAATGAAAGCTATTCCCGATTCATTTCGTACGGGCAGCCTTGCATTGGGAGCTACCAAGTTGCAAACTATCTGGCGCGTAATCCTGCCGATGGCTTTCCCGAATATTATTACCGGGCTTATACTTTCGGTCGGGCGTGTGTCGGGCGAAACCGCGCCGATCCTCTTTACTGTCGCTGCCTATTTCCTTCCCAAATTACCGACAAGTATTTTTGACCAGGTAATGGCATTGCCTTATCACTTGTATGTTATCTCGACAAGCGGAACCGATATAGAGGCTTCGCGCGGCATGGCATACGGGACGGCGCTTGTGCTCATTGCCATTGTCTTGCTGATGAATATACTTGCCAATACCTTGAGAAGGCATTTCGGCAATAAAGTGAAAACAAATTAATGAGTGAAGAATGAAGAGTGAAGAATGAAGAATTAAAAGTTAAAGAGTGGGATAAGTGCTTGCTGCTTATCGTTAAAACGAGTAGAAGAGTAAACAAGGAAAATCCTAGCCCTTAGCTCCTGATTCCAGACTCGGTTCTACAAATTCTCCAACCCCAGCCCTGAAAGGGCTATATACCCCAGCACAGGGCAACACCCTATGAGAATGAAGAGTTAAAAATAGGTCTTGATTCTTGGTTCCTGGTTCTTGATTCTTGTAACATATAACTAAAAAAATGATAAAATTAGAAGCAAAAGACGTCAACTTTTATTACGGTGATTTTCACGCATTGAAAGGGATTAACATGCAAATCGAAAAGAACTCGGTGGTGGCATTTATCGGTCCTTCGGGTTGTGGAAAATCGACTTTCTTGCGCCTGTTTAACCGGATGAATGATTTGATTGACGGAACACGGTTGACAGGCGAATGTCTGCTTGACGACCAAAATATTTATGATAAAAAGGTGCGTGTAGACGAATTGCGCAAAAATGTCGGCATGGTATTTCAAAAGCCGAATCCATTTCCCAAAACCATTTATGAAAATGTAGCCTACGGCTTGCGCGTGAATGGGATAACAGACGAAAAGTTTATTAACCAGCGCGTCGAAGAGTCGCTCAAAAGCGCAGCACTGTGGGGAGAGGTAAAGGATAAATTGAAGAAATCGGCATTCGAACTTTCGGGCGGACAGCAACAACGGCTTTGTATTGCCCGCGCCATGGCTATCTCACCTTCGGTATTGTTGATGGACGAACCGGCTTCGGCGCTCGACCCTATCTCCACCTCTAAAATCGAAGAGTTGATTTATGAACTGAAAAAAGAATATACGATTGTCATCGTAACCCACAACATGCAACAGGCCGCCCGCGTAAGCGATAAAACAGGCTTTTTCCTGCTGGGTGAATTGATTGAATATGACCAGACTAAAAAAATATTTCTTAATCCCGAAAAAGAGTCAACCCAGAATTATATCACGGGAAGGTTTGGATGATTTAGAATGAAGAATGAAGAGAGAAGAATTAAAAATTAAAAGTTAAAAATAGGCTCTTGGTTCCTGCTTCTTGTAACTTGTAACTTGTAACTAAAAAAAATGAAACACTTAGAAAATGAAATGCTTGCGCTTCGGAATGAAGTGCTCGATATGTGGACATTAGTTTGTTCACAACTGGAAAAAACAAAAAAGGCATTGCTCGAAAACAATAAAGACCTCGCGCGCGAAGTAATCAGCCGCGAACGGAGGGTGAATGCCTATGAATTGAAGATTGACAGCGATTGCGAAAACTACATCGCATTGTATAGTCCCGTAGCCGTAGATTTGCGGTTGGTTCTCTCCTTATTGAAAATCAACGGGACGCTGGAGCGGATCGGCGATTTCTCCGAAGGTATTTCCCGTTTCGTAATAGATACCTATGACGAAAAATATAAAACGCTGATTGACGATATGAAGCTTGGAGATATGTTTAACGAACTGTTGGAAATGCTTACAGCCGCCCGTCAGGCATTGGAAGGTGAAGACACCAAAATGGCAGGATGCATTTTTGCCAAAGACGATTATGTAGATAACCTATATGAAGAATCATTGCGCAAAATAGCTGCGTTTATCCAAACGCATCCCGAAGATGCCCTCACATGTATTTTCCTTGCCATCCTTGCCCGCAAGTTGGAACGCGTAGGCGATCATTGTAATAATATTGTCGAAGAGATTGTATTTTATATTGATGCCAAGGTGTTGAAACATGGAGGGAAAGCTTGAATAAGGTGAAAGGTGAGAGGAGAAAGTGAAGAGTGAAGAATGAAGAACTAAAAATTAAGAATGAAAAGTTAAAAATTAAAAGAGTGTAAACAGAGGCAATCCCAGTTCCTGATTCCTGTTTTCTAATTTCTGGTTCCTGATTCCCGCCCTGAAAGGGCAACATATCCCAGCACAGGGCAACGCCCTGTGAAAATTAAAAGTCAAAAAATAAAAAAGGGGAGACAAGTGAATTCCTGGTTCCTGACTCCTGGTTCCCGGTTCCTGATTCTTGGTTCTTGTTTCCTGATGTATTTGATTTCGTGAGGTTTTGAAATTCTATGTTTTTTCTATGTGAATATAGAAAATCTGATATTTGATTGAAATATCCTCTTCGTATGTGTACGGAGGGGATTTTTTGTTTGAGGACAATCAAAGAGTTGAAACTGTTGAAAGGGGAAAAGTGAAAGGTGAAAGTTTGGCTTGAGGGTATCTAATTATTTTGTGATAAGAATTTTATACCGTTTCTAAAATCTTTTCAAGTTACCTTCCCAAACCTTTCTAAAGATTTTTCACTTTTCCTCTTTCTCTTTTTACTTTTCCCCTTTCACCTAACGAAAATATTTTTAACTTTGCTTTCATGTTATCCCTGACTGGAGATAAGAAACTGCCGGGTTTTATTGAAAATAACATAACTCTTTTTTTCTTTCAATAAGATATCGTATCGTGTTCAAAATTATTTATTTATGAAACGAAGCATGATTTCACAAAATAGCGGAAGTCTATTCATGCGAGTTCCATGCAGACTTTAAAAACAAATTATTATCGTATGAAAAAGATAAGCATATTAATATTGGCGTTATTCCCTTTTATTGCATTTGCCCAGGAACCGGCAAAAGACCCGAAGGCGATGGCTTTATTGGACAAAGCAACGACCGTGTTTGACAGCAAAAAAGGGATTGCAGCCGATTTTGTTATTACATTGGAGAATACAAGGGATGACAAAAAAGAGTCGATACCCGGTAAAATTTGGTTGAAAGGAGAAATGTTCAAACTTTCTATCAAGGATGTGGATACCTATTTTGATGGAAAAACGCAATCCGTTTACCTGAAAGAAGCACAGGAGGTAACAATCAACAATCCCTCTGCGGAGGATATGCAGGAAATTAATCCGGTAATGCTGCTCAAATCGTATCAGAAAGGATATAAAACGAAATTTATGAATACGACCCGCGAGGGAGGAAAAGAGATTGATGTCATTGATTTGTATCCGGAAGATTTAAAAGACCCTCATTCGCGTATTACCATTGCAATCGAAAAAGAGTCAATGCGCCTTCATTCCGTCCGCGTACAGGGAAAAGATGGAATTAATACGGTATTAGTTATTAAAAAATATGATTATACGGCTCTCCCCGACGATATATTTATGTTTAACCCATACGAAATGAAAGGGGTTGAAGTCATTGATTTGCGATAGTTATTTATAAAATTTAATCAAGAAGGGTATCAACTTATTACCCGTTAATTTGTTTAGTAATCAAAAATATGGAAGAAATAGAAAAAATACGTTGTCTTATTATCGGTTCCGGGCCAGCCGGATACACCGCAGCAATTTACGCAGCAAGAGCTAATCTTTCACCGGTATTGTATGAAGGTATCGTTCCGGGCGGACAACTGACCATTACTTCCGAAATAGAGAATTTTCCCGGTTATCATGAAGGTGTTTCCGGTATTGATTTGATGGAGGATATGCGCAAACAAGCACTTCGTTTCGGAACAGATATCCGTTCCGGAATTGTAACAAAAGCAGTGCTTGTCCCTAATAAAAACCGTATTACGATTGACGGAAAGAAAGAGATTGAAGCGACGGTTGTGATTATTGCAACCGGAGCAACAGCTAAATATTTAGGTATACCAGACGAAGCCAAATATGGCGGTGCAGGAGTTTCGGCTTGTGCGGTATGCGACGGATTCTTTTTCCGTAAGAAAACGGTTGCAGTAGTAGGAGGTGGCGATACAGCCTGTGAAGATGCGCTTTATCTTTCCGGACTTTGCGAAAAAGTATATCTTATTGTTCGTAAAAATCATTTCCGTGCTTCCAAAATATTACAAACACGCGTATTGAAAGTTAAAAATATAGAAGTACTCTTTAAGCACGAAGTTATCGGGCTGTTTGGTGAGAAGTCGGTCGAAGGAGCAATGTTGATTAAGAACCGGAATGAAAAAGACCAACATGAATTGAGTATTTCTATCGACGGATTATTCCTTGCCATAGGACACAATCCTAATTCAGGATTGTTTAAAGAGTATTTGAGGACAGACGAGATCGGTTATATAAAAACAGTGCCCGGAACTCCGAAAACGGATGTTCCCGGTGTATATGCCGCCGGGGATGTCGCAGATCCACGCTACCGTCAGGCTGTGATAGCAGCAGGAAGCGGTTGTAAGGCAGCAATGGAAGCAGACCTCTATCTGATGGAAAATGGGTTGTGAGAAATAGTTACGAGTTACAAGTAGGTTAGAGCGATACTTGTAACTTGTGACTAAAAAACTTATATGATTATCCGTAATATTGGTAGAGAAAAGAACATGTTATTACCTTGTCCCATTCGGGACAATATGTTTTCTTCTTATATTGCGTCCCTGACGGGACTTGGATTGACCTAAAATTCTTCTTTCTACCAATATTATGTCCCTCGGGACAATAAATAATATTTTTTACTACTCTTTTTTAGAGGTAATATTGCGGATAATCATAAAAACTTAAATAATATGATGAAAACAATCATTAAACTTCTTAAGTCTCCCTTTTTGAAAAAAACATGCGGAGTTTTTCTACTTTCATGCCTCTTTTTTGTTTCGTTTGCACAAAAATACCAGACTAAAATTTTTGTCCCGGATATTTTTACCTTACAGGTGCATTTGGAAGGAGATGAATTGCAGGATCCGATTATAAGGATGGGCTCTGACAATCATATACGGATTACTTTTGACCAGATGTCACATACTCAGCAGTATTATTCGTACTCGCTTGAGCTGTGCAACGCCGATTGGACTCCTTCTACCTTATTGCCTATAGAATATCTGGAAGGATTCAACGACAATAAGATAGAAGAGTCGACCATGTCTTTTAATACCACATTCGACTATATTAATTACTCTTTTCTGCTCCCTAACGAAAATATCAAGATGCTTGTGTCTGGGAATTATGTGGTGAAGATTTATGAAACGGATTATCCGGATAAAGTGCTGCTGACAGCTTGTTTTTCCATAGATGAAAACCTGCTGGGCATAAATGGGAAAGTTACCGGAAGTACATTGATGGGAGTGAATAATAAATACCAACAGTTGAACTTTGAGATTGATTGCAGTGAACATCCGATTGTAGACCCGAAGCAGGATTTAAAGATTTTGATACAACAAAATGGAAGGTTTGATAATCAGGTGTTTGATATTAAACCTACCTATATTTTGCCAACAAAATTGGTTTACGAAGATAACCGGAATCTGATTTTCGAAGGGGGAAATGAATTTCAACAGATTGACTTTTCGCATATCCGTAACTATTTAGGCCAGATAGAACGAATCACTTATTATAGTCCCTATTATCATGTCGAAACAATAACGCCTACGGGAAGTGAATTTTCGGATTATAAATACAGCCTTGATGTAAACGGGCGGTATAAAATTCACGGTCAGGATATCTGGACTGATGCCGAGATTGATTATTCGGTTGTACACTTTGTTTACCCGAGAGAGGAACCGTGGTTGGATGGAGCCGTTTATGTTGCCGGTTATTTTAATTATAACCTGTTCGACGGGCGGAATAAGATGAAATACAATTTCGACCACAAACAATACGAACTGGATGTAGTTTTGAAAAATGGAGGATACAATTATCAATATCTTTTCCTCCCTGCCGGTAAAAGCGAAGGCTCGTCCATAAAAGTGGCGGGCAGCCATTGGGAGACAGAGAATGATTATAAGATATATATATATTACCGCCCTTATGCCGGCCGGCATGACCGCCTGATTGGCGTACAGAAAATTAATTCGACTTATAATAATTAATGTGATTTTGAGATATCCGGCTTACAGCCGGAATAAATGCAAAACCGATGTTCAATTTATCAGTTCATTAAGAGGGCGATTCCAAGTCGCCCTCCCAATGGATATAATAAAACTAAACCGTTACCCTCGAAAATGGCGGTAAGGAGATATCACAAAAATCATTATCCAAATATTTAAAATATCCCGACATTGCCACCATAGCCGCATTATCTGTCGTATAGGCAAATTTAGGGATATGAATTGTCCAACCATATTTTTTTGCATGCTCCTCAAATGCCGCTCTTAGTGCCGAGTTTGCCGACACACCTCCTGCTACGGCAACTTCCTTTATGTGTAAATCTTTTACAGCCTTTCGGAGTTTATCCATTAAGATTTCAATCACGGTATATTGCAGAGACGCACACAAATCATTTTTGTTTTCTTCTATAAAGTTTGGATTTCCCTTTACTCTATCCCTTAATAAATAGAGAAAAGATGTTTTCAATCCGCTGAAGCTATAATTATATCCGGGAATATGGGGTTTGTTAAGTGCAAAAGCCTTTGGATTTCCCTCTTTTGCCAGTCTGTCGATTACAGGTCCTCCCGGATAAGGCAATCCCATCACTTTAGCGCATTTATCAAAAGCTTCTCCGGCAGCATCGTCAATAGTTTGACCTATCACTTCCATCTCCTTGTAGCTTTTTACCAGTATAATTTGGGAGTTTCCTCCGGAAACAAGCAAACACAGGAACGGAAATTTGGGAGGTGTATGATCTTCCCCTTTTGTTTGTATGAAATGGGCAAGGATATGCGCCTGTAGGTGATTAACGTCAATCAACGGAATATCCAATGCCCTTGAAAAACCTTTGGCAAAAGAGGTTCCGACCAGTAATGAACCCATTAATCCCGGTCCCCGGGTAAAAGCAACTGCACTTAAATCTTTCTTATCAATGCCTGCTTGCTTCAATGCTTCGTGTACCACCGGAATAATATTCTGTTGATGCGCTCTCGAAGCCAATTCGGGAACGACGCCTCCGTATGATTCATGAATTTTCTGGTTGGCAATGATGTTTGACAATAAAAAAGAGTCGCTGATAACAGCGGCCGAAGTATCGTCACATGAAGATTCTATTGCTAAAATATTGATAGCCATTATTCTGATTGTCTGTTTTGTGGTTGTTCGTCTTATGTAATTGATTTAAGGTACTATTAGGTTTTTTATTTCCCGCCTTTATATTTGTCTGCATAAAACTACATAGCAAAATTACAAACTGTTTTTCAAAAAACAACACAATTATCCGATTTGTCATTATTTGGCAAAATAGGAGGAGGGGAAATTTTATATATTAAACATTACTCAGGATCTTTAAATCTTACAATTAATTCAAATTGCGAATCTCTTATTATAAAATTTTTCCAGAGTTTTGGTTTTAATATTGCTGGGTGCGATAATATATAGCCATTATAATATATCTTCTTGTCAATAAGGAATTTAATCGGCAAAATAAAAGGTACTTTAGTTGTCTTATACAATTGCTCAATAGGAAAAATTTATCGGGAGAAATCGAAAGATACGTATTTTTTTAGACTTGCTAATTATTTGTATATGATTTATTTATCTGTTTTTAAAATTTAATTATCAACAATCATGAAAAAATAATGCATATTTGTTTTTTTTATATAAAAAATATTTTACTTTTATGACTATTGAAATATCTAGATTATTTGCAACCTAGTATAAGATAAATCTGAAATCTTCCGTTATTAGCTATTTATATTTTGCATCTATCTGTATAAATCTAAAAAACTAATCTCAAGATATTTTTACTGATGATGTTATAAACTATATATTTAGTACTATAAATCTAAAAAATTGATTTTATTGGAAATTGAGACTTATCTGATGATTTGAGAGTAATAAATTAAAGTGTCAAAGAATTTTTACTACATATACTTAATGTTTTATGGCAGAGAATAATTATAATCCTCATTCACATTTTTTTGTAGACCATGCAGTTTTAAGAGAAGTGCAAGAGTCAATGCCTTTAAATGAAGATATAAATAAAGCAACTGATGCTTTTGGACCAGTTGCAGGTGATCCTGAGAATCAATATCGTACCACTTCCTTTGTTAGAACTGATAGTGAGGATCCCATAAAAGTTTTTGCAATCTGTAAAGGACGAATTCTTGTACAACCTGTTACAAATGACGAAGCGAAAGTAAATCTTATATTAAAGCCGGAAGAAAGCTATGCACCTATCAAAGTCAAATATTTTATTTATAGAGGAGTAACGAAGTCCGATTTAGTGTTAAATAGTAATACTTTAACTCCTATAGATGAAACGGTTGAACAACCTACTTTTCTTAAGGAACTATGGGAAACCTTTAAACGATATAATACTTCTATTCCAGACACTTCAACTCCAACCGATTTTCCTCCATCTTTGATAGGCTACGATCTGACAATGCCGACAACAACTCTAATTGATGAGGTTTTTAATCAATACGATGCATTTCAACTGCCCAAGTGTAGTGTCGGTATGCACTTGGGGTACTTTACAGAAAAGATAGGTTTAGATATAGTGTTGGATGATGGTGATTATCAATTAGAATATCAACAGGAATTATTTCGGTTAGATCTGGAATATGCTCGAAAAAGTGAACATATTTTTGATATTTCAACTATATCTAATCCGGATTCAACCAAAGAAGTTATATATCAAGCCCGATATAGGGAGTATATTCTCCGTTTTATGGATGCTGCTGCATTTTGGGGTTCTCATATAAATTGTGGAACTATTGTATTATATAATGAGTCGCTTTCTCAAAATCCGGTGAAGATTAATACTGCAGAAAGTATCTATACCAATATCTTGAATAGATACCAAACTAAGCATACTGTTTATATTCACATTATGGCAGAAAGAGGACGGTCATATAATTATTATGACGATCCGAACAATAAAAGAAAAGTTTTATTTGACTTACAGCTTCTTTCTCCCTCCAATTCTCTTGCTAATTATGAAACTTTCAAATGGCCTATTCTGTTAAAAAACTATGATACTTTAAAAGAAACAAATAAGATTTATGGATATTTGGAATATGAAATAGACAATTCTATCAATCAGACTGAAAGATTTATAGCATTCGATGTTATAACTCCAAATTTGGGTACCCAAAGATTTCCTAAAAAATACTCTCTGAATTCGCAAGAAAGAGGCACCACTAGACCGTTTGGCTATACTTTATTTGCCTGGGCAAATAAAGTATGTGCATCTTTTGTTTTCATTAGTTGTAATTTGAAACAAACATTTCCTTTGGTTGATTATTTTAACGAATTATGGACTGTAAATATTAAGCCTACATTCACTTTGCACAACAATGATAATTTTTCTTCCTGGTGTACTTATGATAGAAATAAAATTGTGAATCTTGATGATGTATTATCTACAGGTGGTGTTATGCAAAACAAGGTGTTTTTTGATACAGGAAAGAAACTTTCAGGTTCAATTCCAATAACTAAAAAGCGGAGATTATATGTAGCAGCATTGAAAAAAAATACAACTGATGATGCAGAATATACCAATCTCAATATAGGAAATTTCACATCTTGTTTCTTAAATAATTTAGAATATTCAGAGTACTTCCGGATTCTGTATGGTAATGGTTTTTCTGTGTATAAAGGAACCTTTGCAGATGGTTCTGAAGTTATAAATACATTAACTTTATTTCATGATAAGAACTTATTGAGACGAAAATCATTTTTTCAGCTGGGAATAACAGAAGAAGAATACGAAGCCATAATTGCAAATTTGCCTAATGATGCGGACAATATTTTTTTCTATTTGAATGAAGTTTTGCCTTTTGAGAATCCCGAATTTTTGGGAAGTGATGTTGTAAGAAAATTTAAGTTGAAATTGAGTTACGAAAGTAACATGGGAACAATTAATACCCACTCCCCATTAATGGATATTTTTATATACACAATAGACGGATGTTATTTTTTCTCAAAAGAATATTCCGATTATCAGTCATTTTATACAGAACTTGCTAATGCTAAGGTTGAATTTAGGGTTGTGCCAGACTCTTCGTATACTCCAATTCCTAAGTATAATGGAGAGTTTGGCTTTGATTGGCTTCGTATAGGTGATAACTTTAATACAGCTGATGATCCAAAGTATTCTGATATTATTGAAGGTGGATATGAAAGACCTAAAGCAGGTGATTTAAATACGGAATACGAAAATAAATATGAAGCATTTAAAGCATTAAAACAGGAGTATTTCTCTTTGCCTACAAAAAAAAATGACGATTATAATATAATTCCTTATTTAAGTTTGTTTTCAAAAGAGTTTCATGATAGAATGCAGAGTACTCATAACCTTCCTTATGAAGCCAATTTAAGAGTTCTGGTTGAAATTGGTGAAAATCTGAACAGATTGGAATTTGATTATGATGGCACTCTTTTTAATGTTAAAATTAATAATTCAGACAATACTCAAAGAAATATTTTGAGTGACAAAAATATATGCCCTAAAAGTGAAAGTATAGACAAAACCATTAAAATTACCTGTTTGCGTGATTTTGCAGAATCACAACTAATTAAAATATGGGCTTATCCTGCAGAAGTTACCAATAAACAAGACGCAAAACTTGCAGGAGCAATTTTTGTAAATAAAAACGATGTACAGACAAGAAAAACATTGGATATAGCATTGATCAAAGTAAAAACAAATATGAACAATGCTACTCCTCCTTCATCTTCTCATCCAATCGGTCAGTTTATGGATGCTGAAAAAATAAATTTAAAAAACACATTGCATCAGTATTTTATTGTTGAAAACATAGAAGAAGTTGATTTCGACATTACTGATGTTACTAAATATCCTGAATTTCAAAAATCTATTCCAGGAGGTTTTTTTGATGCAGATGGAAATATCCTTCTTTACAATAGTCGTAATAACAAACTTCATCGGGTCTTAAAGGATCAGTTTTTATCGCCGTTATTATCGAATGCAGAGCTTTCTAGTTATTTTTTGTGTTTTGCTATGGATTTACAATCAGCTCCGGATCCTAAGGCTTTTGGAGAAATTGACAGAATTGGGTCTGCGCTTGCTGTTTTATACAAAGCTCAGGGTTATTCAACTACTATACCAAGGGATACTGCTACATTAAACCATGAAACAATGCATGGATTAGGTTTGTATCATACATTTAGAGAATCTAACGGATTGATACCTCCATCGTTTCTGCCAATTGCAGAACCTGCAATAAAATATATTTATCCTAATACGATTGATCCTTTTACGGGGTCTCTTATACCAAATTTTGTTAATGCAACAAATAATGTAATGAGTTATAATTCTGATGCAATTTCCCTGTGGCAATGGCAGAAAAAGTTTATTAATTTGAAATGACGCGAATATGATGAAAAAAATATATTTTGTATTATTTCTCTTCATAGGGATATTTTTTACAACAAATAGTCAAAATAGCAACAATTTAAAAAATAATAAAATAATGGAAAAACTGAATATAGATAGTATTAAAAATAAATTCAGTGTAAACAGACACTATATAAAAAACGGAAAACTTTGTGAAGCAAAGAATTTCAGTAGTACGAGTTTGAAAGAGTATAACGAATTAAAAAAAGATACGCTGATTACTATTGAAGAAAACCGGAATCCATATTACAAAGGTTTGAGTACATATACAAAAGCTGTTCGAAACATTAATAGTAATTTTAGAAGTGTAAAAATTTACAACATAAATACACTCTTATTAAAACGGGAAGCAACTTATTTTAGCTATTTTGACTATTACTTGAATAACTATGGGGGTGCAAAAGGATTGGAAATAGGCATTTCTAAAGAGTATGATGAGAATGGGGTTTTAATAAAAGAAATAGATAATGATAAAAATTATCCGTTTCCTATCAATATGCTTATAGAAAAAGTAAAAACCGACTACAATATTGATTTGTCCGTATATAATGAGGAAAAACCTATTCTTGTCTGGCGGTTTTACGAAAACTCCCGATGGGTATATTGCGTTCGAATATTTTTATCAACTGATCTAATAGGACCCAAAAGGTTCATTAAGTTAGATGGGGTAACCGGCGAAGTTATTTCGGATAAAGTGGTATCCCTGTCAGTAGATACTTCAATTAATACAAATACAAAGGCGGGGAAAAGAATAGAAAAACTTGATATTGAGAGTATTAAAAATAGTAAATTCGCAAAGTATAGAAAAGTGATTGGAAGTAGTGGTGACCACATTTATCTCCTAGAATATAAGGAATTAATCAACGATACTTTGATTATAATTAATGAATATGAAGATATATATAAAAAAACTACACAAAAAATGAATAGTCCTTTTAGCAACAATAAAGTTTACTATAAAAGTAATTATCAATTAAAATCAGAGGCAAACGAATTTTATGGATTTACTATAGGGTTGGGAAGAATATATGAAGAAGATGGAAGTCTTATTCAAGTTAGAAATTATGAAGAATACCCTTTTTCAATAGAAATGCTTATAGAAAAGATGAAAAATGAATACAATATTGATTTATTAAATATAGAAAATGTTATTTTAGGTGATGCTTATAGTGGTATTAGTCCTAGTGTTAGTTATATTTATACAAATGATTTTGGTTGGATTTATGAAGTCCGTGTAGCAAAATCATTTTTTTTTCGCCGAGCCATCAAAATAAACGGAACAACAGGTGAGCTCATTTCTGATGAGGATAATATATATACCTGGAAGAAATAAATATTATCTTCTATAACATATCAATTAAAATCTCCATATTATGCCAACAAACCCTGATTCATATAAATATTATCCTACACTATCCAGTCTTATTACTGTTGATGAGTTGCCTGATTTTTTGAGTTTTATCAAAGAACATGTTCAGAGTGTTTTTGACAATATTTACTATAAAGATTATTATTCGTCAGAAAACGCTACAGGTAGCAGTGCATTTTATCGTTTGGATATTGTTCCTAGGACACGGCTCGAACAAGAGGTATTGGGAACAGGAATGATTCTGATTTTAAATCCAGATTATGAAGATAGTATTATTTCTTCATTTCCCATTACGGTTTTCTGGCAGTGGAAAATACTGCAGTATGTTCGAAATTTTAATATCAGTACATTTTCTGAAACTTCCGAAGCATTTTTTGATTTAGCAATCAATATACTAGGCATTAGCCAAGAACAGATACTTATTATTGCTGTCAATTCTTTTCTTACCCCAGGTATGGTAATGTCTCCATTCAAACAATTAGTTTCAGATATAAACACATTGTATAATTGTAATATTGAAATTGATATAAATGCAGAAGATCGTTATGAACAGTTGGTCGGGCAAATAGATATTTTAGGTAAAAATATTTACTTAACAATTTTTACTTTATATCTGTTAACAGATAATTCTTCAGAGACGGAACAAAAACTAAAGGATTTCTTTTTTCCTTTTTTCAGTACAGATTTTGAGGCCTATATTAAAGATCTTTTTGTTCCTAAAATTTCAGTTTCATTAAATAATCTTTCACTTGCCCTTGAATTTCCCCGTACATGGCTTAAGCCTGTCGACAACACAAAAGAAAAGTCAATGTTGTGTTTCAAAGTGGGTACTGCACGGTTTACTACCGAAAACGGTTTGGAGTTTGAGGATGAAAACGAAATATCCTTTGATAAATCAGAAATAGGCAACACCGGTTTAACTATTTTTTTTGACAAAATGAAGTTGGACTTGAGCCGTACCTCCAATATTCCCGAAGCCACAGCCGCGGGTTACCCTGATGATTTTATAGGCGTCTTTGTAGAGAGTGCAGAAATAGGCTTACCCTCGCAATGGTTTGAAAGTATTGCTTCAACTGATGGCACTACTTTGGGTATTTTCGGCGAGAATCTACTTCTTGGTACAGGCGGTATCTCCGGAACGTTTGGCTTGCGGGCAATGGTTGACCAAAAACCCATAGAGGGCGATATTCCCGAAGGTGCCGAAATGAGATTTACCTTAGGCGGAGAAGAGGGTTTTGTTATCGGTTTCACTCATTTTGATTTTACGCTTAAGCAAGGAGAATTTGTTTCAACAAACATAAAAGGCTCCTTAGAAATCCCCGGTTTTAAAGATGCTGCCGGAAATAAAGCCAAAATAGAGATCTCCATGTCTTTCGATAAAGACGGTAATTTCTACATTACCGCCTCCGAAAAGGACGGGATTCCGCTGCCAATACCGGGTGTGTTGACCTATACGATGAAATCGCTTACCGTAGGCCGAAAACAGAAAGATTCAAGCGAAAAATTCTATCTGTCGACCTCGGGTTCAATTGAATTTACAGGCGATGGCATGGTAAGCGAGCTGTTTGAAGACCCGCTCGAAATCGACAGTTTAGTTATCTGGCAAGACGGTACAATTGAGTTAAAAGGATTGGATGGTACGATAAAGTTGCCGAAGCCTAAAACACTGAAACTCGGCCCGGCCGATATTACGGTTACCGCTATCCATTTTGGTACCGACGAGCGTATGCACAACAACATCATGCGCAAATACTGGTACTTCGGCTTCGATGGCGGTATCAGTATCAATCCGGGCGGTATCGATGCCCGTGGCGACGGAGTGAAGGTTTACTTTACGGTAGATAACAACAAGGATGCCGGTCGCCCATTGCACCTATTCTTCCGCATACAGAGCTTGTCAGTCGATTTGGTTATCCCCGGATCAGCATCACGCGATAACGCTGCGGTCATCATCAATGGCTATTTGTCGATGAAGGAGCCTACCGATGAAAAGAAAGGCACGGAATACATTGGTGGTATTAGTTTAGACTTACCCAAGCTACGCCTTTCAGCCAGTGCCGGCATGCGCATGAATCCATCCGTACCTGCATTTTTGGTCGATGTAAGCTTAAACCTGCCTACCGCAATTCCATTGGGACCTACGGGAGTTGGTATTTATGGTTTTCGTGGTCTGTTAGGTCAGAAATATGTTACCAGTAAGGAAGAGGTCGGATTATCGGATGACAGCAGTTGGTACGAATATTATAAGGCTAAGGTCTCTCCTGACTACCGGGAGGGAGTACAGGTGAGCAAATTTGCTCAGGAAGATGGATTCTCAGTAGGTGCAGGTGTTTCGTTAGCAACAGCGTTTGACGGGGGTAAAGTGTTTTCGGCAAAAGTTTTTGTTATGTTGTCGCTCCCCGAAACATTACTTATAATAGGCCAAGGCGCCATTCTGCGCGAACGCATTGGTTTGGATACCACCAGCGATCCACCGTTTTCGGCCATGATTGCTATTTCAGATAAATCTGTAGAAGCTAATTTCGGCATAAACCTGAATATCCCCGATGGCGGAGAAATAGCTGAAGTTAGGGCTTTGATCGAAATGGCGTTCTTTTTTGGAAATTCCGGCGGATGGTATTTGAATATCGGTCGTGACCAGCCGGAAGATAAACGGGTTAGTGTAAAACTATTCACTCTATTCAAAGCCTATTTCTATTTTATGGTGAGCAACCGGGGCATTGCGGCCGGAGCAGGTGTGAAGTGGGATTTCAAGAAAAAATTAGGCCCGTTGAAACTCAAAGCGGGAGCTTACCTAGATGTTTGGGGAAAAATAGGATTCAAACCGGTTCAGATCGGAGGCGGTATCGCGTTAGGCGGATATGCCGAAATATCTGTCTGGAGATTAGGATTGGGCATAAGTCTGGATGCTTATCTTGCCGCCGAAGCGCCCAAACCGTTTATCATTACCGGAGGGTTGAAATTCAAGTTGAAACTGCCATGGCCGGTTAAAAAATTAGGGGGACCTTATAAACTTGACTTTACATGGAATTTTAGGAAGCCAAGAGATACGGCACAAATTCCATTGATAGACCCGTACAATAATGTAAAAGCCATCAACAGGCTGACCGGAGAGTCATTTCCGGTATATTATAAGAATGGTATAGCTCCAAATAGCAAACCGGAACAAATTAATTCTTTCGTTATTCCGGTAGATAGTTTTATTGATGTGGAATTTTTGAAAGGAATGGGGCCTGGTAATGCTTCTACATTATCGAGATTCGGTACAATTGGAGCAGGCGCTAATTACATAGAATTGGTTCCTCCGGAAAAAGGTAAATCCGCTCAGGTAAAACATGAATTCAAATTAGAAAATATTGAAATCCGTTATTGGAATGAGAACAGTGGTGTTTGGACTAACTATAATATGTATGAAGCCATCCGGCCGAAAATAGAAGGCGGTGAAATCGAATTTCCATCAGATACAAGTAAATTAGCTTATGGATTCTGGCAATGTGAAACACCCGGTAAATATAACAAACTGCGTATCCTTTCCCGGTCGCCTTTATCTTATATTACTCATTTTACGAGCGGACCTCCTTCTCCTCCCGAAGATTTCGGGTATAAAGAGGGTTTTCTGTTTTGCCAGGGCGAATACAAAACCAAAACATGCGTAACGTTTCCCCAAATCGGCCAGAAATACCTCCCCGGAAAATTCAAGGAACGCCAGCGTATACTGATCCGGGTAACCGGAAATAGTGGAGGTATAGTTCTTCCTTTCAATAATTCATTTAATTTGCAAAATGCGTTGACATTTTCAGGGAAGGTCGAACTCTTTTTGCCCGGGTCGCAAGCATTGGTCGATTTAAAACTTACTTCCTATGCCAGCGAAGTAATAATAAAATATTATCACTGGGAAGAAACCGGGGAGTACGGATTCGGCAATTTACCGTTGTCGGAATACGTTGAGATAGCGGAAGAAACGTTTATCCCGTCGGTTCAGGGAAATTCCCGGCAGATCGCTTACCGGCATACCGACCACAATGGATTGGAAGTCAATAAGATTACGATCGAATCCATTGGAGGAACAGTAGATACAGAGAGTTTCTTACAAAACGAATATGGAGGAAGCTTACTACAGGAGAATATGGGCGGGTTGCTGTTGGAAAATTCTGTTGCATCGTCTTACAACGAAACACGGTTGTTCGGTATTTGTATGATGACGCTTACTGATTATAATTTTAACTGGTATGTTAAGAGCCAGGATCAAGTAAATGAAGATAACAGTGTTATGCGTGAAAGCTTTACTAACGTAATCGAACCTATATGGAGGCCTGATACGGCTTACCGGATAGAGATTACCACCAATGACTATTTATTCAGTGAGAAAAATCCGCCAAATTACCAAAAGAGTTACTGTTTCTTTTTCAAAACAGCCGGACCGGTAGGACATTTTCATACATACGATCCGGGTTATCAGGCGTTGTTGGAACAAAATATGGAAGACCAATTCCGTCTTGCCACTTTGAAACCATACATCGACTATTCCCGCTCTTACCCGAATGCCGATGGCAGGCTGATAAATAGTAAACCATTATTTTTCAGCGACCCTAAATTGCTGGTATTCTACAAGCAAAACACGGTTTATGCCATGTTCAACGGTTTTGATGCCTACGAAAGCAAAGGAGAGCTGATTTCCGAGTTGCAAGTATTGATCAAGTCGCCGACCGAAGAGCTATCCCCGGATCCGGAAAATCCGACGGCAGCCCATATAGGTAAAAACAACTGGATAAAAAATCCCGACCCGATTATGACGCCGGAAGTACGTATGATAAATAACCTGGCTCTGGGAGAAATGAACTGCTCCGGTTATGAACAAATGACCCCGCTTGCTGTTGCTCAGGAGATCGAAACAGGAGGGTTGGAACCGGATACGCTCTACACCGCCGTATTTAATGCTGTATATAAAGAAGATACAACTCAAGTACACTCTTATGTTTTCAAAACTTCCCAATATGCCGATTTTAATCAACAAGTACAGAGTTATCTCCTAAAAGACGAAACCGGAGAAAAAAGGGGAGAAGCTATTTTCAACATAGAAAAAGAGTTTGACACAACAAAGATAAACGATGCCATTGCCTTACTGAATGGGACTTTAGACTCGCTAAAAAGCGAATATGCCAACGAATATGACCGTTTGACAGATGGAATTCTACAGTTGGGAGTATTGTCTCCTGCTGTGACCACCGATTTTAATATTATCCGGAACAGCCTTACGGGAAATATCATCGGTATAATTATCCGGAATCCCGAACCGTTTAACGACCCGAAAATCCCGGCCGAAGATTTGAATGATACGATGGAATTATCTGCCGACGGCACTCCGGCAAGCGATTATGAGGTAATTTTCTCAGCCGATAAAACACAGGCGTTTATCAGTAACCGGGAATTGAATATTCCGTCCGGAACAGCAGTTATTACTTTCCGGTATAAACAATTTAGTATCCATAATGCCGTAGAAGTAGTAGACGGAGAAGAAGTAATAAAAAAAGAAGTTGGTTATGATACATTAGAGACGGAAGAAGTTTCGTTTGAGGTGTAAAATTCAGGAAAAATGTTTTAAACAAGGAAATAAATTTATGGCAACAATATCAGAAAATAATTTAATCTCCCAATCTCCTTACCTTTACCTGCAAGGGGCGGGTTCGGACGGCATCGACGGTTCGGCATCAGGCGTTCATTTGCGTTGGGATTTCGGCGAGGCTCTTGCTACCGTGCATATTCCCAAAGGTAACCTCGCGGCACAAGGAAGCGCTTATTATACCTCAGCCGGATTTAACAAAGCAAATGATTTTGTAAAGATATATCGGACAAGTTACAACCGCAATTTTCCGATCATCATAGACTTTGCAACTATGGCGCCTTCGGATATCATTGATGAAACTCAAACTTGGATATATAATGATATAGTGCCTGTTCCGGCTCTGACTGAAAACAAGAGTAATGTCTATATACATTTTGACGATCCGGATAAATACAATCAGGTCAGGCAACAATACAATCCGGCGTCAGACCGGTTGAATTTTTTGAAAAGTTATGACGGTATTATTTACGTAGAAGTAGAAGGGCGCCTGATGTTTTCGGCATACATTCAAATGCAGCCAATAGATGAAGATGCCGAAAGCATTACCAAAATAGAGTCCGTTTCGCGTACTAATGAAGACGGTGCGGAAGCGTTTATTTCCGGCCGGAAAAAATACCAATCAGGTATTTCGTCTTATTTGCAGAAAGAAAATCTGGATTTCCTGTTACAGGAGAATGGCGGATATTTGGAAATAGAACGTTTGGGTATTGGTGCTGATAACGGGAAAATTATTGCGGAGAATATTCAATATATCCGTTTTCAAGGCGAAAACTGCTTTCCAACCATGCTCTTGCTCGAAACTTATCAGGATTTCCTGTTAGGAAAAAATCAACTTAATGATTGGGAGTTTAAATCAGACTTGTCCTTGTCGATAGAAACAGAAGAAGTTCTAAAACGCTTGGAAGAAACAGAAGGCCAAATAACTAAATGGCCTAAATATGTAAATGGGGCTACGATAAATGTTGAAAACTACAAAAAACGTTGGAGCGGTAAAGGTACCGATGATGAAGGTTTGCGCGATGGTGTTATTGAATATTTAAAGCTGAGCAAGGATGCCGGTAACTTGAGAGCCTGTAACGAACCGAGCGGCGAACAACCGGAAGACGGCGAATATGTACATGAGTTTGAGTATAGTTATTTAGATTTATTGAAACTTGCAGCATTCGACTTTCATGTAGCGCGTATGTTAGGCTTTGGTTATATTGATTCCGATATATCAAACTCGACAGACCAATATATATATATCGCCGTATATGAGACCAATGCCGCTTTGGATATGATGCCGGAAGGATTACGGACACATACATTTATGACCTTGCCTATAGGGAAAACCGATTATAAACTTCCGGTAACCCCCGAATTATCAGAATTGAAATATGGTTTTACTATAAGTGGAGAAACGGAAATCCCGATTGAACTGACAGATGATAAGGGATACAGCAAATATGACAATAGCCGGGCTATCGGTTTGTACGTAGAACCGTTTGAATCCATGAAGGAAATAGGCGAATTTTTTGTTCCCGACAATGATTACAGTTATGCCGACCAAACGGAACCCATACTCTATGGAATCGCATACCGGAAAAACGGAGTAGCCGGATGGAATAAGCCCGAAATCAACCACGACTCCGAATTTAAAGATCCCAAAGGTATATATGAGTCAGTTGCCGTTATTCGTCCCGATACGGAAAACAACCTTATTTACACGCATTTAGAAACAGAACCGGGCATACACGATTATGCTGTTTATGGAGTAAACTGGTTTTCGCGTGTTTCCCAGTTAAGCAATATCCGAGAAACGGACAATACCGATTTCCCAATAAGAAACACGCTGATACCACCGTTAAACTTAGGCGTACAACTAATACAAAAGGAAAATCCGTTGATTTTCACTACACGGGCAGAGCAGGAAAAACTAAACGCTCTGACAAGCGCCGATAAAACTTTGGTAAGATTAACCTTTGAATGGAATGATGTTCACGCTTCCAATTATTGGTATGGCAAAGAGGTTGAATTTTTCTTCCGTACCGAACCTATCAATTTTATCAAAGGAAAAATAAAATCGGTAACGGATTTGGGAGCCGGATTGTATGACATACATACGGAATCGTATGAAATCAACAGCATACTGGAAACTGTATCGCCTATTGTTCCCGCAGAAAAAGAAGGCCGTTTTGTCAATAGTTTTTTAACCATAAATGATCAGGAGTACCACTATCAGGTTCAATGTGTAAGCCAATCTGATATTTTGGGTGAAGGAGCCGTATTTACGGTCAAAGCGCCTGAAAAAAGAGAACTTGTAGATACCGATGATGATGTATCACATGTTGTGAATGCACCTGTTCCACCAAAAGCCGGTACTACCTTTTTTATACCTGAAAATACTTCGCTTACGACAGGTTGGAGTGTACCGTTGACGCAAAAAGTTACACTCAAAAATTTTAGCGATTATACGGAGGAGTATATTGATAGTGAGGGTAATACTACCGAAACACATATCGGCGGTATATCTGAAGAAGCCTCAATAGAAGAGTTTGAGGATGTTGATGATCATGGGAATAAAATACCCGGTTCCCATACCGGAATGTACCGTATTGTTTTCAATACCTATATTTTAGATCCGCACGAAAATCCTGATGTTGAATGGTATAAAGGTTCCCTTCGCGTAAAAGTTACAAAAGAGAACGGCGAGGAAGATACACGAGTATTGGAAGTATGGAGTATAGAAAAAGATACAAGCACTTTGCAACTGATCGCTTATGACGGAACCTTTAAGATACCAGAAGATGCATCAGAAGAAGATGAAGAAGATAGTGATGATGAACCGAAAGAAGTTTATACACCAATACCGACCGGAGACAATATCAATGTAAATTATCATCCCGGTTACCGGGTCTATTTCACGCACGAACCCGGTTTCGACCAATCTTCGCTTTTGCCTGCAGCCGGAGCAGGTAGTAAGCAGACCCTTATAGCCTGTCGCTCTACCGATCCTTCATTAGGAATCTTTTCTCCGCTTTCGGTGCCCGCTGTTATTCTTGGGCGGGAAATAATAGAACCGATGAAGCCGGAAACACCTGTCGGAGCATTGTTTGCCACCCGTCCAAACTTTTATGGCAAAGCTACATACACTTTTGATACCGAAGTAAATACGGCAAACAATACTCGTGAACCCTATGCATTGGTATTCTATAGGGCTAATGAACAAATCATTTTAGATACGTTGTATAAGCACGATACCGTTTTGCAAATTCAAGAAGATTTGGCCAATATAGAAAACGATACGGCTTTTACCAGCCGTTGGAACGAATTGGTAAATGTCATTGTTGACGAATCTAAGAGATTTAAGGAATGGAATGGCTATCGTTTCCCAAATCCCGATAATGATAATTTCAGCATACCAAATCAGGATTCATTAGCAGAACCTATCTGTCCGTTTGAAATTACTAAAAATCCGGGAAGTACGGAGTTAGTAGACGGAACCGAAGAGATATTCGGTCAGGCTAAAACATACAAGGAAATAGTTGAATTAGCTATAAATAGTAGATTCTTGCCATTGACCGAACAACCTGCTATTTACGGATATTTGAAAACAGGCAATCAAACATCGGACAGAAAACCGGTCATCAGGGATTCTAACGGAGACTTGATTATGCCGGGAAGCACAAACTACGACGGCGCTCCAATGGCAGTAAAATATACAGCAGATAGCGGTAAAAAAATGGTACGCTTTACCGATTATACCTTAGACGGAGCATCTACTTCCATTTATTTCTATTATGCCATAGAAATGAATAACACGCTTACAGTAAGCGAAAGGAGTGGAATATTAGGTCCTATACAATTGATCAATACAGCACCACCAAAAGCACCTGAGATCAGAAAATTCTATACTCGTGTAGAAAATACGGTTACGGGAGATACAACAGCCGTATTATTTGATGTTAATGAGTATCCGCAAGGAGAGGAAATCAGTAAAATTTTAATTTACCGGGCGTTAAATTCTGTTGATGCCATGACTGTTAGAACCATGCAATTGGCCGCAACAGTAGATGTCAACGATCCGGTTATAGACGATTTCTCAGATCTTGATTTTTATCCTTTCGGTGAAGTGCTTTACTACAGGTTAGTGGCAGTAAGAACGGTAAAGACAGAAATAATAGACGTAAATGAAGGCATTTACAAGACCGAAGACGTACCATCTTATCCAAGTTCATTGATCCTTGCCAATATTATCGATGTTAACAATCCGCCGGCACCCGAATTATCTTATACGGTAGGTGAAGATTCAACGGAAGATGTACTTGAAAATGTTGTGATCGAATGGCCCCCAACTGCTTATAACGGTACATATTATTTATACCAAATGAATAATTCCGGCAATTGGACAGAATTATACCGGATAAAAACCAATACGGATACCGTTCAATATGAACTTCCCGACAGCTTATCCAAAACAGATGAAGATGGGGAAAATATTTATTACCGGTTTAAAGTAACGGTAGAAAATTCATCAGGATTATTTAGTATAGAAGAAAAAATATTAACAATTTAAAATTACTTGTCATGGCTAATAAAAAAATTTCAGAACTGGAACAGGCGCAACAGGTCTCATCAAGCGATCTCTTACCTATTGTGCAAAATATAAACGGTGTTTTACAAACCAACAAGGTAACTGTTGGGGAAATACTGGCTACGTGTGATGGAGGTGGTGGTAGCGGTCAAACAAGTATAACTCTTGGGGGATTTGCTGAGAGTTTCCCTCTACCTATAGCTGCTGGAAGATATGCCGTTCAGCCTGGTTGCTACGGCTTTAGATTTACACCCGGTCAAAGCTTTGTAGCTAGGCAGGCTCAAATCTGCCAGGGAAATAATATGAGCAGTGGTACATTTAATGTAGCAATATATAGTGAAGGGAGTAGGGCAGCCTCCGGATCAGGTATAGTTAATGCGCAATTATTAGCTCAAACAGGCACTCATGTTTTTGGTGGAACTCATGGTGTAAATACTGTTGAATTTCCTGCAAATGAGCAGATTACTTTAGATGCAGATAAAGAGTACTACATGGTACTGTTTGTGCAGCATACCAGTTCAAGAGAACTTATATGCAGAAGAATGCAAACAGAGCAGAATTACGGAGGGCAAAACTTTGAGTTGGGATTTATAGGCTCTCAGCAAATTGCCACATCAACTCTTGATCCGAATGCCATGTCGCAACGGTTTCCTATGAGCAATCTGGATGGTATGCCTTATATTAAAATATATGGGGATGCCAAGTCTTCTGCTGATAATAATCCAGTGCTTTCAGTTTTAGAAGTTAAAAATTCTTTAATAGGAGATAATTATTCGTTTGATGCTGCAACTGGTAGTCTTACAGTTCCATTCGGAACACAATTTATTGTTTGGTCTTATACTGGTTATTGGCCAACGATTAAGAATATAGTTATACCAAATGTTGAAAATGGCTATAAAATATCAATTGGACTAAATAGATTAGACCTTGTTGGGGAAGCTAGTAATATTGACGGAAGAATCAATAAGAGATTTCAAGAATATTTATCAGATAAACCAGGAGGGTACATGAGTGTAGGTTTCGGAAGTGATAATCTCTCATTTCTTGAGTTTATTTATTGGAATGGTGTATGGTATAGTAAATACTATTAATCATATATGATCGACATTGTAATTATAGGACAAAATGAAGGAACTCACGTAGTGAATATGTATGATTCACTACGTGAATATTCTTATTCCAGATTTTGGGTAGCAGACAGATGTACAGACAATTCTGTTTCTATACTAAAAGAACTTGGAGAGAAGTATATCTTAACTCCGAATAATCTAATTGGAAGGCAAACTTCCTTTGCCAGAAATTTAGGTTTATCCCTTTGTAACACCAAGAATGATGCGCTTTTTCTTGATGGAGACAGATATGTTACCCATGGTACTCTAAAATCTTTAGAGCAAGCTAATACAGATATATCCTTATTATTGCTTGAAGGTGACTTCCGTAATAATATAGATTTTGATTACTGCTATGGTAGGGTTGTAAACTTTTTCTACTCTTGTGGAATATTCTTTAAGAGAAAAGCAATTGATAAAATATTAGAATTTCAACAAGGAGAATTATTCTCTACCGATATACAAGATGATTGGGGAATAGAAGATACTTATCTTGGCGATGTATGTTACCATTTAGGACTTACGGCTTCTATTTATAACGAATGTAGACTAAGAGGAAGTTTTGATCGACGTAATATTGATTCTATAGACGTACTTGAAAGAAGATTTAGAAAGAGAGATAAGCTTAATGTGTTATGGGGATAGGATAAGCATAAAAGGATTATTATCCTAAGTAAGTATTCATAATTAGTTCATATTATAATGCGTAATTAATTGTAATTCCCTTTGGTTTAATTAATTGTTAATCAATCGCTTTTGAAATAATGAATGCTAATTTTGACAGAATACTTATGAATTGGATCTGAAAAATTTATATGCTTATAAGTGGTTATTAACCTATATATTCAATGTAAATCGTAATGTAAAGTTTCAGGCTTAAACTATCCCCCAAAAACTTAACTATGAAACTTTATACTATTTACAATTAATGATTAATTATTAACAGTTAGCCTTTGTTTTAATCTGTTGATTATTTCTTATTTTTGTGTTGAAATAATTGGCATAGGTATAAAAAAATTCACATATATCTTACTTCTGATAGCATCGCTGATTTTTATTGTCATGCTGTCGGGTTATTTGGTACTGAAGAGCGATCAACTACAACGGAAATTAATATCTATAGTTACGGAAAGCCTTTCTGATAAAGTAAATTCAAAAGTATCTTTGAATTCAATTGAATGGAATTTTCCCAATAGCTTTGTATTAAAAGATGTGTATGTTGAAGATCAGTCCCAAGATACTTTGTTATTTGTAGACAGGACAAAAGTAACGATAAACCTGTTGCAGCTTCTCAATGCACGTGTTTCTTTCCGTACAATCCAACTGACAGGTATGGAGGCTCACGTAAACCAAAAGGACTCCAGCCAATATAATTTCCAGTTTTTCATAGATGCTTTCCTTAAAGAAGAGGAAGACAGTACTGCCGTTAAATGGTCGATGGATGTTGAATCGATAGCCTTTGATGATTGTTCCATAGCATACCATAATGAACCATTGAATAGTAACCCCGGACAATTTAATACCAAGTATATTGAAGTCTCTTCCCTGAAAGGGAGTTTGCATGTACGTCATTTTTCAGAAGATTCGGTTAATGTAAAGCTGCATAATATTGGTTTTCACGAACTTTCAGGACTTGAGTTGAGTAATTTTTCAACGACCCTGATTGCCAATAAGGAAAAACTGAGGATGTACAATTTTGTAGCCGTAATGCCGAATGGTAGGTTATCGCTCAATGATGCCACCTTGCGTTATCGCGACACTCAGGCTTTTCGCCGTTTTGCCAACGAAGTATATTTATCGGTCGATGTTGCTCCATCCCGGATCAATTTGAAAGATTTGGCTGCATTCCTTCCGGCATTCCATTCTCTGAACGAAAAATTTTCAATACAAGGTGATATCAGCGGCACTATAACTAAGTTGCTCATCCGGAATCTTTTATTGACTTATGGGAATAATATAAAAGTGCAGGGAGATTTTTCTTTTAACGGATTGCCCGATCTGGAAAAATTGGATATCCGTGCAAACATCAAAGAAGTAGCCGCCTCGTCCGAAGATATTGAAATGCTCTCCCGGGCATTCACGAACAAAGAAGTCCGGTTACCTTCCTTTCTTGATTCTCTTGGCGTGATTAGTTATAAAGGAGAAATAAAAGGCCTTCTTACAGAAATGAAAGCGGATGGAGTTATCTCTTCAAAGGCGGGTGCTATCAATACCAATGTATTATTAAAAGCAAAAAACTTAACTTATTCACAATTTTCCGTTGACGGAAAAGTTGAAACTAAATCCTATAACTTAGGACGGCTTTTAGGTGCAAAATCAGAATTAGGCAATTCGACATTCAACTTGAAGGTAGAATTTGAAAAAATAGATAAAAATCAACTTTCGTTAAATGCCTCCGGAATGGTTGATTCGTTGGTTTACCGAAAATATCAATATCAGAATATCAGCCTGAACGGAAAATTCAACAATGACGGATTTGACGGTAGCCTGATAATGAGTGATAAAAATATAGACCTGAGTTTCAAAGGAAATATTGATTGGCGTAAGGAAAAACCAGTGCTCCGATTTATTGCTAATGTGCAGAATGCGAGGCTTGCCAATCTGAATCTGGTGACAAAATATCCGAATTCCTCTCTTTCTTTCGATATTGAAACCAATCTAATAGGGAAAACATTGGACGATATCGAAGGTTCATTTTCTATTGATAATTTACTTTTTGTACACGATGATAAGGAGATATTTATGAATAATATCGGACTTACCGCTGTTACATTGGAAAATAATTCAAAAAAACTATCTCTTTATTCCGATTATATCAACGGGTCTGTGACTGGTCAATACCTGTTTACTACGATTTTGAATAATTTGCATAATATTGCACACGATTATGTCCCCTCAATCGTAAAAAACAGGATAGAGCCGAAACCTGGCGAACATAAGAAAAATGATTTTGAATTTAATTTTACGATAGACAATACGGAATCTATCAATGAAACTATAGAACTGCCGTTTGTATTGCAGGAACAGTCACACTTATCCGGATTTTATAATGACAGTACGAATAAGTTCAGGGTACGCGTGGATGCGCCACAATTAATGATTGGGAAAAAAAATATCGGCGATCTTGTTTTTTTGTGTGAAAATCCGGACGATTATGTAAAGGTGATACTGAGGTCAACCCACTTGCCGGCAAACAGACGAAGAAATCCTTATTTTATTTCGTTAAACTCAAAAATCAAAAGGGATTCGGTCGATTTGGATGTTCATTTCAGTAATTCTACCGAAGATACTTACAGCGGTTCTTTATCAACTCTTCTGGTTCTGAAAGATTTGACTACGGAAGGAATTACTTCCGATATATTCATTAATCCGACCGAAGTAATCCTTAATGATACGGTTTGGGATATCCATAAAAGCAAAATAGCTATACAACCGAATAAAATTGAAGTTGATAATTTTTATTTCAATCATAAAAATCAGTTTTTGAAAATTGACGGAATTAATTCTTTAACTACGGAAGACAGTATTCACGTTCGGTTTAGTGACTTGCAATTAGGATATATCAGTGACATCCTGAATCAAAAAGAGATAACTTTCAATGGGATAGGAGATGGGGATGTCTTTCTCTTCAGGATATTTAAAAATCCTTTTTTCAAAGGTAACCTTAATGTATATGACGCTTCCCTGAATAGCTTTCTCTTAGGTGATATTTCGGTAAATACCTCATGGCAGGAAGCTGATAAATGTATTGCGTTCGAAGCAAAATTGCTAAGTCCGTTTGACGGGAAAAAATCACAATCGGATATTTTCGGAGGTGTTTTTCTAGGCAATGACTCTCTTTTTATTGAAGGGAACCTGAAAGATGTCGATTTGAAGTTTTTGCGCCAGTACTTAGGATCTGTTATGCAAAACAATACCGGAACGGCGAGCGGGCTTGTCAGGGCATACGGAAAATTCGGGCAGATTGGTCTTGAAGGATCTCCCGTAGTGAAAAATATGGCTTTCGATATTGATTATTTGAATACTTCCTATGTTTTGTCTGATACTGTATTTATGACGCCAAACTCATTCCGGTTAAATCAGACACAGGTGTTTGATACGGAAGGTAATTATGGTATAGCATCCGGATTGGTATTGCACGAAGGTTTTAAGAATTTCAAATTTGCCGTTGATATTTCCTGTACCAATTTTCTTGCCCTCAATACGCGTGAACAGGATAATGAAATGTTTTACGGGAAAGCTTATACCGGAGGTAAAGTAAACATATCGGGAACTCCTGATTTCATAAACTTTAATCTTGACCTGCAAACCCGCCCGAATACCCGCATTACAATTCCGATTGAAGGTGCATCTAGCGCGAGTGATGCCGATTTTATCACTTTTGTCGAATCGACGGACAATATGACTGCTGAAGAGAAGAGGAGAGCCCGCAGGGAAAAGATTCAAAAGATCCGGGAGAGTAAAAAATCGGGATCGGAGCTGAATATAAACATAAACCTTGAAGCTACCCCGGATGCACAGATCCAGCTTATAATGGACGCAAAGCAGGGAGACCTTATCCGGGCGACAGGAATGGGTAATCTCCGGTTGACTTATAATTCGAAAGATTCGGACTTTAAGATGTACGGAGGATATGAAATATATAAAGGAGAGTATCTGTTTACTATTCAGAGTATTATATCCCGCAAATTTGATATTATGGAAGGTAGCCTGGTACGTTGGACTGGGAGTCCGTATGACGCATTCCTCGATGTTAAAGCAAGGTATATGCTAAATGTTTCTCTTAATGAAATCCTTGAAGACCCGAATGTGCGTACCACCCTTACGCCGGTTTATTGTATATTGGATCTGTCAGGAACAATTCGTACTCCAAATATTAAATTTGATTTGGAATTGCCAAATGCTGATGAAGATATGCGCCGTCAGGTTCGTAGTATTATCAATACCGAAGAAGCAATGAACCGTAATATCGCTTCTCTTTTGGCATTAGGGCATTTCTATACGGCAGACAGGGCAGCTAATTCGACCAGTTCGGCGGATCTTTCATCAGTTGGTTTTTCTACTCTTTCCTCCCAGTTAAGTTCATGGATATCCAAGATTAATAATGATTTGAATGTAGAATTGAATTACCGTCCGGTTTCTGACGGAGTAACGACTTCTACGGAATTTGATGTTGCTCTTTCTACTCAATTCCTGAATGACAGATTGTTGTTTAACGGAAATTTCGGATACAGGGAAGATGTTACCAATTCGCCAAACGTATCCAATAGCATTGTTGACTTCGACTTGGAATATAAATTGACGCGTTCGGGCAAATTCAGGGTTAAAGGATTTAACAGGTCAAATAATAGTTATTTTAAACAAGCTCCTAATACACAGGGTGTCGGACTGATATATCGTGAAGATTTTGATACTTTTTCGGGACTGATGAACTCTTATTGGACTCCGGTTAAAACTTTCTTCGGTGGAAATCCGAAGAAACCGGAAGATGTCGAAGTAAAGGAGGATAAGAAGAAATAGATCTTTTTAAATAAAAAGGCTTTAGCTTGTAATTTTCGTAATATCCGGATATCCGATATAAGGAAAATAAAAATAAAGCAGAATGATTAAAAATAAATTTTATATTCTTTAATCGAATTAATGAAAAAGTTTTATATTTGCAGCATCAAAACGCGGAAGTAGCTCAGTTGATAGAGCATTAGCCTTCCAAGCTGAGGGTCGCGGGTTTGAACCCCGTCTTCCGCTCTAATATGAGTTTTCTGTAAGGATGTGTCTATTTTGGGCGCATCCTTTTTTTATAAGTTGAAAGGTGAGAGTTGAAAATTGAAAGTTGTTGTTAAACTGATATGGGCTTACAAGGAAAGATATTTAATGTTTATCTGTAATGACAAATATCAACAATTGATTGAGATAAATGTAAGTGAGTTCAGAGTATGAATAATAGCGAAGAGCCTCAATTTTCGAGAGTTTTGATTAATTCGCGGATAAAGTCACGGTTTTCGTAATCTTCGTGAACGATTTTTCCGTCTGTAAGGATAATGTCCAAGTCGATTAATATTTCTTTGGAATGGGGGAGCCTCCCCATTTGTTTTTCTATTTCTTTTAGAAACAACTTTAATGGGAGCGGTTGTATTGGTGTTTTTACTTCGGCTACTGCATTAAAAAACAGGCAATCTGTTTCCATTCCAACAGGTTGAGTCGGAATAATGTCAGAAAAAGTAACAGTGTCAAATTTTTGTTTTAAAAATTCGAAAGCCGTTTTTACATTTTGTATAGCGCAGTCGGAATTAGAACCGATACTGATGATGTACTTATGGTAAGGTTTTTTTTGCAGCATTTACAAAAATAAAAAAACCGGAGAATTTCTACTCCGGTTTTATATTTTATCTGTTGTAATCGCGCAAAGTTTCTTGAAGTCTTTTCCTAGCAAAGAAAATACGACTTTTGACTGTGCCGATCGGCAGATTCATTTTCTCTGCAATTTCATGATATTTAAATCCTGAAATATGCATGGAAAAAGGTATTCGGTAATCATCTGCAAATTCATCGATGCATTTGATAATTTCATTTATCGCGTATGCACCTTCAGGAGTTTCTATACCGGAATCTTGAGGAAGATTTAAATGATATAGCTCTTCTGTTTGGTCGATGATAGTTTGATTTCTGATTATTTTACGATAATTATTGATAAAGATATTCCTCATAATGGTGAATACCCATCCTTTAAAGTTTACATTGTCTATGTACTTATCTTGATTATCAAGCGCTTTTAACGTAGTGTCTTGAAGTAAATCATGAGCATCATCTCTGTTCGAAGTTAAAGTGTAGGCAAAATTCAAAAGATTACTTTGTAATCCCATTAATCTTTTGGCAAAGGATTCTGATTCCATAATTTAGTTATTAAATGTTTGTATACTAATTTTTCATTTGGTTTTTGTTAGAGTTGAGAACAGTTATATGCTTTAAATTCTTATAATTGTTCTTTTTGTCTGTATTTAATATTTTTTAAAACATATGCAAATAAACAAACTTTTTATTCCAAAAGCAAATTTTACACGATTATTGTTTATTATTTATTTTTTTTAATATATTATTATGTATTTAAAATTGCACTTAAATTACTTAACTGACATCGTTAGAATAAATAAGCAAAATCTTTGCCAGTATTAAAATTGGGGGATGTAAATATGAAAAATGGATTTTAATTCTTTTGTCCGGTTTGTCCATTAGAGGTAAAATGCTAACATTTTGTTTTATTTACACAGTTTAAAATTTTATTTTATAATTTTAGATGCAACAAACATTAAAAATCGGTACAAATATGAGAATTTTTTGTCAATGAATAACTAGTTTTGTAAAAAAAAGAAAGAAATGAATATGAGAAATTTCTCTTTATTAATTTTTGTATTTGTAATTATCAGTATATCAGACTGTTTTGCAAACGAAAATGCAAAAAATATTTATTATCAAATAGATATAAATGAAGAAATAAACGGTACTACGTGGTTATTTTTGAAAAATGGGCTTCAAGAAGCTACACAATTAGATGTGAAAGGTGCATTTATCCACTTAAATACTTACGGTGGATTGGTAATCTTTGCAGATTCTATCCGGACAAAGATTCTAAATGCTAAAATCCCGGTCTATGTATTTATTGATAATAATGCGGCTTCGGCGGGAGCCTTGATTTCTATTGCCTGTGACAGTATATATATGAGTCCCGGAGCCAATATCGGCGCTGCTACAGTTGTCAATGATTCCGGAGAAAAAATGCCGGATAAATACCAGTCTTATATGAGGGCTACGATCCGCTCTACAGCCGAAGCTCATGGGAAAGACACTATCATCAACGGTAAGGATACGATATTTCGTTGGAAACGTGATCCCCGCATTGCAGAAGCGATGGTAGACGAAAAGATTATTGTTCCGGGCATTGTCGATTCTACCCAGATTCTTACTTTTACTGCTCAGGAAGCCCTGAAAAACGGCTATTGCGAAGGAATTTATGAAAATGTTGATGAAATAATTACAAAGTCGCTTGGCGATTCCGATTATGAAGTAATAGTATATAAACCCAGTATTTTCGACAGAATAAAGGGATTTCTTATCAGCCCGATAGTACATGGTATTCTGATCATGATAATTATCGGGGGGATTTATTTTGAAATGCAAACGCCCGGCATCGGTTTTCCTCTTTTAGCTGCGGGTGTTGCGGTTTTGCTTTATTTTGCCCCTTTATACATAGATGGTTTGGTGGAAATGTGGGAGATTTTACTTTTTATTATAGGAATCGTTCTGCTTTTGATAGAAATTTTTGTAATTCCGGGGTTTGGAGTCTTTGGGGTTCTTGGTATTATATTTACAATAACAGGGCTTATTCTGAGTCTTGTCGACAATGACCTGTTCAATTTCGACAATGTCCCTACCGCCGCCTTAACTTCTGCTGTTTTTACGGTATTTGGAGGAATTACGGGAGCAGTCCTGCTTTCTGCATATATTACATCCAGGATAGGTAGCAAAGGGATATTCCGGAAATTAGCCCTGGAAGCAACTCAGGATATAGACAAAGGATATCTCGGTGTGGATCCCGCGCAAAAAAATCTGATCGGAAAAGAAGGGACGGCAAAGACTATACTTCGCCCTTCTGGAAAGGTTTTGATAGATGGTGAAGTTTATGATGCCGTTGCCGAAAACGGATATATTGAAAGGGGAGAAAAAATAGTAGTGAAAGGTTATGCTTCGGGGCAGTTATATGTAAAGGCTAGTGTAATAGGATAGAATAAAATAAATATATTATTATACTTAAAAGAAATAATTATAACAATTTCATTACAAAATATCGCATACCGGAAAAATTAGTCTAAAATGCCATTTTATTTAGTGAAGGAGTCGAGAAAAATTAAAAAAATGATAAAAATTGAAAAATTCCGCTTAGACAATGGATTAAGAGTGGTACATCATATTGATGAATCCTCACCGATGGTTATTATTAATGTATTATATGATGTAGGTTCCAAAGATGAGAATCCGGATCAAACCGGATTTGCACATCTTTTCGAACACCTTATGTTTGGTGGTTCCGTAAATATTCCGTCATACGATCATCCTGTGCAACAATCGGGAGGAGAGAATAATGCATGGACGAGCAATGATATTACTAATTACTATGTCATACTACCTAACCAAAATGCGGAAATCGGTTTTTGGCTGGAATCGGATCGTATGCTCAGCCTCGATTTTAATCAGAAAGGATTGGATGCCCAGAAACAGGTCGTTATGGAAGAGTTCAAGCAACGAAACCTGAACCAACCTTATGGAGACGTCAGCCACCTGATGCGCTCAATGGCTTATAAGGCGCATCCTTATCAGTGGCCTACTATCGGAAAAGAGCTCGCTCATATCGAGCAAGTGACCCTGGAGGATGTCAAAGCCTTTTTTTCTTCACATTATGCTCCCAATAATGCGATTTTTTCCGTTGCCGGAAACATTACGCTGGAAGAGACTAAAAGATTGGCAGAAAAATGGTTCGGAACTATCCCGCACAGGAATATTGCGAAACGCAACTTACCTACGGAACCTCAGCAGGATGCTCCCCGCTTTATGGAGGTTGAGCGTGATGTCCCTGTGAATGCGATTTATAAGGCTTATCATATGACAAACCGGAGAGACCCGGATTATTATGTTTTTGACCTTATTTCTGATATTCTGGCAAATGGAAACTCGGCGCGGCTTTATCAACGATTGGTCAAAAAAGAGAAGTTGTTTACTGAAGTGAATGCCTATATTTCCGGAGATATAGAAACCGGACTTTTCTTTCTGACAGGAAAATTGGCTAAAAACGTCTCTTTTGAAAAGGCGGATAGCGCATTGAAAAGAGAATTGGAAATATTGAAAACAGAAGTAGTCGAAGAGTTGGAACTGGAAAAAGTAAAAAACAAATATGAATCCGGACAACTTTTCGGGGAAATGAACCTGTTGGGTAAAGCAAATAATATGGCATATTTCGAATTATTGGGCGAGGCGGCGGATATGAATCTGGAAATAGAAAGGTACAGAGCCGTAACTTCCGAAAAAATAATGCAAAAAGCCGGAGAGATATTCAAAAAGGAAAATAGTTCTACACTTTATTATAAGAGTAATAGAATAATTCAATAATTATACACTTTTCCTCTTCATCTTTCCCCTTTCAACTTATTTTATATCTTTGCAGTGTGAAAAAAATAGTAGGCATAATATCCGGTTTGTTTTTTGTGTTTTCTCTTTATGCACAAGAAACGCACCAATCACATTCCCATTCATCCGCCGATAAAAAATATACCCAGAAAACAGATAGTTGGGTTGCATCCGGAGCATTGGGAATGGTGAAGAAAGCAAATTTAGATACATCATTCAGTGGTTTTTTTATTACTAATCCGGCAGAAAAAAAGACAATTGCCCTGGAATTCCTTGGAAATCTGGGTTCTCCCGGTATGTCGAAAATTTATTTTGACAGGCAGAAAAAATCTGACTTTTTCTTTTTCAAGCCATACGAAATTTATTATACCAATCCGGAAGAGGTGCGATATTATAATACAAAAATGCCGTATGCAAACATTAGCTACTTTGCCGGTGGGCCTAGCGGATGTCCCGAACATCATTTGAACGGTGTTTTTGCAGTAAATGTTACTCCCGATTTCAATGTCGGTATGTATGGAGACTGGATAAATGGTTATGGGGCTTACAATTCCCAGTCGACTAAGGATTATAATGCCGGATTTTTCGGCAGTTATATGGGAAAGCACCATAATTTAATGGCGAATATCTCATTCAACGGATATGAAAATTATGAAAACGGCGGACTCGTAAATGTAGAAGATGTTACCAATCCAAAAGCGACCGGAAACCTGGAAGCCCAGAATATGCCTGTCTATTTTGAGAGTAATGTTTGGTCTAAGCTAGTTAACTGGAATTCATACCTGAATTATAAATATCATATTGGAACAGAAAAGGATGTGCGCATAACCGAAGATTCGGTTTCAAGGGCTTTTGTTCCTATCACATCATTTATATATACATTCCAATCCGAAAGCAGCAAAAAAAGATATTACGAAAAGAGTCTGAATCCGAGCGGTAGAATTCCGGTAGATAGCTTCTATCATGCCAATAACCTCGATGATTCTTTATATGTAAACAATCTCTATACGATGGATTCTACCCGTTTTTTACAGATAAAAAACACTTTTGGTATTTCGTTGAATCAAGAATATAACACGTTGATGGATTTCGGATTGACTGGATACATTACCGTAGACATAAAAAAATACACCTATCTCAACGAGCCGGATTCTCTGAATCCTCTGAACCCTAATGAAGCGGATAGTATTCTTGGATTTCGGATACATCCGGACTACCGGAAAAAGGAAAGGTGGAAGATTGGTGTCGGAGCTGTGTTGGCAAAGTATCTCGGAGAGAATCTTACTTATGACCTTTCGGGAGAGTACTACTTTAAAGATGAAAAGAAAAACGCCGGATCATATTTGTTAAAAGGGAATATTCAAGCCAAATTTAACTTGGGAGCGCAACCGGTAAGTCTCAATGGGCAAGCCGAATACTTGAGGGAATGCCCCGATTTTTTTGAAGAGTATTACTTTTCCAACCATATAAAATGGAATACAGACTTTTCGTACAAAAATACCCTTTCGGCAAAGGGAACGTTGTCTTTGCCTTCATTTGCTTTTTATCCTTCTCTGGGGCTCGCTTTCTCGGCGGGATTCAAAGACCTGAAAAATTATATATATTGGGATAAGAAAGCAATGCCCTGTCAGGAAAACGACAATATCAGAATTTTCGAATTTACGCTTAAAGAGCAAATCCGTTTTTTGCGCTACATCCATTGGGATAACGAATTTGCCTACCAGAAAACCACAAATGAGCGGGTACTTCCTTTGCCAGAACTAAGTTGGTATTCCAATTTTTACTTCCAATTTAATAAATTATTCAAAGTCTTGACCATTCAGGTTGGAGCGGATATGCGTTACAATACGAAATATTACGCCCCTTGCTATTTGCCGGCAACCGGAGTTTTCTATTTACAAGACAAGTATGAAGTAGGAGATTATCCTTACGTAAACGCTTATATAAATTGTCAATTGAAACAGGCGCGCTTTTTTGTCGAGTATAACCATTTAAATAAAGGGTGGGGCAGCAATGACTACTTGGTTCTTCCGGGTTATGCGTTGAATCCTTCCTATTTTAAAATAGGCGTTTCTGCCTCCTTTTCTAATTGAAAGTTGAAAAGTGAAAAGTGAAAGCTTGAAGATATCTAATTTCTTTGTGATAAGAATTTTCACTGTTTCTAAATTATTATATCTATTTGATTGGAGTTTTTAACTATTCGAATATGAGAAAGATAAATAGCAAATATAACCGGGCGATTCTGATATCAGCATTGTTGTTTGTTGTTTTCTTTATTCTACGTTGCGGAATTGCCTCAAACTCATCTAGGGATTATCAGGAAATAAAAGATTCGGGAGTATTGCATGTCGTTATGGATTACAGCCCTTCCGGTTTTTTCAGAAGTGGTGATTCTATCGGTGGGCAACAGTATGAAATGGTAATGTCGCTTTCCCGATATTTGAATATTCCGGTAGAAATACATCTTGAAACAAGACTGGAAGAGAGTCTCGAAGGATTGGAGAATGGAAAATACGACATTGTGGCGCGATTGATTCCGGTAACTTCCGAATTAAGAGAGTCAGTTGCATTTACAGAAAATATATTGTTGGATAAACAGGTACTGGTTCAACGGAAAGCCTCAGATACAACATCCGTTTATATTCATAATCAACTCGAACTTCCGGGTAAAAAAATATATGTCGCTCACAATTCTCCTTACATTCCGCGTTTGCAAAACCTTGCAAATGAGATAGGAGACACTATCCAAATAATTGAAATGCCTGATTACGAATCCGGGCATTTGCTTATTTTGGTAGCCGGAGGAGAGATTGACTACGCCGTATGCGATTATAAAACGGCGTCGGAAATGCTTGCGGATTATCCTTCCCTTGATATCTTGACCAATATCAGTTTTTCCCAACTCCACGCATGGGCGGTACGCAAGGAATCTCCACAATTGCTCGATTCAATCAATGTTTGGATTACGCAATGGAAAAAGGATATTCGATAGCTACTAATTATACGCTTATCAGCAATATTACGCCCGGTGTCAACGTTAATGAATTTTATAAACACAAAGGCGCAAAGGACACGAAGTTATGTTTGTTTTTTTATTTTCTTTGTGCACTTCGAGCCTTTGTATTTACTTTTTCTCGTTAGGGGGTAATATAGCTGATAAGCATTACTAATTAAGTTGTAGCTTATAATATGCCTGATTACCAGAAATAACACAAAACAAATCTTTCTCAAATTGCAAATATAAAATGAATTATCTGGCACATCTATATCTTTCCGGACAAAAAAAGGAAATATTAGTTGGCAATTTTATCGCTGATGACGTAAAGGGAAAAAGATACAAATCTTACCCGGAAGGAATCCAGCAAGGCATATTTTTGCACCGGAAAATAGATGGATTTGCAGATAGCCATCCCATATTTAACCATAGTAAAAAACGGTTGTATCCGGTCTATCATCACTATGCAAGAGTGGTAAATGATATTTTTTACGATCACTTTCTTGCCAAAGAATGGGATTCTTATTCGGATATTCCGTTAAACAAATTCAGTACTTATTGTTATAAAACGCTTCTCTCTTATTGGTTTCATCTGCCTTGCAGCGTTAGGCAGTATCTTCCGTTTATAGTCCTTCACCGCCGCCTTTCATCTTATGCAAATATTGAAGGAATCAAAGAATCGATAGAAATTATGGCAAAATACTCTTCTTTGCCCGATTTTACCGATCAAGCAATTCATATTCTGTCCGACGATTACGAGGCATACAGGGAAGAGTTTAATATGTTTTTTCCGGAGATGATAGAGTTTTGCAAGAAATAGATGTTCAGATAAACAGATTTTCAGATATTTAGATAAACTGATTAATCGGTGAACAGACTAACTGATTCTCTGAAATAGATGTTTATCTGCGGTCAAAAAAACTTTACAATTTTGTGCACTTTATTTGATTTTAAACTTCTTATTAATTCTTAAATACAGGCTATTATCTCTTAAATTTGTTGTATCTTTGTACTTGTATTTAGACTGAAATGAAGAACTCAATAAAGCACATATTCATATTTTTATTCTCTGCCTTGTTCGTCTGGATCGGATCAGGGGGAAATTATGTGACTTATCATTGTTTCAACTGTCAGGTAGAAGCAATGGAAGAGCAATTGCATAATTGTGATGAAAAGAGTTGCCAGCATTCAGTTGAAACCAATACTCATTGCCACGGCGAAAATGATTTGAATTCACATAACCCTTTTGCCAATGACCAAAATTCCAATCATGGTCATAAAAACGGGCACTGTGTGTATGTTGTTGAATATAAATTGGATATACAGAAAAATGTATCCGAGATTTTCATTCCTTCCGTTGACTTATTTCAATCGGATTTATTTTCACTCTTTATCCCTGATAAAAATGAGAATAAATCAGTACATTATTACACCTCATTTATTCCTCCCCGGTGCTCTACGAATACCTTTCTGAGCACTTTATGCGTATTTCTCATTTGATTTTTTTTTTGATTCACAGGTATTTATTTTAATAGTTTCCTGAAATGGCAAACTCTTCGAAATAGTTCCTGTTGCTACTTTTTATTCATCGAAACAGTTATCCGGTTTTCAATGAATGAGAACGATTCATAAATGTATGCCTACCATTTTATTTATTGTCGGGCAATTGAATATCAAAAAAAATAAAAATGAAACACCCACGTCAAAAAAATGATATACGAGCCAATGATTATATGGGTGTTCCATCTGGTATTAATGTAAAAAATAAATTATAAACAGATGAAAACGAACAAAATAATCATTCTGTTTCTTCTGATTGCTTTTCCTCTGACGGCTCAGGTAAAAGGAGTTGTAGTAGATGAAAACGGCGAACACATGGTGGGCGTGAATGTCTATTGGGCAGGTACACAAGTAGGAAGTTCTACCGGAGCTGATGGTAGATTTGAAGTTCCGGAAGTGTCCGGAAACAATCAATTGATAATAAGTAGTGTAGAATATCAAAATGATACGCTTATTATTTCAGGCCGCTTTAATGCTCAACGAAAGAAAGGTAAAGAATTGACGGCGCTTACTCATTCGGCAACAGGAGAAGGATTTGTTATCCAACTTGAAAAAGGTATAATGCTGGATGAGGTAAGTGTCTCTAGCCGAAATCTTGGAACAACCAATTCGCGTATTATGACTATCCAGACACAACAAATCAATTATGGAGAGTTGTGCCGCGCTGCATGTTGCAATTTAGGCGAGAGTTTCGAAACCAATCCGTCCGTAGATGTTTCATACAGTGATGCTACCACCGGTGCAAAACAAATCAAGCTGCTCGGATTATCGGGCAGTTACGTACAAATGCTGACCGAGAAAATTCCGAACTTCCGCGGGCTGGCTGCTCCTTACGGGTTGGGATATGTACCCGGTCCTTGGATGGAAAGCATTCAGGTATCCAAAGGTACATCTTCGGTGGTCGATGGTTACGAGTCTGTAACCGGACAGATCAATGTGGAATATAAAAAACCGCAAAACTCGGATCGCCTTTCTGTCAATCTTTTCGGAAGCAGCGCTATGCGGCTTGAGGCAAATGCCGATGCTGCATATAAGTTGAATCCCAAGCTCTCCACGATGCTTTTTGCACATTATGAGAATGAGACAAAAGAGCACGACGGTAACAGCGACGGATTTATGGATCAACCGAAAATTCAGCAGGTAAACCTTTTCAATCGCTGGTATTACCAGACAAATAAATTCGTGTCGCAATTGGGAGTGCGCTTTCTTTCGGAAGACCGCAAATCGGGACAAATGTCGGATTTGAATACTACGGAAGAGCTTTACCAAGTAGGAATACGTACCAACCGGATTGAAGCGTTTGCAAAAGAAGGCTTTATTTTCGATCAAAAAAAGAATACAAGCATGGGGCTGATTCTTTCCGGTTCATATCACAATCAGGATGCTTTTTATGGTAAAACCTCTTATGATGCCAATCAATCCAACTTTTACGCCAACCTGATTTACCAGACGGAATTTACCCCTGTTCACCACTTTAAGGCGGGAGCCAGTTTGAATACGGATATTTTCCGTGAAAAATTGAATGGGCAAAATTACAATATGGATGAAGTGGTACCCGGCGTATTCGGTGAATATACATTCAATTTTGCAAAAAAACTCGTTGCTATGGCAGGAGTGCGGGGCGATTTCCATAATAAAGACGGATTTTTTGTAACTCCCCGCATACACCTGAAGTATGATCCTTTCAAATTTTTATACATCCGTGCTTCCGTAGGAAAAGGATACCGTACTGCACATGTCTTGGCCGAAAACAGCTATTTGCTTGCAAGCAGCAGAAAAATAACAATAGCCAATGACCTCGAAAGAGAAGATGCTTGGAATTACGGTTTGAGTGCAACTGCCTATATTCCGGTTAAAGAAGATAAAAATATTACTGTAATAGGAGAGTGGTACTACACCGATTTTATGAATCAGGTAGTAACTGACCTGGATAGTAATCCGCATGAAGCTAGATTCTATAATTTGGACGGAAGGTCTTACTCAAGCAATTTCCAGATCGAAGCAACTTATGAGTTTTTTGCCGGATTCACGACTACTGCGGCTTACCGTATTACAGACGCCCGGATGACTATCGGCGGAAAACTAAGGGAAAAGCCATTGACAAACCGATATAAAGGTTTGCTGACGATTATGTATCAGACTCCGCTAAAAAAATGGCAGTTCGATTTTACTTCCCAATTGAATGGTGGCGGACGAATGCCTGATCCTGATCCGGTCAATCCGCTTTGGGATAAAGAGTTTAGCGCATATCCGGTATTCAATGCCCAGATAACAAAATATTTCCGTACATGGTCGGTATATCTGGGTTGCGAAAATATATTCAACTATAAACAGGAAAATCCGATTGTAGCGGCAGACGACCCTTGGGGGCCGGACTTTGACGGTTCGATGATTTGGGGCCCTGTGCATGGAAGGAAGGTTTATGTGGGGCTGAGATGGAACATTCAATAAGGTGAAAGGGGAAAAGTGAAAGTTGAAAAAGGAGGAGAAGAATTTTGGATATTGGCTTGTAATTTGTAATTAATAACTTGTAATTTATATAAATATGAAAAACAAAATTGGTTTTATTTTAGTGGCATTTCTCGTTGTGTTTTCGGCAAATGCCTATTCAAAAGGTGATGCGGAAAAGAATTCAAAACAAACAGTACTGTTTTCGGTGCCAATGCATTGTATGTCTTGTAAAAATAAGATAGAGAAAAACATGGCATTTGAAAAAGGGGTTACCGATATGAAAGTGGATTTTTCTTCACAAACTGTTTCCATTACTTTTAAAACGGATAAAAATAGTGTTGAAGGTTTGATTGCCGCATTTAAGAAATTAGGATACGATGCGACAATAGTAACCGGAAACGAAGTAAAAAGTATTGAAAATCATCACGATCATCAACACTGATTAGTTGAAAGGTGAAAAGGGAAAGTTGAAAGTTAGTTATAAAGGAAAAATTTGTCTGGTTTAAGGACCGTCAATTAGCCTGCAAGTAAGAATTAATCTTGATTTTTTCTGTTGCAGGCTAAATTTTTTTAATACAGCCCAAATCTATTTTCAATTTTGTATTTTTTATTTGAACTTTTGATAAATATAGTTTGTTAATAAAGTGCATCATGATTTTAATTAATCTAATCAATAATTGATTAAAATCTGTATTGAGTCTTATTTTATTAACATTTTATTTTTTGTAGATCATGAAAAAAGTACTGGTTCTTTTCTTTTCGGCTTGTATTCCATTTTTAATGACAGCCCAGGATACTGCGGATAATACGCACTGTATACCTTTTTTTCCTACCAATGAAGGAGCTCTTTTGGTAAGCAAAAGTTACAATGCTAAAAACAAGCTCTTAAATACAATGATTTACAGGGTGAACCAATCTTTTCAATATGATCCGGGAACAAGCGTTGAAATTGGATTCACAATGACCGATAGCAAAAATAATGTGATTGACAGGGGAGAGATTGATGCTCAATGTGGAGTACTAAACGATTTTCATCTAAAGATGAGAAACAAGAGTTTTTCGCCTGAAGTTATGAAGATATTAGGAACAAACACTGCACTTATCGGTAATTTCCTGGATTATCCGAATGTTTTCAATGATGATTATCCTTACGTTTCCGATATAGTGATGGGTGAAAGTGGGTTTGAGATTGAATCTAAAGAGACCAATGATTACATAAAAGTTCATATTTATGGTCGTAATTATGAAAAAACCGAAGAAATAACAACGCCTGCCGGAACTTTCAATGCTGCAAAAATTACATTCTATTTCAATGTTATATCGAACGGAGAGATTCGGACTTATAGAGGGATCGAATGGGTTGCAATATATGCCGGTATTATTCGTTCTGAAACTTATGACAGTAAAGGTAAGTTGCTGAATTATACATTATTGACCGAGTATAGGGATAAAGAGTAAATATTTTAGATATTCAGATGGTCAGATAAATAGACTAAAATATCTGACCATCTGTCCATCTTAATTATCCTCTTGTGTAAATCGCTTAAAATGGTTAATATTGTGATAATATTAATTTCAAGATTAAAGCATGAAATTTTCTTATCTATTTAATAATGGGAAAAATCCGAAATGGAAATATTATGCGGTAAACGGACTCCGGCTTTTAGTTCCTGCCCATTGTTGCAATAAAAGATTAAAAAAGTTGCTCTCCGACGCCGAAAAACGTAAAGACTACGAATATATAAAGCAAAGAGTAGACTATTATAACAAATTAACCGAACATACGGTTATCCCTCCTGAGACAGAACCTTTATCTGCATTGTTAGTTAGAAAGCCCGAAATGGGAAGCGTCTATTTCTTTGATGCTTACGAATTTACCCGTTATTTTCCCCAGCAATTGAAATGTAATTATATTCCCGGAGATATTACGCAGTTGCCCTCTGTGCCATCCATACTCAAAAGCCGGCCTCTGTCGGAAAAAAATCAAAACGGTGTGCTTTTCAAATTGAATAAGATAAGGCATTTTATTTTTCTGAATGATAAAATACCTTTCGAAAAGAAACGCGATGCTGTTATCTTCAGGGGAAAAGTAGAGGGTAAGCCCAACCGCATAAAATTTATGGAGATGTATTTCAACAATCCGCTTTGCGATTTGGGTGATATAAGTAGGAGCGGAGACGTTCCCCAAGAGTGGAAAACAGAGAAAAAAACCTTGTGCGAACATTTGGAATATAAATTTATTATGTCGCTCGAAGGAGTTGATGTGGCAAGTAACCTGAAGTGGATCATGTCCTCTAATTCTATTGCCGTCATGCCTAAGCCCTGCCACGAAACATGGTTTATGGAAGGCACTTTGATACCCGGTTATCACTATATTGAAATAAAACCCGATTTTTCGGATCTCGAAGAACGGTTGAATTATTATATCCAACATCCGCAGGAAGCCCGTAAGATTATTAAAAATGCACAACGTTATGTTGAGCAGTTTAAAGACAAAAAACGGGAAAAATTAATATCGCTCTTAGTCCTGCAAAAATATTTCAAACAAACAGACCAGTTATGAACAGAAAACGAATTATTATTTTAAGTATCACGCTTGTTGTCATTATCGCATTAGGATTCTGGGTAAAAAGTAGGATGGGAGCATGGTTTCATAATCCGGTAGAACCCTCTTATAAAGCGCTTCCGGCGCCTTCCCGTGTTCTATTGACTTTCGGTAATAATGGCGAGCAATCCCGTATACTTAGCTGGCAATACGACTCTATTCCCTGTTCCGCATGGGTAGAACTGATTTTGAACGATGATACGCTCCGTATCGAAGCGACGTCAAAAGAGGTTATTTCGACCGGAGGAAAATCCGTTTATTATCAGGCTGAATTGAACAACCTTTTGTGGAATACCGATTATCAATACCGCATTAATCATCCGGAAGTAAAAAGTGGATTCTTTCACTTCTCCATGCCCGATAGCACCCGTAAGGAATTTTCATTTATATACATCGGCGACGTACAAGATACGGTCAATGGTGTATTTCCGGAAATTATGCAGCATATCCGCCGGGAAAACCCCGATGTGCAATTTTATCTTTTCGGTGGCGATCTTATAGAACGCCCTCACGACCGTTATTGGAATCAATTCTTCAAAAGTGTCGATTCCATATCGCAGCAGATGCCTATCGTTGCAGTTCCCGGCAATCATGAATATATCAAAGGCATTTCGGGCTATATGGAAAAACGTTTTGAACTTGTTTTCCCGTATTTTCAGGATAAAGCCGCCGGAGAAGCCAACCACGTTTTTACTTTTAACTATAAAGAAGCCCAATTTTTCCTGCTGGATTCCAACAACGGAATAATCAATCTGTATAAACAGCGAAAATGGCTTAGCCGTGAATTGGAAGAATCCGATGCACGTTGGAAAATAGTTGTGCTTCATCATCCTGTTTATTCTATACGCGGAAAATTCAATAATTTATTTGTCAGGATGCTCTTTAACCCGGTCATTAAGAAAAACAAAGTTGACTTGGTTTTACAGGGGCATGAGCATGGCTATGCACGCATAACGGATGGTGATGAGCCGACACCGTTGTACATAATCAGTCATAATGCACCCAAAATATACAAGCATAAATTGAATGATAAGATTCAAAAATATGCAAAAGATAGCCGTTATTATCAACGCATTGATATCGGCATGGATACCTTGAAATTCAAAGTGTTTGATTTACAAGATAGTATTATTGATAGAGAGGAAATTTTCAGATAAGTTGAAAGGTAAAAAGGGAAAGGTGAAAGTTAATTTATAGATGCGAATTTCTAATGCTTTATGTTTTTAGCGAAAGAAAGAATTGACAAGTTTACAAATTTGCTTCCTTGTAACTTGTAAATTTGCTTCCTTGTAACTTGTAACTGCGAAGCGAAGTAACTTGTAACTAAAATATACACAATGAAAAAGAATAAATTTTGCCAAAGTTGCGGAATGCCGATGGATAAAGACCCTAAAAAAGGAGGCACGAACAAAGATGGCTCCGTAAATGAAAAATATTGCAGCTATTGCTTCTGCGACGGAGAGTTTACATTCAACGGAACAGTAGAAGAGTTTCGGGATTTTTGCAGAAAACAGATGCAGGACTCCGGATATTCCAAATTTACCTCATGGCTATTTACTCTTAATATGAAACGTTTGGAGCGTTGGAAATAATTGTTTCCATTTGCAGTAAACCATATCCGGAAAATTGAAAACATCCCTTTCTCATATTGATACCGATAATGCAGAGTTTCAGCAAGCCTTGCAACTGATTCAATGTACCAGTCAATCCCTTTTCCTTACCGGAAAAGCCGGTACGGGTAAATCTACATTTTTGAAATATATATGCGAGAATACCCGGAAAAAACACATTGTGCTGGCGCCGACCGGTATTGCCGCAATAAATGCGGGAGGAGTGACTATTCACTCTTTTTTTAAGATGCCTTTTCGTCCCATTACTCCGGACGATCCCGACCTTAGCCTTCAAAACAACCGGATTTTTGAATTTCTCAAATATACAAAAGAGCGCGTAAAGCTGATCCAAAAGGCAGAACTTATCATTATAGACGAGATATCAATGGTTCGCGCCGATATGATCGATTTTATTGATAAAGTGTTGCGTATCTATTCGCGCAATATGCGGGTTCCGTTTGGAGGAAAGCAGATGCTTTTTGTCGGAGATATGTACCAGTTGGAACCCGTTGTGTCTTCCGACCAGAAACATATCCTCTCCCGGTTTTACCCTAATGCTTACTTCTTTTCGGCTAATGTTTTCAATCAAATTTCCCTTATAACAATTGAGTTGCAGAAGGTATACCGGCAGACGGACGATTCGTTTATCCGCTTGCTTGACAATATCCGTATCAATCAGATATCACATTCCGGTTTGTCCGTTCTTAACAACCGTTGTATTCCCGGATATACGCCCGATAAAAAAGATTTTATCATCACCGTAGCGACCAAAAGGGATGTTGTGGATCATATCAACGACAGCAGCCTGAAAGAGTTGCCCGGAGAGAGTTGCTTGTTCAGGGGAGAGATTCAGGGAGAATTTCCGGAGTCGGGACTACCAACCCAGAAGGAGTTGGAACTGAAAGAAAATGCCCAGGTAATATTCCTGAAAAATGATCCGGAAAAACGTTGGTACAACGGCACAATCGGGATTATCTCCGAGATAACGGATGATAACCAGATTATCGTATTGTTGGAAGACGGATCGGAGCATTTGCTTGAACGCAATGTTTGGAATAATATCCGTTATTTTTATAATGAAAAGGAGAAAAAAATAGAAGAAGAGATATTAGGTTCCTTTATTCAATACCCGATCCGGTTGGCTTGGGCTATCACCATACACAAAAGCCAGGGGCTGACATTTGATAAAGTGGTAGTAGACCTGAGCGGCGGCGTTTTTGCCGGAGGGCAGACATACGTTGCACTGAGCCGTTGCCGTTCACTTGATGGACTGATATTGAAAAGACCAATAAATCAGTCAGATGTCTTTGTGAAAAAGGAAATTGTTGAATTTTCAAAACAGTGTAATAACCGGATATTGATTGAGAAAGCGATGAAACATGCTCAGGCGGATATATTATACGCTGAGACGCTTCGGCAATTTCGTAACCGTGATTTTGAAAAGACGCTGGACTCTTTTTTTCAAGCCATTCATGCGCGTTATGATATAGAAAAGCCACTGGTCAAACGGTTTATACGCCGTGAGTTAGGAGCTATTTCACGCTTGGAAAAAGAAAATAAAAGATTGAAAGAGCAATTGGATGATAAATCTCAAAAGTACAGGGAACTTTCTCACGAGTTCTATTTGATGGGAAACGAGTGCATAACCAAATTAAAAGATACGCGCGGTGCGCTTGCCAATTTTGAAAAAGCGCTATTGCTCGATCCGAAGAATGTAGAAGCGTTGATCCGGAAAGGAATTACCCTGTATGATATCGCCGATTATGACGAAGCCGAAAAATGTTTTCAACGTGCCGTTGAATTGAGTCCGAACCTGTTTAAAGCGGTATACAACCGTGGAAAAAACCGCTTGGAAATAAATAATCTGGACGGAGCCCTTACGGACCTTCTCAAGGCCGCTTCCCTTAAAAAGAAGCACCGGATGACACATGAACTTCTCGGAGATGTCTATTCGCGCATGGGGAACCCTGAAAAAGCGATGGTACATTGGAATATTGCGAGAGGGTTGGAGAGTTGAAAATTGAAAGGTGAAAGCGAAAAAACTTTCACCTTTCAATTTTCACTTTTCACCTTTTTTTGGGAACCAGCCTTTTTCTACACGTTTGCGCTGTTCGAAGAGTTCGCCGATGCTCCAAAAAGAAGAGAATGCGATTACTCCGGCAAGTGAAGATAGTATTATGTTGTGAATGAGAATTGCGGCTACCACACCGATAATCCCCAGTATTAGAAATACCCACCAGCATTTGACCCCGAAATAATATTCTCCTTTAATTACCAACGGATGAAAAAGTCCGATAATAAGGAAAGTTGCAAGCCCGATTATTACACCTGATAAATTATATGTTTCTATAAAGTCCATATTTAAATAGTTACAAGTTATTAGTTACAAGTTGCCAGTCTATTAATGAGATGATAAACACCCAAAAGCATATCATTAAATCTTATCAATTATTTAATGGGATAAAAGTATTGAAAAAAACATTGAAAACATAGAATATTTTCTAAGATTAATTGAGTTTTATCAAATAAAAAAACTATTCAAAGCGTCACTAAAAATGAAACTCCGAAAAAACTTTCATTTTTTACCTTTCACTTTTCATCTTCTCAAACTCTTTCCAAAGCGTATCCTCCGGAACCGGAGCGACGATATTGATTGGAAGCATCGAAACCGGATGGATAAACTCGATGCTACGGGCATGAAGGCTTATTCCGCCGTCTTTGTTTGTACGTGCAAAGCCATATTTAATGTCTCCTTTGATAGGACAACCTATCTTTGCAAGTTGGCAACGGATTTGGTGATGTCTTCCTGTCTCGAGGTCAACCTCCAGCAAATTATAATTATCCGACCGGGCAATCAGTTTAAATGAGAGAACCGATTCTTTTGCATTTTCCGTCCGTTGATCGTAAGCGTATGATTTGTTTTGTTTTTCGTTCCGTATCAGGTAATGAGTCAACCTCATTTCCGGTTGTGGAGGAGTTTCTTTCACAATCGCCCAATATTTCTTTTTCAGGTCGTGTGTACGGAACATCTCATTCATCCGGGTCAATGCTTTGGATGTTTTCGCAAAAACCACCACTCCGCTCACAGGCCTGTCAATCCGGTGGACAACCCCCAAAAAGACATTTCCCGGCTTGGCATACTTCTCTTTCAAGTATTGCTTGATAGTGTCGGATAGGGGAGTATCTCCGGTTTTGTCTGCCTGTACGATTTCGGCAGTTGTTTTGTTAACAATGATCAGATGGTTATCTTCGTAAAGTACTTCCATAAAACATATATTGAGAAGAGAGTTGAAAATCAAAAAATAGAATATTGTTATAAGTTCGGATAAAAAACAAGAATGGAGCTGTCTAAAAATTCTTTTGAACGCAGATAACGCGGATTTACACAGATTTTATATTTAATATATAAAACCCAATGTCGTTTAGTTAAGGCTGAAAGCCTTTAATATCCCAGCACAGGGCAACGTCCTGTGTATTGGTAACGGTATCAACAACGCCCTGAAAGGGCAACATCAAGGTGCAAATTGTTAATATTGCCCTTTCAGGGCGTTGTTGATTTATTTTTCAAATCGTAGGACGTTGTCCTACGCTGGTATATGTCGCCCTTTCAGGGCTTAACTAAACGACATTGATATAAAACTTATATTCATCTATTATCTGTGAAAAATTGCGTTCTTTTGAGAAAGCCCATTCGCATATGATTATCCTCTTTGTCTTACGGTTTCATAAATAAGTACTCCGGCAGCAACAGATACGTTGAGTGACGAAATTTTTCCCTTGATAGGAATCCTTACCATCTCGTCGCAAAGCCGTAGGATATCTGCTGAAACACCTGTATCTTCGGCTCCCATCACAATAGCTACCGGATCGGAAAAGTTTGCGTATGTATAATTGCTTGAAGATTTTTCGCTGGCGGCAATTACATGGATTCCGCAATTTTTCAAATATTTGACTACATCCGTCAGGTTGTTTTCCTTGCATACGGGGATTGTGTGCAGGGCTCCAGCCGAAGTTTTGATTGCATCGGCATTGACGGATGCGCCGCCTTTTACTGGAATAATAATTGCATCGACACCCGCGCATTCGCAAGTGCGGGCAATAGCTCCGAAGTTACGGACATCGGTGATACCGTCCAATATGACAAGGAACGGATTTTTACCGTTTTCAAATAAAAACGGCACAATGTCGTCAATCCGTTGGTAAGTTGCCTGGCTGATAAATGCGATTGCACCCTGATGGTTTTTGCGCGTATAACGGTTGATTCGCTCCATCGGTACGCGCTGTACCTGAATGTGCGGTTTGTTTTTCAATGCAGCGAACAGTTCTTTGGCTGGTTCGCTTTGCATGTCGTTTTTGATAATGATTTTATCAATCTCTTTGTCGGCTTGTATTGCTTCTATAATGGCACGGATGCCGAATATCATTTCATTTTCTTTCATAAACTAAATTTTTTGAAGACGGGGCATGCCCTGTCTCTACAAGGCATAATTTTTATTGTTCGGGATTATTGGGGGATGTCTTTTTGATTTCTTCTAATTCTTCGGACATGATTTCCCATTCGTACATTTTTTGTTCTAATTCGTGTTGTTTCTTTTTGTATTCGTTATATAAAATATCGTTGCCGGCTTCTTGCGGGTTTTCCAGTTGCTTTTCTATCTCGGCAAGGCGGGCTTCTATTTGCTGGATTGCATTTTCTGCCGCTTCGACATTTCTTTCGGCTTTCTTTATCTTTTTGGCAATTTCTTTTCGTGCTTCGTAAGAAAGCTTATTCTCGGATGCCGGATTTTCGTTGACTGCGTTGTTTTCGATTTTCCGGTTTACGCTTGCCGTCTCCAATTCGCGAAGGGATTCAATCTTTTTAGTCTTAAGAAAGTCGTATATTCCGCCGATGTGTTCAACTACCTTATGATTGGCAAATTCGTATGTTTTTTCTACTAGTCCGTCCAGAAACTCGCGGTCGTGCGACACAACAATAACCGTACCGTTAAATGCCTTGATAGCTTCTTTCAGGACATCCTTCGAACGCAGGTCGAGGTGATTGGTAGGCTCATCAAGTACAAGGAAATTGACAGGTTCGAGAAGCAACCGTATCATGGCAAGGCGCGTCCTTTCTCCTCCCGAAAGAACTTTCACTTTTTTGTCTGAAGCTTCGCCGCCAAACATAAATGCACCGAGGATGTCGCGTATTTTTGTACGTATATCTCCTGTTGCAACATGGTCGATTGTTTCAAAAACCGTCATGTTCTCGTTTAATAAAGAGGCTTGGTTTTGAGCAAAATAACCTATTTTTACCAGATGTCCCAATTTTAATTTGCCGGAATACTCCACTTGCTCCATAATACATTTTATGAGCGTGTATTTTCCTTCCCCGTTTTTTCCGACAAAAGCGACTTTTTCTCCCCGGTTAATGGTCAGGTCGATATTATCGAGAATTACTTTTTCTCCGTATTTTTTTGTTAAGTGTTCAATATCAACGGTAATGCTTCCGGAATGTGGAGCAGGAGGGAACTTCAGGTGCAGCGAAGAATTATCCTCGTCATCTACTTCTATCCGTTCTATCTTGTCCAGTTGTTTGATGCGCGATTGTACCTGAATTGCTTTGGTTGCTTTATAACGGAACCGTTCTATGAAATCTTCCGTATCCTGAATCTGTTTTTGTTGATTTTCAAAAGCGCGCATTTGCTGCTCGCGCCTCTCTTTTCTCAAAATAACATATTGGGAATAGGAAACCTTGTAATCATAAATTTTTCCTAACGAAATCTCTATCGTCCGATTGGTAACTGCATCAATGAAAGCCCTGTCGTGGGATACGAGGATAACGGCATTTCCATGTGAAATCAGAAAATTTTCCAACCATTGGATTGATTCAATATCCAGGTGGTTGGTAGGCTCATCGAGCAGGAGCACATCGGGACGTTGAAGCAACAATTTTGCCAATTCGATGCGCATGCGCCAACCGCCGCTGAATTCGCTTGTCTGTCTTTCAAAATCACTCCGTAAAAATCCTAACCCTAATAATGTTTTTTCAATTTCCCCTTTAAAATTATTGACTCCAAGCATATCAAGTTGCTCATTTGTATGGGTCAGTCTTTCAATCAGGGTATGATAACTTTCAGATTCGTAGTCCGTACGTTCTGACAGTTCATCACTCATTTGGTTTATTTTCTCCTGAAGTGAAAAGATGTGTGCAAACGCTTTTTCGGCCTCTTGCAGGACGGTAACTCCGTCGCTATGAATCATATGTTGCGGAAGATAACCGATGGTTATTTCCTTCGGAAAAGCGATATTACCTTTAGTGGGAGACTGCAATCCGGCAAATATTTTCAACATAGTGGATTTGCCTGCACCGTTTTTCCCAACCAAGGCTATTTTATCGCGTTGATTGACAACAAAAGATATATCATTAAAAAGGGTAAATCCTCCAAATTCGACAGAAAGTTTGTCAACAGAAATCATTTTTTTGTGATGGTTATATTTTAGTTTTTTCTTGTTGCCTGCGGCGTTTCCGGATGTATCCACATAAAGCTTTCAAAGATAATTGAAATCTTTGGAAATTGAAAATTATAAATTGGTATACGTAGAGACGCGGCATGCCACGTCTGTACCGCGTTTTTCATTTGTTTTCCGTTTTTTATGTAAAACTGTCCTTAACATGAAATTTAAACAGTTTCATTCCAAAAATTTTATTTATTAAATCATGAGCAATTATAAGAAGCTGTTTAAATTTTATTCTACAATAATTGTAAAATGAGGTTTTAATTTTGTATTTCTATTATCGGATTCTCATTCCTTAAATTCTTTTTCCATAAAATTTAAACAATTACTAAAAGAACTTATTAATTTTGTATCTCTACAAAAAATCAGTTGTATATACAGATGGCAAAAAAGGAAAAGGAAGCAGGCACTAACTCTCAGAAAAGTGCAGAAAAAAAAGGTTTTTTCTCCCGTATACATTCGTTTTTCAAAGATGAACGCACCCGGATAGTGACGGGATTGCTTTTGATTATTGTTTGTATGTATGTGTTATTGGGATTTATCTCTTTCTTTTTTACCGGATATGAAGACCAGAGCCGTTTGCAGAGTGCAGACCCTGGAACCATGCTGGAGTTGAAAAGCGAAATAAAAAACTGGACAGGTTATCGCGGAGCTATTATAGCTGACTTTTTTATCAACAGGACATTCGGGATAGCTTGTTTTGTCTCTCTGTTTTTCTTTTTTATTGTTGGGTTACGAATGGTAAAAATCAAAACGTTTTCATTAACCCGCACTTTTTTTATAACTACTTTCTTCCTTTTCTGGATATCGTTGTTTTTCGGGTTTTTCTTTATTCCGGTTTATGAGTCCTCGTTTCTCTATTTAGGAGGCGCACATGGATATTATGCCAGCCTTTGGCTGGAATCCCAGATAGGTTGGTTTGGTACGTTCCTTTTTATATTTACGATATTACTGCTTTTTTCTATTGTTGCATTTTCGGCTACATTGCCATTCCTGAAAAGGTGGGGAGTACGCCTGAAAGAACAATTTTTCAAGAAAAAACCGGAAGAGGATTTAAATATTGGCGTTGCTTCTGCAACAGAAGACAAGATTGCAGATACTGAAAATGAAGAGACAGAAGAAGAGGTAACAGAAGATGAAAATCCGGTAGAGCAGGAGTGGGTAATTCGTCCTACGGAAGAAAAACCGGAAGAGGAAATAATAAAACCGGATGATGATTTTGAAATTACTATTGCAAAACCGGAAGAGGAAGAATTCGCAGAACCATTGGTTGCGGAAACAGAAAAAGAACCGGATTTTGAAATAGAGGTTATTAAGGATGACGAAGAGTATAACGGAGAAGAGTTGGGAGTATATGACCCTACGCTCGATTTGTCGCGCTACCAATATCCTACGCTCGACTTGCTGAAAAAATATGATAATGTAGAAACCTCCTTTAATATGGAGGAACAAAATACCAATAAAAACAGAATCGTCCAGACGCTTGAAAATTATGGTATAAAAATAGATTCGGTGAAAGCGACAGTGGGGCCGACTATTACATTATATGAAATTATCCCGGCTCCCGGTGTCCGCATTTCCAAGATTAAGAACCTAGAAAATGATATTGCATTGAGCTTATCAGCCCTCGGTATTCGTATTATTGCGCCAATACCGGGTAAAGGTACAATCGGTATAGAAGTACCTAACCGTGATGCACAGATTGTTCCGATGCAAGCGGTTCTTTCTTCCAAAAAATTCCAGGAGTGTAAATACGATTTGCCTGTTGCTTTCGGAAAAACGATTACGAACGACATTTATATGATTGATTTGTGTAAGATGCCGCACCTTTTGGTTGCTGGAGCTACCGGACAGGGAAAATCGGTCGGATTGAATACTATCATTGCATCTCTTCTTTACAAAAAACACCCTTCTCAGCTAAAGTTTGTATTGGTTGACCCTAAAAAGGTGGAATTTAATATCTATTCGAGTATTGAAAAGCACTTTCTGGCTAAACTGCCGGATGCGGAAGAGGCTATTATCACCGATGTTACCAAAGTGGTACAAACGCTTAATTCTCTCACCAAAGAGATGGATATGCGGTATGATTTATTGAAGAAAGCCCGTATCCGTAATATAAAGGAGTATAACGATAAGTTTATAAACCGGAAGTTGAATCCTGAAAAAGGGCATCGTTACCTTCCGTATATTGTGGTAATTATAGATGAGTTCGGTGATTTGATTATGACAGCCGGAAAAGAGGTTGAACTGCCGATTGCACGTATTGCACAGTTGGCGCGTGCGGTGGGTATTCACATGATTATTGCTACTCAACGCCCTTCGACAAATATCATTACAGGTACTATTAAGGCAAACTTTCCTGCCCGCCTTGCTTTCCGCGTAGCATCCATGATTGACTCCCGCACGATATTGGATTCTCCGGGAGCTAACCAGTTGATTGGACGGGGAGATATGTTATTCCTCCAGGGAAGCGACCTGACACGTGTACAATGTGCATTTGTCGATACTCCTGAGGTGGAAAAAGTAGCCGATTTTATTGGTGCTCAGCAAGGATATCCTACGGCATTCCTTCTTCCTGAATACGAAGGAGAAGGCTCCGGTGAGATTAAAGGCGGTATTGACCTTTCGAACAGGGACCCGATGTTTGAAGAAGCGGCGGAACTTATTGTTGTTCATCAACAAGGTTCAACTTCTCTTATTCAGCGGAAATTTGCAATCGGCTATAACCGTGCCGGACGCATTATGGACCAGTTGGAAGCCGCAGGCATTGTGGGACCAACAGAAGGCAGTAAAGCCCGTCAGGTGTTAGTTCAGGATATCACGCAATTGGAAATGATTTTGAGTGCGTTGCGGTAGGTTATTATTTTCTATAGTTATATTGAAAAAATATAGAAAAGAGAAAAAGAAGAATAAAAAAAGACTTCCTAAGTTTTTAAAACTTAGGAAGTCTTTTTTTATTCTTTCCTTTAACTTTCAATTTTCAACTTTCACTTTTTACCTTATTCAAACATGCTTTTAAACCGGGTGAAGAAATTACGTTTAGCAGAAGCGGATGGTTTGAAATTTTCAGATTCTTCTAATTTTGCAACGGTATTTCTTTCTTCTTTTGAAAGGTTTTCAGGGATATAAACACCTACGTTTACCAGTAAGTCGCCTGTACCATAACTATTCACGCTCGGTAATCCTTTTCCTTTCAAACGTAATACTTTGCCGGGTTGTGTTCCTGGGTCGATTTTTACTTTTGCTTTTCCGTCTACGGTAGGTATTTCGATAGTACCACCGTTGATTGCAGTCGGGATAGTCAGCAGTGCATTATAAATCAAGTCATTCTCATCCCTGATTAGTTCCGGATGTGGTTCTTCTTCAATTACAACCAGTAAATCTCCGTTTATGCCTCCTCTGCGGGCTGCGTTTCCTTTTCCCCTTATCGGAATTTGCATCCCTTCCATTACACCTGCCGGAATGTTGATTGAGATAACTTCCTCTTCGGAAACAATACCTTCACCGTTACAACTATGACATTTTTTTGTGATTATTTTTCCATCTCCTCCACAAGTTGGGCAGACAGATTGTGTCTGCATTTGACCGAGAATGGTATTTTGTATTCTTGTTACAACTCCGCTGCCATTACAAGTGGTGCAATTAGAAAAACCTTCCCCTTCGGCTCCTGTTCCGTTACATTGTTTACAAGTGACATATTTGCGGACTTTGATTTTCTTTTCAGTACCTGTTGCTATCTCTTTGAGAGTCAGTTTAACACGAACGCGAAGGTCTGAACCACGGCGCACTCGTCTTTCTCCGCCACCTCTCCGGCCACCACCGCTGCTAAATCCGCCAAATCCTCCGAAACCGCCAAAATGTCCGCCAAAGATATCTCCAAACTGGGAGAATATATCATCCATAGACATTCCGCCACCACCGAAACCGCCTCCGCCACTCGCAGCGCTGCTTCCCACTCCGGCATGCCCGAATTGGTCGTAACGTTGTTTTTTCTCCGGATTGCTCAATATTTCGTAAGCTTCGGCTGCCTCTTTAAATTTCTCTTCCGCTTCCTTATCATCCGGATTTTTGTCTGGATGGTATTGAATAGCCTTTTGCCGGTATGCTTTTTTTATTTCATCCGCACTTGCACTCTTCGAAACCCCAAGTACTTCGTAATAATCTCTTTTTGCCATGTTTTTTAGTTGAAAGGTAAAAAGTGAAAAGTGAAAGTCTTAACTCTCACCTTTCAATTTTCAATTTATTATTTATTCTCCGATTACTACTTTTGAAAAGCGTATTACCTTGTCGTGAAGGGTATATCCTTTTTGGATTGCATCAACCACCTTTCCTTTCATATCTTCCGAAGGAGCGGGGATTGTGGTAACGGCTTCATGAAATTCGGTATCAAAATCTTTCCCTATGGCATCAATCGCTTTCACTCCGTTCTGATTTAAGAATGATATGAATTTGGAATAGATTAGTTCGACACCTTCTCTCATTGTTTTGAGGTCTTCATGTATATCTTCCATTGCTTTCAGGGCTCTTTCAAAATCGTCAATCAACGGAAGAAGATTGAACAGGATGTTTTCTCCCGCCGATTTGATTAATTCCGACTTCTCTTTTAATGTCCGTTTTCTGTAATTATCAAATTCTGCGAATAACCTTAAATAATCATTTTCCAATGTCTTGCATTTCTGTTCCAAGTCAGACACTTTGTCAGAATCACTCTCCAACTCATCCGCTGCTTTTTCGGTTATCTCCGGAGTCTCTTCATTATTGATAATATCTTTATTATCAATTTTTTCATCCTCTTCGTGCTTTTTATTCTTTTCCATATAGCCTGTATATTTTTTTATGTTTATTTTTTTCAAAACTATATCACCATTCTTTGCAAATTCTTTGCCATATGATGAATTTTCCTTTTTTGTCAGTTTTTAACGGTAGCCCCTGCAATTATGGCAGAAGCAAATTCTGCATAAATCTGCAAATGTACAGATAAATAATGAAGAACTAAGAGTGAAAAATTAAGAATTAAAAATGAATATTCGAGCATCTATTCATCTTCTTAGTGTATAACAAAAAATATTTACAAAAGTTAGAAAGGTCTGAGGCTCATCAGGGTAACCGCATCAACAAAATATTATTATTTTATATTGAAGTCCGCATTTATTGTGTTCCGTTAGAAACAGCATATTGGTAGAAACATTGAGGCAGTAATATTTTTGTGCCGTTAGGTACAAAATGTTTTTATATTGCGTACCTAACGGTACGATGAACGATGAAGAATCGTTTTTCTACCAATATGCTGTGCCTAACGGCACATTTCTCCCGTAATTCACATTATCTTATCCATGATATTTTGATACGGTTGCCTTAGATATTCTCATAAGACAACAAAGCTTTATATTGAAATCAGGCTAATAATAAACGCTAAGACGCAACATTTTTAATATGGCAGATAATCTAATTGACGAGAGTTTCGATGTAAGATTGTGCGTAAGAAATTGATTTAAAGTTAAATTAAATCCGAAGGATTTATATGTTTATAGAAATATTCAATGTTTTCCATATTCGACTCTTTTGGAGCCGTACAAATAGGGTTATCATCTTTTTCTATAAACATGCAATACCTTTGGCATTGATAATAAGGATTTCTTACATCAAACTTTCGTTAATCGATTAGTCAATTAATCAGTTAGTCGGTTAATCTGTTCATCTGAATATCTGAACATCTACACAACTTATAACCAAATTGGAAATATTTTTGTAAATTTGCCTTGCTTTTTTAATATGCATATTAAGGAAAAAAAATAAATACATAAATCAGAATGCAAAAGGAATTATTATTGGCAGATGAAGCAATTGCGCAAGGAGCAATTGACGGCGGAATATCCGGGGTTTACGCATATCCGGGAACACCTTCGACTGAAATTACCGAATATATACAGGCTTCGAAAGAAGCAGCGGAAAGAAAGATACACAGCCGCTGGTCTACAAACGAAAAAACAGCTATGGAGACAGCATTGGGTATGTCTTATGCAGGAAAACGTTCGCTGGTTTGCATGAAACATGTCGGAATGAACGTTGCTGCCGATGCTTTTGTTAATTCTTCTATAACCGGTATTAACGGAGGTTTATTGGTTTTAGCTGCCGACGACCCTTCCATGCACTCTTCTCAAAATGAACAGGATTCCCGTTTTTACGGTAATTTCTCCATGATTCCTATGCTCGAACCTTCCAATCAACAGGAAGCGTATGACATGGCGTATGAAGGATTTGAACTTTCCGAAAAACTTGGTTATCCGGTATTGCTACGCATCGTTACTCGTTTGGCGCATTCCCGTTCGGGAATCGAACGCAAAGCAGCGAAAAAACAAAATGAGGTAAAAATGCCTCAGGACCCGCGTCAGTTTATCCTGTTGCCAGCTATCGCACGCCGCCGTTACCAATTGTTGCTCGATGCTCAATCTGCTTTTGTTCAGGCTTCGGAAGAATCCAAATTCAATCAATATATTGACGGTAAAAATAAAAAGTTAGGTATTATTGCCTGTGGAATTGCTTACAATTATCTGATGGAACAATTTCCGCAAGGATGTGAATATCCTGTTGTGAAAGTATCCCAATATCCATTGCCCCGCAAGATGATTGAAAAGTTGGCAAACGAATGTGAAGCTATTCTCGTAATGGAAGACGGATATCCTTTGGTAGAAGAACAATTGAAAGGCTATCTGGCAAAAGGAATAACAATTAAAGGTCGTTTGGACGGAACGCTTCCACGTACAGGAGAATTGAATCCTGATATCGTTGGTAAGGCTTTCGGAAAAGAAAATGAGATTACCTATCAGATTCCGTCATTGATTAAAATGCGTCCTCCACAAATGTGCCAAGGGTGTGGACACCGTGACTTGTATGAAGCGTTGAATGAAGTTATTGCCACTTATCCGCAAGGAAAAGTCTTTAGTGACATCGGTTGCTATACCTTGGGAGCTTTGCCACCGTTTAGCGCAATCAATTCGTGTGTAGATATGGGTGCATCCATTACTATGGCTAAAGGAGCGGCAGATGCAAACCTTTTTCCTTCTGTGGCTGTGATTGGAGATTCAACTTTTACTCATTCGGGCATGACAGGCTTATTGGATGCTGTCAATGAAAATACGAATATAACCGTAATTATCTCAGATAATGAAACTACGGCAATGACCGGAGGACAGGATTCGGCAGGAACAGGAAAGCTGGAAAGCATTTGTGCCGGTATCGGTGTAAATCCGTCTCATATCCGTGTATTTGTTCCTCTGAAAAAGAACTTTGAAGAGATGAAACAAATTATCCGCGAGGAAATTGAATATCCGGGAGTCTCCGTTATCATTCCTCGCCGCGAATGTATTCAGACATTAAAAAGGAAGAAATAAGGATATTTACAGGTAAACAGATAAACAAGCACTATAACTCTTGTTTATCTGTTTACTCATCTTTTGTCTACTTGTTTCCTTAATCTACTAAAACATGAAACTGGAAAAAATATTATTTCTTGATATTGAAACTGCTCCTCTGGTAAGCAGTTTGGAAGAGATGCCCGGCGAATTGGCTTCTCTGTGGGAAGAAAAAGTCGAACTGTTGAAAAAAAGAATCCCCGAACGTTATACCTCAGAAAATGCTGCCGCATCTAACTTTCAGGAAGCAGGCATTTTTGCGGAATTCGGGCGGATTGTTTGTATTTCTGTCGGATATATCTATTATAAAGACAATGAAAAATGTTTTCGTGTCAAATCTTTTTCCGGCGAAGATGAAAAACAACTTCTTATGGATTTTTCGGCACTTCTCAACCGCTTTTGTATTGGCAATGACAGTAATATATGCGGGCATAATGTGAAAGAATTTGACATTCCTTATATTGCCCGTCGGATATTAATCCTCGGCTTACCATTGCCCGATATACTCAATGTGGCGGGAAAAAAACCGTGGGAATGCCGGTTTCTTGACACGCTGGAAATGTGGAAATTCGGCGATTTCAAGCATTATACTTCATTAAAGTTACTATGTGCCGTTTTCAATATACCTACGCCAAAAGACGATATTGACGGCAGCCAGATTGCAGAGGTTTTTTATAAGGAAAAAAACTTGGAACGGATTTCAACGTATTGCGAAAAGGATGTTATTGCGACAATGCAGGTTTTTATGCGTTTATCGGGGCTTCCTTTGATAAAGGATGAATGTATCGAACATGTTTCTTAGTTTTTTAATATGTTTAATCAAATTTCAAGGCGATTCCATTGGGCTGGGATATATCCGGCTTGCAGCCGAATTGTTTATTTGAGTTCTCCTTGGATTTTTGAGGGTAAGTATATTTAAGGTTTTACGAAATACATTTCTTCCTTATAACTTGTAACTGCGAAGCGAAGTAACTTGTAACCAAAAGGGTTCGTAATTACATAAATATTACTATTTTTATAATCAATTGATTAATTCGATATTAACTGAAATTAGAGAGCTTTATATATGAAAGGAACTCTTTACATACTATTATTTTTTAGCGTACTTCTCTCATGTACCAACCATTCCAGCACAACAGAAGATATTTCCGACCTGGAAGTTATAAAAAGAAGGGATACATTAAGGGTAGCTACATTGTCTCGTTCCACTTCTTTTTTTCTGTTTAAAGGTCAGAATCTTGGATATGAATACGAACTTGCCGACCGTTTTTCCAAATCGTTGGGTGTGAAAATGGAAATAATAACAGCCCTTGATATGAACGATTTGGTTGAAAAACTTTGTAAAAAAGAGGTAGACCTGATTGCTTATCCGTTGACTGTTACAAATGAGTTAAAAAATAAAGTATGGTATACCGAACACGAATATATTACAAAGCAAGTACTTGTACAGTCGAAGAAAAAAGGGGAAAATCTTATATCCGATGTTACTGAATTAATCGGAAAAGAGATATATGTGGTCGAAAATTCAAAATATTACGACCGCTTGTTGAATTTGAATAATGAAGTGGGAGGTGGGATTATTATCCGCACTGTTTCTAATGAAACAGACGAGGAGAAACTGATAGAGATGGTTTCTGGCGGCAAGATTCTTTTTACCGTAACAGATGATAATATTGCAAACGCCAATAAAACATATTTTGATAATATAGACGTTTCCCTTCCGGTTAGTTTTGTACAACGCTCGGCTTGGGCGGTAGGATTGGATTCTCCGGAATTGTATAAGGCTGTAAACGAATGGTTTGGAGAATCGAAAAACAACTATATTTATCAATATCTATATTATAAATATTTTGAGCAGAAGAAAAATAAAAACCGCTCAGCTTCCTTGTATATCGACAAATACAAAATTTCCGTATTTGATGACCTTTTCAAACAGTATTCGAAAAAAATCAGCTGGGATTGGCGTTTGGTTGCCTCTATGGCTTATCAGGAATCCCGCTTCAATCCGGATGCCGAATCGTGGGCTGGAGCGCAAGGATTGATGCAGTTGATGCCTAATACAGCTTTGTTGCTTGGAGCCGATGATGTAAGCGACCCTAAGCAAAGTGTAAAAACCGCAATCAAGTATATACAAAATATGGAGCGGGTTTTTAATTATATTGAAGATGAAAGAGAACGGAAAAAATTTGTATTGGCAAGTTATAATGCAGGGCTCGGGCACATTAAAGATGCTATTGCTCTAACCGGAAAATACAATAAAAACCCGGAGAAATGGGATGATAATGTAGCCGAGTTTGTCTTGTTAAAGAGCAACCCCGAATATTTTAATGACTCTATTGTGAAATTCGGTTATTTAAGGGGAGAAGAAGTTTATAATTATGTCAACGAAATTTTGGAACGCTACGAAATATATAAGGAAGTGATAAAGAAATGATTTTAGTTACAAGTTACTTCGCTTCGCAGTTACGAGTTACAAGAAAACAAACAAGTAGGCTTGTAGATAAGGAGACAATAAGCATTTCTCAAAAAATGTAGAATTATCACTTATCACTAATTACTCATCACTTAATTGAAAATTTTTCCACTAATAACTGTGAAAAACACCCTAAGTTATTTGCTTGTTTTGTTTTATTTTGTGAAATTTGCGGCTTAATTTATTATAATATGTAAATATGAGAAGGTTTTTGGTTTCAATTGCTATTTTCTTTGCCGCATTACCGGTAATTTCTCAAGAACAAGAAGAGAAAAAATTTTCTGTTGACATCTATGGATTCATCCGTAATGACTTTTATTATGATTCCCGCCGGAGTATGGAATCTGCAGCAGGGTTATTCAATATTGTCCCCCTGGATGAAAATTTAAATGAGTTGAATGAAGATTTGAATGAGATTCCTTCTTCTAAATTACTAAGCACGGCAAGCCGTTTTGGTTTAAATGTAAAAGGTCCCGAAGTATGGGGTGCGGCTACTTCTGCAAAATTAGAAACAGACTTTGATGGTTTTACAAGCAGCAATACAATGTTGCGTATACGTCAGGCTTGGGCTAAACTAACATGGAACAAGTTTGACCTATTGGTCGGACAAACTTGGCATCCGATGTTCGGAAATGTAATACCTTCCGTAATGAGTTTATCGACCGGAAGCCCTTTTCAACCATTTAACCGTAGCCCGCAAGTTCGCGTTGATTACAAAATGGGCAATTTTAAAACATATTTGGCTGCCTTATATCAATTGCAATACCTTTCGGTTGGACCTATCGGTTCTTCTTCTGAATATTTGAGAGACGGTATTTTACCCGAATTTTATTTGGGATGCGATTATATTAAAGATGGATGGATAGTTGGAGTCGGAGTAGACTTTATCCGTTTACGCCCGCGTGTTATCGGGACTACAGAAGCGGAAATAAATGGAGTACAACAAGAAATCTCTACAAAAGTCTCGGATAATGTTGTTTCATTTTCTGCCAATGCTTTTGCCCAATATACAGCAAATAAACTCACTGTTAAAGCTAAAACCGTATATGGTCAGAATATGTCTAATTTATTATTGTTGAGTGGGTACGGAATTTCTAAAAAGAATGACGATGGAAGTTATGAATATACAAATCTGACTAACAGTACAAGTTGGTTAAATGTAACATACGGAATCAAGTACCAAGCCGGATTATTCGTTGGCTACTCTAAAAATTTAGGTTCGTCTGATGAATTGTTGGAAACGCCGTATGTTTTCGGCCCTGCTAATCTGGACCAAGTTTACCGTGTTGCTCCTGCATTATCTTATAATTTAAAACATTGGACAGTCGGTGTGGAATATGAAATGACCACGGCTGCTTACGGAACAAGAGACCTTAAAGATGGTAAAGTAAAAGATACACATAATGTTACGAATAACCGTATAGTGGGAGTATTGGTTTATTATTTTTAATAAAACGTTTTAAAAATAAGAAGAAGGAAAAAAGAAAAAAGACTTTCCAAGTTTTTAAAACTTGGAAAGTCTTTTTTCTTTTTTCCTTCTTCTTATTTTTCTATATCGATTTCATCAGCACAATTATGTGCATAATGATAATTCTCTTTATCGCCAAACCATTCCAATACTTCTTTTTTCTTCAGCTTTGTTATTTTCTTTTCTATAATACGCTCGTAACTATTCCACCGATATGTCGTAAAGTCAATATCAAATCCATGGTGTACTGGATTTCTATGGATATATATCACTGCTTGTTGTAGATAAGGTAAACTATCGACTTCTTTTCTTTTGAAATTTTTACGGAACAAACTGCCGGTTCGCCCCGATTGTTTATTTATTGATTTGGAATATGATATAAAAAAGAAACGAAATTGAGTACTGATGAAATCGGAAAAGATTCTGTTATGAATAGAAGATTTTTCTACAGACATTCCAAGTTTCGAAAACTTGGAATGTTTATCCCTATACTTATAAAATTTAAGTTTATCATCATTATCCAACTCCTCGATTACTTTTATTCTCACTAACAAATGAAAATGATTGGGCATCAAACAGAACGCATACATTTCCACAAAACCGGACAAATAATAATCTAATTTTTTTAGAAAATAGGCATAATTATCGTCGTTATAAAAAATGTTTTCTCTGTTGTTTCCTTGATTATAGATATGGTAAAATTTTCCTTCTTCTAATGGCAACAAATATTTGTCCATAGATTAAAACAGTAGATTTTATGATATTATAGATTTTCTCGTTATAAAAAGAAAGGGTAGGGAAAAATAAAAAAGACTTTCTAAATTTTTAAAATTTAGAAAGTCTTTTTTATTTTTATTTTAAATTTTTTCAATAATCTCCATTCCTTTCTTGATTGCAACTTCATTCATTGGAATCAAATGATGGTGTCTTTCGGGAAGCGATTTTTTAAGCCCTAACAATACGTTTTCAATTTCAACTATCGGACGAATTTTTAACAGGCCTCCAAGTATAATCATATTAAATGATTTCGGGGCATTCATTTCAATAGAAGTATTCATTGCGTCAACGCGGTAAACATTAATGTCTTTCCGGGTTGGTGTTTTTGTTATACCATACGGGTCAAAAATCAGTGTACCGCCGGGTTTGATGCTGTTCTCGAATTTATCTAACGATTGCTGATTAAGGATGATTGCAGTATCAAATTCATTCAAAATTGGAGAACTGATACGGTCATCACTCAAGATTACAGTCACGTTGGCTGTACCTCCACGTTGTTCTGGTCCGTAAGAAGGCATCCATGTGATTTCTTTGCCTTGCATTAATCCGGAATAAGCAAGAATTTTTCCCATCGATAAAACTCCTTGCCCTCCGAACCCGGCTATGATTATTTCTTCTTTCATTATTTTCTTAGTTACAAATTGTATTGTTGCAAGTTAATAAAAAGAACTACCTTTTATTTTCAACTTTCAACCTTCAACTTTCAATTTAACAATTATCTGTCTTTTAGGTCGCCAAGAGGGTAGGCCGGGAACATATTTTCTTCCATCCACTTGTTTGATTGGTCTGGAGTCAATTTCCAACCTGAGCTACATGTAGAAACGATTTCTACCACAGAGGCTCCTTTATCTTCCATTGAATTTTCGAAAGCCTTACGAATCGCTTTTTTAGCTTTGCGGACAGCAGCAGCCGTGTGTACGCTTTGGCGGGTTACATATCTAGTTCCTTCCAAATCTTTCAGGATATTAGTAATTTTCAACGGGTAACCGTTCAATTTTACATCACGTCCGTATGGGCAGGTTGAAGTTTTCATTCCTTCCAATGTAGTCGGCGCCATTTGTCCGCCGGTCATACCATAAATACCATTATTTATGAAAATGATAGTGATATTTTCACCTCTATTGCAAGCATGGATTGTTTCAGCAGTTCCAATCGCAGCAAGGTCACCATCTCCCTGATAGGTAAAAACCAAACGGTCGGGGCGAAGGCGTTTGATAGCAGTTGCAACCGCCGGAGCGCGTCCGTGTGCAGCTTCTTCCCAGTCTATATCCAAATAATTATATGCGAATACAGCACAACCAACGGGAGCAATCCCAATTGTTTTGTCCTGCATACCCATTTCTTCCAACACTTCGGCAATAAGCTTATGAACTACGCCATGGCTACAGCCGGGGCAATAGTGCATCGGAACATCATTCATTATTTCCGGTTTCCGGTATACCAGATTTTCCGGTTTTATTATATCTTCAGTTGTCATTTCAATTTTCAATTTTTCAAATTCTTAACTGCCTCTACTATTTCGTCCGGAGTAAATACGATACCTCCCAAACGGCCATAATGTTCTACTTTTACCTTTCCGTTTACGGCAAGTCTTACATCTTCAACCATTTGCCCGGCGTTCAATTCGACCGATAACATTGCCTTAACTTTATTTGCATATTCGCCAATGGCTTTTGCAGGGAAAGGCCAAAGGGTGATAGGACGTAAAAGTCCTAACTTAATGCCTTGCGAACGGGCTACTTCTACAGCTTTCTGACAAATACGGGCAGAAGAACCGAATGCTATTAAAAGATAATCTGCATCTGCACATTCGATTTCTTCGAAACGAACCTCATTATCTTCAATCTCTTTATATTTCTTTTGGAAACGGTTGTTGTTTTGTTCCATTGTAGCAGCATCCAACTCCAATGAAGTAACAACATTGCGTTTTCTGGTTGCCGGTTTCCCGACAGCAGCCCACGGACATTTTTTTGTAATCTCTTCTTCTGTCATTCTCGGTTGGAAAGGAGGGAGGATTACTTTTTCCATCATTTGCCCGATTACACCGTCGGACAAAATCATAACCGGATTTCTGTATTTATAAGCCAGATTAAAACCTAACTCTACAAAATCAGCCATCTCCTGAACAGACGCCGGAGCCAACGCGATTAAGCGGTAATCTCCGTGTCCGCCGCCTTTTACTGTCTGGAAATAATCCGCCTGACTTGGTTGTATGGTTCCCAAGCCGGGACCTCCACGCATAACATTAACAATCAGGCATGGCAATTCACTTCCGGCAATATATGAAATTCCTTCTTGTTTCAGGCTTATACCCGGACTGGAAGAAGATGTCATTACTTTTTTTCCGGTTCCGGCACCACCGTAAACCATGTTTATGGCAGCAACTTCGCTTTCTGCTTGCAAGACTACCATTCCTGTTGTTTCCCACGGCTTTTCTTCTGCCAGTGTTTCCAGAACTTCAGATTGGGGGGTAATAGGATAACCGAAATAACCATCACATCCGCAACGAATGGCAGCATGTGCAATGGCTTCGTTTCCTTTCATTAATTTTATTTCTTCACTCATGGTTAATTTAGTTGAAAGTTGAGAGTTGAAAATAGAAAGTTGAGAATGAATGCTTTAATGAAAACTGCATTCAATTTCAATTCTCAACTATTATTAAATTTTAGCTCTATAAACGGTAATACATCCGTCCGGACAGACAACAGCACAATTAGCACAACCTATACATGCCTCTTCGTCTGCCATATAAGCGTAGTTATATCCTTTTGCATTTACATGTTTGGACATCGCTAAAACATTGGAAGGGCAGGCTACAACACAGAGTTCGCATCCTTTGCACCTTTCGTTGTTTACAACGACAGTTCCTTTTACTTTAGCCATTTTTTGAATATTTATGTTCGTTAAATTAATGTCTGCAAAGGTATCGCTTTTAAAAGACAAAGAAAAATCTTTTTATATTTTTTTGAGTGGAGGAGTTAGCAAATTGGCAGATATTAAGAGTGAATATTTGTCTATTTTCTAATGTCGGAATAATCTATTTTTTGATAATCTATTTTTCTTTCGGAACTATTTGTTGTTTTGGATTGTTTTTGAAAAATAACCGATGTAAATAGGTGATGAGCATTTTTTACTTGTTTACTACTTAAACACACAAATGTCTATGCAGAAAAAAGATCAGGCAGAAAAAGAAAGCGGCCTAAAAAATGTTGCGGACTCGATCTATATAAAGATCACAAAAGACGGCCCTTATTTATTATTTGGAAAGCCTCCTATGAATGAACAGATTATAACTCCGAATGAAGATGGGGAAAACTGGACATACCGGGAAGGAAAGTCATTTGATACAGGTAATGAACCATGCTGTGCCCTTTGCCGTTGCGGAGCATCATCGGATAAGCCTTATTGTACGGGAGAGCATAAACAATTGGACTGGGATCCGGAAGAGACGGCTTCTTTTGAGCCTTTAACCGCTAATGCGGAAAAGATTGAAGGCCCTTCGTTGATTTTGGTTGATAACGAGGCTTATTGTGCATTTGTTCGTTTTTGTGATGCGAAAGGGCGGATATGGAATATTGTGGAGCGAGCCGAAACACCCGAGGAGATTGAGCTTGCAAAAAGAGAATCGGCTCATTGTTCGGCAGGAAGATTGATAATCTGGGATAAACAGGAGAAGAAAGTATATGAGCCCGATTTTGAGCCTTCGATAGGAATTGTGGAAGATCCGGGAATTAGGGTTAGCGGACCTATATGGGTGCGTGGAGGTATCCGGGTTGAGAGTGCTAACGGACAGAGCTATGAGATTCGTAACCGGGTTACATTATGCCGTTGCGGAGCTTCTTCGAATAAGCCTTTTTGCGATGGAACCCATGCCAATTTCAAATGGAAGAAAAAACCGGAATTTGGGGATAGTGGAAAGGAATGGTAGAATATAGTTGAAAATTGAAAGGTGAAAACTGAAAGTTATGGAAATAAGAGATGATTTATTTAACTTTCAGTTTTCACCTTTCAAATTTCAACTACTTCAAGTTTTCGAGTGCTTTTTTGATGCGGGCGAATGCTTCAACCAATTTTTCATCGGAAGTTGCATAAGACATACGAATACAGTTTGGCGCACCGAAAGCGTCTCCTCCTACACATGCAACGTGACCTTCTTCTAATAGGTACATGGCAAGGTCGGCAGCGGTTTTTATAGCAGCTCCTTTAGGAGTTGTTTTTCCAAAATAAGAGTTGCATTCAGGGAAAAGGTAGAATGCTCCTTTAGGAATGCTTACTTTGAAGCCCGGTATCTCTTTTGCAAGGTTAACTACTAAATCCCGGCGGCGTTCGAATGCTTTTTGCATATCTTTAACAGGAGTCTGGTCTCCGGTATATGCTGCTTCTGCTGCTTTTTGTGCGATAGAAGAAGGTCCGGAAGTATATTGCCCCTGTAGTTTGTTGCATGCAGCAGCAATCCATTGCGGAGCTGCAACCCAACCCAAGCGCCATCCTGTCATCGCGTATGCCTTGGATACACCGTTTATGATAACAACGTGGTCTTTGATTGAATCAAATTGAGCAATACTCTCGTGCTTTCCTATATAATTGATATGTTCGTAAATTTCATCTGCAATTACGATAACATTCGGATATTTAGCCAATACATCGGCCAATCCTTTTAGTTCTTCTTTTGTATAAACACTTCCTGTAGGGTTGGAAGGCGAGCATAAAATCAATGCTTTTGTTTTCGGAGTAATTGCAGCTTCCAATTGAGCCGGTGTCATTTTGAAATCCTGGTCAATACCTGCACTGACAATAACATTGGTTCCTTCTGCAAGTTTCACCATTTCAACATAGCTAACCCAGTAAGGAGCGGGAATTATTACTTCGTCACCTTTACCTATAATACACATCAATACGTTACAAACGGATTGTTTGGCACCGTTGGAGCATACAATCTGGTCAGCTTTATAATCAAGATTATTTTCTTTCTTTAATTTATCAACGATTGCTTTACGAAGAGGCAAATATCCCGGTACCGGCGAATAGAATGAAAAATTATTATCAATCGCCTTTTTTGCAGCTTCCTTTATGTGTGTTGGAGTATTAAAATCGGGTTCTCCTACACTAAGATTAATTACATCAATACCCTGCGCTGTCAATTCACTACTTTTTTGTGACATGGCAAGCGTCTCCGACGGAGACAATGCTGCTAAACGAGCTGAAACTTGGTTCATTGTGTTTTTATTTAAAGTATAACTTTTTCTCGGGATGCAAATTTATGAAAATATTTAGTAACATACAAGATGAAAGAAAAAAATATTTTAAAGAAACAATATGTATTTGTATTGCTGAAATAATGCAATAATATGTTATTGAAATAGCCAGATATTGTGCCAATAAGATAAAATATTGTACTTATTGCTTTATTTAGAGTATCTGTTTGGGATTTCATTTCAGAATCAGGAACCAAGAATCAAGAACCAGGAGTCAGGATTCGGTAATTCATTTGTTTTTTTGTCTAATCGGCTAAATGATAAAAATGATAAACGGCAAGCGTTTATTCTACACGCTTCGCTTTCCCGTAAATTGCGTTTGATTTTCTAAGCGAATCTGTCGGATTTTTTTTACATTTGCAATCTAAAATGAATTACTAACTTAAAATTTTAATAGTAAAATTTGTTCGTTTCGTATCGAATTTGATGCTAACCATCAAATTCTGAAGTTTGAGACTTACAATATCTAACTGAAAATCATGAAAACAGATATTATTTTATCAGGAGTAGGAGGACAAGGGATTTTGTCTATTGCTGCGGTTATAGGTGAAGCTGCGGTTAAAAACAATCTTTATATGAAGCAGGCTGAAGTTCATGGAATGAGCCAGCGCGGAGGAGATGTACAATCCAATCTTCGAATTTCAGATTCTCCTATTGCTTCGGATTTAATAGCCAATGGTTCGGCTGACCTTATTATTTCGCTCGAACCGATGGAATCCCTGCGTTATTTACCTTATTTAAAAAAAGACGGTTGGTTGGTAACAAATGAAATTCCATTAATTAATATTCCTGATTATCCGGCAGTGGAAGATCTTTTGAGTGAAATCAAAAAGATAAAAAACCACGTAATTCTTGACGTAGAAAAAATTGCAAAAGAGTTGGGTTCTGCCCGCGTTTCCAATATGGTTATGTTAGGCGCTTCAACGCCGTTCTTGAGTATCCCTTACGAAGAAATAAAAAACGGGATCCGTTCCATCTTCGAAAGAAAAGGAGAGGATATCGTCAATTTGAATCTGAAAGCGTTGGAAGCGGGACGAAAAATTGCCGAAGAGATGGGTAATAAAAAATGAAAATGTTCCATAAAGCCGCGGCATGCCACGGCTTTATGTTTAAATATTATTTGCCACGTTACAAATTAATTATTAACAAGATATGATTCAGCGAATACAAACTATATATTTATTAATAATAGCTATTCTTACATCTTTGACTATCGGGTTTCCTATTATGGAACTCATATCAGGTGAAAATGTATTCTATACGATAACAGTATTGGGGGCATACGTCGACAAAAGTTTGGAATATAGTATGTGGCCGCTTCTGGTTCTTTGTATTTCAAATATTCTGATTGCATTGGCTGCCCTTTTTCTTTTCAAAAAAAGATTACTCCAGATACGCTTATGCGTTTTCAATATTTTGCTCATAATCGGATTTTATGTAATGCTGGGAGGTTATTATTGGATATTGAAAGAACGGTTTTCATCCAACGAAATTCTTCTTAAATGGCCTGTTATTCTTCCGGCAATTAATATCGTTTTATCTTATTTGTCAATCCGGTCAATCGGAAAAGACGAAGCTTTGGTCAGAGCAACTGACAGATTAAGATAATCCGGTGTTTTCTGAAAATCTGATCATCTGAATATCTTGTAATATGATCTTTTTAGAAAATGATATAATCCGGCTAAGGGCACTGGAACCGGAAGACCTTGAAGTATTGTATCAATGGGAAAATGATACACAATTATGGTCGGCAGGTATTACAATAGCCCCTTATTCCCGTTTTACCCTCAAGCAATACATAGAATCACAGCCCGAAGATTTATACACATCCCGGCAATTACGATTGATGATTGTCCTTCAAAAGGAGAAAAAGACGATCGGGACAGTGGATATGTTTGACTTCGATCCGTATCACAACCGCGCCAGTATCGGTATTCTGATTGACCCGTCATATCAGGCGAAAGGATTTGGCTCCCAAGCTTTGGACGTCTTTATCCAATACGCTTTTAATTTTCTGAAATTAAAGCAATTGTACTGCAATATTGCTGAGGATAATACAAAGAGTCTGGCTTTGTTTCAAAAAAAAGGTTTTGTTATTTCCGGCAAATTAAACTCATGGTTGAAAACACCTGATGGTTGGAAAGAAAATTATGTATTACAACTGATTAATGATTTTTAGTTGACGAGTAAAAGAGTAGACAAGTGTAAGAGTAGCTATACTTTTTAACTTTTTATTCTTAATTCTTCATTCTTAATTCTTCACTATAATGAATACTCCAATTGATTACGAAGTAGTTAAATCTGTTATAGACAGTTTTAATTTACCAGATTTTAAAGAAGCGACTATCCGCGAAGTAGTAGCAATCACAAACGAAGTTGAAAAAAGAACCGGTAAGAAATATGTCCGGATGGAGATGGGGGTTCCCGGACTTGCTCCCGAAGCTATCGGTGTGGAAGCTGAGATTCAGGCGTTGAAAAACGGTGCGGCTTCAATATATCCTATGCTGGACGGTTTGCCAACATTAAAAGAAGAAGCATCCCGTTTTATCAAAGCATTTATAGATATTGACATATTACCTCAGGGGTGTATTCCCGTATCCGGTTCCATGCAGGGCACATTTGCCTCTTTTTTGGTTTCAGGTCAGCGCGACTCATCAAAAGATACGGTTCTTTTTATCGATCCCGGTTTTCCGGTTCAGAAAAACCAGCTAGTTGTGTTGGGGATGAAATACGAATCGTTTGATATGTACGATTACCGTGGAGAAAAGCTGATATCAAAAGTTGAAAGCTATCTGCAAAAAGGAAATATCTGTAATATCGTTTATTCCAATCCGAACAATCCATCTTGGGTATGCCTTACGGAGAGCGAATTGAAAGGTATCGGCGAATTGGCAACTAAATATGGCGTAATTGTAATGGAAGACCTTGCTTATTTTGCAATGGATTTCCGTAAAGATTTAAGCAAACCTTTTCAAGCTCCGTTTCAACCGTCAGTAGCTAAATACACAGATAACTACATTTTGTTGATTTCCGGTTCCAAAGCATTTAGTTATGCCGGACAACGCATTGGTATTGCCGCAATATCAAACAAATTGTATAAACAATCATTCCCAGGATTAGCCCAAAGATATGGTGTAAGCGAATTCGGCAATGTATTTGTTAATCGTGTGCTTTATTGCCTTTCGTCAGGAACTGCACACTCTGTCCAATATGCTATGGCTGCTATGTTTAAGGCTGCTTCCGACGGAAAATTCAACTTTCTGGCAAGCGTACATGAATATGGACGCAGGGCTGCAAAGTTGAAACGTATTTTCCTCCAAAACGGTTTTGAGATTGTTTATGACAAGGATATTGATCAACCGGTGGGAGATGGGTTCTATTTTACTATCGGATATCCGGGAATGACCGGAGGAGAGTTGATGCAAGAACTTCTTTTCTATGGGGTAAGCGCAATTTCTTTGAGTACGACAGGAAGTTTACAGCAAGGAATCCGCGCTTGTACTTCGTTTATTCAGGACAATCAATATGAGGAACTCGAAGAACGGCTAAAAGCATTCCAAAAAGATCACAAAGTGGAAAAAGCATAAATATTTGATAAAAGACATAGAGGATGGTATAGTAAAAAGAGCAGTAAATTTAAAGATTTCTGCTCTTTTATTTTTTGGAACAAAAATTGCATATAATACTCCGGTAGGAAATAAAATGCAAATATTTCATATAAACATAGTACCCAAGTCTATTTTATCAGGTATTAAATAAGGTTTTTATTTATATTTGTATGAATCAGTTTACCGGAAGTTTAGAAATAATGCGAGTTCGGAGTTAAATTTTATTTTTCTTACTCAAAATATTATAAATAACTATTTAGACAGCTATAAATAATTGGAACAGCATTGTATGTTATATCTCATTTCGGATTTTTCTTTGAAAAGGTTTAGAACGAAACATAATAATTCGGGGAGACGTACAAAAATTTCGAATAAAGACAAATCAGTCGGATCATATCAAATCGTATTAGTCTGTAAAGGTAAAAAATAAGTATATTCAGTTTTTAACCCTTTTCAAAGTATTTTTTTGAATAAAAGTTAGGAATATAAATCATTTCTATCAGTTATAAAAACAATTGTTTTTTATTTGTTGTTTAATAGTGAGTTTGGTAAAATTCACTTTTTCTCTGAATAATGTTATTCAGAATGGCGAAGCCGTGAAAAAACGGATTTTAAAAGAAGAATTGGTTTAAAATAAAAAGAATTTAGTGGGAAAGATATTTGATTTAAAAAAAAGCAAAACAAAGCCGGATTGGGATACTGAAATAAAGCCAAGAAACGGACTTTTCGAGATAAATATTAAAGAGATCTATCAATACCGGGATCTATATAAGATGTTTGTAAAGCGCGATATCATAACTCAATACAAACAAACCATATTAGGCCCGCTGTGGTTTTTTATTCAACCGATTATGACTACAATCATGTATATGGTTGTATTTGGAGGAATAGCAGGCATCAGTACCGACGGTTTACCACAACCTTTGTTTTATCTGGCAGGAATCTCTTTGTGGCAATATTTTTCTACTTGTTTGAATAGTACTTCAAACACATTCCTTTCCAATGCGGCTATTTTTGGAAAAGTATATTTTCCCCGCCTGATCGTACCTTTAGCAACTATCACCTCCAATCTGGTTCGGCTTTTCATCCAATTATCACTATTTCTGGTTGTATATCTCTATTATGTGATTTTTACCGATGTGCATATTGCTCCTAATATTTACATATTATTGTTTCCGATACTGATTATTATGATGTCTGGCCTGGCATTGGCTTTTGGCATCCTGTTTTCATCATTGACAACAAAGTACAGGGATTTGACCTTATTGTTGACTTTCTTTGTTCAATTATGGATGTATGCAACCCCGATTATTTACCCGCTCAGTACTATTACAAATCAAAAATTGAAATCAATCATGTCTCTCAATCCATTAACATCTATTATAGAGGCATTTAAATACGGTACGTTAGGTTCAGGAAGCTTTAGTTGGTACTCTTTAGGTTACAGTTTTGGGTTTATGATTGTGTTATTATTTATTAGTATTCTGATATTTAACAGAGTACAGAGAAGTTTTATGGATACGGTGTGATGATGGCTAATCGGTTAACTGATAAATTGACTAATTGAGAATATGGAATATTTGTATAAGTTTGAACGGTTAGAGGTTTGGCAAAATATCTAATTGACTAAACGGCAAATTGATAAACTGACGAAATAACCAACCAATTACCATTTAGTCAATTCATCAATTAGACAATTAACCTATAGACAAAAAAAGAATGAATACAACAATAAAATTTGAAAATATAAGCAAACAATACCGCCTCGGTTTAGTTTCTACCCGCACAATCAGCCACGACCTCAATCGCTGGTGGCAAGTAAATGTACGTGGAAAAGAGGATCCTTATCTAAAGATAGGAGAGGTAAATGACAGGGCTCATAAAGGGAATAGCGAGTATGTGTGGGCGCTTCGAGATATCAATTTCGAAATAGAAAAAGGCGACGTATTGGGTATTATCGGGAAAAATGGCGCGGGAAAATCTACTTTATTGAAAATACTCTCTAAAGTAACAACGCCTACCACCGGAAGTATTAAAGCCAAGGGGCGCATAGCTTCATTGTTGGAAGTAGGCACCGGCTTCCATCCCGAAATGACGGGACGTGAAAATATCTATATGAACGGCGCCATTATGGGAATGACCAAACGTGAGATTACCCGCAAACTGGATGAAATTGTAGATTTCTCGGGTGTAGAACGCTATATTGACACTCCGGTCAAACGTTATTCTTCCGGAATGACAGTCAGGCTGGGGTTTGCGGTAGCCGCCCATCTTGATCCTGAAATTTTGGTTGTTGACGAAGTTTTGGCAGTAGGTGATGCCGAGTTTCAGAAAAAGGCGATCGGAAAAATGCAGGATGTGAGCAAGGGCGAGGGACGGACAGTGTTGTTTGTAAGCCATAATATGGGTGCGGTTAGAAATTTGTGTAATAAAGGAGTTGTACTGAAAGATGGCTTGGTTGATTTTACGGGAAACGTAAATGAGTCCATAGATTATTATTTAAAAATGAATATGGTTGATGAAATTGTAGCTAAAACAATAGATAATACCATGCGTAGGAAGAACATGCCATTAGATGTACAATTTTTATCTATTCAATATACCAAGCAAGAAAATAAATTTGCAACAGACGAACCTATAGAATTTTTAATTGAAGTGAAGGCAAATAGAGATGTTGAAAATTTCAGATTGAATACCACCATATTTACAATGGAAGATGTACCTATAGGCGGGGTGTCTAACACAACATTTTTTTCAATAAAGAATGGAGAAAAGAAACAAATAAAATTTTCCTTGATAGGTCATAACTTAGTAATAGGAGAATATTATGTTTCCTTTTCTTTAGGTATGGGAAATTTCATAACAGGTCAGACGGATTTTGATATTATTGCCCGTGTTTTGACATTCAAAATAGATAAGTATAAACAGAAATCAAACATAGCATTTTCTCAATGGAATAAATCCTGGGGTAATGTTGCTTTTCACTCAGAGACAATTTTAATAGACTAATAGAAAAACAGTATTATTTCAGTAATGGACAAAATCTTTGCTATCATAGTAACTTTCAATGGAATGCAACATAATTGGATTCAAAAATGTTTGGATTCATTGCTTTTTTCGTCTATACAAACTAAAATTATTGTGATTGATAACGGTTCCGTTGATGGAACAATTGATTTTATTCAGAAGAATTATTCACAAGTCGATTTGATTGTTTTAAATGAGAATTTAGGTTTTGCCAAAGCAAATAATGTCGGAATAAAAAAGGCATACGAACAAGGTGCCGACTATTTTCTTCTTCTCAATCAAGATGCATGGTTAGAAAAGAATACTATTGAGAAATTAGTAGAGGCTTTTAAACAACTACCCGAGGCGGGAATTGTTTCTCCTATTCATTTGAATGGGAATAAAACAAATTTAGATAGTGGATTTATAAATTATATTGCTCAACATAATACCCCGGATTTTGTTTCTGATTCATACTTAGGTTGTTTAAAAAATGTATATGAAACGAAATTTGTAAATGCTGCAGCATGGTTAATAAGCCGTGGATGCATTGATAAAATCGGCGGATTTGATACTTCAATTTTTTATCATTACGGAGAAGATGATAATTATTGTCAGCGGGTTGCTTATCATGGTTTTAAAATCTATATCATTACGACAACTGCAATTTGCCACGACAGAAGCGAAAGAAAGGGAAAGTGGACAACAGAGCATCAAAAACGAGGGGAAGAAGTTTGGATTTGTACTTATTACGGAGACATATTGAAGGAGGACAAATTAATTAATGATATAATATCTAAATTAAGAAAAAAACTTTCTATACAAGTTTTGATAAAAAGTATAATAAAGCTACAATTTAGAAAAAATTCTATTTTGAGAAAGAAAACAATAAAAGATTTAGACCTTTATTTAAAAATAGAATCGAGCAGAAAACAAAATAAAAAAACAGGTTTGAACTGGCTGTAAAATAACATTTGTAATGATAAAAACACCTCTTTTTTCAGTACTAATAGCTCAATATAACAATGGCAAATATCTTCAAGAAGCTATTGACAGCATAAAAGCTCAAACTTATACTAATTGGGAAATTATCATTGTCGATGATGCATCTACAGATAATTCAAAGGAGCTGTATAAATTATATGAAAATGACTGTCGAATAAAAGTATACCATAACAAAGAAAATAAAGGATGCGGATATACAAAAAAATATTGCATAGAATTAGCTAGTGGCGAATTGTGCGGTTTTCTGGATCCGGACGATGCCCTTATGCCCGATGCAATAGAAAGTTGCGTTAATATTTATTTAAAAAATGAAGATATATCTGTAATCTTCTCCCGCCATTACTTGTGTGACGGACAAATGAATATTTATGGTGAAAGCCGAATACTTTATATTCCCGAAGGGATAACTTATTTTGAAAATAGAGATTTTTGCGCTGAACATTTTGTTACTTTCAAAAAAGAGGATTATGACAAAACGTTGGGACTAAATCCATTATATAAAGCTGGTGTTGATGCTGATTTGAATTTTATATTGGAAGAAGTTGGCAATTTATATATAATGGATAAAATTACCTACAAACACCGTAAAAATATAAAAAACGCTATTACAGCAGATTATGGTAAATCTCAGTTCTGGAACATATTAGTACAGTATGATACTTGTAAAAGGAGAGGACTGGATATTGAGAAATATGTATATGACTTTTACTTAAAATCGGTACGATACACGAATATAGAGTTAATTCAAAAATCAGAAGATAATGTTCGAAATAGCCTTGCCTATAAGATCGGAAATTTCATTCTTAGACCAATAAAATTGTTGAAATGGAAAAGAAAAAGGCTATGATAATGTGTACTTGTGCTGAATTCAACAGTGAAGTTTATCTGAAATATGTAGCGCAATGGATTGAACAATTTAAAGGCACAATAGATTTATATGTTATAAACGATGGTGAAGTTTGTAATCAACAACTTGAGAGTTCCGGAATATTAGGAAAAGTACATTTTGTTAATTTGTCCCCGGCATTAGGAAGAAAAGGATTTGGGATATTTCCCGGATTTTGCCGTTCATTAGCTAAAGGCCTTGAAATTTCATTGAAATATAAATATTTTGCATTAGTTGAAAACGATTTAAAATTACTAAATACAAATAAATTCAGGAAATTGTTATATGCGGAAAATCAATGTTTTTCTGGTTATTCTCGTCAAAATGCATTTATTGAAAGTAGTTTGGTAATAATAAACGATGTTCGTATACGGGAAGAAATTTATCGTTATTATTCTATTCCCGAAAATCAGTTTAAAGATCATTGTTTGGAACGACAACTTGAATCTTTTTTGCAAAAAGGTAATTATAAAAAATGCTTCAAGGGAGCAAGGTACGAAGGTATGCCCGAACGGTTAAAATTTTGCAAAGATTATATTGCTCAATATTATGATAAACATGGAGATGAATCGGACATTGATAAACTAGCTTCTCATTACAGAAAAATATGGGTCTATTATCCGAATATGTTTATTTATTCTGCAAAAAAAATTAGACGAAAAACAATAAATAACTTTAATACAATTCGATATGTTTTCAATCATACTAATAAATGATTCTCCTGAAAATTTGGACAGGTGCCTTGAAAGTATCTCATACCAAACGTATGATAAATACGAATTGTTTCTGCTTACAACTAATGAAGTAAACTATTCTGTATTTAAGGATATATATATCTTAAATGATTGGAGTGAACAGATAAAAGTTCGAAATGAGGTTTTAAATGAGATATCTGGCAATTATGTATTTTTCCTTTCATCCAATGAAATTATTGCTCACGATGGCGTTTTAGAAAATATATCGCATTTTTTACAAGGAACAGATATCGTTTGTAGCGATTATGTGATTGGCAAAGAAACAATAAGAGCACCAGAAAAGATAAATGTCAGTGACTTGTTTTTCAATTGGGATTTATTTCAATGTTGTTTTATCAGAAAAGAAATATTTGAAAAAGTACGATATTCAGAAGCTTTTAATGACGTTAAACTTTCCAAACAGGCATTCTTAATAGAGGCATTACTTTTACAAAAAGCAAGTTATAATGCAATTGATATTCTCGTTACGAGATGTGATGAGAAAAAAGAATCCGGCAAAGATGATTATCGGCGTTTATCTGAATATATTAATAGCAAATTGCCTTATCTGGGAACCGATTACGAAGAATTGCATGCGTACAGGCTAGCCAGGTCTGATGAAAAAGAAATGGTTTTGAAAAAAATATCAGACACATTTTTATTTAAATTCTTTTGGCGTTTACGAAATACTTTGATAGAAAAAATTTATTATAAGCCTAAAAGAGCATTAAAATATAGGCTCTATCTAAAGAATGAAGCGAAAAAAGACGACAAAAAACGCTTGGAGATAAAGAAAAAGATTTATGAATTACCATTAAATATGCTGGATAGGAAAAATGACAGCTCGGATATTGTAGTGTCACTGACATCACACGGAAAAAGAGTTGCTGATTTTGCTCCGTATGCCATCTATTCAATATTTACCCAAACGGTAAAACCCAATAGAATTGTATTATATATCAACAAGGATAAATGGAATGATGAAAATATACCCGGAATTTTAAAGAGATTAAAAAAATCGGGATTGGAAATCGTTTATTGTACAGATATAAGATCACATACCAAACTTATTCCCGCATTGGAGCAATTTCCCGATAATCCGATTATTACAGTCGATGACGATATTTATTATAACAAACAAATAATAGAACAACTATTACAAGCCTATAATAAAAGTGATAAGAGAACTATTTTTTGCCATCAGGGCTGTATTCCAATAAGAAGAGGAGGAAAATTTGCACCCTATTCGGAATGGGAAGATACCCGGTCTATAAAAAAATACAAACCTAATTACGCTTTTGGTGTTTCCGCTTTTGGTGTTTCCAGTGTTATTTATCCCCCTCATATTTTTGATAAAGAGGTATTTAATACTGCTGTTTTTCTAGATATCGCTCCTCATACCGATGATATATGGTTTTGGATAATGGAATACAGAAAAGGAATTAATGTACAATTGATTGAAAATTCCGTTCAAAAACATAATGAAAGTGTCAGTATGATTGAATATATAGTCGAAAATAATTCTTCTGCATTATATTTTCAAAACTGTTTTTATGGAAGGAATGACAAACAATTATTAGCATTATTGGATCATTATAACATAAAATGATGAAAAGCTTAAAAGTATTATTTCCCTTTTTATAATTGGATAAAAACAAAAGTCCGACTAAAGAAAAAGATACAAGGTGATAAAATAAAAGGAGTTATAGTTCCAACGTCTTTCATTGAAATTATTTGTCATAATTATGTTTAACATTCCCATTTTATTAATCAGTTTTAACCGCCCTGAACATACACAACGTGTATTTGAAGAAATAAAAAAACAAAAACCTAAGCAGTTGTTTGTTTTTCAAGATGGAGCCCGAGACGGTAATATTGCAGATATAGAAAAATGTGCTTCTGTTCGTGCCATATTTAAGGATCCGTTGGAGTGGGATTGTGACCTGAAAACATATTATTCAAATGAAAATTTAGGTTGCGGAAGAGGACCTGCAAGCGGGATTTCCTGGTTTTTTGAGAATGTGGAACAGGGTATTATTATTGAAGATGATGCCATACCTGCTCCTGATTTTTTTGAATATGCAAAAGAATTGCTTATACGATATAAAGACAACACTAATGTAAAAATTATTGGAAGTATGCAGATCGATGGCAAATCATATGGAAATGCTTCATATTATTTTTCCATGATGAATAGAACTCTTTGCGCATGGGCTACCTGGAAACGAACATGGTCCGAATTTGATTATTACTTATCTAATATAAGCCAAACGGATTTAAAAAATGCCTTGAAGTCTTATCACGTAACACAAAGAGAAAGAGAATATTGGTGCGAATGTTTGAAAAAAATACACAAAGACAGATTAAATGAAAGTAGTTGGGATATTCAATTATTGATTTTAATATGGATGAATCACGGAGTCGGTATATGTCCGAATGTTAATCTGTCAACAAACATCGGATTTGACCAATATGGAACACATACCATCAATACAGATAGTAAAGCAGCTAATTTAGAAGTAGAAAATATTCTTCCTTTAAAACACCCTTCAAATATAAAAATTTACCGAAGTGCTGATTTGAATTTTCATAAATTATATTATTGCCCTTATGAATATGGTTGGAAAGGTTTTAAAAGACTGCCTTTCAGAATAAATAAGAGAATAAAAAAAATATTTAAAATAGAAGGCAGTTGGTTGAAAAACAAAAAAGCCGGCATAAGTTCTCCTGTTAAAAAACAAGGGGAATAATTAAAATACATTTTTACAAAAAAAATAAAGGATACCAGTCATTGAGCTTTTAGGCAACAAGTATTATGAAACTCTCTATTATTACTATCAACTACAACAATGCTTCCGGTTTGGAGAAAACCATGCAAAGCATATTTTCTCAAACATCGCAGGAATTTGAATACATCGTAATAGACGGAGGAAGTACAGATGGCAGTGTTGAGATAATTAAGAACCAGGAATCAAGAATCAAGAATCAACAGTCAGTATCGGCTGACTTTCATTGGATTTCCGAAAAAGACAACGGTATTTATCACGCCATGAACAAAGGAATCTGCATGGCACAAGGAGAATATGTACAGTTTGTCAATTCCGGCGACTGCTTGGCAAATGACAATGTAACAAAAAAAATCCTCCAACACTACCTTTCACCTTTCACCTTTCACCTTTCAATTCTCTACGGTAATATGCTGAAACAAATGCCCGGTTATATCCTGAAAGATAAAGGCTTTGCCGGACGCCAACCTACCATGCTGGACTTTTACAGAGGAACATTAAATCACTCTCCGGCATATATTAAACGTAGTTTGTTCGACAAATACGGGTTATACGATGAATCCTTAAAAATAGTTTCGGATTGGAAATGGTATTTGCAGGCAATTATTTTCGGCAAAGAACCGATTGAATACTGCGATATGGATATAAGCTTATTCGACATGTCGGGCATCAGTAATGTAAATGGAGAATTAGACAAAGAAGAACGATTGAAGGTTTTAAAAGAGTTGTTGCCTGAAAAAATATTGGAAGATTATCAAACCTGGGCATTTCCAATTAGTCAGATGCAACGGGTAAAACGATATCCTTTGATAGATAAGTTTTATTATTTTGCGGAACGATGCTTGTTTAAGATAGACAAATGGAAAACTAAGAAGTCAAAAGAAACCAAGTATTAGAAAACAGAATCAATCCTCATTCTTAGAGTTTTGATAGTATTTGTTTGAGTTACTTATATTTATCATAAAAAAATAATAAATCTTTGGCTAAAGGTGAAATTTCTCAATTAAAAATAAAAATGCCTATCAGGAAAAATATCATATATTCTGCAATTAAAGTATTTATATTCAAACCATTTAATAGTTTTTTTTATGATATAAAATACTATATAATACAGAAATTTTGTAAAAATAGCATTGTAATTTCAGCGTGCCTTCCATATAACATATGCAGACCCCATATATTGAAAAATATAAATTGGGGAGATGATGTAGCATTGATCTTAGCACGTCTAATATCTAATAAAAGAATTATTCCATTAGAATTTGCAACAAATAAAAAAGTTAATTATGCATGTATAGGAAGTATAATACAATTTCCATGGATAGTTCAATCCAATACTATAGTGTGGGGTAGCGGAATAATATCTCCATCTTTAGGTTTATCCAATTTTCCTGAAAAAATATTAGCAGTCAGAGGTCCTTTATCCCGAGATTTTTTACTAAAAAATGGAGTTGATTGTCCTGAAATTTACGGAGACCCCGCATTGCTATTCCCGCTATACTATAAATCAAACGTAAAAAAGAAATATAAAATCGGATTCATTCCTCATCATCTCGATCGTAATGATAAAAATGTAATGGCAGCCATCAGTCAATTCAGCTTAACCAATGATGTTATTTTTATTGACATTGTGAATTATGGAAAATGGAATAAATTTATTGATAAAGTTAATGAATGTGATTTTATAATATCAAGTTCTTTACATGGAATTATTATTGCAGATGCTTATAACATCCCAAATTGTTGGTGTGAGTTTTCTTATAAACATCCGGATTCAGGTTTTAAATTTTATGATTATTTTAAATCGGTAAAAAGAGAAGTAAAAGAATCTTACAAAATAAAGGGAACGGAAAGTTTTGAATTTCTGATATCCTTAAAAGATCAATGGACACCACCAATAATAGACCTTGAACCATTAATTAAATGTTGTCCGTTTTAATAAAGAATTATGGATGAAAATATAAAGATTTCCATAGTTCTTCCTTGTTATAATGCTGAAAAATACATCACAGAGTGTTTGGATAGCCTTTATGATCAGGATATTCCCCAAAAAAGTTATGAAATTATTTGTGTGAACGATTGTTCTCCGGATAATACCCGGAATATTATAGTAGAATATCAAAAGCAACATGAAAACTTGATATTGATAGACCACAAAG
>JAVBMA010000056.1:0-15076 GCA_031553005.1 Paludibacteraceae bacterium | reverse complement strand
AAATGTATCTGTTTTGTTCTGTAATTTTTTCTTTTTTCTTGAATTATTGATGAAAAAGAGGATTTCTTTCTTAATTAAATTAACCTATAAAAATCTTCCGAACACTCTTGACTCCAAGTCGCGCTCCGAATATAAGTATGTCAAAAATTAATTCATTTTTTGCGAAATTTCCTTCCGGACGAGCAGTATAACTTTCGGCAAATGCAAACAAGAGGCCAGGCACACTTGCAGAAACTGCCGCAAGTCCAAACGGGAACAAAAACACACTTGCCAAAACTTACGCAAGTCGGAACGGAAACGAAAACACACTTGCAGAAGTTTCTGCAAATAAGAACGAGAACCGGGACAGGTTTGCAGAAGCTTCTGCAAGTTCAAACGAGAACAAAAACATACTTGCAGAAACTGCCGCAACTCAGAACGGAGATAAAAACACATTTGCAGAAACGTTGGCACGAAAAATTAGAAGATTCGCTAATTTTTAAACATTAAATAATACGTTTATCCGCAATATTACCCCTAAGGTTTGTTATAGTCCCATTAGGGACGTAATATTGGTAGAAACGGAGAATGTTCCATCAATCAAAGTCCCGTTAGGGACGCAATGTAAGAAGAAAATATATTGTCCCGATTGGGACAAGGTGAGAAGATGGCACTTTTTCTACCAATATTACGTCCCTAACGGGACTATAAACAATATTTATTATTACTCTTTTTTAGTGCGGAAAGTATATTGAATAATATGAAAATTACCAAAATGGGCACACGGAATCTCCGCAATGAGGAGCATTTTTACTGGAGATTCCTCATTCCATTTTCGTTTTATTAGGTTTACAGTTTGCAAAGCCGTTATAAATTACTTATAACTACTGTATATCTTCCTGTGAAATCAGATTGTTGAACAAAGCGTAAATGGTAAGTCCCGAAACAGTTTTAATTCCTGTTTTTCGGGCAATATTTTTGCGGTGCGAAATTACCGTGTGGATTGAGATATAATGTTTTTCGGCAATCTCCTTATTGGTAAGACCTTGCGCTACGGAAATAAGGATTTCCGTCTCCCTGTCGGAGAGGCTGATATTGTCCTGTTGCCCGCTTTCATGGTGCTGTTTTGAGCTAAGGACATGCTTGAGTTTTTTTGTGATCTGCCGGTAATCGTCGTAAATATCAATAAAACCATCAAAGCTACGGATAGTCTCAGGATCAACATAGCTATATAAAATAGCTACGAGAAAGGTATCGGGATATTCCGGAAAAAAACTTTTTATGGCAAACTGCTTGTGAAAATTTACCAACGTAGGGTTAATAAGGATAATATGGGAAGGCTCCGGGTCAGGGTCATCTTTGAAAGACTGGTAATCGGTATAGCTGCGGACAACCTGAAATTCGGTTCCCGATTCCAACAGCGCTTTAATCCCTTGTTGTACGATCAGGGAAGGTTCTATGATAATCAGTTGGTATTTCTCACTCATTTGATATCCTTCTCTATACGTTCTACTAATGAAACCAGAATCCGCTCTTCCAACAAAGTATGTTTGCTTAAATCATCTTCCAATAGAAACAAGTCAATAAGGGCTTTCCGGCTCTTTTCGATCGGGCAGTCGCCGGGCAGATATTTTATCAGTATATTTTGCAGGTCGTTGAGGCTCTCCTCTATGTTACTGTGGTTTTTTTCAAACTCACCGATGCTGTAATTGTCCGTTTTATTCCGTTGCAATAAAAAACTGATATAAGGAAAAACCACATTTTCTTCGTATTCGAAATGGGCTATTACTTCGTTCTTGTATTTTTCGCAGAACTTTTCGAACATCGCCTGGTGGCAGGACTGGGTGACATCCAATATCTCGCTTATTATCTGGGGGATTAATGTCTCAAGGTAATCCTTATGGCAATTCCGGAGATACGTAATCAGGTTGTCTAAAGGGATATTGTCCAGAATACGTTTTTCGGGCAAGTATTCTTTGAATGAATATACATTACAGACCAACAGGAACAAGGGTATGGATATACCTTTCCGTTCGCATACCTGCTTAACCGTATTTTCGCCCACGCTAAGCTCTATCCCGAAACGCGGGAATACGAAAAGCAGCCGGTAGTTGGTAAGTACCAAATCGGCCAGCTTCATATTTTCTGAAAACAAACTATGATTCACGGTGAGTATATATTTATATGGTTACAAGTTGCCTGCTACAAGAATTTGTTCTGATATTCTTTAGCTAAATACTTCGCACAAAGATACAATTATCTGAAAAATTTATTTATCCCCATTTATTGGTAATTTGCAGGAATATAAGAATCGGTTTAAAGTTCTTATCACATAATAATTAGGGGAATCCGGTAAATGCAAAAAATATAAGTTTTTCGTTTTTGATAGTAATATTTAATTCCTGCCGGCAAAAATACTCCTACATTTCAAATGTTATTAGAGGGATTCCTCACTCCACTTTGTTGCGTTCGGAATGACCGGCATTTAAAAGTTACTACGAAGCTGTCCAAAAAGTCTTTTTACCACAAAGTTCACAATATCTTGATAATCAAGCAATATTCTTTGTGTCCCTTTGTGAATTCCCTTTGTGAACTTTGTGGTAAAGAATATAGGCTTTTGAGACAGCCTCATCTCTTTAAATAACCACCAAAGTGTCTTTCCGAACGTAGAGAGGAGTCTCCTGAATGTATACTTGGGAGATTTTCAGAAAATAATAGCATGTAATAAGGTTACTATCTACTTGTTTTTTATTTTACTGAATTTCCCTAATTTGGTACTTGAAAGTTCCGAAAGGCTTCTATTAAAAAGGAGAAGCTACGCATTAAAACGTTGAACAAAAGCCTTCAGGTTTTTGACACATTTCCGCTCAATCACTTAAATACTTTTACCCGCTCTTCCAGCGGCAATAGTTTCTTTTTTGCAGGGATTTCCAGCGGTTTACCAAAGGGCATTTGTGATATTAATTTCCAATTCCGGGAAAAATTCCACCTTTTGCTCACCTCTTCGTCTATCAGGGGGTTATAATGCTGTAAAGACGCTCCCAGTCCTGCACTCTCCAACATTGTCCACACTACTAGTTGATGCATTCCGGATGTCTGTTCAGACCAGTCTTTAAACTTATCCTTATACAGGGGAAAATCTTTTTCCAATTGTTGAACCCCGGTGCAATCTTCAAAAAAAAGTACTGTACCGTAACCTGATGCAAAAGAGTCATTTATTTTTTGTTCTGTTTTTGGATAGAGAGGCACGGGTATAACTTTTTTCAATACTTCTTTTACAATAATCCACAAGGCTTTATGATGCTCTCCCAGCAACAGGACTATCCGGGTGGTTTGGGAATTGAAAGCGGAGGGTACATTATCAGAAGCAAATACAATAATATCTTCTATTTCGGCATCGGATATCGGAGAGGTGTTTGTCAGTGCATAACAACTTCTTCTGCTTGCCAAAGCCTCTTTAAAGTTTTTTTCCATATTATTCAGGTATTATGTAGTTATGAGTTACAAGAATACATTCTTTATTAATTGATTGCTATTATCTATAATGATTACCCGTAATCATACCACCAAAGATTCTTTTTGAGAGATTCCTCCCTCTGGTCGGAATGACAACGCAACAAAGTGAAGTGAGGAATCTTCAATATTAGAGGTAATGCTACGGACAATCATAGTATCTATCAATAATTTACGCAAATTATTCAGTCACAAGTTACATGAAATTGAATATTTACGGCAAAGAAACGAGTTAAAAATTGAAAACAAAAATGTCCGGGTTTTCAAACAGAGTGAAAACCCGGACATCCGTTATTATAGCCGGTTTTATTTCCGTATATCGTTTTCCTTGATCAGGTATTCTGCAATCTGAACAGCATTTAAAGCTGCTCCTTTCTTGATCTGGTCGCCTACGCACCAGAAAGAAATTCCATTCGGATTGGAGAGGTCTGAACGGACACGCCCTACATAAACTTCGTCTTTTCCGGCAATAAACAACGGCATCGGATATACTTTTTCCGCCAGATTGTCTTGCAGAACTACTCCTTCGGCTTTTGAAAAAGCATCACGAGCCTCAGCTACGCTAACCGGACTTTCTGTTTCACACCAAACTACTTCGGAGTGAGCCCTGAGAGCTGGAACACGCACACAAGTGGCACTTACCTCTATATCAGAGTGCATAATCTTGCGGGTTTCGTTGAACATCTTCATCTCTTCTTTAGTGTAACCGTTTTCGGTGGCAACATCTACCTGAGGAATCACGTTGTAAGCCAACTGGTATGCAAATTTGCTGACAGTCGGTTTTTCACCGCGTACGAGTTGGGCGTTTTGTTCTATTAATTCGTCCATTGCAGCAGCTCCGGCGCCACTGGCTGCCTGATAAGTTGCAACGTGAACTTTAGTAATATGTGATAATTTTTCGATCGGTTTCAATGCAACAACCATTTGGATAGTTGTACAGTTGGGGTTGGCAATGATTCCGCGCGGACGGTTTTTGGCATCCACGGCGTTCACTTCCGGAACAACCAACGGAACATCCGCATCCATACGGAAAGCACTGGAATTGTCAATCATTACAGCTCCATATTTAGTAATTGTTTCGGCAAAATCCTTGGAAATACTTGCTCCGGCAGATGTAAATGCAATGTCAATATCCTTAAAATCGTCGTTGTGCTTGAGTTCCTTTACTGTATACTTCTTACCTTTGAACTCATACATTTTTCCGGCGCTACGGGCTGAACCGAAAAGCACCAACTCAGATACCGGGAAATTTCTCTCTGCAAGCACGCGTAAGAACTCTTGTCCTACGGCACCACTTGTTCCAACAATTGCTATTCTCATTTTCTTCTAAGAAAATTTATTATTTAACTTTTAATGATTGTGTTATTGCAAAAATAATGTACTTTTGCGAATCTTTTGCAAAGATAGTTTTTTAATCAAAACAATCACATAAAGAGACTGAAAATTGCTTGTATCCTTGTTTATTTGTATCTGTTTTTACATTATTTGCATAAATAAACGAACATTTTGTTAGAAAAAACCACCTAAAATCAACAATAAAGAGATTTCTTTGTTCTGCCTTTTTTCCTGGTAAAATATCTGACTGAAAAAATTTGTTATTAACCGTAACAACATATATGAGAGTGAAAAATTTGTTTGTATCCCTCCTCACGAGGAGCTTATCAACTTTGTTTGTACAATTAGATTTTTATTTTGACAAAAGATCCGTTTTTGAGATTCGTCAGGATGACGGATAGCTTTTTTACCGTTCATTTGCGATAAATGAAATCCATTCATATAATATGACAAAACTAAGACACTACACGATAGAATCTTTTCGCGTATGTAAATACCGGAAGAAAGACCTATTATACCTTATTGTTTGTTGTATCGCCGTTTACTTACATTCTTTAGATTGTTTGCATAAATAAACGGAGAAATGCCTTTATCCGCCTTAAAAGCCGAAGGTTGCTGATTGCCGGGCATTCACATTTCACAGAATAATAAATATTTCAGGTAATAATTTTCTTTTCGTAAAAAGAGGATAGGTATCACTATGCGATCACCTCACAGCGAAAAAGAATCACTATAAAATGACTGTTTTGAATATAACGAACTATTTATCCGATACTTACAGGTGATAAATGATAATCATTTCACCACATAAAACTTACTAAATTTTCACTTAATCAATTAAAACAAAATGAAACTTATTAAATTATTGGTACTAATGTTTATTTGCAATCCGCTCATATTGTTTGCACAAATAAACGAACGCTTCAATGGAGAATCTATTTCCGGTATCTGGCAAGGCGACAACAGCCTTTTTGCTATGTCGGATAACCGGTTGCAACTGAAAGCGCCCGAAGAAGCCGGGCAAAGTTACCTTTCTGCGCCTTCCACTGCCATCACAAATGCAGAATGGACACTCTCTTTACAAATGAACTTTAACCCGACAAGTTCAAATTATATGAAATTCTACTTGTGCAGCGACAGTCCGGTATTGACTGATGCGCTCAACGGATATTACCTGCAAATAGGAGGAAATACGGATAAGCAGATTTCTCTTTATCGCCAAACCGGAAAAACGAACAAAAAACTGGGTAACAGCGAAGCTAAGCGCTTGGATATGAATCCTGCCCAAATAGAAGTTAAAGTGAGTAAAGACGATAGCGGGAATTGGACTGTCTGGTCTAAAAAAGCGGATGAAACAGGCTTTACGGAAGAATTTACCTGTCAGGATGCCACATGGGAAAGTTCAAGTTACATGGGATTCGTTTGTATTTATACAAAAACAAACTCGAAGAATTTTTTCCTTGATTCGATTTCTGCTTATGGTGATGCTTACATTGATAAGACTGCTCCGGCCTTGCTATCGCACAGTGTCTGGAAAGACTCTCTGTTGCTCCGGTTTTCGGAGTGTGTCCTTACCGAACAAGCTGTTTTTAATTTCTCCGCATCGTTAGCTTATCAAACAGAATGGAGAAATAAACAGACAGAAGCCTTTTTTCATTTTAATCTTCCTTTGGAGTCCGGTAAGAAGTATATGCTCCGGTTGGAATCCGTTCCGGATTTATCAGGCAATATATTATCGGATTCAACGATTCCTTTTGCTTTAGCCGAACCTGCGCTTGCGGGAGATATCATCATCAACGAAGTGCTTTTTAATCCTCCCACGGGCGGGGTGGATTATGTAGAGATATACAACCGGAGCAGCAAGGCATTGGATCTCTCGCAACTTAAGCTCGCAACCCGCAACAGCAGTGACGCCCTGTATGCTTCCAAATCACTCGGAAAAACAGAAAACCTCATCTTTCCCGGAGAGTATATCGTACTTACAACAGATAAAGAGAAAGTATGCAGCTTCTATGATTGTCAAAATGAGGATGCATTCCTTATCCTGCCAAGCCTTCCTACTTATGGGAATGAGAAGGGTTGTGTCGTCTTAACCGATAAGAACAACGAAGTGATTGACGAGTTCAGGTATTTGGCGTCCATGCACAGTTCTTTTATTAAAGACAAAAAAGGTGTTTCGTTGGAAAGAGAATCTTTTGATAGTGATGATTGGGCTTCGGCTTCCGAAAGTAACGGATTCGGGACTCCCGGCTACGAAAATTCGCAGCATTCGGAGACATCGATAACAGAAACATACGTCAAACTCGAAAATGATGTATGCCTGCCATATCAGGACAAAGAGGGGCATCTCTCCATCTTGTATCATTTCAAAAAAGGGGGTTATATCGCCAATATCTCTGTTTTCAATGTTAACGGACGGCTTATCCGGAAACTGGGAGATAATATGTCTCTTTCTACTCAAGGAATAATCTATTGGGACGGGAAAGATGAAAACGGTAGAATTCTACCGATATCGCCGTATATACTCCTCTTCGAGGCGTTCCATCCGGACGGGGATATTTTCAGGAAATCATTGGTCGGAATAATTTCCAAATAAATAAAGGATTGGAAATAAGGAGCTAAAAACATAATCCTTCTTTTCAATTCCGGATTTCGTTATACAAAACAGTCATAATTTTTCAATGCAAAAGGACAAGGGTAATTCAGGCAACCACAAACAAATAAACCTAAAACTACTCTATATTCCCTTGTCTGAATGTACTCCACTGTCCTTTTGCATTTGAAAATATCTATTAATATATATAATTAGGTAGAGGTCAAAAAGTCCGAAGGACTAAACAAAATTACCCCCAATAAAGCGCAGCGATTGGGGGACAACCTCAAAACACTCACATAAAAGCAACCAACCATGCCACATACTAAAATTCTCTATCACATCGTCATACGAACCAAATGGAGTAAACCATCCATTGCCCAAGAAAATGTATCGTCCTTATATAGATATATTTGGGGAATCATTAAGAACAAAAAAGGAGTATTGTATCGCATAAATGGAATAGAAGATCATATTCATATCTTATCCGACCTTCATCCGGATATTGCTTTAGCCGATTTTGTAAGGAGCATTAAAGTTTCCACATCCCTTTGGATGAAACGATCTCCTGATTTTCCGGCTTTTCGGGGATGGGGAAAAGGGTATGCGGCATTTACATATTCTTATAAGGAGAAAGAGATACTGATCAATTACATTAAGAGACAACAAATACACCACCGAAAAGAAAATGCACAGAATGAATTGGTGCGGTTATGGGGAGAAAACGGGAAGAGAGCGGAGAAAGAGTAGTTTCAGATGTATCCAATTGGGAAAAGTTGGGAGGGGAATCCTCCAATCGCTGAGCTTCATTAGGGATAATTTGAATGAGAAGCTCGGGAGACTTTGTTTTTCTATTTAAATGTGCAAATGGGTTGCTTGTTGCCTGTTTTCGCTTTTTTTCATTATTTTTGTATCCATTTTCTTTATAAAATAGAAAGAGTGAAAGTATGCATCTAACAGGGATGTCTTTTGCTTAAATAAATTATTTGCTCATGAAAACAGTCGTTAGTGGGATTCGTTCTACAGGAAACTTACATTTAGGAAATTATTACGGTGCGCTTCGCAACTTTATAAGGATGCAACATGAAAACCGTTGCTTCTTCTTTATTGCCGATTACCACTCTCTTACTACACACCCGAATCCGAAAGATTTGTATCCGAACGTAAAAAATGTGTTGACGGAATACCTCGCGGCAGGGCTGGATCCGGAAGTCTCTACTATTTTTATTCAGAGTGATGTGCCTGAAGTGACCGAACTCTACCTGATGCTCAATATGCATGCTTATCTGGGAGAGCTTTCAAAGACAAGTTCTTTCAAAGAAAAAGCGCGCAAACAGCCGGAAAACGTAAATGCCGGGTTACTCACTTACCCGACATTGATGGCAGCAGATATTTTGCTGCATAATCCGGACGAGGTTCCGGTCGGAAAAGATCAGGAGCAACACTTGGAAATGACACGCCGTTTTGCACGCCGTTTTAATAACTTCTACGGAGTGGAGTATTTTAAGGAGCCTGTGGCTTATTCGGACGGGACTCAGATGATCAAAATCCCGGGACTTGACGGAAGCGGAAAAATGGGAAAATCGGAAGGTAACTGTATTTATTTGGTAGATGATCCGAAGACTATCCAGAAAAAGGTAATGAGAGCGTTGACCGATCAAGGTCCGACAGAACCGAATTCCGTTAAACCGGAATGCATTGAAAACCTCTTCACAATAATGAGAATCGTTTCTGCTCCGGAGACTGTTTCCTTTTTTGAAGAGAAATGGAACAGTTGCGAAATACGGTACGGAGACATGAAAAAGCAACTGGCTGCCGATATTATAGAAGCTGTCAACCCGATCCGCGAACGTATACTGGAAATTGACGCCAATCCAGCTATTTTGCATAAGGCGGTAACACTCGGAAAAGAAAAAGCGCGGGAAAGTGCAATAAAAACAATACGCGAAGTCCGCGATATCATGGGATTCCGTAATTTCTAAACATGATTTTGATTTTAAAATAGGTCTAAATAGTAGAGACGCGGCATGCCGCGTCTCTACTATTTAGACCGTCTCCGGTTATTAACTTTGTCTCGATTTATAATTCATAACTATTCATTATCTTTGCTATCCTCATACAATCAGAATGAAACAATATTTAGATTTATTACAGCGGGTACTGGATGAAGGATCGGTCAAAGAAGACCGGACAGGAACTGGTACTATAAGCGTATTCGGGCATCAGATGCGTTTTAATATGGAAGACGGATTTCCAATGGTTACCACAAAAAAACTACATCTGAAATCAATCATTTATGAGTTGCTATGGTTCCTGAAGGGAGATACGAACGTCAAATACTTGCAAGATCATAATGTCCGTATCTGGAACGAATGGGCAGACGCCGACGGCAATCTGGGACATATATACGGTTATCAATGGCGCTCATGGCCCGACTATAACGGAGGGCATATTGACCAGATTTCGGAAGTAGTAGAAACATTGAAAAATAATCCTGATTCTAGGCGCATTATTGTCAGTTCATGGAATGTGGCAGATCTGCCGAATATGAATTTACCCCCATGTCACGCCTTTTTCCAATTTTATGTTGCAAACGGACGGTTAAGCCTTCAACTGTATCAGCGTAGCGCCGATATATTTCTGGGAGTTCCGTTCAATATTGCTTCTTACGCACTTTTATTGATGATGATGGCACAGGTAACAGGATTGAAAGCTGGCGATTTCGTTCATACTTTCGGCGATGCCCATATTTATTCCAACCATTTGGAGCAGGTAAAGCTTCAACTTTCGCGCGAGCCGAAACCGTTGCCCAAAATGGTAATCAATCCCCTGAAAAAAGATATTTTCTCTTTTGAATTTGAAGATTTTACATTAGAGAATTACGACTCTCATCCCCACATAAAAGGAGAAGTGGCCGTTTGATTAAAAATTTAAAATTATAGAATATGACAATATCAATTATTGTAGCTTTTTCCGAAGGCAATATTATAGGCAAAAACAACAAGATGCCATGGAAATTATCCGGCGATTTAAAACACTTCAAAGAGATAACCACCGGACATACGGTTGTAATGGGCCGGAAAACATTTGAATCAATTGGCAAACCGCTTCCAAACAGAAAAAACATAGTTTTAACATCTATTCCCGAATCTATCATTGACTGCATCACGGCAGATTCGTTGAAAGATGCTATTGCCATCTCGGGAGAGGAAAAAGAACTTTTTATTATCGGAGGAGAAAGTGTTTATAAACAAACGTTGCCTTTTGCCGATAAGCTCTATATTACCGAAATACATGCAGATTTGGACGGAGATGCAAAATTTCCGGAAATCGATTATTCCGAATGGAAGGAAATGTCCCGTGAAGAACATAAAGCCGACGAAAAAAACCAATATGATTATACGTTTATCAATTACGAAAGGAAGAAATAAGATTTTCAGATGGAGAGATATTCAGATTTTCCGATAAACAAATATTTTATCGGGAAATCTGAATGTTGAAAAATCCGGATATCTACCTATTTAAATACCTGCACTATAATCCCGAATAACGGATAAAAAAATAGAACCATCCAGTCAGACCTAATTATAACCCTCGCTTACCTTTAAAAAAAATATCATGATAATACTTATGACACCTATATCTACTATCAAAAGCTAAAGATCAAAGAGGGTACATATATATTCCATTTTCACAAAACAAACAGAATCTTTATTTATTTTCAGATCAATCTGACCATTATTTGTTTCATTATCTAATAAATAACACACTTAAAAGAAGTATTCTATTTATTTCTTTAACTTAATATAAAAGTTATTTATATCTGTGTATACTATATCATAATTCAGGATTTGAGTTAAATTAGACAAGTATCAATATAATTAATTATAGTTAAATTAATACAAATCACCAAAAACAAATAACAATATTAACACAATGATTATAAATATATTACCACATAGTAATAAAATACAACAACGGTATATTTACTTTTTATTTTTAATTATTAGTTTTTATTTGATTAAGTTTTTATAATTTTACGTCATATTTTAGGTATTCTTAAGTATTTTGATGATAAAAAGTTCTGTTTGATTTTTGTAGTTACCTGTATATTCTTTTTTTTAATGTTTGTATTTAAAATATAATCACATGAAATGTCATTTACGTACTATCCTATTGTTAATATTATCAGTACTGTTTAATGTATCGAATATTTCGTTAGGGTTTGGTCAATCGACCGGATATTTGCCGTATCCGGCAACGGATTTTGATTGTTCCGCTAGCAATTGCGACAAAATACATACAGGCGGTATTTTGGAGGACATCGTTCTCAATGGCAATGAATCAATAATTATTTGCGTAAAAGGCGACATTACCAATCAATATCTAAATATCAATACCAATGGCACAGGTACAGTCACTTTGGTATTTTGCGCTCCCGGGACATACACCTTATCTCAGAGTGTACTCCAAAGCATAAAAGAAAAAGTAACCATTATTATTAATTCCGGGGCAACCGTTCAATTTAACGGAGGCGCTATAGCCTGCCAAGTCATAAACAGAGGTAAGCTAATCCTGTCCAACAGCAATGTAAACTTGAATCCCAAAGCATCGATTGTAAATGCCGGAGAAATCAATCTGCAAAATATAGTATTCAGCAGCGAATCCAACTTTACCAATTACGGTTATGTCAACGCCTCGGGAAAATTCGGAAACATAGATTCAAGGGCATTCGTATATTTGGCGGACCAATCATTGGTTGAAGCAGGCGTAATAGGCGATGTTAATTCACCAATCCTCGGAAATGGAGGTTGTATCCATTCCAGAAGTTCGGTAGGAAATATAAACCCCAGTGCCAAACCTCTTACTCCCATAGGAGATACTATTACTGTCTGTATTACTGCCTCTTCATTTCCCCAGGATTGGATAAACAATAAAGGAAAAGCCACTCTGAACAGCAGTTGTAACGAATGTTCATTTACTCCTTCAACACCGGATCCCGATCCAACTCCGGACCCAGATCCTGATCCCGAACCGAACCCGGAACCTGATCCGAATCCGGTTCCTTCACAATGTTTTACCGATCCCGGAGATATGAATATTTGCAACAATTGCCAAGAGATTTATAACGATATCGAGGTCAGAAACGGCGGAACCGTTTGTGCCAAAACGCCGGGAACCTATGATATAACCCTGGAAGGAAGCACATTGGTTATTTGCGGTGAAGGAGAGTTTGTTTTACAAGGAAGTTACCGCAACAACAGTAAGATTTATATTAATTCCGGAGCAACCCTTATCATCGGATCATTTGAATCCAACACCCAGATATACAACCGGGGAACGCTGATTGTCAATGCCAATGTAAACATTAACGGAAGCGGAAAGATTGTGAACGTCGGGAATATGCAAATCAATGGAGATTTCGGGATTGACGCTCCTTTTGATAACGCCGGTATGGTTACCGTTAGCGGAAGCTTAAGAATGAATGGCAGCGCAATAGTTACATTAGCTGACAAGTCGGTGTTAAGTGCAACAAGGGTATCTACCATAGATGCGCAGATATTCGGATGTGGCGGTTGTTTGCATTCCATAGAAAAAATGAACAATGCCAATATAATCAACAACAGTCAGGGAAAAATTCTAACCCCTACGGACAACCTTGTTTATGTTTGTGCACAAAACGGTTTTGGAAGCGTATTTATTATAGATGGAAACGGTCGCTCAGGTGGAGCGGTAATGCAAAGCGGCTGTACCGGATGTGGTATGGTAATCCCGCCGGATACTACCCATTTACCCAATCTGATTGTAACCATAACAGAAGGCGACCGGACAATATGTTTTGGCGAACAAATAGTATTGACCGCCAATGTAGAAGGCAATAGCAGTTACAGCTATACATGGAAAAAAATCAACGGTAATACATCTACAATCGGCACTAATCCCACTCTAAGAGTAATCCCAACCTCTACAACTACCTACAGCGTAACGGTAAAAGACAAGATTACCCAACAAACAGGAAGTGCAACCGTGACCATAACGGTAAAAACAGAAGGCTGTACGTGGCCCAATACCTCAGAATGCATAACCGATCCCGGGGATGTGAATATCTGCAATAATTGCGAAGAGATTTATGACGATATCAAAGTAAGGGACGGCAGAACCGTCTGTGCCAAGAGTCCGGGAACCTATTATATAACCCTGGAAGGAAGTACACTGGTTATTTGTGGTGAAGGCGAATTTATTTTGCAAGGAAGTTACCGCAACAACAGTAAGATTTATATTAACTCCGGAGCAACCCTTATCATCGGATCATTTGAATCCAACACCCAGATATACAACCGGGGAACGCTGATTGCCAATGCCAATGTAAACATTAACGGAAGCGGAAAAATATTGAATATCGGGAATATGCAAATCAACGGCGATTTCGGAATTGATGCCCCCTTCGATAATGCGGGTACCGTTACCGTTACCGGAAATTTGAGGATGAATGGCAGCGCAATAGTTACATTAGGACACAAATCAATATTGAATACAAGGAGCGTATCCACTATAGATGCCCAAATATTCGGTTGCGGCGGTTGTTTGCATTCCATCGAAAAAATGAACAATGCCAATATCATCAATAACAGCCAGGGGAAAATATTAACCCCTATGGACCACCTTGTTTACGTCTGTGCAGAAAACGGATTTGGAAGCATATTTATCATAGACGAGCATGGACGATCAGGAGGTGCCGTAATGCAAAGCGGCTGTACTCGATGTGAATTCCCGGAAACACCCGCAGACTCGCTGAAAATCAACATAGAGGGAAATCAAGAAATATGCCCGGGTGATTCCACAATCCTCATGGCAAATGTTGACGGTAACGGAAATTACACCTACCAATGGGCGGGCGAGGGAATTCTCTCAACTAACGGTTCTTCCGCAACAGTTAAACCGGAAGAAAACACATCGTACACAGTAACAGTAACAGATACCAACACCACTCAAAGCCAAACGGCAACCGTAACGGTCACAGTGTTTAAAGTCACCATTCAACGGCAAGGACAAGACAGCATAAAGCTCACAGCTCCAGAAGCAGACACATATTTATGGAATACAAAAAGTACGGAACGAAGCATCACGGTTGATACCACCTACAATAAATACTGGGTAACCATAACTAAAAACGGAATACCTTGTACCGATACGATAATAGTAGACCCTAACGGCGATTATCCAAGCATTGACAGCCTTGAAATCGACATCAAAGGCGATAAGATAATTTGCCACGGCGAGCAAACCACCCTGACCGCCTCTGTCAAGGGAACAGGAAGCTACACCTACCAATGGTCGGGCGATGGAATTCTCTCTACCAGCGATTCTATCGCAACGGTTAAACCGGAAGAAAGCACGACCTACACGGTCAGAGTAACTGATACCAACAGCAATCAAAGCCAAACGGCAACCGTAACGGTCACAGTGTTTAAAGTCACCATTCAACGTCAAGGGCAAGACAGCATAAAGCTCACAGCGCCAGAAGCAGACACATATTTATGGAATACAAAAAGTACGGAACAAAGCATCACGGTTGATACCACATACAATAAATATTGGGTAACCATAATTAAGAATAACATATCCTGTACCGATACAGTCATCGTAGATCCTAAC
>JAVBMA010000021.1:0-32344 GCA_031553005.1 Paludibacteraceae bacterium | reverse complement strand
ATACCTGTTACTCACCCGTGCGCCGGTCGCCACCAAATATATTGCTATATTTTATGCTGCCCCTCGACTTGCATGTGTTAGGCCTGTCGCTAGCGTTCATCCTGAGCCAGGATCAAACTCTTCGTTGTATATTTTGTTTGTCTCTTACTCAAGATATCTTTTTTATCCTTTTCCTTTTTCAAAGAATTGAACGGTTTTTAATAGTTTTACCCAAACTATTCTTTTTTATTGCTTCTATTATAATTTCCTCAAAGATCGCTCTTAGTTGTTATCTAAGCCCCTCTTCAGGGGTAAGACCTCTCGGCATTAACGCCCAGCTTCTCTCTCAAAGCGGATGCAAAGGTAAACCACTTTGCATTACTCTCCAAATCTTTTTAGCCCTTTTTTGAAAATATTTTAAAACTATTTTCTAAAAGACTGGGTATAAGTAGGATATTTTTAAAACTTATTATCCTTTATGCAAATAAAGTATATCCAAGGCTAATAATTCCTAGCAGCATTAAGATTAAACCTGTTGATTGATTCACAACATAAAGTCTTCTTGGGTTAAATCTATTTCTGAAAAGGTTAACTATGCTTACTAGCAGCACCCACCAGAAACAAGCTCCTAGCATAATAAAGAATATACCTGCAATATTCTGCCAAAAAGTAGTATTTTCTGTAACAAAAGAGAATCTTGCAAATAAAGCAATAAAAAGAAAAATTACTAGTGGATTGGTTATTGTTAATCCGAAAGAGGTAAGAAAGTCCTGAACATGATTCTTTTTTTCCAAATCAAATTTAGTCAAATTCTTGACCGGATTACTGAGATATGTATATAATCCAAAAAGAAAAACAATAATACTGCCTATAATCTGAAGAATAAAATGGTGTTCATTTACAAAATCAATTATAAAAGACATACTAAAGACTGCTATAATTGCATATATTAAATCGGAAGATGTAGCACCCAAGGCTGTAGCAAAGCCATGTGCCCGTCCTCTATTCAACGTACGCTGCATGCATAGCAATCCAATCGGACCAACAGGTGCAGAAACAAAGATTCCAATTATAAAACCTTTCAGGAGCATGAATATCATGCTGCAAATATCGGTATTTTTTTTAAACTATGTATAGAAAAAATTTATCTCTTATTTTTCTGGATTATGGTTTATCCTTTTTTCATTTTTATGCTTGAATTCAAAAATAATGCCAATTAATTCAATATCACTTGATTTTGATTATTTGGTGTTTGGTTCGAGATATTCTTTTTTTATGTGATTTTATAAAAGATTCAATATTTTCTCTGAATTTTATTCAGAATATTATGATAATAATAACCGATTTGGAAAAGATTTTTTATCATTTTTAAATATATCATGGATCAAACAGGTAGTAAATTTTCATTTATATCAATTTAAAACAATAAATCTTAAGCATTGATTTTCAACTATAAAAACGAATAAACAGCAAACTAAAAGGTTCAAATCGGGCTATATTTATTACATTCATTTTGTTGTTATTAAATTTTTGTTAATAAAATTTTCGGAATAAGAGACTATTGTCTTATATTTGAAATGTTTTATTTGGAATGAAAAACACGTTAGATTCTCTATTTTAACATTGAAAAACAGGTAGCAGTTATTACAATAATGTTTTTATTAGTAATAATATTCTCATTTTTTTAGTATATTTATGCTTCGAAGTTTTTATATGACAGAGATATAGACAGCGATAAAAACAACCGATAAATTATGACAACTATTTTATTAGTGGAAGATGACATCACATTCAGTCTGATGCTGAAAACTTGGCTTGAGAAAAAAGAAATCCAAGTTGACAGTGTAAGCACAATTACTGATGCAAAAAAAAGACTGGAAAAAAATCATTATGATGTTATTTTATCTGATTTACGATTACCTGACTATGATGGTTTTCTTCTTCTCAAATTTATGAAAGAGAAGGAGTTGAACACTCCTATTATTTTAATGACTAATTATGCCGAAGTCAGGACTGCTGTAAAATCTATCAAATTAGGCGCTTTTGACTATATTGCCAAACCGATAAATCCAGAAGACCTTCTAAAAAAAATAAATGACGCTCTAAAAGAAAAAAAAGAGGCGAGCGTTCCGGCTGCCAATATTGCACGCGAAAAAAGAAGTACAAAGCAGTATTATTTAGAAGGTAAAAGTGAACAGGCTCTCAGACTACTCGAATATATCAATCTTGTAGCCCCTACTTCCATGTCGATTCTTATACATGGAGCAAGCGGAACAGGAAAAGAGTATATTGCTAAACTAATCCATGAGAAAAGTTGCCGGAAGGATGCTCCTTTTATTGCTGTGGACTGCGGGGCTATCCCGAAAGAATTGGCAACCAGCGAATTTTTCGGACACCTGAAAGGTTCTTTTACCGGAGCATTTGCCAATAAAACAGGTCATTTCATGGCTGCTAATGGAGGAACTTTATTTTTAGACGAAATTGGAAATTTGCCTTATGAAATACAGGTACAATTACTCCGCGCCCTACAAGAAAAAAAGATTAAGCCGATAGGTAGTAATCAAGAGATTAAGGTAGACATAAGGGTTATATGTGCCACAAATGAAGACTTAAGAAATGCTCTGGATAACAATATGTTCAGAGAGGATCTGTATCATCGGATAAATGAATTTTCGATACAAGTTCCGGGCTTACAGGAGCGCAAAGAGGATGTTATCCTTTTTGCAAACTACTTTTTAGATATGTCTAATGAAGAGTTGAATAAAAACATTATCGGATTCACTCCCGAAACGTTGAAGATTTTCCAGACCTATAGTTGGCCGGGAAATTTAAGACAAATGAAAAACATTATCAAAAGGGCAACTCTTTTAGCTAAAGGTGCTCTGATCTCAGAATCTGAGTTACCATCCGAATTATTAATCCAAGAATCTGATATCTCCGGAGATAGCCAAGCCTTACGAGACGAGACATACGAAAAAAGACAAATAATAAAAGCATTAAAAGAGAGCAATAATAATAAATCTCAAGCTGCTGCGTTACTTAGAATAGACAGAAAAACATTATACAATAAAATGAAATTATATAATATTGAATAAGATAAGTTTTTCTGAAAAACTAATATATGTAAGAAAAATATTCTAAAAAAAGCATTTTAAAATATTCATTATAAAACCCATTATTAAATCTACCGGAAAATGCAATGATAATCACAGTTTCTATGAAATGAAACGTGGAATGATTAATATATTCACATGAAAGATAAATCCTCATTTATAAAGACTGAAGTCATAATCAGCTATTTTCTTCTTATATTTTTAGCTGCATGTGCTATATTTATAACATACAGAGGAATTGAGAAATGGACAATTCCGGATGAAGAACAGTCCATTCACAGAGAAAAAATACAATATGTAAATGATATTCTTACGGGATTATATGATGCGGAAGGCTATGTCGGGGCAATGATCATAGATACATCCGAATTTAGTTTGTATTGCAAAAAAACAGATCTTGTTAAATTAAAAATAGATACTTTGATCAATTTATCCTACGACAATGCCGTACAGGCTAGCCAGTTGGATACTGTTTTGATTCTGTTGAGCCAAAGAGAACAAAATCTTAAAAACCTGACTACCTTGTTTAAACAAAGCACTATCGAAGAATTATACAGGAAAAACATCCTTTATGCCTTGAAAAAAAAGATATCTAAAAAACATCATAAAATAGAAAAAAGGACCATCATTAAACAGGATACTATATTACATACGAAACCTGCGAAGAAAAAGTTCTTTCAACGTTTTCCCAAGATTTTTTCTAATTCGCCTGATACGACTATAGAAGTCCGGTTATCTGAACATACAATCTTCGACACTACGGTGAATGTCTATAATCAAGCGGATTTGATGGATAAAATATTCATGAATGCCGAACAGGATATTCAAACAGAAAAGGATTCGATAGAACAGAGTCTATTTTCCGAAATGAATTTGCTGCGTAAAAGCAATGACCTGATTACTCTTAAAATGAAGAATATCTTGCGTAATTTTGAAAAAGAAGAGTATGACCGCTCCATTTTCTTGTTTGAAAGAAGAGAAGATGCCATTGCTAAAGTTATGAAAATAATTGGAGTTATCGGATCTATTGCTCTCTCGGCTATTGCTCTTTTCATATTTCTGATATGGAGAAATATTTCCCAAAACCATCTTTACCGGAAACAATTGGAAGCTGCGAATAATACAACTCAAAAGTTATTGGAAGACCGGGAAAAATTAATGCTGAGCATTACCCACGACATAAAAGCTCCACTAAGTTCTGTTATTGGTTACATTGAGTTATTAAATAATTCCAAATTAACAGAAAGGCAGTTGCATTATCTGGAGAATATGAAAAGCTCGTCCGAGCATTCATTATCACTGATAAATGGTATTTTGGATTTTAACCGGTTGAATTCGGGAAAGGTACAATTGAATACATTGCTTTTTGATGAAAAAAAACTTTTTGAGGATATTTTTGAGGTTTTTTTACCTCTTGCTCAAAAGAAAGGATTGCAGTTATCTTTCAAGCATCAAAATGAAACAGATTCAAAAACGATTGTAGGCGACCCGATCCGAATCAGGCAAATTGCTTATAACTTGTTATCCAATGCTATCAAATTTACCGTGAAGGGAGAGGTTAATTTTAATGTAAAAATAGTACCTCAGGATGCAAGTTTGTGCTTATTACAAATAGAAGTATCAGATACGGGAGTGGGTATTGATAAGGCAGATCAATCGCGCATTTTTCAGGAATATGCCCGTGTCGAATCGGATAAGCAACTGACTCCGGAAGGATTTGGATTAGGGCTTCCTATTGTCCTGAAATTGGTAGAGATACAGCAAGGGAAAATAACCCTTTCGAGTGAAAAAGGAAAAGGTTCTTCTTTTATTGTTACACTTCCTCTTCTGTCAGGTCAGAAAGAGACGGCTTTGAAAATAGATTTACTAAATGCCTCTCCTAAAATCTTAATTATAGACGATGATCAATCTCAATTGACAATGGTTTCGGAACAATTGAAGAATAAGGGAATAACCGCAACCACCTGCCAGAATCCGTATGAGGCTCTTTCTATCATTGAAAAAGAGTGTTTCGACATTATATTTACCGATATACAAATGCCGGGACTTAACGGATTCGAACTAATAAGGTATATCAGAGGCGCTACTGCAACTCCTGTCATAGCACTGTCTGCCCATGCGGATATAAACCTGAGTCAGTTTAAAGAACAGGGGTTTTATTCTTTTCTAAGCAAGCCGTTTACGGGTTCGCAATTGTTTTCGATTATTTCGGAATGCCTTTCGATAAGTAATAATTCAAATGCAGATAAGAACCTTTTAACAGGCGATAATCGAAAAAACAGGTTTAATGCATTGCTCTCTTTTGCCGAAGGGGAAAAAGAGTCGGAGTATGCTATTTTACAATCGTTTATTGATGAAAGTAAAAAAAATGTAGAAAATCTATTGCTTTTTAGAAGGATGGAAGATATAAAGGGGATCAACCAACTGGCACATAAAATGCTGCCTATGTTCAGTATGATGAATGAAAAAGAGCTTGTTGAATGGTTGATCGCACTGGAAAAAACCAAATCATTGGAGTTGATAAATGACGAATCATTTATAGAAAAAACAGAGCAGATAGAAAATATTATAAAAGAAGGTAAAGAGATTTTAGAAAAAAGATAAAAAAGAGATTTTCATCGCCGGATTTTTCTTGCTTATTCTATCTTTTCAATTAATACTGTGGCATGGGCAGCTATGCCTTCTTCTCTGCCAACAAAACCAAGTTTCTCTGTAGTGGTGGCTTTTATAGATATATCTTCCTTATCTATCTGCATTACTTCAGCAAGTGTTTGTTGCATCTTTTCAATGTAAGGTTTCAGCTTGGGCTGCTGGGCACAGATAATAGAGTCTATATTACCGATTTTAAATCCTTTTTCTTTCAATAACCGGACTGTTTCGGAAAGGAGGATTTTACTATCTATGTTTTTAAACTGATCCCGGTTGTCTGGGAAATGATAACCAATATCCCTCAAATTTGCAGCACCGAGCAAAGCATCACAGATTGCATGAATCAAGACATCGGCGTCCGAATGTCCCAACAATCCTTTTTCGTAGGAGATTTTTATTCCTCCCAACCACAACTCCCTGTCTTTGGCAAAACGATGAACATCGTATCCTTGCCCTACACGTATCTTCATTTGAAATAGTGATAAATGATAAAACGATAATTGATGAATAATAAAAATAAATTTTATTATTCATCAATTATTTCTTAATTACTATATTATTTTAGTTTTGCACAAGATTTTTAATTCCGGCAAGATCAAATCCTAGACTGAACCGTAAAGTCTGATCTAACGGGTTTGATTGTGCTGTGGAAATCAAATAAGCGGCATTCAATTGGAATATGCTTAAATTGAATCCAACACCAAAAGAGAAATATTTCCGGTTTCCTTTATTCTCCGATTCATGGAAATAACCTCCGCGAACCATGAATTGCTTATTATAAGCATATTCAAGTCCTACTGACCACATAATTTCTTCCAACTCTTCTTTAAAACCTCCGGGGGCATCTCCAAATGATTTGAAAATACCTCCTATTGAAGAAATATTACGATAATCTTCCCATTCCTGTTGGTTGATTGCCAATTCTTCGGCAGTCATTCCATCCAGTGATGTTTTAGGAGGAGTTGGAACTAACAGTTTATTCAAGTCGAGGGCAACTGTCAATGAATTGTATTCATCAAACGGATATTCAAATGCTCCTCCCAATCTCAAGTTAGTAGGTATAAATTGTTGTGTTTCTCCTTTATCATAAGAAATTTTTGTTCCGATATTGGATATGTCCACACCAAAAGAGGCATGTCCTTCTTTGGCTCCTCCCACATTAACCGGAACATAGTAATAAGCGGCAATATCCGCTCCCATTGCAGTTCCTGCACTATATGTTTCCGTATCGTCTGTCATTCCGTTGGTCAAATCCGAATAGATAAAACGAAGAGCAACCGCAGCCGACCAATGTTCGGATAAGTTTCGGGAATAACTCAAATCCACAGCCAACTCATAGGGTTTTGCCGTACCTATCGAAATATACTCACCGGTTGCACTTGGTTCTCCGGTCAGATTTATTTCCCCCAAAGAAAAATAACGAAAAGAGGCTGCCAATGCCTGTCTTTCATCCAGTTTATAATATCCTGCCAAATATGCAAGATCAATATCACTAACAATCTTTCTCAACCAAGGAGTATACGAAATAGAGAAACCTCCTTGGCTTTCCATTTGAGCATATTTAGCCGGATTCCAATACTGGGAATTAATATCTGCCGAAGTAGCAGCACCCACATCTCCCAACCCACCACCGCGGGCATCCGGGGCAATAACCAAAGACGGCACTGCGGTTAATAACGGATTAAACATATCACCTTTTTCTGAAGCCTTCACCAATACGGAAGAGAACAGAACCGCCACTAATAAAGTCAAATTTAAATTACTCTTTTTCATTACTTATATAAAGTTCTTTTATTTTTTTACAATCTAATTTTAATCGATCCGGGATCTTAATCAAATTCCGGGCAAAGATAAACATTCAATTTTGTCTTTTACAAAAAAAATGAAATACCAATTATACTAACTTTTGTTTTGGTTCATTATTGTGCTTGGATAATTAATTTTTGTGATTTTCCTGCATAATCACCATCTGCAGTACGCACGTCTATCCGGTAAACATAAATTCCGGACGATACACGGCTGCCTGCCGAAGAGTTCAAATCCCAATCCAAAGAAAGGTATTTTAGATCTTTATAAGGTTCATCATCGGATTCATTTGCCGAATGGGCGCTTAAATGCTGCGCATCGTTGCAAACGATATCAAAATCCTTATTATCCGATTCGTATACTAATCGTCCGTCCAGATCATACACCCTTACCCGGCATTCCAATACGGATTCCGGACGATCGTGTTGAATCCGGAAATGGACATACTCGCGGGCAGGATTAGGCCATGCGATAACTTCTTCGATCTTGATCGGAAGACCTTTTTCTACTTCAAACTGGATTTGTTTGGTGGTCGAATTGTTCAACAAATCCCAAACCTTGAAAGTAAGTGTATATTTTCCGGCTTCAAGATTTTCCAACTGGTAAGCCAAGGAGCCTTCAGTGTATTTATTCGGAAAGAAATTAAATGAAGAGTTTAATACAATAGGAGTTTTAGAATCATTCAAAGTCAATGTTATATCGTGTCCTATTCCTGCTCCGGAAGTATTAATACCGCTCTCGTCTTTTACAAAAGCGAAAAATACAGGTGACTCATTTACTTTGTCTCCGGATTTGAATTTTCCGGTATTGAGATAAAGTGTAACCTCTGGTCCCTGAGTTTCATATTCCATATTACTGTCACTTCCTCCTATAACAAAGTTTTGATAAGCTCCTTGTGCTTCAAAACCATTATTATCATCATATGCATAATAGTTAATACGGCCAAATCCATAGTTGTAATTAATATCTTTTGGCACTTTAAAAAGGAAAGAAAACTTTCCGTCTTCGACAGTTGTCTCTCCCGAATACAAAACATTCGGCCTGTCTTTGTACGCAAATCTATTTTTCAATCTTTCTTCTTCGGTGGAATATACTTGAGCTTTGGTATAAAGGGTTAACTCTTTATCGTAAACTTTTATTTTTAATTTTCCGGAAAAATTAGAAATCTGGCTTTCATATAGATCTTCTATGCTACCATATACTTTAACTTCGGATAATGCTTTTATAGTATCAGTCTTCACATCGGGCAAGAATGTTATAGAGTCGGTTTTAACCAGCAAGTCAGGATAAGCAATCCGCAACATCGGATCGGCAAGTAAAACAAATGCCAGCTTATTTGTATCGTTTTTATATGTATCAGTTGATATCGCTTGTTTGGATAGCTTGTAAATATCGCCGAAACGCCTTGGTTTTCCCTCTTCGTCCCTTTCAAAAAGGACATTTGCCAATGAAGTGTTCAACCTGTCGTTATTTGTATCGAAAACTACACGGGATGCGCTGTATAAAGCAATTACACCGCCATTAGGATTCAAGAAAAGATCTTCTCCTCCCGAATAAGTTGTTAAGTCGTCAAAACGGGTAAATTCGCAACTGGCAGTAAACCAAAATCCCCAATTCTTATTTTGTAAGGTACGTGCTTGAGCCTGAGTAAAAACATGCTCTTCTGCCCAACCTGTAATACCACTATGCCCGATATAATTCAGGAATGTTACTCCGGTTTTAATTTCTTCTTGTAGTTGAGATTCGACTTCCGGAAAACGGTTACCATTAGATCCCGTAACTCTCGTAAATGCATCAAAATATAATTTCTTGATCTCCATACCCGGATTTTTGCTGGATATTATATTTGATATTTTTTCCGAGTAAGTAAAAAAGCGGTTGAATGTAGATGGGCTGGAAGCCGAACCTTCATTATCATCGGCAACCAAGCATACTTTATTTTTCCATGCTCCTTTATTCTTATTTTCCATGTACGTAATCGCCTTATCAACCACCGTTTTAGCTTCGTCCAAGGTAGACACAGGAAAACGGCCGATACCGATATTGACTTTTGCACTACCATAATTTCCAGGGTTACCCTCCGAATCTCCCACAAAGCCAAAATAGTCGTCGGTACAAAAACTGGCATCATCATTTATTGATGTGTAGGATTGGAATGTCAGAATAAAGTTATGGCTAGGATTGGTTTTGGAGGTCAAAATATCCTTATTATCATAAGATCCGTCTCCAAATAACAATAAATATTTAGGACTTTTGGTTTCATCCCTGTCATAAAGCATTTTCATAAGCCACCGATAAGCTGTGGCATCAGGTGTTCCGGACGAAAATTCGTTATAAATCTGTTCGGGAGTGACAACAACAACGTTTACCTGATCAAATTCTTCATGTTTTTTTGACAAACGATCGGCTTCCGACAAGAAATCAGGATGAGAAATAATTACAAAATCAACCGTAGCCGGAAGCGCATGCAAGTTCTGATTTGAAACCAAACCTACAAATTCGGGCTTAGGGAATTGACCTGAAGGATTCAGGGCTACAAACTCTTGTAATTCATCCGTTTTTTTTACAAATTGTAGCGTACTGCCAGAAAACACGGATGGAACTTCCGTTATGTTTTGCATATCCGTCACATTCCATATTTTAGTATCTGAAGATGCTTCCTGAAGAGTAAAGCGCGAATAACTATCGTATCCTAGACATTCATAATTACGGAAAGACATGGAACTGCCAGACATAATGAGTTTTCGCCAAGCATTTACAACTATGTAATTAAGGGCTGCTTTATCCGACGAACTTTTGGCTAAATATAAAAGAGAAAGGGAGATATTATCGGAAGAAGGGTATTTTTTTATACATGTCTCTTTTGCAGAAGCTCTTACATGACCTGAAATGGTAGAGAACGACAATGTCTCCGTTGTACTGCCATAAGTAACCTTCAATGATGTGCTTTGGGTAGAAGCTCCTACTGCGGAAACTTGTATCCGCATCTCTTTTCCGGTTTCAATATTCGGGAATGTAAAGCTATAGTTTTTAGATCCGCCATTTGTCATTATATCTCCATACCAAGTACGGCCGGATCTCGAAAAATTAATTTCTTCTTTTTTTATGTATTTATAATCAATAAAATTTGTGACTTCTGACGGTTCTTCGCCTGATTCAATAGCTTCCACATTGATTCTTTTACCTTTTCCGGCATCTGTTGTCAAAAAGTAGTAACCATAATTTGAATAAGGATTTAGAGTAAAATTGAAACGGCAATTGGATGAGTTCAAGTTATTATTCCATTTTACCGGACCTTGAGCATAAAACAATATATAACTTCCGCTATCATAAATAGCAATCTCCGGTAAGTCATCTATTTTCGCATTCATAAAATATTCATTCAGCATCGCCCCGCCAAATCCGAAGACACGGATATCAGAGGGGTTTGAGAATCCCATATTTCGTATTTCATCATAGGTCAACTTATGTACGCCTGTTTCCGAGATTTTGATTTTTGCCCATTTACCTTTCGACAAGACTGAATTTTCGGCATAGGTATGAATAGTTGCTGCGTGAAGAATATTCACGCTATTTGATTGAAGAAGAAAAGCAAATAGTATAGAAAAGATTATCTTGATTTGCATATTTTTTTCAAAATAAAACTAGAACAAAAACCCTATTATTACATATAAACGTTTTCTCGTTTTTGATATTGCCTACAAGCAAACAGAAATCAACAAATATAAAAATCCAACATTTTTTTCTCTTCGAGATAGGCAACCAAGTGATCATCTATTTTTACAGGTCCTACTCCAACTGGAGTTCCGGTAAAAATAATATCTCCTACTTTCAATGTAAAAAACCGGCTAATATAGGCAATCAGATTGTCTATATTAAATATCATATCTTTTGTATTTCCTTGCTGAACGGTTTTTCCATTGATATCCAACGAAAATGAAAGATTATTCAAATCTTCAAAATTTTCCTTTGGTAAAAATTCGCTTATCGGGGCTGAGTTATCAAAACCCTTGCACAATTCCCAGGGAAGACCTTCGGATTTAAACTTTCGCTGCAAGTCACGTGCCGTAAAATCAATTCCCAAACCAATCGAATCATAATAACGGTTGGCGAATTTTTCGGAAATATTTTTCCCCATTTTACATATACGGACTATCACCTCAGTCTCATACTGAACATCATTCGAAAAATCGGGTAAAAAGAAAGGATTATTTTCTCTAAGCAAAGCCGTATCAGGCTTCATAAAAATTACAGGCTCACAAGGTCGTTCCTCATGCCCCAGTTCTTTATTATGTGCTATATAATTCCAGCCTACCGCAATTATTTTCATAATGTTTTGCTTCTTTATATACCTACAAAGATAATAAAAAATATTGAGATTTGCCAGTTATAAATGTATAAAACGGGGAGAGAGATTCCGGATTTGTTTCAGAAACAGGGAGAAAACAGACCATTTTTTAACGAATGGAGGGAAAAGCCAAAACAAGTTTATTTTTCATTCTTTGCCCGTACGCGGCTTAGTGTCTCGGGTGTAATACCCAGATAAGATGCAATATAAATAGATGGAACGCGGAGTATTAATTTGGGGATTTCCTTAGTCAGGTTATTATATCTTTCCTGAGCCGATTCAAACTGTAATGAATCTAACCTTCGTTTAGAAGAAATCAGTATACGCTCCAACCCTTTCCTGAAAAAACACTCTACTTCTGGATTTTTTTTGCACAGAGCTTCAAATTCATCATAAGGAAAAGCATAAAGCACAGTCGGTTCCAATGCTTCCAAAATCAAACGGCTCGGAGTCCGGTTAAAATAACTCTCAACTGCAGTAAACGAACAACCTTCGGCAACAAAGTTTTCGGTAATATCTTTTTTCCTTTTATAATAATAGATACGAAGCAATCCCTGAATCACATATCCCCAATGATTACAAACTTGGCCTTCTTTCAGGAATACTTGATGTTTTTTCAGATTAAAGACTTTAATAATTGAAATTAGTTCCTGAGCAGTCTTTTCAGTAAAAGGATCACCTATCTTAATCCTGTTTATATCGTCAACTGTTATTTTCATTATTTTCGATTTTTTTAAGTTAAATAAAAAACCCAAAAGAGGTTAATCCGGTTTTGATACATCCTCTATTCTCTCATTATTATATTTACTAAGGTAACGGTAACCGACGCTTTATCTGAAGTTTACAAAAACCAAAACAGATACCCTTTTTTATCTTTGTAGTTTAATTTTATTTCTATTCTTACTTTCAACCGAGCTTTAGATAGCATTTCCATTCACAAATTTCGCCCGGGAAACAACTCTATGCTTAAAACATTTATTTCGCAAAAAACCAGTAAAAAAATCTGATAATCTTAAATAAAGACGCATAAACATAATATATTTTTTTCAAAAATTCAATTCTGTAAATATTTTTTAAGTTTTATTCCAAACATTAACAAACAAATATATTTGCTTTCTGCCTCAATATTGATTTTCTTAACTCCAAAACAGACTACAATCATTAACGCTTTAATATTTAAACAATTACACTTCATACTCCGTCTATTTTTATATTTAGAAAAAGAAGATTTTAAATAACTTTAATACGATTTAGAGTAAGTGGTTTTCTAATGCTAAAACAGTCTGTAAGTAACTGTCAAAAGAGCTCCAATAAAAGACAAACGACAAAATGTACTTTATTATAAATGCTATAAATAAGGTTTTTCTTTATTTCTTTCGGGGTTCAAATGCATTTATAGAACATACCGCGAATTCAAATGCTTTTATATGCTTTTTTCCGGCTTACTGCTCACTATTATTTCGGTCTTAAAATTCAAAAACAATAGTGGGTACAATTTTTTTTTATCTTATATTTGTTTTTCGATAATTAAATAGGAATAAATAAAATCAGAATCATAAAAATGGCAGAAAAAGCTAAAGAGGTAACAAAACCTTCAAATGAAAAGTTGAAAGCGCTTCAACTTGCGATGGACAAAATAGAGAAAGACCACGGCAAAGGAACCATTATGAAAATGGGTGATAACAAAGTAGAAGAGGTTGCGGTTATCTCTACAGGATCTATCGGGTTGGATATGGCATTGGGTGTTGGAGGTTTGCCACGCGGACGTGTGATTGAAATTTTCGGGCCGGAATCTTCCGGTAAAACGACATTGGCGATTCACGCCATAGCCGAAGCGCAAAAAGCCGGAGGAATTGCGGCTATTATTGATGCCGAACATGCTTTTGACCGTTTTTATGCTGAAAAATTAGGTGTAGATATAGAAAATTTACTAATATCCCAACCGGATAACGGAGAGCAAGCGCTGGAAATTGCAGATCAACTTATCCGTTCTTCTGCTATCGACATCGTTGTGATTGACTCCGTGGCGGCATTGACTCCCAAAGCGGAAATTGAAGGCGATATGGGTGATTCTAAAATGGGATTGCAAGCCCGTTTAATGTCTCAAGCCCTTCGTAAGCTGACGGGATCTATCAACAAAACAAATACAACTTGTATATTCATCAACCAATTGCGTGACAAAATCGGTGTAATGTTCGGAAATCCGGAAACAACGACAGGAGGAAACGCATTGAAATTTTATGCTTCTATTCGTCTGGATATCCGCAGAATAGGACAAATAAAAGATGGTGAAGATGTTATAGGAAATCAAACCCGCGTCAAAATTGTAAAGAACAAAGTGGCACCGCCATTCAGAAAAACAGAATTCGATATTATGTTTGGAGAAGGAATCTCGAAGATGGGAGAAATCGTCGATCTGGGAGTAGAAAACGGGATTGTCAAAAAAAGCGGTTCATGGTATAGCTATGGCGAATCAAAATTAGGACAAGGTCGTGATGCTGCCAAAGATTGTTTACGGGATAACCCTGAATTGGCAGAAGAAATTGAAATGAAAGTAAGAGAAGCTATTGCTTCTAAAAAATGATTGCCAGATAAACAAGTAGATAAGTAATGCGAATTAAAATCGACTTTCGGCTTTTACTTATCTACTTGTTTATTCGTTTACTCTTCAATAAATTATGAGTGAAATAAAAACAGAAATATATGCCGAGAAGGCTGTCCTTGTTGGCCTGATTACTTCTCATCAAAATGAGAGAAAAGCACAAGAGTATATTGATGAATTGGCATTTTTAGCTGAAACAGCCGGAGCTTATCCGCAAAAAACCTTTTTTCAAAAACTGGAATATCCTAATCCGAATACTTTTGTAGGACCGGGAAAGCTGGAAGAGATTAAAGAATATATCAAAGAGAAGGAGGAGTCGGAAGATGAAAAAATCGGTCTGGTTATTTTCGACGACGAGCTCTCGCCTAAACAGCTTCGTAATATTGAACGCGAGTTGAATATTAAAATTCTGGACAGGACAAGCCTTATTCTGGACATTTTTGCCAAACGGGCACAAACGGCTCATGCTAAAACCCAAGTCGAATTGGCGCAATATAAATATCTGCTTCCGCGCCTGACACGAATGTGGACCCACCTCGAACGACAGAGAGGGGGCATCGGAATGAGGGGGCCGGGAGAAACTCAGATTGAAACTGACCGCCGGATTATTCTTGATAAAATCGCCTTATTGAAAGAAGATTTAAAATCAATAGATAAACAAAAAAGCACTCAACGGAAAAACCGTGGAAAAATGGTGCGTGTAGCGCTTGTCGGATATACAAATGCCGGTAAATCTACGATTATGAATATGTTGAGCAAATCGGAGGTTTTCGCAGAAAATAAGCTATTTGCCACTCTTGACACTACCGTCCGGAAAGTAACAATAGAGAACCTTCCTTTTTTGCTTTCGGATACCGTAGGTTTTATCCGCAAATTGCCCCACGACCTGATTGAGTCTTTTAAATCGACATTGGATGAAGTTCGGGAAGCAGACCTGCTTGTACATGTAGTAGATATCTCCCACCCCAATTTTGAAGACCAGATAGAGGTTGTAGAAAAAACGCTACATGAGATAGATAAGACAGAAAAACCGACCATATTGGTATTCAACAAAATAGATGCTTTTTCTTATATTCCAAAAGATGAAGATGACCTGACTCCTAAAGGAAAGGAAAATATCAGTCTGGAAGAATTGAAAGCCACATGGATGGCAAAAATGAAAGATAACTGCATCTTTATATCTGCCCGGAACCGCACAAATCTGGAAGAGCTAAAAGAATTACTTTATAAAAAAGTAAAAGAAATTCATGTAACACGTTTTCCTTATAATGATTTTCTTTATCAGATATATGATGAGTTGGATACCGATTCGGATTTTTCGTAAAACGCGAATATGATAGTTGTACAATTTTTTTAATAGATATCACATGAAAAATTACAGAAACCTGACGAGAGGAGAAATAGAAACCCTGATTCGCCAAAACTGTAACTCCGATAATTGGGAAAATATTCAAGTAGCAAAAGAGTTTGACGTTCAAAGAGTACAAAATGTCACTTTTACAGGGCAAATAAAACTCGGTGCTTTCAAAAAAGAGTATACTCTCGAAGGAAATATCCGGAGGCATTCGGGTATTTTCAATGCTACGATTCATAATTGCTCCATCGGAAATGATGTTTACATAGGTAAAATAAACAATTGTATTGCCAACTACAATATTGGTGATAGCTCCTACATTGAAAATGTAGATTTGCTTGCAGTAACAACCAAAAGTACGTTTGGAAACGGAACTCCGGTTTCTGCCCTTAACGAAGGCGGAGGGCGGGAAGTTCCTGCTTGTGATCATCTGTCTGCCCATATTGCTTACATGATGTCCTTGTACAGGCATCGTCCGCAAATGATACAAAATCTTGAAAAACTAATTCAGGACTATAGCGACAGTATTATGTCCGAAACCGGGAATATTGGAAATAATGTTTCTATCCGGAATTGCGGAACCATCAAAAATGTAAAAATCGGAGACCATGCAACCATCGAAGGTTGCTCGGAGCTGATAAACGGAAGTATTAACAGTAATCAGGACGCCCCTATTTATTTTGGGGTAAATGTGATGGCCCGCGACTTTATTGTCTCCTCCGGCAGCGAAATCACCCAAGGAGCCTTGCTCGACAGGTGTTTTGTAGGACAAGCCTGCCAGATAGGAAAACAATACTCGGCTACGGACACACTTTTCTTCTGCAACTGTCAGGGATTTCATGGGGAAGCGACGGCTGTTTTTGCCGGACCTTTTACCGTAACTCACCACAAATCCAGCTTACTGATTGCAGGAATGTTCTCATTCCTGAATGCGGGTTCGGGTTCTAACCAAAGTAATCACATGTACAAGCTGGGACCTATTCACCAGGGAATCGTAGAACGCGGATCAAAAACAACGAGTGATTCTTATATTTTGTGGCCTGCTAAAATCGGTGCATTCACCCTTGTGATGGGACGGCATACCGACCATTCGGATACATCCGACCTCCCTTTTTCCTATATGATAGAACAGGACAATGAAACAATACTCGTTCCTGCTGCTAACCTCAGGAGTGTGGGAACTATCCGTGATGCACAGAAATGGCCTAAAAGGGATAAACGGAAAGATCCGGAAAAACTGGATCAGATAAATTTCAATCTGCTTAGCCCCTACACTATTCAAAAAATGATAGCAGGAAAAGAAATCCTGCGTTCATTGCAATGCATAGCCGGAGAAACCTGTGATACGTACTATTACCATAGTACAAAAATCAAAAATTCTTCGCTCAGGAACGGGCTTAATCTTTATGAGATGGGTATCTGTAAGTTCCTGGGAAACTCAATTATCAAACGTCTTGAAAAAACCAATTTCAAAACAATTGAAGAGATCCGCCAACGGCTTTACCCCGACACTCCGGAAGGAACCGGAGAATGGGTGGATATCTCAGGCTTGATAGCTCCAAAAAGTTCGATTGACGATATTATGGACGGAATAGAGCAAAATAAATTTGAATCTATTGAACAATTAAACAAACATTTTGCTGAAATACACAAAAACTACTATACGCTGGAATGGACATGGGCTATTCAGAAAATTCAGGAACGTTTGAATAAAACAATTGAAGAAATAACCGTAGAAGATATTATTGATCTGGTTGAAAATTGGAAAAAATCAGTTGTAAGGCTGGATGAGATCTTATATGAAGATGCAAAGAAAGAGTTTACCTTAAAAGTTAAAACCAGTTTTGGGGTAGATGGAAATGATGATGAAAAACAAAAAGACTTTGAAAATGTACGCGGAGATTTTGACAAAAACCCATTTGTACTCGAAGTAATGAACCACATCAAAATAAAAACAGAACTTGCAAATGAATTAATTAACCGGATCTGTCATATATAAAAGATTAGGGTAATGATGCAAAATATAGGGTTTAACTCATAAAAAAGGGGTTGTCCTAAAAGCCTATATTCTTTACCACAAAGGACACAAAGGAAATTCACAAAGGTCACAATATCAGGATAATCAACCAGCGTTCTTTGTGTCCCTTAATGTAAAACTTTGTGTCCTTTGTGGTAAAAAGACTTTTTGAACAGCTTCTTTTTTAGTAAAAGAGGTAATCCTCTAATACCTATATTTCTTCCAATGGGTTCCAGAAGATATTCTTCCAATTCTTAATTTTATTATTAACAATTTCTATTCCTTCTGACTCTAGCAATTTTTGCATTTCACCGGAATTGCCAAAAGCCGGGCTTCCGGATAAGATTCCTTGACTATTTACTACACGGTGCGCCGGAATATTATTGGCAGAAGAATCACATTGACTTATTATTTTTCCTACCATTCGGGATAAATTCGGGAATCCCGCCGCTTGTGCTATAGCTCCATAACTTGTAGCTCGTCCGGGAGGAATCAGGCACACAATGTCATATACTGCTTGCCTGATTTGTTCTTTATCTGTTTTAACCATAAAATTTGTGGACAAAATTGGATTTTAACCAGCCTTTTCGCAAAAGTACAAAACCTTTTATAATAACAAGAAGTAAAATACAGGGTCAAAAATGCTAGTTTATTATTCATAAGAAAATATTCCATCTCTTTTTAAGGGATTAAAGGAGTCTTTTCAAGATTCGTCTTTGCTGTCAAAACAAACAAGTTTAATTTTCCTAAAAATAAACAGGTAGCAAAAAAATGCAAGAAGCACGAAATAATAATCGTGCTTCTTGCATAATTGAATTAGTTAAATCAATATAAGATTCTCTGCCTCAAATTCCTTTCAATGCTTTTATAGCAGTTTCATTGTTCGGATCAAGTTCTAAAATTTTATTCCAATATGATTTGGAAGTTGCTTTGTCACCTTTTATAAAATAGTAATATCCAAGATAACTGTAACATTCGATCACTTGTCTTGCATCTTTGTTATTATTTGCATTCAGGATTATCAAAGCTGCTTCGTAATAAGGTTTAGCCAGACCTTGTTCCGTTTCCGGATCCAGAGCCGAATTTGCACGTGCCCTCCAGAAATTCCCCAGATAACTTTCAGGAATCTTATTAGCTACATAAGCAAAAAGACTATCCGCTGCCATAAAGTATTTAGTCTTTTTCCCTTTTGATTCTTTATCAGTGGCTGTGATTGCATTACCTGCAAAATAATTGGATCTGCCAAGAGAAAAATAGTCTCCGACCTTCACATTTTCATTGCCTTCTTTCAAGAACGTTTCATAATTGGCTATTGCTTTGTCATAATCTCCCATCGACTCATAGACATCCGCAATCTCTTTATAAACGACTGTTTTGGAAGGATCCGTTTCACGGGCTTTTTCAAATTGAGCAAGGGCTTCATTCATTTTTTTATTTTTTTGCAACAGCCTTCCGTAATACATATAATCAAGCCAGATAAAATCTTGATCTTTCATTTTCATAAACTTCTCTGCGACAGTCAATCCTTCCGGATATTTCTTTTGCTCAAAGTTATTGTACATCAATAAACGGTTCATCACAAAATCATTAGGATTTTTTTTCAAAGCCGAATTGACAACTTCTGAAGATTTGGTATAATCTCCACTATAAAATAAAATCGAGGCATATTTGGATAAGTCGGAAGGTGAACTATATTCACTTGCTGCATAGCGGGAATATGCTGCGGCTGCTTTTCCAAATTGTCCGGCACTATAATACGCATCGGCAACTGCTCTTTGCGCCAAAGGTGAAACAGGGTCAATAGCAATCAATCTCTCCAATATTTCAATAGAAAGTTTAGGCTTGATTGTCGTGTAAATATCGGCATAACGCACATAGGCTTCTTTACAGTTAGGATCCAACATCAAAGCTTGTTCGTAAGCTCCCGAAGCTCTTCCGTAATCGTTATTGGCAGCATAAATATCTCCTTCGAGGACGTATGCTTCTGCATATTTGGCATTTGTTTTTTTCGCATTTTCGATATTTTCAAATGCTTTTTCCTTCATTCCGTTTTCAAAGTAGGCTTTTGCTACGGCAACAAGGACATTGGCTTTCTTCTTATTCTTATCTGCAATTTTCTTTAAAGAAGCATCGGCAAGTCCTTGATTATTTTTAAACTGCAATTTGGCAATTCCTACTTCATTCAAAATATAATCGGGATTGGAATTATTACCTTCCCGAAAATAGTAAGAAGCAGAATCCTTCTTGTTTTCCGCAAAATAAATTTCACCAAGGTAGTAGGCAACTTCTGCTTTACTTGCATTACTACTTTTTTTATAACTATCCAGCAAAATAGCTTTGGCGGGTTCCATTGCTCCGAACTTATAAAATTCGATCCCCTTTTGACTTTCGTCCACGGCATAGACCGAAAATAAAACACTGTTAATCAAAACAATAAAAAACAATAATCCTTTTTTCATTTTTTTCTATTTTGGTAAATTTTATTTACTAATGCAAATATGGTATGTAATAGAGACGCAGCATGCCACATCTCTACGTGTCATATATGTATTATCAAAAATCATCTTTTACATTTACTATCCGGATATTTTGAGTCGCCGGAACAATTCCGGTTTTCAATATAATCCGCTGTCCGATATCCGATGTTACGAAAGAGGTAAATCCCGAAGCTAATCCGGTACGGGGATCTGTGAGCAAAATGTAAACATTTCGAGTCAACGGATAATCGCCCGTTGCCAGATATGCCTGATAAGGCCTGTAACTATTAGAAACAGTTGCTTTCTCTTCTTTGCTAACTCTCATCACCTTAATTTCATTGACAAAAGAGAGACGGGTTGAATCACTTTTATTTCCGATCCACGCAGCTCCGATCACGCCCATTGCTCCGGGAGTCTTTGCTACAAAGTCTATTACAGCCGGATTATCTTTCTGAGCATTCAGGTTGGACGATAACGGTTCTCCTTTACAAATAGAATCTATAGCATAACGAACCGTGCTTGAATTGGGGTTATCAAAAACCAATCTTAGTTCTCCTAAAGGAGACTGGGAATTCAATTCTTTCCAGGTGGTAATCTTGCCTGTCATTATTTTTTGCAAATCCGAAACCGTAATCATTGAATCAGGATTTTGATGATTCACAATGATGGCTATTCCATCTGTTGCAATTTTCACCTCTTTAGCAAAAAACTTATGGTCTTTCAAATGTTCTTTTTCCTGTTCGGTCAGTGTTCTTGTTGCTATTGCAAGCCGGACACTATCGCGAAGTAAAAGGTTAATAGCATTTACTTCACTTGTATAAAAAGGAACTATCCCTGCTGCCGGGTAGGTATTCTCAAAAATATCAATCTCTAACTGGACGACCGGCTGAAAACTTTCATCGACACTTATACCGATTACGCCAGACGTAATAGTATCTGTATGCCGGGGATCCGCCGGAGTATTACGACAAGAAAACGTTAAAAGTAATCCCAACAAGGATAAAATAATCCACCCTTTTTTTATCATTTGTTTATCTTTCTTCATTTTGCAAACATTTTATTGATTTTTTATCTAAAAATTCAGCCTTTTCCTATTTATTAAAACCAAATTCAAGCACTTTGGTCAATATTGGGATTTAATCTGCCTCCAAATCCGAAATATTCCGTATAACAAAAAGAATATTCCCACAGAATACCTGGTCAAGGGTGAAAAATTCTGTTTGAACAAACCGGAAAAAACGAATAAATATGCCATAGTAATATAAAAGACAATCATAAAAAGCCCAAAAACATAAGCTATCTTATTATTTTTCTTTTCATTTTCCATTGTTTCAATTGTTTTTTCGTTTTGTTTTGGAAACAAAATTTATTTTTTTGAATATACATCTCGCTATTTCATTTTTATAGCTTCTGAAAGGGACATCCGTAACCCGACACCATTCACTATGCCGGGCTACAAGACATCACTCATAAAGAAAAAAATGAAATAGAAAAAAGGTCACATTAATTTGAAAACAACGGGTACGGTGTAAATAACCGAAACCATGTTTCCGTTTTGTTTTCCAGGAATCCACTTAGGCATTGATTGGATAACCCGTACTGCTTCTTTGTCGCAAATCGGATCAATACCTCTGGTTACTTCTACGTTGGAAACTTCTCCCGTCTTTGAGATAACAAAGCGGACATAAACTTTTCCTTGGATTCCATTCTCTTGTGCAATAGTCGGATAACGTAAGTTTTTACTTATGTATGTCCGCATTGCTGCTTCGCCTCCCGGGAACTGAGGCATTTGTTCTACGTATGTATAAGCTTTTTCTTCCGCCGGAGCCTGAACTATTTCATTCAACTCAGCGATATCCTTACCGTTTACCTCATCAGTCCCCTGTACGTCTTGAATAGAGATGCTTACACTGGATTTTGTAACTTCTTCCTGCGTTTTTATCTCATCTTCTTCACGAACCTGAGCCTTTGTAATTACCGGAGCTGTAAACTTGATCGAACTTTTCAAAGGAGGCGGAGGCGGTAACTCCTCTACCTTCTGAGGCTGCTCTTCCTGTTTTGTTTCGGCTTCAGGCAAATCAGACAAGGTTGTCACTTCGGTCACAACCAAAGTATCTTTCTTAGGCGTAACTATTTCAATCAGAGTTGGAAGAGAGAATAAAATCAAAGACAGTAATATTACAATGATCAACGCTATATAGTGTCTTTTTGTAGAGTCCCGGCGCAATTCATACGCTCCATATTCTTTGTTTTTTCCTTCAAAAACCAATTCACACCATTCTTTCGAAGTTAAATCTATTTTACTCATTTTTCTTCTTTTTTATGTGTATTAGTTACTAGCGGTCGTATCAATATTATTAGTCAACTCCCCTTTTGTTTTGAGGTTCATCAACAAAAATTCATCTGCTTCCGTTATATCGACAATTGCATATTTACTGATACTGCAAATCTGCATTTCATCCAACGCATCAATAAGGTTTTTATAGTTCGCTTCATCTGTCGCTTTTATAATTACCACGGGAGCAGATTTATCTTTCTTAATTTCTGATGATTGTTCTGCAAATTCTTCTTCGGATATTTTCAGATCAAGTCTCTTCAGTTTCAATTCTTTCATCTCTTCAACCACCTTCTTATTCCTATCAAGAAGCAAAGCCCTTAACCCTTCAGCCGAATAACTTGATTCTACCAGTGAAGAATAGTTCTGATAATCGGGCTCTCCAAGATAATAGTAAACCTTGTCACCTCCATCCAGAATTAGCGTTATGGCACGGGTATCCTGCACCTTAGTTTGTTCTTCTTCAGAAACCTTATCCTTACTAGGCATACTGATTTCCATGGTTTGTGGCTTACTCAACGAAGTACATAGCATGAAAAAAGTGATCAATAGCATATTCATATCTACCATCGGAGTAAAGTCAAGGTGAACATTTTTTTTCTTCTGTTTTCCTTTGCCTCCGCCTTTTTCCTTTTCCTGTATTTCTGCCATTTTTTTCTTATTATTTATTAGAAAGAGCTAAAAGCAGAAAGCGGTATTATGAGAAACAACGAACACAATCGCCCTCCGCTTTTACTCTATTCTTGATTAAACATATTTTTGTATTAAGGATTAATAATCCTTAGTTTATATCCATAAATACACCATCATTACATGTCGGCAGGGACTGTCTTCAGGGATGTAATCAGATTATAACGGTTTTCCCGTATCTCCTGCAAAGACGACATGATACTTTTAATCGTAGGATAAGGAGTTGTCTGGTCTGCTTTTATAGCAATTCTTAAATCGCTATTTTGCGCTCTCGATTTAGTAACCCAAACCTTAAACTGATTATTTAAACTATCACATGGTATTCCTTTAGTGGCTAACACTGCATCTTGTTTTTCCGGATCCAGGTCAAGAAATGATTTCATCTGTTGGATTGGAACACCAAAAGAAGTGGCAAGTTTAAACTTGTTAATCTCTTGAGGTGTAAATTCAATTCCGTATTCTTGCCCCATTGCTCTTAGTACAGCTACTTTATCTTCTTGTTTATCCAAGCTCAGAAAGACTTTACCGTCTTTGTCTATTAACACTTGTAAAAGGTTAATTTCCGGAATTTTAATTTCTGAGACAGAAGAAGGTGTAGAAACCGTTACCGGTTCTTTCTGCACAAAAGTCGAAGTCAGCATAAAGAACGTCAGCAAGAGAACGGTAACGTCGCTCATCGCTGTCATGTCTATGATAGTACTTTTCCTTTTTACTTTTACTTTTGGCATGATCTTCTGTTTTATTTATGAGTAGCTGAATATGATTGTACGATAGTAAATCCAACTTCGTCAATACAATATGTAATTTTATCGATCTTACTTGTGAAGTAGTTATAAGAAATTACGGCCAAAGCTCCGGTTGCAATACCGAATGCAGTGTTAATCAAGGCTTCGGAAATACCTGCCGACAGGGCCACAGAGTCAGGAGAACCTGCATTTGCCAAAGCGGCGAAAGATCTGATCATCCCGATTACAGTTCCGAGCAATCCCATCAATGTCCCGAGAGTAGTAATAGTTGCCACAACGCCAAGGTTTTGTTCCAATGTCGGCAATTCCAATGCAGTAGCTTCTTCTATCTCTTTTTGTATAGTCAACAACTTTTGTTCTTTGGTCAACTCCTTGTCTTCGTCCATTTCTTCGTATTTAATCAAAGCTGAATTTACCACATTGGCAACTGAACCTTTTTGTTTTGCACACATTTGCTCAGCTTCTTCAACATTCCCGCTTTGCAACGCTATTTTTATATTTTGAACAAACTTGACCAGATTCCCTGTCCCATTAGCTTTTCTGATCGCAAAGAAGCGCTCTACACTAAGTACTAATACAGTTAATAATAGAGTTTGGATTACAGGTACAATGATTCCCCCTTTGTAGATTGTCCCTAACAGATTTCCCGGAAGCGGGTGATTATTAGGGTCATTATTCATAAAATTGGATGGACTACCGAATACGAATGTAAAAATAAGATATGCGACAACGAAACAACATACGATCACCAATGCCGCTGATAATTGAATCCCTTTAGTCGATTTCACTTTTTCTTTAGTTTCCATGATAAAAAATTTAATAAATTATTAATATTTTGATTTACAATATTTTAAATAACAAAAAGCACTTGTTTTTTGAATATAAGATACCCTCTTCGCCATTTTAAAACGAATAAAAATTGTATGGGAATAAAAGTAATTTTGATAATTTCCAGGAATGAGAAAACAGCACAGCTCCTCTTTGAAACAGAGGCAAAAGATCAAACAGCATTTAAACCAAACGCTTATTGAATACTATAAAATAGCATAAAAAGATCCTTGTTATTTTTATTACTCAGTATTGATACTTCTCTATTGAATTATAAAAATATAAAATCTGTGTTTTTCGTTCTCTTATGAACGGTTCCCGGACAATGACCCGAATAAAAATCCTTGCGGGTTCTTCTTCAATTAGACATTTACTCCTATAAAAATAAATTGAATGCATACTGCACACGAAAAGGCAGTACTATGGCAAGAAATTGCCTTAAAGAATCAAATCAGTAGTTGTTTCAAATATAAATAGACCCCTCGGTCATATCGGATAGATTGTGTATTTTCAAATTCCTGAAAAGAAGAATTTTGAACTATTTTTTCAATTTGCTTTTCTGATTGTAGCTTAAACCTAAAGAGATCGTCTGCTGACTTTTTTAGACGAAATATATTTGTAGACTGCCAAGAAAAGCTATTAAGGTTGGTTATTCCTGAAAAATCAAAACAATGATATTTTTCGGTAAATAAAGATTTATTCTCCACCAAAGAACAAATATCATCAGATTCCTGATAAGAAATATTTTTCTCATTGAATGTAACATATACACTCATAGTAACGAGTGTTAGTAACATTATTCCATATTTGAGAAAATTATTTTTCATCTGTTTATATTTTGACAGCGTAAAATTAAACAACTATTTCGGTTAAAAAAACAAGATATAATTAATTTCAATTAAATTAACATGACTTACATTAAAATCAGTTATACCAGTCAAGTACAATAATAAATTTTTAACACAAAAACCAACAAATAAATAAAATATGGAAAGTCGCAACCAAATAGTCGCCTGGATAAAACCATCCGGTTAATGCAACCCGTTCATTTTTTTGTATACACTTGGCGAAAACCCGGTATGCTGTTTAAAATATTTCCCAAAAAAAGACTGGTTAGCAAAATTGAGTTCATCCGAAACCTGTTGGACAGACATGAATTTTGACTCTAATAACGTTTTTGCTTCTTTTATAACTAAATCGTCTATCCATTGGCCTGCCGATATTCCTGAAACTTCTTTTATGGTAGCGGACAAGTACTTAGGAGTCAATTTTAACTTATCTGCGTAGAAGCCTATACTTCGGTATTTCTTATAATTAAGGTTTACCAATTTTAAAAACGTTTCGAAAAGGAGTTCCTTTTTCGTTTTTGCCATATCACCCATCTCCATGCGTTTTTGCGACACGTGGTTTCCCTCAAAGAATAAAGACTTCAACGTATAGTAAATAACTTCTCTCTGGAAGGGACTTTTTTTCATTTTTACAATCCTTTTTTCTATAAAATCAAAATATTCCAGATAAACGTCTATCTCTTCCATATCCAGTATAAAACATGGATTTTCAATGCCACATAAAAGCAATGGCAATAAGCGGTTTGTCGGAACCTTCATTTTTTCAACAAATGAATCGGACAAAATGATTGTCTTTGCCGAAAATTCTTTGCTGTTTCTTAAAAATTGAATCGGCAAGTCAGGCAGGCAGATAAAAAATTGTTTTTCTCGTATGAGGGCTTTTTTCGAATTAATTCTAACTTCTATTTCTCCTTTTGTACACACAGTCAAGATTAGGCCTTTAATTTTTTGCAAGTGGGTAAAATTGGGCAAATCCGTCAAATTATTCAATATAATAAAGTCATCGGACGGAGAATTTATCCGTAATATACCTTTTATATCATTTATTGTCACAGAAGGTATGTTCGTTATATGTCTTGCGGCCTTCATATTTTCTCTTACTCCTTACGCTATAAATATTTCCTAATCCTTTTAATCCTTAATTATGAGTGACTTTTTAAAAAAATCCCTTCAAAATCCCTTTATACAATCATATTTCAAAACACTTAATATGCGTTTCTGTTCAATTGATACTTCATTTAGTCTTAAATCAAAAAAGAAAAAACACCTCGCATTATTTCATTTCAACTACTTAACTAACGAAAAAACAGTACACTTTATTGAATAAAGAGAAAAACATTATTATTTAAATACAGTCACAAATAATCCAACGGAAAACGCTTCTTCATCCTTTCTCTGCCCAAGTATCAGTTATATTTAATTATCAGTCATTATCCGAATTAAAAAACAATATTGATTAATCCAAATAAAAGAATTACCTTTGTGCGCTTTTCGAGACTTTTTAAAAGTTTCGGAAGTGTGATGGGAAATTAAGTCCTTCACTAAACTTAATTTTGAGTAACACAAATAAACAAAATGAAAACATTTGAATTAAAAGGTACAGCCAGACCTGAACTAGGCAAAAAGGCAGCTAAAGCTGTAAGATCGGAAAGTTCTATTCCATGTGTTCTTTACGGAGGAAAAGAAACTACTCATTTCCAAGTTGAAACAGGTGATGTCCGCAAATTAATTTACTCTCCGGAAATATTTATTGTTGCATTGGATTTGGAAGGCAAGAAAGTAAATGCGATTCTAAAAGAAATCCAATTTCATCCGGTAAAAGATACCATTCTTCATATCGACTTTTTAGAAATATTTGATAACAAACCAATTACAATGGAAGTTCCTATTAAATTGGTTGGTTTGGCTGAAGGGGTTAAACTAGGGGGAAAATTGAGTCAGGAAATGCGCAAACTTAAAGTAAAAGCTCTTTACAAAGATATTCCTGAAAACCTGGAAGTAAATGTAGAAAACTTAGGACTTGGAAAAACAATCCAAGTTGGTGCTCTTTCTTTTGATAAGCTTACTATTTTGAACAACGTTATCAATGTAGTTGCAGCCGTTAAGTTGACAAGAGCAGCAAGAGGTGCAATGGCAAAAGGCGGTAAATAATAATACAGGCAAGTTGATTTAAAATCATTAGCCTTATAAATAATTTACATGAAATATCTGATTGTAGGATTGGGTAATATCGGATCAGAATACGAAGATACCCGGCACAACATAGGATTTAAAGTATTGGACGCTTTTGCAAAAGCGTCCAATCTTATTTTTACCGATAACCGGTATGGGGCTACTTGTACCTGTCGTATAAAAAATAAGGAGTTGCTACTATTAAAACCATCCACTTTCATGAATCTTAGTGGAAATGCGGTGCGCTACTGGATGAATAAGGAAAAAATTCCGGTCGAAAACTTATTGATTATCGTAGATGATTTGGCGATTCCATTCGGTTCGTTACGAATGAAAGGTAATGGAAGCCATGCCGGACACAATGGTTTGAGAAGCATACAAGATCTGATAGGCGAGAATTACCCGCGTTTACGATTTGGGATCGGAAGCAACTTTCCTAGGGGGCAACAGGTTACATACGTATTAGGAACTTTCACGAAAGAAGAGGATGAAAAATTACCGGAAAGGATCGAAATTGCATGCGAAATGATAAAAAATTTCTGCCTTGCCGGCATCCAGAATACAATGAACCTATACAACAAGAAATAATCCAAAAACAAACTAAAATCTTTTTCAACTTTCACTTTTCATCTTTCAACTTCTACTAAAATGGCAAAAGAAAAAAAGAATGAAGTCCGGATTGATAAATGGCTTTGGGCTGTTCGCCTTTTCAAGACCAGAAGTTTAGCAGCTGAAGCTTGCAAAAAGGGAAAGATTATGATTCTGGGCAACACAATAAAAGCATCCAGAAATATCAGAATAGGAGACGTCATCCAGATTAAAAGACCTCCTATCATTTACTCATTTAAAGTGCTGGAACTTTCCGAAAACAGAATGGGAGCGAAACTGGTTCCCGAATTTATGGAAAATGTAACTCCGCAAGAACAACTGGATATATTGGAGTTAAGCAAATTCAGTTCGTTCGGACAGCGAGACAGGGGAACCGGAAGACCTACAAAAAAAGACCGCAGGGATATGGAAGAGTACATGGAGCCGGAATATGACAATGATGATGACGGGTTTGAGTTTGACTTTTAAAAAGAATTCAGATATATACCGAATATAACGGCAATGTTGACTCAACCGGATTTCCCGTTCCGATCGAATCATTATCTTATCTATTTTTTATAACTTTGTAAATGATGAACGGCGCAATCAATAAAATTGATAATTTTTTCTTTTCGGAAAAAGGTTGGAGAATTTTTTTAATTTTTTCTCTCTTCTTATTATTTCCTAACTTTCCTATTTCTGCTCAAAAAAACAAATTAATCCGTTTTTGCGAAGAAACTCCAAACGGAATCGTATGTGGTTACCTGAATAAAAAAGGCGATACAATCGTTCAGGCCGGAAAGTATAATAATCTCCCCGAAAAAATAAAAAAAACAGCCATTGTACAATATACCGATGAACCGGATAAATGGGTAATGATCAATAATGATGCGTTGGAAATATTCCGAATATATGCCTTCGGAGGATCTCCTGATAATTTTAACGACGGCCTTTTACGGATTATTCAAAATGATAAAATTGGCTTTATCAACTCCAAAGGGCAAATCGTAATTTCTCCCGGATACTGTCAGGCAACACCTTTTTTTAAAGGGAAGAGCATTGTAAATGTAAATGCAAAAAAAGTGGATAAGTCTTCTACTGATGCTCAAAGTTCCGTTTTATGGGAAGATGGTATGTGGGGAGTTATCGACAAAAAAGGGAATATCATAAAATCATTTGATTATATACGGGTATGGAGTGATTCTCTTGAAACTTATCAGTTTCAAAAAAAGGGGGAAACTTTTATCTTTATCGAAAAAGGAAAAATAAAAACCATATTCTAAAATGCTGATAGCAAAACAAAAAAAAGAAGAAAATATTGCCGAATATATATTGTATATGTGGCAAATAGAAGATATTATCCGGGCATACAGCTTGGATATTGATGCTATTCAGAAAAATATTATCGACAGGTTTGGTTCCGGAGAAGAAGTTAAAAAAGAGATCAGGGAGTGGTATGAAAATTTGATCCGGATGATACAATTAGAAAACATTCGGGAAAAAGGACATCTGCAAATAAACAAAAATATAGTATCCAACCTGAATGATCTTCATTTGGAACTCCTTCAAGATCCGAAAGAGATTCAATATAACGCCTTATTTTTTAAAACTCTACCATTCCTTGTTGAATTCAGGAATAAGACAAAGGCAGGAGAAGAAACAGACGATATCGAACTGGCTTTTAACGCCTTATATGGAATTCTTTTACTTCGATTGCAGAAAAAAGAAGTTTCGGCAGAAACAATGCAGGCTGTAGAACAAATAGGTAAATTCTTAGCAATCCTTTCCGTAAAATGGAAAAATGAATAGTTAAATCACTAAGAAAAATTTTAGATTTAAAAATTACCGGAAATATTCCTGTATCTTTGTATGTCAAGAATCGAATAGTACCTGATATATGAAAAAGAGCAAAACAAAACCGTATGAGTCTACTACTTCATCACAACAAAACATTGTAGAAGAACCATTTATTATGTATGGCACATTGGATTTGGACGAATCCAAGCGTTATTCTTATGCTGATTATTTAACTTGGCTGGATGATAAACGAAGGGAGCTGATTAATGGATTTATTCATTTATTGTCTGCCCCTATGCGTATGCATGCTCATGTTTCGATGGAATTAAGTACTTTATTCAGTACATTAATCAAGAAAAGAAAAGGGAAGTGCTGCGTTTATCATGCTCCGTTCGACGTCCGTTTACCTTTAAACAATGAGACCGACGATAAGAAAATATACAATGTAGTTCAACCTGATATTTGTGTGGTTTGCGATTTATCCAAATTGGATGAGAAAGGATGCATCGGCGCTCCGGATTTAATAGTAGAAATATTATCTCCATCAACATTAAAATATGACTGGAATTATAAATTCAACCTATATGAGGCTTCCGGAGTAAAGGAATACTGGATTGTTGATCCCAAAACAAAAATCATCAACATATTTTTGTTACAGGCTAATGGCAAATATGACTTAGGAACTGTGTATGAATGCAGCTCTAAAGTACCTGTACATATTTTTAAAGGAGTAGAAATTGACCTGAAAGAACTGTTCGAATAATTAATTTACACTATTATTTACTCTCTTTCTATGGATTACTCATGAAGGATTACTCATTTTCAAGAAAAAACCTCACCTCTTCATTTACCCATTCTGCACCTTTTTCATCCAAAGAAACCCGGGAAAGAAAATCAAAAATCATATTTTTATCCTTCTTTCCCAATTGTTTCAAGAAACGGGCTACAGCTGAATAAACCACAAAAGAATTATCTGAGATATCTTTGGCTGCATTCTCCATAAAAGAAGGAAGAATGTTTTCGTCTGCCCTATCCTGCATCAACAAAAGCGAATAAAGAATGTATCCGGTTGATTTCCGGTATTTATCTTCCTGTAATAGCATCGTAGCAGCTAACTCATTTGCATAAGGCAAACGGATAAGCAAATTCCGGCAACACTGTTCAACCAATTCAATATTATTGCATTGAGATATCCATTCTATAGCATTTTCCCGGGAGAAAGAATCTTCCGGTTGTAATAATGTAGCCATTATCATTGTCTCCCGGTAACCGGTTTGCCACAATCGCCGCGCCAAGATGTGACTTTCAGAAAAACGTCCGGCTATCTTTTTTATCTGAGGCAATGCAACACCATAGTTTACCTTATATCCTAACTGTTGCATAGCTTCCGAAGTAACACCATTCATAGATAATCGGATCAGTTTTTTTATTTGTATCAATTGGTCTTCAACTTCTTTGTTATATGGAAAAAATTCATTCATGCGTATTAGTCAAATTTATTCTTATTTTGCAAAGTTATAAATTTTAGTTGACCACAAGGTCAATTCTTTTTTCGAAGCGTTTACGGATGTTTGCTTACAAAAATTTCAGGGTTAAATCCTCAATTTAATTTTAGTTTAGAAGCACACGTTAGGCAGAATTGGTTTATGTTATAGATATATGACTTGTAAAGGTCTGATTTATTCAAAAAACCTTGTAAATATTCTCAATATTTTCCTTCAAAGTATTGCAGAAAAACAAAAAACTACTTACCTTTGCGCTGCAAAACACACATGGTGGTTGTAGCTCAGTTGGTTAGAGCGTCGGATTGTGGTTCCGAAGGTCACGGGTTCGAACCCCGCCCTCCACCCTTCCCCAGAAACCTTTCGATTTTCGAAAGGTTTTTTTTATACTTTACTTTATACTTTACTTTATACTTTACTTTATACTTTCCATTTATACTTTCCATTTATACTTTCCATTTATACTTTCCATTTATACTTTCCATTTATACTT
>JAVBMA010000038.1:0-16426 GCA_031553005.1 Paludibacteraceae bacterium | reverse complement strand
ATACCTGTTACTCACCCGTGCGCCGGTCGCCACCAAATATATTGCTATATTTTATGCTGCCCCTCGACTTGCATGTGTTAGGCCTGTCGCTAGCGTTCATCCTGAGCCAGGATCAAACTCTTCGTTGTATATTTTGTTTGTTTGTCTCTTACTCAAGATATCTTTTCTTATCCTTTTCCTTTTTCAAAGAATTGAACGGTTTTTAATAGTTTTACCCAAACTATTCTTTTTTCTTGCTTCTATTATAATTTCCTCAAAGATCGCTCTTGTTTTGTTATCTAAGCCCCTCTTCAGGGGTAAGACCTCTCGGCATTACTGCCCTGCTTCTCTCTCAAAGCGGATGCAAAGGTAATCCGCTTTGCATTATTCTCCAAATCTTTTTAGCCCTTTTTTGAAAATATTTTTGAATTATTTTTTAGATGACTGGGTATAAGGAGGATAAAAATCAAAAAAAGATCCGATTTATTATAAATCCATATTAATCCTGTTGAAAACGTAGTTCACATTGGGCATCTTCTACGGCTGTCCGGATCCATCCCATCTCAGAACTACTAATAGATCCGTCTTTTTCAAGTAACTCTAATGTCTCTGCTCTACGCAAATAGGTAATAAATAATCCATCAGAAAAGCGGATATAGAAAACCGGAGCATAAAAACCTATTAATTCAGGATTGTCCAAATGAATCTTGTATGCGTCCAATTCATACAAACTACTATCCTGTAAAATTCCGTCTTGAAAGAAATAGACCATCTTATCTTCGAAAAGGAAAGAGGCTCCCGATGCTTTATCATCTAACTTTTTTTGCAGCTTATCATCCAAATTGAAAGGAGACAAGATAGGTTTAAGAGAGGCTTTAACATTAACGTATGCTTTTGTGCTATGAATATTCCACTTTCCTAAAATCTGGTTTTGATCAACTTCCGTTTTATCAATACCGGGGACATTATCGTCTTTACATGCTATAAGCACAGTAAGAGATAAACAAAGAATAAATATTTTCTTCAAAACATACATGGAAAAACAGTTTATTTCATTCCGCCAAACTCCATCAAATAGGCTTTGATAAATCCGTCTATATTTCCGTCCATAACAGATTGTACATTGGAGGTCTGAAAGTCCGTGCGATGGTCTTTTACTCTCCTGTCGTCAAAAACATAACTCCGGATTTGTGATCCCCATTCGATTTTTTTCTTTCCGGCTTCTATTTTTGCCGTTTCTGCACGGCGTTTTTCCAGTTCTATTTCGTATAGTTGGGACTTCAAAAGACGCAAAGCATTGTCTTTATTTCCAAATTGTGAACGGCTTTCGGTATTTTCGATCACAATCTCTTCCATCTTTCCGGTAGTCTCGTCTTTATATTTATAATGCAAACGAACTCCTGTTTCAACTTTATTTACATTCTGACCACCCGCTCCGCTCGAACGGAATGTATCCCATGTCAAATTTGCAGGATTAACTTCGATTTCGATGCTATCGTCTACAAGCGGAACAACAAAAACGGAAGTAAAAGAGGTCATTCGTTTTCCCTGAGCATTAAACGGAGATACTCTGACTAAGCGATGTACACCGTTTTCACTTTTGAGATAACCATAAGCCATATCTCCTTCAACTTGCATGGTTACAGTCTTTATTCCGGCCTCATCACCATCTTGCAGATTAGTTATTTCGACCTTATAGTCATGTGCCTCGCACCAACGTTGATACATGCGGTAAAGCATTTCCGCCCAATCCTGAGCTTCTGTACCTCCTGCCCCGGCAACAATTTTTATGACAGCTCCAAGCCTGTCTTCTTCATTGCGAAGCATATTTTGCATTTCCAGATTTTCAATTAATTCCAATGCATAGTTATATGCTTGATCAACTTCTTCTTCGGAAACGGCTTCTTCTTTGAAAAAATCAAATGCCAGATTGAGTTCTTCACAAGCTGTCTTGACTTCATTGTAAAGTTCTACCCATTTTTTCAGGTCTTTGATTTTCTTCATTTGTGCTTCGGCGTTTTTTTGATCATCCCAAAAACCGGGCACATGTGTTCTTAACTCTTCTTCTTCTATCTGAACTAACTTAGCATCGACGTCAAAGATACCTCCTCAACGCATCCTCGCGTTCCAACACATTCTTAAGTTGGTCTATCGTTATCATATTTATTTTTTGTTACGAATTTGTAAAATTATAAGTTCCGGAGTAAATTATCAAATCTTGTAGTTCTCTTAATAACCCGATAAAACAAGTATATTTTAGCAATACATCTGCTCAATGAGATCCGCGTAATTTTTATTAATTTCTTTACGACGTAGTTTCAAGGTTAATGTCAACTCATTACTTTCGGCAGTAAAAGGCTTGGCTAAAAGAGTGAATCTTTTTACCTGTTCGAAAGAGGCCAAATCTTGCTGTATCTGTTTAAGCCGACCTTCATAGAATTCAATGATCTTCTCATTTTTGAGCAGGTCTTCTATGGTGTCATATTTTATTTTTGCCGATTCAGCATAGGATTTTAATGCATCATAGGCAGGAACAATCAATGCAGATACATATTTGCGCTGATCTCCTATCACTGCGACTTGTTCTATGTATTTATCTACAACGAGCCTGTTTTCAATCTGTTGAGGGGCAATATATTTCCCATTGGAAGTTTTAAACAGATCTTTTATACGTTCTGTTACGACCAATCGCCCTTCTTTTGTGAAACATCCGGCATCGCCTGTTTTAAACCATCCGTCTTGGAAGCTTTCGGCTGTTATCTCAGGTTTCTTATAATATCCTTGAGTAATGGTTTTTCCTTTTAGAAGAATTTCATTGTTTTCTCCTATTTTTACTTCTACTTCGGGCATTACATCACCAACGCTCAGAATATCATAGTCTTTATTGTAAGGGTTGTAGCAGGAAACGGTTGCGGTAGACTCCGTCAATCCATATCCTACACAGATATTAATGCCTACGCTGTGTAGAAAAATATTAACATTGTCTGCCAATTGAGAGCCGGCACATGGGAAAAGCTTTCCATTTTCAATCCCGATTACTTTTTTCAGAATATGAAACAGTGTTTTTTTATAAAACATATACTGAAGATTGAGCAATGGGGGAACCATTTTATTTGCTCTTTTATATTCCAGGTTTCTGCGTCTGCCTATTTCAATGGCACGTCTGGCAAATTTCTGCATGGCCGGCGAAAACGAGTCAATTTTTTCATTTACTCCGGCATATACTTTTTCCCAGAAACGAGGCACAGCACACATCATTGTGGGACGAATTTCTTTAATGGTGGTCTGCACATCCTGAGGATTGTGATTAACCACTACTTCTATGCCTCTGTGAAGGCAAAAATAGGTCCATGCCCGCTCAAAAATATGGCTTAACGGAAGGAAACAAATGGAAATATCTTTTTCTGTTACATTTGTCAGCCTCAAGTCATGGATTCTCATAGCCTGATCATAGTTCGAATGATGCAGCATCACTCCTTTAGGCTCTCCGGTGGTTCCGGAAGTATAAATGAGGTTTGCCAGATCATCGGATGACAAGCGGCTCATTCTTTCTTCCATTATATTTCCTGCATTTGTCGATTCTTTGCCGTACAACAGGAAATTTTCATAGGTAATGGCTGCGTCTACTCCACGTAAATCAATAGAATCGTCTATTGCAACGATTTTTTTAAGGTACTTGGATCTTTGCATTACTTCGACAGCACGGTCATATTGATATTGTTCGCCGACAAAGATAATTTCTATTTCGGCATCATTAATAATGTATTCTACTTGTGATGCAGAAGAGGTTGCATACATTGGAACCGAAATCAGGCGGGTGGCATGGCAGGCAAAATCAACTTCTATAACTTCTGCCATGTTTTGGGCAAAAATTGCGACTTTGCTTTCTTCTTTGATTCCGATTTCAATTAGTGATTTGGCAATAGTTTTAACTCTTTCTGAAAATTTGTTCCAGGTCAAGTTCTTCCATTGTTTGGAGACCCGGTCCTGATACCTGAGCGCAACTTTGTCTCCATATTTTTTAGTTCTTTCAAAAACTAATTTTCCTAAATGAACATATTCCATAAAATAATTCTTGATTAATTATTTGAATGTAAAACAAATAACTCTTTTTTATTGCATTCTCTCTTCAGGAAAGAGTTTTTTTGAATTTGTTTTATTCGTTTTCTATTTCTTCCGTTATTTCAGCATTATTTTGTTCCGGGTCTTCGGATACCGAACCTGAATCAATAATCGGTTCTGCTTTTTTTAAGAATACACTCCTATCTGTTTTAATTTTTTTCAAGGCTATTTTAGCGGCATTTTGTTGCGATTCTTTTTTTGAGAATCCGACACCGTATCCGGCAGAGACGCCATTGATAATAACTTGTGTTTGAAAAACGGGGTTATTCTCGCTGTCTGTTGTTTCTTCTATAAGGTCAAAAACGATATTTGTCTTGTATTTCTGACTCCACTCTATTAATCTTGATTTGAAATTGACCTCTTTATGTGCCAGTTTATTAATGTCTAAATATTTCCGGAAAACAATATCTTCTACAAAATAGCGGCATTTGCCATATCCGAAATCAAGATATATTGCGCCGATCAGGGCTTCAAATGCATTTCCGTAAATGTTTATATTGTGCGAATGGTTTTTATTGGGGACTACCATCAGACGATCCAATCCCAGATCGAGGGCTATTTTGTTGAGAGTTTCGCGTTGTACGATTTTAGAACGGGTATTGGTAAGGAAACCTTCCCGCTTTCCTGCGAATTTATGGTAAAGGATATCGGCAACAACTGCATCTAAAATTGCATCTCCAAGGAACTCAAGACGTTCATTATTCAGGAAACGCCCTCCTTCATCCTTCACGGCAGAGGATTTATGCAGCAGAGCCAGTTCATAATATTGAAAATTTTTAGGTTTGAAACCTAAGGCGGCTGATAATAAAAGATAAGGCTCCTTTCGACTAATCGTTAAGAGCCTTATTTTTTCAAAAATTTTTTTTATCACTATCTTACTTCACAAATTTCTTAACAATCATAGATGCATTGTGCCCTCCGAAACCAAATGTATTGGAAAGCGCAGCCCGAACGACTCTTTTTTGAGCTTTATTGAAAGTAAAATTTAATTTTTCGTCTAATTCAGGGTCATTGTCACCATCTGCATGGTTGATTGTAGGAGGTACTATATCATTTTTAACTGCCAATACACTGGCAATTGCTTCTACAGCACCAGCTCCACCTAACAAGTGTCCTGTCATTGATTTTGTTGAACTGATATTCAGCTTGTAAGCATTTTCTCCGAAAACTTTCACGATGGCTTTTGCTTCGGAAGGATCTCCTACCGGAGTAGATGTTCCATGAACATTGATGTAATCAATTTCGTCCGGTGACATATTTGCATCTTTCAATGCATTTTGCATCACGAGTGTAGCTCCTAATCCTTCTGGATGGGTAGCAGTCATGTGATAAGCATCAGCCGAGGCTCCTGCGCCTACGATTTCGGCATATATCTTTGCTCCACGATTCAGTGCGTGCTCAAGTTCTTCCAAGACTAAGCTTCCGGATCCTTCACCGATTACAAATCCGTCACGGGATTTACTAAACGGACGGGATGCTCCTTTCGGATCATCATTCCGGGTAGACAGGGCATGCATAGCATTGAATCCGCCTACTCCTGAAGGAGTGATAGCAGCTTCCGATCCACCTGCAATAATCGCATCGGCTTTTCCTAAACGGATCAGGTCAAATGCAGTTCCGATAGCATGGGTCGATGATGCGCATGCAGATACGGTACCAAAATTTGGCCCTCTGAATCCATACATCATTGAAATATGTCCGGCAGCAATGTCGCTGATCATTTTCGGGATGAAAAACGGATTAAACCTCGGAGTTTTATCTTCGGATGCATAAAAGCTTCCTACTTCTTGTTCGAATGTAGAAATACCTCCTATCCCAGCAGAAAAAACAACTCCTACCCGGTTATGGTCGATTTTCTCCAAATCGAAACCGGCATCTTCTACACTTTCTTTTGCCGCAGCAACGGCAAATTGTGCATAGCGATCGTATTTGCGAACTTCTTTTTTCTCAAAATATTGTTCAGGATTAAATCCTTTTACTTCGCATGCAAATTGCGTTTTAAACTTCGCTGCATCAAAATGAGTAATAGGCCCGGCTCCACTTACTCCATTCAACAACGCGTCCCAGTATTCCGGAACACTGTTGCCTAAGGGGGTAACTGCCCCGAGACCTGTTACTACTACTCTTTTTAACTCCATACTTTAAAAAAAGTAAAAAAAATTATTTAGCCAATGACTCAATATGAGAAATAGCGTCTCCTACTGTAGCGATTTTTTCTGCTTGATCATCAGGAATTGTAATTCCGAATTCTTTTTCGAACTCCATAATCAATTCAACAGTGTCAAGAGAGTCTGCGCCTAAATCGTTTGTAAAGCTTGCTTGTGGTGTTACTTCTGATTCTTCTACACCTAATTTATCAACGATAATAGCTTTTACTCTTGATGCAACTTCTGACATAATCTTAATTTTTTGGTTAATAATAAAATACTAATTTTGCAGTGCAAAGGAATAAATTTTTATCGACATAAAACAATTATTTGGCAACATTTTTTAGAAAATTGCACAGATTTAATAAAAGTGAGCAATAACAACAATATGCAAAATCATTTAAAATTCTCATTGTCAATACTTTAAACAAAAAGATAATTTTATCCTTTACAATATAAAAACCAAAAATGTGCGATTAGCAATTTATCAAGTAAATTAACTTTTTAACGGTTAAACGTTCATTTTCAACTTACAAATTTAATTTTCAATTCATTATTATGCTTAAGAAAATTGCTATTCTCGCCTCCGGTTCAGGAAGTAATGCCGAAAATATTATAAATTATTTTTCAGGCCGTACAGATATATCTTTTCCTTTCATTTTGTGTAATAAAAAAGAGGCTTTTGTGCATGAACGGGCTAAAAAATTACACATTCCTTCCATCACTTTCGACAAAATGCAACTGGAAAACGGGGAAGTCCTTTCTATTTTAGAAAAGGAAGGTATTGATTTTATTGTATTGGCAGGATTCCTGTTAAAGGTTCCGGAAAATATCCTTGCTGCTTATCCCAATAAAATAGTCAATATTCATCCGGCACTTCTGCCAAAATACGGAGGTAAGGGAATGTATGGAATGAAGGTGCATGAAACGGTAGTAGCAAACAATGAAAAAGAGAGTGGGATTACGATTCATTATGTGAATGAAAAATATGATGAAGGGGCAATAATCGCACAATATAAATGTGAGGTATCAGCAGGTGATTCGCCTGAAGATGTTGCTCAAAAGGTACATGCGTTGGAATATGAATATTTTCCGAAGGTGATTGAAAAGGTTATTTTTTGAATGTTTGATTTCTGAATATTTGATTTGGATTAGCCTAAATTTAATATCAGATAGCACATAACAAAAAGTTTTCAGGCAAATTAAATCCGGAGGATTTATATATTTATAGTGCAATGTTTAAGATTCTCTATATTCGACTCCTGAAGGAGTCATACAAATTGGATTATCATTTTTTTCTATAAACATACAATACCTTCGGCATTGATAAAATAATTTATATTTTGAAGTAACTATTTCAATATGGTTACTTCTCTTTATTTTAATATGGACATATCCTTCTCCAAACAATTTATTTCTCTATCTGCCGGACTTCAAAGAGACAAAAAATCTTATGGGAATGTTGCTTTTAACCGGAAATATAAATGTATTGATTCCTTTGTTTGCTTTTATCTTGCTGCTGTATAATGACGCTCCGGTAACAGAAAATAGTGTTATGCGAAGTTCTTCGTCACAGGAGCTTTCAAACAGGCACTCCACATTTTTATCTTTGTTTATATAACAAACAGGGGATTGTATTTCTTCTGTCCGGACAGGTAAAGAGCAGGAGGTACCTTGCGAGAGGCGTGCGAATCCGGAGGAAAGATTTATTTCGAAAGGGGTTGAAATTGTTTCATTGCCCCATACATCAACTATTCCAAGCCGGTATAATCCGGCATCGTCGCTATATTCGGGATAATAGATAAACGGAGGTTCGGATATCTGGTTAACCATATCCCGGCGAACAGCAACCCGGTAAGCAACAAGGTCTGTTCCTTTATACAAATTGACACGCATAATGCCATAGTTGTCGGAGAGTTCGTCCCAAGTGACTTTCAACACATCGACAGGCTGTGAAGTAGCGGTATTGAGGGCTATCTCCATTGCAAAATAGACATTGGAAGGGGATGAAGGGTATTCGGAGTCGATCTCGCCTGTTTGTAAATAATGGACGAAGGCGTCATAAAAGCCGGGAATATTATTGACAGGGCTGTAATAGTGAGAAAAAGAGAAATTGAAAATTTTTGTTGCATATCGTTGGGCAATCTCAAGTTGCCGGACAAATCGCCCGACAGGAGCCGACGACCAATAGTTAACACCATAGAGAGGCGTACTTTCCGTATCATATAGCTTTTCGCCGGGAGGTTGCGCAAAGTTTTCAATGTTGGCATAGTAATTTAGTTTGTTGCCTGAATTTCGAATAGCATCGCCATACATTTTAGTCCAAGCCTCAACTGTTTCAACCGTTTGTCCGCCACCACCGACATTATCCATAGGCAACATACCGTCTTGCGGTCTGAAATTCGTTTGGGTGAAAAATGATTCGTAAAAAAGCTGCGTATTCTCTTTTGTTGCACACCAGTCGGCAATGGTAGCAAAGGGGCTGAACAACAAAGGCATATCCGGATTGATCTTATTTAAAGAGTCAATCAACAGGTTAAATCCGTAAGATAGATTGGCAGCATATTGCCCGCGGGTTTGCTCTTGATTCCAATCTACGTGATTCCATATTTCATAAACACTGTAAAAACCGCAAAAAACGTCCGGATAAAGGGGTTGATAACGTTCGTATATTTCGTTTATAAAATGAGTAGACATGGTCATGGCATCAAAAAATTTTTGGGCATCGGTTTCATTGGAAAGATTCCAACTCCACCACTCGGCATCGCTTCCCATTCCGATATATAGTTTTAGTCCATATTGGGAGGCTCTTTGGAAGATTTTTTCCAAGTCGTTACTCGCTTGACTTGTATTGGGAAGGTTGGAAGCGTAATGGGTATACCATGTGGTTTGTCCGGCATCGCGCCAAGCAGCATCACCCATGATAATTGCTTCTATGCCGACCGACTGCATATATGCAAATTCCTGATCCCATTGTTCATCACTCCAATTTCCATACAACCACGGTTGGATAAAATTTCCGTAAATAGGCTTGGCATTTTCAGATGCTTTCATTGGAAAATGACAAAAGAGAAGGAGCAGGATTATTATTTTATTGAGCTGTTTCATTTTTGTGATTGCTTATTATTGAATAAAAAGTTACTTCCGTTTCTTGGTTTCGTCCTAAGTCCATTTTCTACTTTGGATAAAAAGGAAGGAGCGATATAGACAAAGATAATGTAAAGCTAGCAATTTGATCAAAAAATATTTGAAATACAACCAAGTATTTCAAATTGTCAGGTTTATGCTTGAGACCTTTATTTGCAAATAGATTTTGACAAAAAAAGGATCTCTCAATTTTCACTGAGAAATCCTTTCTGTACCTCGGGCGGGACTTGAACCCGCACGATCGCAATGATCACAGGATTTTAAGTCCTGCGTGTCTACCAATTCCACCACCAAGGCATCCTTGAGAGCGGAAGACGGGATTCGAACCCGCGACCCCAACCTTGGCAAGGTTGTGCTCTACCAACTGAGCTACTTCCGCGTTTTTGAATTATTAATTAAAACTGCTAACCTCGTTCGTTTAGCGAGTGCAAAGATAAAATCTATTTTCAGAATTGCAAAAAATATTTTATAATTTCAACTTCCAATTTGTAAGAATTATAAAAATAAGGAGGCATTTACTTTAAAAAGGACTTTCTAAGTTTTAAAAACTTAGAAAGTCCTTTTTAAAATCGCTATTTAAGTCTTTATTTCCCAGTAATAATCCTTTTTATCTCGCTTAGTTTATTGAGGGCTTCGATCGGGGTGAGGTTGTTTACATCCATGTTTTTTATCTCATCCCGTATTTGGGAAAGTACCGGGTCATCCAATTGGAAAAAACTCAATTGAAATCCTTCGCGTTGCTCAGCTATTTCTTTTACAGGTTTGGATATTCCCGATTTGCGGTTGTCACTCTCAAGCTGATGTAATATTTCATTTGCACGGGTTACTACGCTTTGGGGCAATCCTGCCAATTTTGCCACATGAATCCCAAAACTATGTTCGCTCCCACCTTTAGATAATTTTCTAAGAAAGATAATTTTATTATCTACTTCTTTTACCGAGACATTGAAATTCCGTACCCTTTTAAAAGAGTTTTCCATCTCATTCAGCTCATGGTAATGGGTTGCAAAAAGCGTCTTTGCACGGGCACGGGGGTGTTCGTGTATATGTTCGACAATAGCCCACGCAATGGAAATCCCGTCGTAAGTGCTCGTTCCGCGTCCAAGCTCGTCAAACAGGACAAGGCTTCGCGGAGAGAGATTATTGATGATGCTTGCCGCTTCATTCATTTCAACCATAAAGGTGGATTCGCCCATGGAGATATTATCGGAAGCTCCGACGCGGGTGAAAATTTTATCTACAACTCCAATAATAGCTTGTTCTGCCGGAACAAAACATCCGATTTGGGACATTAGCACAATAAGTGCCGTCTGGCGCAACAATGCGGATTTACCTGCCATATTAGGCCCCGTGATCATAATCACTTGCTGGGAATTACTATCAAGCAAGAGGTCATTGGCAATGTATTGCTCTCCCAAAGGCAACTGTTTCTCAATAACAGGATGGCGTCCCTGGCGGATATCAATTACATCGGTTTCGTTTATTTGAGGACGGACGTATTTGTTTTCCGCAGATATTTTTGAAAAAGAGAGCAGGCAATCCAACTGGGCAATCAAATTGGAATTTACCTGAATAGCAGGAATGTATTCGGCTAATTCCAATACTAATTCGTTGTATAACTTTGTCTCTAAAGAAAGAATTTTTTCTTCGGCGCCAAGGATTTTCTCTTCGTATTCTTTCAACTCTTGAGTAATATAGCGTTCGGCTCCGGTCAAAGTTTGTTTCCGGATCCACTCTTCAGGAACTTTGTCTTTGTGTGTGTTTCTTACTTCTATATAATAGCCAAAAACGTTGTTATAACTGATTTTCAGGCTTGGAATACCTGTTTTATCACTTTCCCGTTGCTGAATTTTCAACAGATAATCTTTTCCTGAATAGGCTATTTGCCTCAACTCGTCGAGTTCAGCATTAATCCCGGAGGCAATAACACCCCCTTTATTGAGCATATTAGGAGGATCGTTGCTTATCTCGCGTTCAATTTTCTCCTGAATGTTCGGGCATGGGTTTAATTGTTCTCCGATACGGCGAAGCCCGCTGTTTTCACTATCCAAACAGGACTCTTTAATCGGGCGTATCGAAGACAATGCGATTTTTAACTGGACAACTTCACGAGGGGTTACCCTGCCTACGGCAACCTTGGATATAACCCTTTCCAAATCTCCGATAGTGGACAGGTTTTCGTTCAATATCCTTTTTAACTCGGGATCTTTGTAGAAATTCTCTACAATATCCAACCGTTCGTTTATCGGTTTTACGTCTTTCAACGGAAAAGCGATCCAGCGTTTTAATAAACGGGCTCCCATGGGAGAGATCGTTTTGTCTAATATATCGGCAAGTGTTTTTCCGCCTTCGTGCATTGTGCCGTACAGTTCCAGATTGCGTATCGTAAAACGATCCAACCACACATAACGGTCTTCTTCGATTCGCGAGAGGTGGGTGATATGACCTACCTGCAAATGTTGTGTCAAATCAAGGTAATGAAGGACAGCTCCACAGGCAACTATTCCCATCTCAAGGTTTTGAACGCCGAATCCTTTGAGATTTTTTGTTTCAAAATGTTTCAACAGGCGGTCATTGGCCGATTCGGGAGTAAAAACCCAGTCTTCGAGCTCAAATGTAAAGTATTTGGATCCGAAACGTTCTTCAAAGACGGAACGTTTACTTCGTTCAAACAGCACCTCTTTGGGCGACATGCAGTTCAGAAGCTTGTCTATATATTCAAAATTGCCTTCGGCAGTCAGAAATTCGCCGGTAGAAATATCTAAAAATGAAACTCCGGCTCCTTTTTTTGCCAGGTGAACGGCAGCAAGAAAATTATTTTCCTTATGATTGAGGACGTTGTCATTGATCGAAACTCCGGGAGTAACCAATTCTGTGATTCCCCTTTTTACCAGTTTCTTTGTCAGCTTAGGGTCTTCCAGTTGGTCGCAGATGGCCACGCGCTGTCCGGCTCTTACTAATTTAGGTAAATAAGTATCCAGTGCATGATGCGGAAACCCGGCCAACTCCACAGAACTGGCTGAGCCATTCGCTCTTTTGGTCAGCGTGATTCCAAGTATTTCGGATGCCTTCACGGCATCATCCGAAAATGTTTCATAAAAATCACCTACACGGAACAAAAGAATTGCATCGGGATGCTTATCCTTTATTTCGTAATATTGTTTCATTAATGGAGTCTCTACTGCTCTTGCCATTCTAAATAAGGATTCTCTTTGTAGCTCTTTCTAAAGAAATTAGAGAAGAGTATTAGTTGTTTTTTTAGTCTTTTCAGTTTTAAAACCGGCGCGATTTAAAAAATTTTGCGCTTTTACGTTCAAAAATTTGCGCTTGCGCTTTTCATATAAAAGCACGCGAAAACGCAAAGATTTTATTAATATCCCGGCTTATCGGCATTGCCCGGACAAGAGTACTAACAATATCTTTTACTGCTCTTTTTGAGTAATATGAAGAAGGATAAGCTTTTTATTTTATAATAAGTGAAGTCATCGGAGTTTTCGTATTTTTCACCTCCGACAATATCGCTTTAATATAACCTACTTTAATTTTTGCTTCAATCAGTAATGGGACATGGTTATCATCGTCCGAAACATAAATCGTCATATCTTCGTCCTTTTTAAAAAGATCGCCTGTAATCAGCTTCGGAGTAAATTTAAGTGCGCTGTATTTCCCTCCGTTCCGTAGTTTTATAGTCTCTTTCCCTTTGTATGTAAGCCCTAAATCATATATTTCATCATCAAATAACATAGGAAACGGGATCGTTTGGTTTTGTGCCAATTTGGTTGCATCCAGATTGCGGACTTTATAGCAAGTGGTTATCAGGTCGAATGTATTATTATTAATACGTATGGTATCTTTCCACTGCTTCTTTTTACGGATCAGTTCAAGGTAAACCGAAGTACTGTCTACTGCTCTTTTATAGTTATATTTCGTATTGGCATAATAGGAGTCTTCATGTTTCATTTCCCTATAATGAATGGGGAATAAATGAACTGTATCTACAAAAGCCTCAAAGGTGTCACGGATGCGGTACATTTTTTCAAACGACTTGATTGTATATCCGGTAACTCTCAATGAGTATATCTTCTCTCCGTTTATTTTTTTGGACTGAACGGAAAAATCAACATCTCCGGCGTGAATCCAGATAAATCCCCAATTAAAATAGATATTGAATTTTGCCGTTTCACCGCTCTGAAAAACAGAATTTTTCAGATACAACCCGTTTGCATCGGCTTTTGCCATTGCAAATGGAAGTAGAAACAGAAATATCGCGATCAACTTTTTCATGCAATATGTTTTTTTAATTCCGTTATTCACTTTCAAGCTTTTACCATTTTAGTGTGCACATTTAAAAATACGGTTCCAACGAACTGCAGAGAGGAAATTCTTGTCTTTATCTAACGAAAGCCATATAAAAATCGGTTTTCCTACTACATGGTCTTCGGGAACAAAGCCCCAAAAACGGGAATCTGCCGAATTGTGCCGGTTATCTCCCATCATAAAGTAATAATCCATCTTGAAAGTATAATCGGTTGCGGGAAGTTCATTAATAAAAACCTGTCCACCCTTTACTTCCAGTTTATTTTTTTCGTAATTTCTGATTATATGTTCATATAACGGCAGATTAGTGGTATTAATTGCCACAGTAGCGCCTTTTTTCGGAATCCATAGAGGTCCGAAATCATCTCTTGTCCAACCGTTATCCATAGAAAGCGGAAATGTTTTTCCACTGAAAATATATGCGGGTTCGCGTTTAACAGAAATAACATTTTTAAAGTTTTTCAATTTTGCCAATGCATCTGCCGTAAGAGGAATGCGGTATACATAGTTATAGCGACCGGAAGAATTGGGAGTATACAAATAATTCAATATGCCTCGGAGCTGGGGATTAGTATTTACCTCTGTCCTGTCGTCTTTACTCACTTGTAAGGATTCAAAGGCTTTGTCGGAAATGAAGGAAGAGGTTTCTACCAAATAGTTGTATTGTAATCCGGGAATACCGGGTTCTTTTTTCCCATTCAGAAAAACATCTCCATCGATAATTTGCAGAGAGTCGCCCGGAAGCCCGACTGCCCGTTTTACATAATTTTCACGACGGTCCACAGGACGATACACAATTTCTCCGAAGTCTTTCGGATTATTCCATACATAATCTCTTCCGTACAGATGCACTAATGTGTAATAATCGGGATTCGAAACTTTTTCAGGAACAGTATCTCCTACCGGAAAATTGAATACAACAATATCATATAGTTTTACATCTCCAAATCCTTTTAATCTTTTGTATTCCCACTGTGGATGTTCAATATAGGATTTTGTATTCAACACCGGAAGTGTATGTTGAGCTAATGGAAATGAAAGCGGGGTCATCGGTGATCTCGGCCCGTAACTCATTTTGCTTACAAACAGGAAGTCGCCTACCAGCAATGATTTTTCCAAAGAAGAGGATGGGATTTTATAGTTTTGAAAGAAAAACACATTGATCAGGTAAACGGCAACCAATGCAAATAGGATTGCATCAACCCACTCGGCAACTGTCCGCACCGTTTTATTATTCGATTCTTTCCATGCCCCCCAAGGAATATATTTAGTGACATACAAATCGCCTAAAAACGGAATAAGCAAAAGGATCCACAGAGCTCCGGACCAGATAGTAAAGACAATACAAAGAAGTGTTGCTATTGAAAATTTCACCCATTGTTTTGTTTTTGCTTCGCCGATTCGTTGTGCAAAGCTTTTTTTCTCAGAATTTTTCATCATCGTTTGATAGTTACAAGTTATAGAGTTACAAGATTTTTACATTTTCAGTAAATCGGACATTCCTAACAATCCTTTTTTTCCGGCTGTAAACTCGGCTGCAATAACAGCTCCCAGGGCAAAGCCTTGCCGGCTTTTTGCATCGTGTGTGATTGTAATGGAATCTTCTTCGGATTCGTAGCATATTGTATGAATGCCGGGGACTTCTCCTTCACGGATTGACTTGATTGCCAATTCGTCCGGATTTTTTTCAGTTTCTTTTACCCATTTATCTTTTCTGTCCAGATTTTCTAAAATTCCTTCGGCAAGTGTGATGGCAGTTCCGCTTGGGGCATCCAGTTTTTGGGTATGATGAACTTCAGTCATTTCCACTGCATAACCCGGAAACTGATTCATCAAACGGGCAAGGTATTTATTTAATGCAAAAAAGATATTTACTCCCAAACTATAATTGGATGACCAAAACAACGTTTTATTTCCGTCTTCGATCTCTTTTCTGATTTCCGGCATGTGATCGCTCCAGCCGGTAGTCCCGCAAACAATCGGAATATTGGCATTGAAACAACTCCGGATATTGGAGAGCGCTACATCGGGACGGGTAAACTCGATGGCAACATCCGCGCTTTTGAATGCATCGGAATTGACATCTTCCGGATTATTTATATCAATAATGGAAACAATTTCATGTCCCCTTTTTTTTGCTATTTTCTCAATGGTTTGACCCATTTTCCCATAGCCGATCAACGCTATCTTCATGATAAATTGAAAGTTGAAAATTTAAAATTGAGAGTTAAACACTTTTTCTATTTCCGTTGATATACAATGATTTATATAAACATTTCATTTAATGAACGGAAAGTTGATAAATAAGTGTATATGAAAAATAAACACTTAACTGACAAAGGTAACAAAAATACAAAAAACAAGCTGTTTTTTTACAATGATTAATAAGGGACTCCAGAACTAAAATATAGCATAATGTCTTCAATCCAACCCTGCTCCTACTTTTAAGTAGTTACAAGTTGCCAGTCTATTAATGAGATAATAAATACCTAAAATAGATCATTAATATTTATAATTACTTAATAACCGGGCAGAATCTTTTCCCTTTCAACTTTCACTTTTCAACTTTCAACTCAAAATAAAAGGCAAAGGCATTGAACTAAAAAGTTCAATGCCTTTGCCTTTTATTTTGAATTTATACCTATCTACAGAAATGTTTAGTCACACACCAAGTGTAACCCAACATAATCTCATGAGAACCCGAATTATGACGG
>JAVBMA010000003.1:0-18521 GCA_031553005.1 Paludibacteraceae bacterium | reverse complement strand
CCTCGGCCAGGGCAAGTGTCACCACTACCGGCGCGACCCATACCGGCTGTTCTTACACTCAAGAGTGGATTGCCACCTACAGCAATGCTTGCGGTCAGTCCGCCGGCGCACAAACGGTCACCTACACGTGGACCGAAAGCCAAAAGCCATCGATAACAACACTGGCTACCCCTATAAACTATGGTCGTGTGACCAATGCACCAACATTTAGAACAGATACATTATTTAGCGTAGTTGATAATTGTGCTATTAATCCAATAGTAACAGTTGTGGATAAAGGTATCATTCAGAATGGTTGTGATTACAGCCGTACATTTACGGCAGGTTATCAATCATCTTGTGGAGTAGAAGCCGATAGTGTCAGTATCACTTATAAATGGATTAACGATATACAACCTACAATTACCTTGTCGGATGCTGCTTTAGCAATTTGTGGAAATCAAAAAGTAGTATTAAATGCGGTTGCGACTCCGGCTGAAGCAAAAGTAGAATGGTTTGATCAGGATAATGCAGTTATAGGAACAGGAGAGACGTTAACTGTAAATCCATCCTATATCGCAGTAGGCGGCGGTCACCGGACGGTATATACTTACAAGGTCGTTGCTTCTTTTTGCAACAGGGAGATATTCTCAATAATGACAGTTAATGTTGATGAGCCTTTAACCGGCGAGATAATCGGTGATCGGTCAATTTGCGAAGGTAGTACTACAACATTGGATGCAAGCAGTTATGATGCTGATAGCTATACTTGGACGTCAGACGAAGACTTTACCGGAATAAGAGGAGGTGCAAGTCTGATAGTTAAACCGGCACATACATCTACATACAGCATGAATATGAGCCGTGGCGCTTGTAATAATATTGAAGATGAATTTACGGTAGAGGTTACCTCTTTGCCTCAAATTGCATACATTGATTCTATCGGAATTCTTGACAGGGAAATAATTCCAGATGATTATTTTGGAACCCCTCCATACTATTATGGTTTGGATAACGAAGACGCAAATGAATTTTCAGTCAAGTATAATCTGGAATTGGGAAGCCATGTATTTTATATTGTTGATGCATTAGGTTGCAGGTCAGAGATGGAATATACGGTTAAGGCTCCGATGCTTATTTTCCCTTCCTATTTTACTCCTGATGGAGATAATATTAATGATACATGGGAAGTTATAGGATTGAAAGAGCTTTATCCGGATGCTGTTGTTAAAATATTTGACCGTTTTGGAAAAAAACTGATAGAATATAAAGGCTCTGATGTAGGCTGGGACGGTACTTATTTAGGAAGAGATATGCCGGCAACAGACTATTGGTATCTTGTATATGCAAAAGGGTTTTCAAGAGAAATATCAGGTCACTTTACATTATTAAGGTCAAAATAGTAAAGTCGATTTCTGAATAATATTATTAAATAAGTTTAAGGTAACTAAGAGCACCAGAGAAGCAATATAAAAAGTTGCGCATTTGGTGTTCTTGGTTTATTAAATGTATCGTGAAAAAATAACATGGTAAATTTAATCGTATAATCCGACGTTTGCTTAAATTCGCTACTGCGATTATTTTCTATACTTTAAATTTATCAAGATATGATATTAATAGCAGACAGTGGTTCTACAAAAGCCGAATTCAGGCTGATTGCAAAAGATACGGATGATGAAGTTTTTGTTATACCTGGGATTAATCCTTTTTACCAATCCGAAACGGAGATCCGGGATTTAATTCATAAAGATTTATCTTCGAATTTACCGCAGTATAATATACAAGAGGTATATTTTTATGGAGCAGGATGTGCTTTTCCCGAAAAGAAAAAAATGTTGGAAAATGCCTTGTTGTTCTCATTTCCTCAGGCAACGGTCTCTATTGAAAGCGACTTGCTGGCTGCTTCTCGGGCGCTGTTTGGCGAAAATAAAGGGATTGCATGTATTTTAGGAACAGGTTCCAATTCTTGTTTTTATAATGGGAGAGAGATCGAAAAAAATGTATCTCCGCTTGGTTTTATTCTTGGAGATGAAGGGAGTGGAGCTGTATTGGGACGCAAGTTTATTGCCGATTGCCTGAAAAACCAAATACCGTTTTATTTGCAAGAAAAATTCTTTTCACAATATAATATCTCACCTTCCGAAATTATGGATAAGGTTTATAAACAACCTTTCCCAAACAGGTATTTAGCCTCATTATCTCCTTTTTTATTGGAAAATATTGAAGAGGAATCTATACGCCAACTTGTAGAAGAGAGTTTTACCGAATTTTTCGAACGGAATATAAAGCAATATTTGATAACCGATGAAAAGTTAGGATTCGTCGGTTCAATAGCCTATTATTTTCAGGATATATTGCAAAAGATAGCAGGAGAGAAGGGATATCAAATAGATAAAATATATAAAAATCCAATGGAAGGATTGCTCCAATTCCATCGAAAATATTAATATTTCTCAATTTACAATCTGTTTTCGTGTTAATATACTATGAAGATAATATCTTTGCTTTTATCGGTTATGACTGAAAATAGATACTATAAAACAGGCACATGAAAACAGAACGATTGCCGGAAGAAATTAGGTATATAGATAATGATTTCCTTATAAATGATGATTTTTCTAAAATTTCTATTCCCTGCCAACCATTCAAAATAGCGGGAGTTGTTATGCTTCTTTGTTTGAAAGGATCAGCTACCGTAAAATTAAGTATAAAAAAATATACGATTTCGGAGAATCAATTTTTGATGATTCTTCCGATGCAGATATTGGAATATGTAGATAGAACACCTGATTTTAACGGGCGTATCATTGTTGTATCTATAAAATTTATGGAAAACCTGAAAATTAATGTCGATTCCATTCCGAGAGGCATTTCTTTTTTCTTTCAAATAAAGGATAATCCGGTCATTACACTTGAACCACAGGAACTCCGGACTCTTTTGGAGTATTATGATTTTCTGGCTGTCCGAGCCGATATTTCTGAAAATATATACCGGCGTGAAATTATTTTTCATTTGCTCCGGGCTATGATATTGGAGTGGGTATTGGTATTTCATAAACATCATCGCCCGGTAAAAAGCAAGAAAACAAGGAAAGATGAACTTTTGGAAGAATTTTTATTGTTGGTAACAAAACATTATAAAACTCACCGTAACATTGATTTTTATGCTCAAAAACTGAGTATTACGTCTAAGCATCTGTCGACAAGTATTAAGGAGGTTTCGGGAGAATTGGCAGGAGAGTGGATTAGCAAGTATGTGATTATGGATGCCAAGGTTTTATTGAACTCTACCAACCTGACAGTACAGCAGATAGCGGATAGTTTAAATTTTCCCAACCAATCTTTTTTTGGTAAATATTTTAAACGCCATGTCGGAATGTCTCCGAATGAATATCGAAAAATAGAAGAGTAGTTCCGATTGCAAAAATCGACATAGCTTATTTCGATGCCTTCTCAGACTATGTTTTAGACCTGTAATATCAGCTGAAAATTATTGAAAGCCAATGCTGCCGGATAAATGCCTGTGAATTCAGTCTATTTTTTTAAGACAAAAGAATAATTTTAGCTTGGATTTCCGTATCTTTACAAAATACCTCTTTTTTATAAAAAGAAATTTTTGACACCGGATATATATGTCAAAGTCGTTTTTTGCAGAATGAAAAGAATATTTTTGCTGCAATTATTTTTCCCGATATAATTTACAAGAACTTTAAGTGATGTAAATTGTTCGCTTCCAATGCAATAAATAATAACAAGATAAATGATAAACAGATGGGTATTTACTCCTCTAACAAAAGAACAAGAAGACTTAAAAAGCACATTGGCGCAGGAATTAGGAATAAGTCCGATTCTAAGCCAACTGTTGGTTCAAAGAGGAATTAAAACATTCGATGAAGCTAAACGCTTTTTTCGACCCCAATTAGAAGATTTGCATGATCCCTTTCAGATGAATGACATGAGCAAGGCGGTGGTACGCCTGAATCAGGCCATGGGAAGAAAGGAAAAAATTCTGATTTATGGGGATTATGATGTAGATGGGATAACAGCAGTTGCCCTTGTATACAAGTTTTTACGGCAGTTTTATTCTAATGTGGATTTCTACATTCCGGATCGTTACATTGAAGGATATGGTATCTCTTACAAAGGAATTGATTTTGCAGCAGAAAATAATTTTAAGCTCATTATAGCCCTTGATTGTGGTATTAAAGCAATAGAAAAGGTTGCATACGCCAGCGAAAAAGGAGTGGACTTTATTATTTGTGATCATCATACGCCCGACATTCAATTGCCGGAAGCTGTCGCTGTACTTGATTCCAAGCGGTTGGATTCGACTTATCCCGATCCGAATCTTTCAGGTTGTGGCGTCGGGTTCAAATTTATGCAAGCCTTTGCCCTTGACAATGGGATTAAATTTGAAACGTTAACCCCGTTGCTTGATCTGGTTGCCGTAAGTATTGCTTCCGATATTGTTCCCATAAACGGAGAAAACCGGATATTGGCATATTACGGATTAAAACAATTGAATTCCAATCCGAGTTTGGGACTGAAAAGTATTATTGACGTCTGCGGTTTGACAGATAAAGAGATAACCGTAAGTGATATTGTTTTCAAAATAGGACCGAGGCTAAATGCGTCTGGACGTATCCAGTCTGCTAACGAAGCCGTAGAATTATTGATTTCAAAAGACCTTACATTCGCCAAGGAAAAGAGTGATTGTATTAATCAGTACAATCAGACCCGCAAAGATCTGGACAAAAGCATTACGGATGAAGCTTATACTGTGTTGGAGAACATGGAAGATCTGGCAGCCAGTAAATCCATTGCTATCTATAATGCCGGTTGGCACAAGGGGGTAATTGGAATTGTAGCTTCCCGCCTGACTGAAATATATTACAAACCGACAATTGTCCTGACGCATTCGAATGGTTTTGCAACCGGTTCGGGACGTTCCGTACAAGGTTTTGACATTTATAAGGCAATTGAGTCGTGCCGGGATTTGTTGGAAAATTTCGGTGGACACATGTATGCCGTAGGACTTTCTATGAAAGAAGAAAATGTTCCCGAATTCCAACGCCGGTTTGAAGAATATGTAGCAGAGAATATTTTGCCCGATCAGTTGGAACCCCAGATAGATATTGATTCTTTCATTAATTTCAATGAAATTACTCCTAAATTTTTCCGTTTGTTAAAACAGTTCAATCCGTTTGGGCCGGAAAATATGAAGCCGGTATTCGCTACGAAGAGGGTTTTTGACTATGGAACAAGCCGGGTGGTAGGAAAAGAGCAGGAACATTTGAAATTGGAACTGATCGATTCACAGTCCGAATGTATAATGAACGGAATCGCTTTCGGTCAATCCGAATATAATGACTATATCAAAGCATTGAATCCGGTTGATATTTGCTATACCATTGAAGAAAATACATTCAATGGAAATACAACAATTCAGTTGATGATAAAAGATATTAAACCTGCACAATAAAATGATCTATAAATGTGCTAATGTGCCGATTCTCGATTGGTGCATTAGCACATTTTTTATTAAAAAACTGTTCAAATTTAGTGTTAAAATAAGTTTGACATAAGAATTTCTTGCCCGAAGCATTACGGCTCCCTCCGCCTTTGGAGGCGAAGCGTTAAGAAAATCTTCGGAATGGAGCGTTAAAAAACGTTTTCTGTTTGACGACCGACCGTAGGAAGGGAGGAGTTTAAAACGTTTTAGCGTAGTGCAGAAGATTTTTAGCGGAGAGTCCACAGCGGCGGCTTTTTTTGCTTACTTTTTTCAGCTGCTGGAAAAAAGTAAGAGCTCGTCCGGCTTGAGGACATCTAATAATTTTGTGATAAGAAATTTAAACAGTTTCTAATATACTTGAGTGGACAAATACAGGGAAATTTTGCAGCAATACTGGGGCTACTCCGAATTTCGTCCTTTGCAGGACGAAATTATCCGCTCTGTAGGAGCCGGAAAGGATACGCTCGGATTAATGCCTACCGGAGGAGGAAAAAGTATTACTTTTCAGGTTCCGGCATTGGCAATGGAAGGTATTTGTCTGGTTGTTACCCCTCTTATTGCCCTGATGAAAGATCAGGTGGATAACCTGAAGAATAAGGGAATCCGTGCCGCTGCTATCTATTCGGGAATGACAAAGCATGAGATTTTGCTGACATTGGATAATTGTATATTAGGTGATTATAAATTTCTTTATATTTCTCCCGAACGGTTGGCAACCGAACTTTTTATTACCAAATTAAAGCAGATGACTGTCTGCATGATTGCCGTAGACGAGTCCCATTGTATTTCCCAATGGGGATATGATTTCCGCCCCTCTTATTTGCAAATTGCCGATATTCGTGAGCTTTTACCCGATGTTCCTGTTCTTGCTTTAACTGCTACTGCTACTCCGGAGGTGGTAAAAGATATTCAGAAGCAATTGAGATTTAGAGCTAATTTGCTATTCCAGAAGAGTTTTGCCCGAAAAAATATAGCCTATATTGTCCGGAATACAGATGACAAGATAGGGCAGATGTTTAAAATTTTACAAGCCGTTCCCGGTACGTCCATTATTTATGTAAGAAGCCGCCGGAAAACAAAAGAAATTGCAGAATTATTGAAAGCAGAAGGAATCTCTGCGGAACATTATCATGCCGGACTAACCAATGACAGCAAAGACCGGAAACAGGAAGCGTGGAAAACCGGAGAGTGCCGGGTGATTGTTGCAACCAATGCTTTCGGAATGGGCATTGATAAGCCGGATGTCCGGACGGTTATCCATTTGGATTTGCCGGATACGCTTGAGGCGTATTTTCAGGAAGCCGGAAGGGCTGGGCGTGACGAGAAGAAATCTTATGCCGTTTTACTTTATAATAAATCGGATGATGCTAAGTTGCAAAAGAGAATTTCAGATAATTTTCCGGAAAAGAAATTGATTACCGAAGTCTATATTTCTCTTTGTAACTATTTCCAGATAGGAGAGGGATCGGGGCTTGACAGGGTATATGATTTTAATCTGTATGACTTTTGTTCCATCTATAAATTTTCCGTTTATCAGGCTTTCGGTGGTTTGAAAATTTTGCAACAGGCAGGATACATAGAGCTGACCGAAGAAATTAATAATGGTTCCCGTCTCTTGTTTACTGTTTCCAAAGAAGAACTTTATCAATTTAAAGCCCTTGATAATAATATGGATGAATTGATAAAGATTTTGCTCCGTTCCTATACCGGGCTTTTTACCGAATATGCATTTATTGATGAGCAACTTTTGGCAAAGAGAATGGAGACAACAAAGGAAAATATATATCAATGGCTGGTTGCATTGGATAAGTTGAAAGTAATAGATTATATTCCTGCTAAAAAAACGCCGTTTATTGTTTTTACACACGAAAGGGTAGACCAAAGGTATCTGAAAATAGGAAAAGAAGCTTACGATGATCGAAAAAAACGTTTTGAAGAGCGGATAAAGAGGGTTATTGCTTACGCTTCTGAGCCAAACCGTTGCCGCAGCCGTATGTTGTTGCGCTATTTTGGAGAGGAACAGTCGGCGGCTTGCGGATGTTGTGATTATTGCTTGTCGAAGAATGAGAAAGGGATCAGCAATTATGAATTTGCCAAAATAAGGGAGGCAGTTTTACTTTTGCTGAAAGATTCTTCTTATCCCGTCTTTGAACTTTTGCCTAAATTGAATTATGAAAAGGAAGAGTATGTTCTTGAAGTACTCCGCTGGATGCAGGATCAGAATGAGATTGTTATGACGGAAGAGGGAAGTTGGAAGAAATTGAAAATTGAAAGGTGAAAACTGAAAGTTTCAAGTCAATATATTTTTAACTTTCACCTTTCAATTCTCACCTTTCACTTATATTACTCTTGGTTCAGTGTAATGCGTTTGAATGCAGTTACGGTTAAACCTTTGCTTGCATTGTTCAAATATTGAGCAACCGAAATTTTTCCGTCTTTGATAAATGCTTGTTCCAATAATGTGTTTTCTTGGAAATATTTAGTCATTGCACCTTCTGCAATTTTATCCAAAATATTTTCAGGTTTTCCTGCTTGACGAGCTTTGTCTTTTGCAATTTCTTTTTCTTTTTCAATGATGTCGGCAGGTACATTTTCTTTTGCAACAGCTACCGGATTCATTGCTGCGATTTGCATAGCAACGTCTTTTGCTACTTGTGCGTCAACGTTTGGTTGATTGAAAGCAGCAATAGTGGCAAGTTTATTTCCCGGGTGAACGTATGCAACAGTAGTAGGTCCGGTAACGAACTCATACATATCCAATTCCATTTTTTCACCGGTGATTCCTGAGCGGTCAGTAACCAATTGTTCTACGGTAGAACCGTTTAATTTGGATGCTTTCAGAATATCTATATTTTCAGCTTTGGTCTCAAGAGCCAAATCTAATATATCTTTTGTTAATGCAATAAAGTCATTGTTTTTAGCAACAAAGTCAGTTTCGCATTTTAGCGCTAATACTGCAGCAAATTCACCTTTGGTCGCACCTAAAACACAACCTTCGGATGCTTCGCGGTCGCTTCTTTTTGCAGCTACAGCTTGTCCTTTTTTGCGGATAATTTCAATTGCTTTGTCGAAGTCGCCATCTGATTCTGTCAATGCATTTTTGCAATCCATCATTCCGGCTCCTGTCATTGTACGCAATTTGCTGATTTCAGCCATTGTAATAGCCATATTCGTATATTGTTTTTGAGTTATTAATGGGATTATTCAAACACAATGAAAATAGTTTACTGTGTTTGGAATGAAACATAATAATAAAAGTCTCCTTTTTTAGAGGAGACTTTTATAGTGAATTATTTTTCATCCTCTGTTTTGGAGATGAACTTGCTTGCAATGTTTGCATTTAAAGCAGCTTCATCTAAATTGTTTTTAGGCTTTTTTGCAGCTCTTGTTTTTCTGTCTTTTTTCAATTCAGGAGCTTCAGCCGATTCGGTTTCTTGTTTTTCAACTTTTCTTTCTTCCAAACCTTCTTTTATTGCAGCCGAGATAGCAGATAAAATGATATCAATAGATTTTGTTGCGTCGTCATTTGCCGGGATCACAAAATCAATGTTATCCGGATTTGAGTTTGTATCTACAATTCCGAAAACCGGGATACCTAAACGTATAGCTTCTTTTACTGCAATTTGTTCTTTCATAACGTCAATAACAAATAATGCGGAAGGAAGGCGTGTCAGGTCAGCAATACTACCTAATGTCTTTTCCAATTTTGCTCTTTGGCGGGAGATTTGCAATCTTTCTCTTTTGGATAGATTGTCAAAAGTTCCGTCTGCAGTCAATTTATCAATAGAAGACATTTTTTTGATTGCCTTTCTGATTGTTGGGAAGTTGGTTAACATACCTCCGGCCCATCTTTCAGTAATGAACGGCATTGATATTTCTGCTGCTTTGTCGGCAACAATTTGTTTTGCTTGTTTTTTTGTAGCTACAAAAAGAATTTTTTTGCCCGATTTTGCAATTTGTTTCAACGCAGCGGCAGCTTCGTCGATTTTTGCAACTGTTTTGTAAAGGTCAATAATGTGGATACCATTACGTTCCATGAAAATGTATGGCGCCATAGCCGGATTCCATTTTCTTTTGAGGTGTCCGAAGTGACAACCTGCTTCTAATAATTCATCAAAATTAGTTCTTGACATTTTTTTGTTTTTTAAATCGTTTACATTCTGTTGTTAAACCAACTTCATAGTAGTCCTATTTGAAGTCTATGAAGTTTAGATACTAAACGCACTCTTAAAGAGAAACCTGAATAATAAAATAAACGGTTTCTGTCTCCAAGTCCTAACGTTTACTGAATTGGAATCTTTTTCTTGCTTTTGGCTGACCTGGTTTCTTACGTTCCACTTCGCGAGGGTCACGAGTTAAGAATCCTTCTGACTTAAGAGCCGATTTGTCTTCTGCATTCAATTTAACTAATGCGCGAGCAATAGCTAAGCGTAATGCTTCAGCTTGGCCTTTATATCCGCCACCGTTCAAGTTGACTTTGATGTCGTATTTTTCTGTAACCTTTAGTTTGTTTAAAGGTTGTTTTACTACATATTGCAAAATTCCTGAAGGGAAGTATGTAGCAAGGTCTTTTTTGTTGATAGTGATTTGTCCTTTTCCTTCACTTAGATAGATGCGAGCTACTGCAGCTTTTCTTCTACCAATGGCATTAACTACTTCCATGTTTATTATTTAATTGAATTTAAATCAAGTTGTTTTGGTTGTTGAGCTTCATGTTTGTGCTCTGTTCCTGGGTATACGTAAAGATTTCCTAGGATAGCACTTCCTAAACGGTTTTTAGGCAACATTCCTTTTACTACTTTACGGATTAGTTTTTCAGGACTTTTTTCCAATAATTTTCCTGGAGTCATTTCTCTTTGTCCTCCCGGATAACCGGTATAACTCAAATAAATACGGTCAGTAGCTTTGTTTCCTGTGATTTTGATTTTATCAGCATTGATAATGATCACATTGTCTCCACAATCTACGTGAGGGGTGAAATTAGGCTTGTATTTTCCTCTCAAAAGTTTGGCAACTTTTGATCCCATACGGCCTAGAACTTGGTCTGTTGCATCAACAATAACCCAGTCTTTGGTAACGGTTGCTTTGTTAGCAGAAATGGTTTTGTAACTTAAAGTATCCACTGCTTAAATTGTTTTAGTTTAATAATTAATCTTTACAAATTTGCTAAGATATTCGGGCAAAATAACTTAGCGCTTTTATTTATTTGGATAATAATTGAGCGCAAAATTACTTTTTTTTTGCGAAATAAAAAAGAATATGGGAAAAAGTTCAAAACATTTTTACGTTTGATTTCGTAGAGACGCAATGCATTGCGTCTCTACTTGCCATGGTTTTCCATTTGGAGGAAACAAAAAAGGATGTTATTCACTCGAATAACATCCTTTTTTATATGATTTTTATTATTAATAGCTGTTTGTTCTTTGTACAGCTGTATAATTAATTTTTAGCGCATAAGCATTTCTTAATGCTTGTTTAACATCGGTTACGATTCCCATTTTAGTTTCCTTGTCTATTTTCAGGGAAACTACCATGTATCCTTGCAAGTCTTCTCTCATTGCTGCACGTTCACGGGAAATGTATTCCTGCACATCACCCGGTCCATTGGCGAATGCATCGTCTAACTGAATGCGGGGTTCTGTCCCGAATGCTTTTTGGAGTTCTCTTTTTGGTTGTCCTATATAAATATATTTAACCAATGATTTTTTTTCCAATTTAGTCAATTCGGTAGCTTCCGGCATTTTTAAGTTTACTTTCAGCGATACTTCTTTCATGGTAGTTGTCGTCATAAAGAAGAACAATAACATGAACACGATATCGGGTAGCGAGGCTGTACTGATTGCGCCTACTTTTCTGCCGCCTTCTTTTCTAAACCTTGCCATTATCTAACCCCTCCATAATTTTTCGGCTCTGCTTCGGATATATTTTGAGGATATATTTTTTGTATAGCTTTTCTTCTTTCCTCATCTAAATCTGCAAAGGTGCTGCCGAATTTATTTCTCGCTAATTCGTCACGTAGTTCTCTATAAGCGGCCATTAATTCATTCTGAACGCCGATATATGCTTGGTATTCGGTTCCGCGGTCATTCTGTAAAGAAATGACGTGGCTTTTCATTGTAGGATATTGTCCGAAAAAAGGAATATCTTCTATTATTTTTTCAGGCATATCCGGATCATCATTCTTATTGGCAATGAATTCTTTTGCTTTTTCTTTCAATCTTCGAACATCCATTACTTCGTTGTTAACCATCAGGAGGTTATTGCTATTGACAAGAACGATCATAATATTTCGTTTTTTGATATCAATATCTTTATCCTCTATTTTCTGGTCGGCCGGAACCGGCGGCGGAAGTTGTCTGGCAAGACCTTTATCGGTTGCCATGGATGTTGTTACAAGGAAGAAAATAAGCAACAAGAATGCAATATCTGCCATAGAGCTTGCATTGATCTCTTGTATCTCTCTCTTTTTTCCCATTTAATACTTTTTTTAACAGGTTAAAAAACACGTTTTGATAAAAAGCTTAAACCGGAAACGATAATAGCCATACCTAGTAAAATATAAGAAGAATACAGGCACATATCAGTTAATTTGAGATCGAATGCGGTTTGTTCTCCTTCAAATCCTAAAATGTTCATAGGAGTAGCATCTCCTAAAACATAAGTAAGGATCATTAGTAATGCTATAGATCCGACACCTATAAAGGTAATCATAGCCGATTTGGGGTTTGCTGCCAATTTGGTCGCAAATGCTGTAATTGCAGCAATTACGGCTACTACAAACGCTAAAATTAAAAGAACATAGGTGTAGTTTATTAAAAGGTTGGTATATACCGGCTCTAATATTTCTGCAGTCGGGTCAACATCTCCACCTAAGTAAAATAGCAAGCAGACTACTACTGTGATAGCCAGTAATATCGCTAATACTATATTAGGGATTATTTTATTTAATTTATACATATTTCTTGGTCTTTACGTTGGGGAATTATTTCTTAAGTTGGTATTTTACAACGATGTCAAGCAATGAGATAGAAGAATCTTCCATTTCTGTTGTAAGTGATTCGATTTTGGTAAGAATGAAGTTCAGGAATACTTGAAGAATCATCGCTACAATCAAACCGAATACGGTTGTTAACAAAGCCACTTTAATACCACCTGCTACGATAGTTGCAGAAATATCACCCATTTGTTGGATTTTATCGAACGCCTGAATCATCCCGATTACTGTTCCCATAAATCCTAACATCGGAGCCAATGCAATAAATAAAGATATCCATGTGATATTTTTTTCCAACAATCCCATTTGCACACCTCCGTAAGAAACTACGGTTTTTTCAACAACGTCCGTGCCTTCGTCTATTCTGGTTAATCCTTGATATAGGATAGAAGCTACAGGACCACGAGTGTTACGGCAAACTTCTTTTGCACCTTCAACGTCATTGTTGTCCAATGCATCTTCAATACCTTTTAAAAGTTTTTTTGTATTAACGGAAGCTAAGCTTAAATAAATAATTCTTTCGATACTAAGTGCTAAACCGAAAATCAAACAGAGAGCAACGAAACTCATAAATCCGGCAGACCCTTCAATAAATTTTATTTTTAGAGTTTTGTGCATACCCATCTCTTCTTCAACAACGGGGGTTCCTGACTGTTCAGGAGTTGCGGGAGCAACTACCGGAGCTGTTGTTTCTTCAGCTGGAGTACTTTCTTGAGCCACAACGGTTGAAGTCATGCCAAATGCGATAACTCCCAAAATTGCTAATACTGCAAATACCTTTTTCATTTTTTTTCTTTTGATATTAGTTACTAAATTTATTATTAATTGATTAGTTTCTCATTTTTAATAGAAAGGATTGCTTTATTTTTATTTCAAAAACACAACTAAAATACAATTGAATGGAATCAAATTTAATTGTTTGTGAATGTTTTGATAATAAATACTTTAACTCTTTCTTTTGTCCTGATTGAATTTTATAAAAAGAAGGATTTTAAATCCTTGTCTAATTTATTGGTATTCAGAATAATGTTTTAAGTTGTTTGTAAAACGCAAATCCAGATAAGTTTGTCCACCGAATTGCTTCATGGCTCCAATTGCGTATTAGCCTGAATAAAACATGACGTCAAAGATAAATTATTATTATTGAAATCACAAAAAAAATCTTTTTTTATCTTTTATTTTACTGTAAAAAAAAGAATCAGGAATCAGGAATCAAGAACCAGGATTTCCCTCGTTTCCTTTCTTTTTCTTTTTAACTTTTAATTCTTCATTCTTCACTCTTCATCCTTCACTTTTCTTTTACAAATTCAAAACAATTTTTTATTCTCCAAACATTTTCCCGTTTTGTTTGTTTATGGATTAGTCTATTTATATTAATTCGTTTTTTTTATGGCAGATTCCACTCCCAATACCCGGCTGTTTAGAGGAAAACCCATGGTTCGAATGCATGCAATGATTAAAGCCACAGGACCTGTTTGTAACCTCAATTGTGACTATTGTTATTATCTGAGTAAAGCTGATTTGTTGAAAACTGACAGCCATTGGAAAATTTCAGATGATACCCTCGAAAATTTTATCAAACAGTATATTCAACAGCAAAATGCGAATGAAGTGGTTTTTTCGTGGCAGGGTGGGGAACCGTCGTTGTTGGGATTGGATTTTTTCAGGAAAGTGGTAGCGTTGCAAAAAAAATATGCTCCCGCTTATGTCCGCTGTGAAAATGATTTGCAGACAAACGGCACTCTACTGGATGATGAATGGTGCAAGTTCTTGCATGATAATAATTTTTTAGTCGGGCTCAGTATTGACGGGCCCAAACATTTGCATGATGCATACCGTACTTATGGAAATGGAAAAGGTTCGTTCGATAAAGTGATGGAGTCGGCAAAATTATTGAAAAAGCATGATGTGCGCTTTGCTACCCTGACAGTGGTTAATAAGTTAAACTCCGGGTATCCGTTAGAAGTGTATCGTTTTTTAAGGGATGAGGTCGGCAGCAAACAGATTCAGCTTATTCCTATTGTAGAATCCTGTAATTTTTCGACAACTGCGCCACAGTATTGGAATATTAATAGTATGCCTTTTGAAAATTCGCCCGAAGCAAATCCTGCCCATCCCCGCTCATTCCTTTCCGAATGGTGCGTGGAATCCGAAGCGTATGGAAATTTTCTTATCAAAATATTTGATGAATGGTATGCCAATGATGTGGGAAAAATATGTGTTCCTTTTTTCGATAGCGCGGTAGAGCAGTGGATAGGAAAACCTTCACAACTTTGCATATTTGCCCCTGCTTGCGGCAAAGGCGTTGCGATGGAGCATAATGGCGATGTATATGCTTGCGACCATTATGTATATCCGGAATATCGTTTAGGCAATATTAACGAGAAAAACCTGTCAGAAATGGCATTGTCGGCAAATCAGGAGAAATTCGGGTATAATAAAGATTATTCGCTTCCGCAGAAGTGCCGCCAATGCCGGTATCTGTTTGCCTGTTCGGGCGAATGTCCTAAAAACAGATTGTTGAAGACTGAGCAGGGAGAACCCGGTTTGAATTATCTGTGCAAGGGACTTTACAACTATTTTAGTCACATAGACCCGTATGTGCGGAAGATTGTACATAGGCTGGGGTATGAGGTTTGTGAGTTGAAAAGTGAAAGTTGAAAAGTGAAAGTTTTATGAAAGGAGGTTTTATGGATAAGATGGAGATTATATTGGAGAATATTAGTGAGCATGAGAAAAAACTTGCCGTTGTTGCTCCGTGGGAAATGGTAAGGGAGGATTATGAAGATATAGTCAGGAAATATTCAAAGTTGCCGGTAAAGGGGTTTCGTTCGGGAAAGGTTCCGTTGGTGACTATTGAAAAGATTTTCAGAAATGAAATAACCAACGATTTGTTTACGACGGTTTCTACCCGTTTATGCCGGAAGGCGTTTCAGGAAAAAAATATTGTTGCTGGGTCGCCACTTGAAATAAGCGAAAATAACCTGAAAAAGAACGAAAGCCTCGGGTTCATGGCAACTTTTATTGAAATGCCTCAATTTGAGTTGCCCGATTATGAACGTTTGGAGTTGCAATCGACCTCGCCGGCTGAGAAATTGGATGAAATTTCTTTGAAGTTGTTGGAGAAAACCGATATTTTACTGCACTCTTCATTTATAGATAAGGAGTTGGAATATTCTGATATTGAAAACGAACAGGCTGGAACAGAAAGGCAAAATGCTGAAAACAGAGTGAAACTTATGTTAATCCTGAAAAAAATAGCTCATCAAAACGGTATTGAGATTGACGAAAGGCATATAAATGACAGAATTGACGCTCTTGCTCTTGAAAATGAAGTAACTTCTGCTGAATTAAAAGAATTTTTGATGGCTAATAACGGCTTCTCCCGTATCGTAGATTCCTTATTGGCGGAAATGGTGCTGGAATATATTATTGAGATACAAAAATAAATTTTAGGTTTTATTATTTGCGGCTTTTTATCAGCTATCCTGAATTTGGTAAAATCTAAATTCAGGATAGCTTTTTTTGTTTGAAAGTATGATTTTTTTTATGTCAAATTTGTGTTTGTTTTGATTTTTCAAAATGAAAGTTAAATCAAAAAACATTGTTGTTTGTGATTTGTTAATATGACGATTATAAACCTAATTATTTACTTATAAAACTAGGAATAGTATGAAGTTAAAGGATAAACTAAAAAATTGTGGTAAAGTTGCTGCTATTGGAGCAATTTTAGCCGCAGGTTCGGTGGTTGCTCCTGTTTCCGCGCAAAAGCAGCAGAGTAATTCGAAACAGCAGAAGCCGAACATTATTGTGATTATGACCGATGATGTCGGTTATGGCGATTTGGGTTGCTATGGCGGAGGTGTTATGCGTGGAGCTCCAACTCCGAATCTGGACCGTATGGCAGCCGAGGGAATGAGGTTTACCAATTATTATGGACAAGCAAGTTGTACGGCAGGGCGTTGCTCTTTTATTACGGGGCGTATTCCGATTCGTACCTCCATGTCGTCGGTACTTGCTCCCGGCGACCCTAACGGATTGAAAAAGGAGACACCTACCATTGCGCAAGCTCTAAAAAAAGTCGGTTATAAAACCGTTCAGATAGGGAAGTGGCATTTAGGTGATAAAGAGGAAAATTTTCCTACCTCTATCGGTTTTGATGAAATGTATCACATGACTCCTTATTATGCTGGAGTGTATGCATATGAAGACCCTGATTTACACCCTAATTTTCCGAGAAATGACACCACCTTTATGAAAGAGTGGAAAGCATTGGCTGTGCTTTCCGAGTTTGAAGGAAAAGCCGGACAAAAACCTAAAGTAGTAACCGAAGATTTCAATTATCAAAACCTAAAGACGGGTGATGATAATATGAGGGCGGACGCAATTAAGTGGATTAAGCAAAATGCTAAGGATGATAAACCGTTCTTTATGTATTTGAACTTCCTGAAGGTGCATAATCCGAATAATCCGAGTGACCGCTGGAAAGGAAAAGCTCCCGGAGGTATGCCTTATCAGGATGCTTTGATGGAGTTGGACGACAATAGCGGGCAAATCATTCAGGCTATCCGCGATTTAGGTATTGCCGAAAATACGATTATAGTGTGGACAACAGATAATGGCGCATGGGTTGATGCGTGGCCGGATGCCGGTTATACTCCGTTCCGTGGAATGAAAGGCACACCGTTTGAAGGTGGTTTCCGTTGCCCTGCTATTGCATGGTGGCCGGGACATATTCCTGCGGGAAGTGTAGCTTCGGATATGATGTGCCATATGGACTGGTGGCCTACTTTTGTTAAAATAGCAGGCGGCGAAGTCCCTCCTTATTTCTGGAAGGATAACAATGGTAAAAAAATTATATTTGACGGAATTGACAATAGCGACCTGCTATTAGGAAAAGGTCCCGGTAAACGTGATTTCTTTGCTTATTTCAACGACCAGCAGTTTGGTGCAATCCGTTATGATAACTTAAAAATGGTGTTCACAGCCAAAGATACATGGTTAGGACCTGAGTTGCCTTTGAATCCGCCTGCAATATATGACTTGTGGCAAGATCCGGGCGAAAATTACGATTTGATTTTTAATGGTGCTGCTCCAACTCGTGGAGAGTTGAAATCTTCGCCGGGACGCTATTCCGGTCAGGACAACGCATGGATGGCTATTAAAATGAATCCGGTATTAATTAAATTTTTGAGCGAATTCAAAGATTATCCGAATATTCCGTACCAACCTTGGGGAATGGGATTAACCAAAGTTATTCCTGCTGATTTTAAATAGTATTCTCTTAGATAAAAAATAAAGCCCTTTCAAACTGACTCAAGGGCTTTATTTTTTAAGTTGAAAGTTGAAAAGGGAAAGGTGAAAGTTGGGAAATGTTTTAGTGTAATATGGAAGATTTACTTATACCGTGATTTCTATGCGATTTCCTTCCGGGTCAAGAATTATGCTCTCATAATATCCGTCTCCAGTTCTTCTAGCTTCTCCTTCAATGGTATAATTGTCTGTTCGTAAGCGCTCTGTCAATTTGTCTACATCCGCTTCACTTCCGACCGAAATCGAAAAATGAGCAAGCCCCTTTAATAACCCCTTTCCTTTTATATCCAAAATATCAGGATTACTCATTAATTCTATTCGGGTTTTGCCTTCTCCGAAGGAGAGAAAATAAGACGTGAATTTTTTTGAGCGGTTCTCATATTTCTCACTGCTACTCATACCAAAATAAGTTTGGTAAAAGTTTTTCATTAATTCAATATTTTCTGTCCAGATTGCTATGTGTTCAATCTTCATGTTCATTGTTTTTTGTTATTGGTTTTTTATGCTTTAAAAGCACGCAGATGACACAGATTTTATAGATTTACACAGATTTTTATTATTAAAAGTCATATTTTATTTTTCTGTGTAAATATATAAAATCTGTGTCATCTGCGTGCTAAATTGTTTTTGATAAATCTAGACGTTATATCAATCATTTTTTCGATTTTAATCTGATAAAAACGTTGGTTTGTATTAGGTGAATCCAATCCTCCCAATTGTTTG
>JAVBMA010000058.1:0-23580 GCA_031553005.1 Paludibacteraceae bacterium | reverse complement strand
CATCTTGACGTTTATTGCTAGCAGGTTGCTCCTCAGCAGTGCCTGTTTCCTCTTCAACATCGCTCGTAAGTTAGAAAATAAATATCAAATAAACACCAACTATTTTTGGCATCGTTACCAAATTTACACAGATTTATATTATTAAAAATCAACATATTATAAAAGTTATTTTTCTTTTCTGTGTAAATCTATAAAATCTGCGTTATCTGCGTGCCAAATTATTTTTGACAATCCGTTTTACAAACCATGGAATAAATCTTTCAATTTTATTTCCAATCCTTTCAAAACCTGAGATGCAACTTTGGCATCATACTCATAGGGAGTGCCGTTATCAAATTTGCCGTTTTCTAATAAATGGAAAACTGTAACCGCATTCATACCCGGAAAAACAACCCAATACTCACGCACTCCCGCCGATTCGTATGCTGAGAATTTTTTCGTCAAATCATATATTGCCGTAGATGGCGATTGTATCTCCACTACCAAATCAGGAGCGCCCAAACATCCTCGTTCATCCAACTTAGACAAATCACACACAACACATATATCGGGTTGAACAACTGTATAAATTTTATCATCGGCAATCTCTCCGTTCCGGGGCAACCGAACATCAAAAGGCGCATGATATATTTCGCATTTTCCTTTGTTCCGTCGAATATACGTTTCCATTTCATAACCGATTCTCGAAGATATTTTGGCATGTTTTCGCGATGGCGATGACATTAACTTAACAACGCCGTTAATTATTTCACGCATTTTATCATCTATCCACGTGAGATAATCGGCGTATGAATAATGTTTGATATCATTAAAATAACTGCCATAGGCAACGGCAGGTTCTTCTAGGACATTCGGTTTTTTTTCTTTTTCTTCGTTGTATTCTTTTAGCTTTTTTTCTTTCTTTTTGCCTTCTTTCTTCTCCATAACCAAGTAGTATTTATTTCATTAATCTAACCACAAAGGTATTATTTTCTTTCTGTTTTACAATACACACAACGCATTTTTTCTAATTTTTTTAGAATTATTTCTAATGAACATTTTAAAGAAATAAAAACAAAATGCCGTCTTAAAGGTCTTTAGATAAATATTTTGACCTTTAAGACAGCGTCTCTAAATTAACAATTCTTGTAACTAACAACTCGTAACTATAATATCAACACTGATGTTCCTTCCTCAACAAATCATTAACGGTTTTGACCGGATTAAAAGTCTCAATAGGAACCTCTACAAAAACAGTATTCCAATCGGACATCCCGCCATTCCACAATCCCGGAAGCTCCAACGCTTTAAGTTCGCGACCATCTTTTGATTTGAGAGAAATAAAACCGGTCTCCTTGTCTACATAACTGGTCAGATCATACTTTTCGCCCTTATAATTACAAACTCCACAAATCAAATCTACCGGATTAAAATGCGTAGCCTGTTTCATGATTTCCATTTGTTCGGCATTTTTATGATCAAACTGCGAACTTTCCAAAATTTGCAACGAAACAGTCCCGTCCGGATTTTCACATAAATATGGACCGCCTCCCGGCTCTCCTTCATTCTTTACCATTCCGCAGACACGTAAAGGACGGTTAAATTTATTTTTCAAATATTCAATCGGATTTGTTTCCGAAAGCCCATTCCTCTCATCAAAAACAGACAACTTCTCTTCCGTAAAAAGAAGCATCTCCTCAATCATCTCCTTAGAGACCGATCCTGAATCAAGCAAACGCTGATACGTAAAAATCTGCTTTTGTAAATTAACCAACATTCCTGCAAGAATTATTTTATATTCCACTGTAGGCTGCTTAAACGGATCCGGAACAACATTATCAATATTCTTAATAAAAATCACATCCGCGCTTATATCGTTCAGATTTTCAATCAGTGCACCATGTCCGCCCGGACGGAATAATAACTTACCATTCGAACGGAAAGGATTATTATCTTTATCCACTGCAATTGTATCGGTAGACGGTTTCTGAACTGAAAAGGTAACACTAAAATCGGCGCCATATGTATAAGCATACTCATCGATCCTACGTTCAAGTAATCTTTTGAAAAGAGTCAAATGCTCGTGCGAAACAGTAAAATGCAGGTTTACCTTTCCTTTACTATTTTTTGCATACAATGCTCCTTCTGCCAAATGTTCTTCAAAAGGAGTGCGAGATTCTTTCGAACAGCGGTGAAATAATATCAGTCCCTTCGGCAAAAAACCATAATTCAGTCCCTTTTCATCAAGCAGATTAAAAACAACATCCTTATATCTTTTTTCTTTCAATAATTCAAAAACTTCCTTTCCCTCATTACGTTTACATTTGCTATTCAATGCTTCGCAAAACGCAAAATTAGGAATCTCGTCAAAAAACTGAATAACAGAATTATTAAAAGGAATCTCACTATCCGATTCCTGAAATTCAAATAAATCCTTAAACATCCGGCTGGCAGCTCCCGAAGCAGGCACAAATTTCAGAACAATACCATCTCCTTTCAGGTAAGAACTCCACTCCTCGATATAAAAATCCTTGTCCGAATCCTCGATCCGGCAGATACCATCGTGAATAGTAGCAGCCCGCTCCACTTTCACATACGGGAAACCTGTTTGAAAGCATTTGATCTGCTCTTCCAACTTCTCCTCGCTTATCATTTTTTTCTTGAGTAAATCCAAATCAGCTTTTGTCAACATAGATTATAACGGGTTTTAAATTTTTGCTAATTTATAAAAAAGTTATAAGTAAAAAAACATATAATAATAAGTTATCCGGCATGAATTATAAGTAAACATTTTGCTTTTCAATTTTACGGTACATTTATATGCAAATGTTTCATATCTTCGCATTGAAATAACAAAAAAACGTTGTCACATACAACTTCACTCAGTTATTCGGCAATTCTATCATTCAGTCATTTATGTATAAAAATTACTCATCTTATTTGAAATCCATTTTCAACGGACAAGTACAAAAAATATCAATCAATGCCGGTTTTACCTGCCCCAACCGCGATGGAAAAACAGGCACAGGCGGATGCACTTATTGTAACAACCAGACATTTAATCCTGATTACTGTAAGCCAAATAAATCAATCACCCAACAAATTGAAGAGGGAATCGCTTTCTTTCGAAAAAAATATCCCAACCAACTTTATTTGGCATATTTCCAAGCATACACAAATACATACGGAGAAATAAATTCGCTCAAGCAAAAATATGAAGAAGCCCTCTCCCATCCGCTTGTTGCGGGACTTGTTATCGGAACACGTCCCGACTGTGTCGATGAAGAACTATTAGACTATTTCGCCGGCCTTTCAAAACGTTACTACGTTATGATTGAATATGGTGTAGAATCAACATCAAACGAAACATTAATGTTCATTAACCGGGGACATAATTACGACTCATCTGTCCGCGCCATTACCCAAACGGCACAAAAGGGAATTGCGACCGGAGCCCATTTGATATTGGGACTACCGGGAGAAGACAGAGAAATAATCCTTTCTCATGCAAAAAATATATCCCGATTGCCGCTGACAACTATTAAACTGCATCAGCTACAACTAATCAAAGGAACAAAAATGGCCGAACAATATGTAGAACATCCCGAATGGTTTCATATTTATTCGGCAGATGAATATATTGATTTGGCAGTCGACTTTATTGAACTTCTCAATCCCGATTTTATCATCGAACGCTTCGTTTCACAATCTCCCAAAGAGTTGTTAATCGCCCCTGACTGGGGATTGAAAAATTATGAATTTACCTTCAAAATAGAAAAAGCGTTACGCAAACGAAATACATTTCAGGGAAGATTATTTACATTGTCCGAATCATGACTTTTAAGATTTTTATGATTATCCAAAACTTCAAATCTCTTCAAGAATTTATTTTGCTATTTCCGATTCTTCTTAATAACTTTGTCTGTTAAAACTCAGAGTAGATAACATCGAACAATAGACACAATATGCCACAGAGCTCTCTACGCGGGCAGCTAATGCCTGAATCTCCGATCCGAAAGTTGGTTCCACTATCAGATAAAGCAAAAGAACGAGGAATTAAAGTATATCATTTGAATATCGGTCAACCCGATCTCAATACTCCCGTCAATGCGTTGGATGCGATAAAAAAAATAGATAGAAAAATATTAGAATACAGCCCAAGCGACGGTATCAAAAGCCTGCGTGTGAAATTGACCGAATATTACAAAAAATTCAATATCAACGTAACGGAAAAAGATATTATCATTACTACCGGAGGCTCGGAAGCCGTAAACTTTGCATTTATGGCATGTCTCGATCCGGGAGATGAAATCATTGTCCCGGAACCAGCATATGCCAACTATACGGCATTTGCCATTGCGGCAGGGGCTATTGTCAAACCGGTAGTATCAACTATCGAAGAAGGATTTGCATTGCCTCCGATAGAAAAGTTTGAAGAGCTCATAACTCCCCGTACCAAAGGGATTCTGATATGTAACCCAAACAACCCTACGGGATACCTGTACAATCAAAATGAGATGAACAAAATAAGAGATCTGATAAAAAAATACGATCTCTACCTCTTTTCCGATGAAGTGTATCGCGAATTTTGTTACACCGGAGCACCTTACATCTCGGCATTCCACCTCAAAGGCATTGAAGAGAATGTTATCCTATTCGATTCCGTATCCAAACGATACAGCGAATGCGGCATCCGTGTCGGAGCTTTGGTTACCAAAAACAAGGAAGTTTACAAAAACGTAATGAAATTTTGCCAGGCCCGTTTAAGTCCCCCTTTAATCGGACAAATCATTGCCGAAGCATCTATCAATACACCCGAAGAGTATATGCTCGAAATGTACAACGAATACGTTGAACGGCGTAAATTCCTTATCGATGGATTGAATCGCATACCGGGCGTTTACTCTCCTATCCCGATGGGTGCATTTTATACCGTTGCCCGGCTACCGATCGACGATGCCGACAAGTTCTGCGCATGGCTGCTTTCCGATTTCGAATATGAAGGACAAACGGTAATGATGGCTCCCGGATCCGGTTTTTATACCTGCCCCGAATTAGGAAAAAACGAAGTACGCATCGCATACGTTTTAGATAAAAAAGACCTCTCAAATGCCTTGTTTGTCCTCAAAAAAGCATTAGAAATTTATCCCGAAAAAACTAATTAGTTGAAAAGTGAAAGTTGAAAGTTGAAAATTAAATAACAACTTTCAACTTTCAACTTTCAACTTTCAACTTTTGAAAATGAATTTCGAACTATTTATTGCCAAACGTATCCATTTCAGCAAAAAAGGAGACAAAATGGTCTCCCGTCCTGCAGTACGCATCGCAATAGGTGGAATCGCGACAGGGTTAGCCGTAATGATACTCGCTGTTGCCATTGTAATCGGATTCAAACAGGAAGTCAGGAATAAACTTATAGGCTTTGGCTCTCACATACAAATAAGTGCCTCATTCAACAACCAAACCTATGAAACAGAACCCATCACTGTCGATTCACTCCTGATAGAAAAAATTGCTGCTGTCCCCGACATAAAGCATGTTCAACTATTTGCTACCCAACCCGGTATTATCAAAACGGAAGAAAACTTTCAGGGAATAGTTTTAAAAGGCGTTGATAAGGATTTTGACTGGAACTTTTTCAAATCCAACCTGATTGAAGGCGATATTTTCCAAATCACAGATTCCGTTTCGGAAAAAAAAGTAATAATCTCACAAAAACTATCCGACCTGCTCCAACTTCATGTAGGAGACGACTTTCTAACCTACTTTATTATTGATGGAAAAGTCAGGGTTCGTCCTTTCACCGTGGAAGGCATCTATTCAACCGGATTTAATGACTACGACAAGCTTTTTATTATCGGAGACATTAAACATATCCGGCGCCTGAATGGCTGGAAAGAGAATCAAGTCGGCGGAATCGAAATACTAATCAATGACTACGAAAACCTCGAAAAGGCTTACGAAGAGGTATTTGATGTTACGGGAAACCGCTTTGACCAGCATGGATCTTCATACATATTGCGTACTATCAAACAGATAAACCCGCAAATATTCAGTTGGCTAGACCTTTTGGATATCAATGTAGTTATCATTCTTATTCTGATGACATTGGTAGCGGGGTTCACAATAATTTCAGGTCTTTTAATTCTTATTCTGGAAAGAACAAATATGATTGGTATACTCAAAGCCTTGGGAGCCAACAACTGGAGTATTCGCAAAATATTTTTATACCACTCCTATTTTTTAGTCGGAAAAGGAATGATTATCGGAAATATTATTGGTCTTCTTATTTGTTTCATACAAAATTATTTCAATATCATTCACCTCGATCCGAATACTTACTATGTAAATACAGTGCCAATTCACCTCACAGTTTCAAGTATCCTGCTTATAAACATAGGAACACTTATTGCATCTATTCTGATGCTTACAGGACCGTCCTACATAATTACAAAAATAAGCCCTGCTAAATCTATCAAGTTTGAATAATAAAAAACAAACGTAAATTTACAATCAAAATATTTTTGACCTGAAACCCGTAAAATTACCGTATCGTTTGCATTTTTACCAATTTACCAATCCTCCAACAAATCAAAATTCGGTTGATTATGCACCGTAGAGACGCAATGCATTGCGTCTCTACAACGATCCGTATCACACATTATCAAATCAATAAATTACATAAACCATGTCAAACAATAAATTCGATAATAAATATCGCATACCAACCTGTCGATTGCAGAATTACAATTACAGTGCAAATGGTTGTTATTATGTAACAATTTGCACCAAAAATCACGTTCATTATTTTGGAGAAATTGTGAATAGTCAAATGCAATTATCGAAAATTGGTAAAATTGCACAATCAGAATGGTTGAAAACTGCAGAATTACGCCCTGATATGAATCTATCCTTAGATGAATTTGTTGTTATGCCGAATCATTTTCATTGTATCATTTTTATCGGCAAAAACCAACACAACACATTATCAACCAAATCATTACAATCATACAAGAATAAATTCGGAGCACAAACGAAAAATTTGGCATCAATTATGCGCGGGTTTAAAAGCGCAGTAACAACATACGCTCGAAAACATGATATTGATTTTGCATGGCAAGAACGATTTTACGATAGAATTATCCGTGATGGTATGGGATTGAGCAATGTACGGTCATATATTTTCAACAATCCGCAAAATTGGAATAAGGACGAATTAAACGAAGAAGATGTAAATGATAAATTGTAGAGATGCAATGCATTGGGTCTCTACAATTTTCGTACCTTTGTAACCCATAACATAAAAACATGGATCATATAAAAATAACTCTCAAGCCCAAAAAAGAAGAATCACTACAACGTTTTCACCCTTGGATATTTTCCGGTGCTATTCAAAAGATACAAGGAAATCCCAAAGAAGGAGATATTGTAGACATTTATACTTCTAACAACGAATATTGTGCCACCGGCCATTACCAAATCGGCTCCATTGCCATAAGGGTATTCTCTTTTGAAAAAACAACTCCCGATTATACTTTTTGGAAAAATAAGATTGAAAAAGCTTATCAACTACGACTGGCATTGGGATTAGCGGGAAAACCAGAGAATAATACTTATCGTCTTGTCCACGGAGAAGGCGACTCGATGCCGGGACTAATTGTCGATATTTATGACAAAACCGCAGTTATGCAAGCCCACTCGGTCGGCATGCATACCATTCGTATGGAATTGGCAAATGCAATCATTGATGTCCTGAAGCCCGGAATACAAAATGTATATTACAAATCGGAAACAACTCTCCCTTTCAAAGCCAATTTAAATGCTAAAGATGAATACCTCATCGGGAAAGAAAACAAAGAATATATGGCAATCGAAAACGGATTGCAGTTTCATGTAGATTGGCTGAAAGGTCAAAAAACAGGATTCTTCACCGATCAACGGGACAACAGGAGCCTATTGGAGAAATATTCCAAAGGACGTTCCGTATTAAATATGTTCTGCTATACAGGCGGATTTTCATTCTACGCCATGCGCGGAGGCGCTAAAATTGTCCACTCTGTAGACAGTTCGGCAAAAGCAATTGAACTCACAAGGCAAAACGTAGAATTAAACTTTCCGGACGATAAACGCCACGAAGCCTTTGCCACCGATGCTTTCAGATATCTCGAAGAGATGGAAGAGATGTACGACTTAATCGTACTCGACCCGCCGGCATTTGCCAAACACCGGGACGTATTAAGAAACGCCTTGCAAGGATATAAAAAATTAAATGCCAAGGCTTTTGAAAAAATTAAGCCCGGAGGTATCCTGTTCACATTTTCCTGTTCTCAGGCAGTCAGTAAGGAACAATTCAGGTTAGCAGTATTTAGCGCAGCAGCCATCTCAGGACGGAATGTCCGCATCCTGCACCAACTGACTCAACCCGCCGATCATCCCGTAAACATCTATCATCCCGAAGGCGAATACCTGAAAGGATTAGTATTATACGTCGAATAAAAACTTTCAATAACTTTCAACTCTCACTTTTCAACTTTCAACTAATTATGTATACAATTCTATTTTGGATTATTATAGGTATTCTCGTATTGGATTTCGGACTGGAAAAAATTCTTGACTACCTCAACCGTAAAAACGTCAGTCTGCAACTGCCGGAAGAAGTTAAAGGCATCTATAATGCCGACGAATATCAGAAACAGCAAAAATACTTCCTTGCCAATCAGCAATTCGGAACCATTTCTGGAATATTCAGCTTCATTGTAATGCTGCTTATGTTTTTCCTCTTCGGATTTGCTTTCATTGATAATATTGCCCGTGGAATAGCCGAAAACAGTATCCTTATTGCATTGATATTTTTTGGAATAATCTACTTTGCCAATGAAATTATCTCCATACCATTCGGAATATATCACACATTTGTGATCGAACAGCGTTTCGGTTTCAACAAAATGACTCCCAAGCTCTTCGTCACTGATACTCTGAAAGGCTGGATTATGAGTGTTGTACTCGGAGGCGGACTTATTGCCTTGCTGATGCTCATATACCAATCCGTAGGTTCCTACTTCTGGTTATTAGGCTGGGGCATAATGGCTTTTATTTCCATTTTCATGGTTATGTTCTATTCCAATCTTATTGTTCCCCTTTTCAATAAACAAACACCGTTGGAAGCAGGCGAGCTAAGGGATGCCATAGAAAGTTTTTGCATGAAAGTTGGATTCAAACTGGACAACCTATACGTTATAGACGGTTCGAAAAGAACTACAAAAGCAAATGCCTACTTCAGCGGATTAGGAGTAAAAAAACGGATAGTCTTATACGATACACTCATATCCTCATTGACAACAGAAGAGATTGTCGCTGTCCTGGCACATGAAATCGGACACTACAAGAAAAAGCATACCCGCACCATGCTGTTCCTTTCACTCATAAACACAGGTGTTTTATTTTTCATCCTTTCCCTTACATTAGGTAAACCTGCATTTGCAGAGGCATTGGGAAGCGATACTCCGTCCTTTCAATTAAGCATTATCGCATTCGGAGTGCTTTACACGCCAATCTCAACGTTATTAGGAATCGGAATAAATGTTTTGTCCAGAAAAAACGAATATCAGGCAGATAATTTTGCAAAATCTTACGGATTAGCATTGCCTTTGGGAGAAGCGTTGAAAAAACTTTCAGTAACTTCACTTAGCAATCTGAATCCGCACCCGGCTTATGTTTTCTTCCATTATTCGCATCCAACTCTCTTGCAAAGATTACAAAACTTAAGAAAACAGGATTAAAATCCTATTAATTTTATGTTATAAAACATATTTTCTTAAATAAGGTTAACTCAAATAAAATTATCAGATGAACATATAACCGATATATAGAAAAGCGCTATCTTTGTGATGTGTTTTTCATGGTATTAGATTTAAGGTTTAGGAAGATTGGAAGTCGTGAGACTTCCTTCTTTTTTATATATCTGATTAACAAGATTATAATTAGCAAAAAGAAATTATAATAAACTCTCTTCTGTTATCAATTCATTTTAGTATTACCTTTGTTCCAACAAAATCATAAAACATTTTTTCTGTTACAAATGATCGACCAAACAATATTTCAAGATAAAAAAGTAGCATTTCATACCCTTGGCTGCAAGTTAAATTTTGCCGAAACATCTTCTATCGGAAAAATGCTTCTGGATAATGGTTTCAGAAAAGCTAAAACCAATGAAAAAGCTGATGTATGTGTTATTAATACCTGCTCGGTAACCGAAACGGCAGACCGGAAAGACAGGCAGGCTATCAAACAAATGATAAAAAAACATCCCGAAGCTTTCGTCATCGTAACCGGATGTTATGCGCAACTCAAACCCAACGATATAGCGTCTATTGAAGGTGTGGACATTGTCCTCGGAACGCAACAAAAATTTGATATACTACAACATCTTTCCGAATTACAAAAACATAAAGACGCAAAAATATTCCACTCCGAAAGAAATAATATTGATATTTTTTTCCCTTCCTGTACACAAGGAGACCGCACCCGTTTCTTTCTTAAGGTGCAAGACGGATGTGATTATTTCTGCTCTTATTGTACAGTTCCTTATGCACGCGGAAAAAGCCGTAATGGCTCCATTGCCGATACAATCAACCAAGCCGAACAAGCCGCCAAAGCAGGCGCTAAAGAAATCGTAATTTCGGGTGTTAATATTGGTGATTTCGGGAAATCTACAAATGAAACTTTTTTCGACCTGATTAAAGCATTAGATAATGTGGAAGGAATAGAAAGATACCGAATCTCTTCTATTGAACCGAATTTGCTAACGGACGAAATAATCAGTTTTACAGCCAATTCAAAGAAGTTTGTCCCCCACTTTCATATTCCGCTCCAATCGGGCAGCAATGATGTATTGGGACTGATGAAGAGGCGATACAAGCGAGAACTGTTTGCAGAAAAAACAGAAAAAATAAAATCCGTTATGCCCGATGCTTTTATCGGCGTAGACGTTATTGTCGGAACGAACGGAGAAATAGAGGAATTTTTTCAGGATACCTACGATTTTATTTCACAATTGGAAATATCACAACTACACGTTTTTTCCTACTCCGAACGCCCGGGAACTTCGGCTTTACAAATCAACAACCGCGTTTCGGCAAATGATAAAAAACTGAGAAGCGATAAACTGCATGGCTTATCCGAAGAAAAACGAATTGCTTTTTATCAATCTCAAACAGGTAAAAAGGCAAAAGTCCTCTGGGAAGATAAAAAAACAGAAGGGTTGATGCATGGATTTACCGCCAACTATATTAAAGTAGAGACTATTTTCAATAAAAATTTTGTAAATCAAGTTATAGAAGTTGAATTGGGAGAATTCAATGAAGACAAATCCGCATTAAAATGTAGTTAAGTTACGAGTTACAAGAATAAGATAATTACCTGAATTTGTGATAGCCGAGATACCTCACTCCACTACGTTTCGTTCGGAATGACTCACTGACTTATTAGAAAACGGTGCAGGAGAAATCGGCGGCAAAGCTGCCGATTTCTCCTCTCTCATTTCAAGTATTAGTCATTTCGAACGAAACGTAGTGGAGTGAGGTATCTTTTGAGAATAAAAAAAAGAATACAATAAGAATTTTTTATCCCTCAGGTTTATTAACAAACAATTACAACTTGCCCAACCCTCAAAATCACCTCTCACACAATTAATTACATTTTAAATAATTAAAAAAGCAATAATTAATTGCACATCTATATTGTATATGTGCAAAAACCGCCTACCTTTGCTGCCGTTTTACAAAAAATTATCACATGAAGAAAAATTTATTCCCGATTATTGCATTTTCTGTAATGTCATATTCAGCCTTTGCCGGAGGATTATTAACCAACACCAATCAAAATGTTGCTTTCTTGAGAAACATTGCCAGGGATGCAACTACCGAGATTGACGCAGCTTACTCCAACCCTGCCGGATTGGCTTTTATCGAAGAAGGTTTTCACGTTTCCCTGAACATTCAATCGGCTTATCAGACACGTACTATCGTATCCACTTTTGAACCTTTTACCGGATTTGGAGGAAATGCGACCAAAACATTCAAAGGCGATGCTAATGCTCCGGTAGTTCCAAGCATACAAGCTGCATATAAAAAGAACCAATGGGCATTTTCGGCAAACTTTGCCGTAACAGGAGGTGGAGGAAAAGCAACTTTCGATAATGGTCTTTCTTCTTTCGAATCTCAAGTTGCCATGGTGCCTCTTCTTCTAAATCAAGCCGGCCTGCCTACCGCACAATACTCGGTAGACAGCTACATGGAAGGAAAACAATTTGTCTACGGAGGACAATTAGGGGTTACTTATAAAATAACCGATTATCTATCTGCGTATGCCGGAGGAAGAGTTAGTTACTCGTACAATAGCTATGACGGATACATCCGTAACATTAAAGTGAATCCGAATATGCCTGCCTATGGTTTCAACGGTGATATGATGGCTGCTACGGAAGTTTTCACAAGAATTGGAAAACCAGAATTAGCCCAATCGGTAGCTGACAAAAAGGTAAACTGCAACCAAGAAGGTTGGGGAATTGCTCCTATCTTAAGCGCTGACTTCAAAATGGGAAAATTCAATGCTGCTGTCAAATATGAATTCAATACTTCGCTGACTGTTAAAAATGAAACAGAAGTAGACGATACAGGATTATTTCCTGATGGAGAAAAAACATCACAAGATATTCCTGCACTGCTTACAGCCGGAGTTCAATACGATATTTTACCGGTATTAAGAGCTTCCGCAGGTTTTCATTATTTCTTCGATAAAGATGCAAGCATGGAGCACGACAGACAAACTTACCTAGATCATAACACCTATGAAGTTTTATTCGGTTTGGAATGGGATATCACAAAAAGAATATTAGTGAGTGCTGGTATCCAAAGAACACAATATGGAGTAACTGATGATTATGAAAAAGACATGAGCTACTCCCTCAGTTCATTTTCGTATGGTTTCGGTGGTGCATTTATGATTACCAAAGACCTAAAACTTAATGTCGCCTATTTCTTCTCTGACTATGATAATTATACTGAAAAATCAACTAATTACAATAATACAGGTTTACCGGGACAAGACGTTTACAAACGCACTAACCATGTATTCGGATTAGGAGTAAATTATCATTTCTGATTAAAAAGAAAAAGCTAAGAAGTATAGAAAGCTTCTTCAAACGCTAAAGAGACAAAACATGCAAATCAATTAAATTTGTATGTTTTGTCTCTTTAGCATTCTTTCAAGTTAGCCCCTACTCGTTTTTCTATACTATAACAAATAGAATAATTTCCTAAACGACATCCGAAAATTTCTTCTTAATCCTTATCTTTGCGCCCTGAAATTCCGAATGAATATGGAAAACAATGACATTGCTTCATTAACAAAAACCAAACAAAACGCCCGAAAAGCGCTTTTAGCCCAATATTTTCTAATGGGTTTTATCTTTTCCTCCATGCTTTCCCGTTTTCCGGCTATCCAAGAACTTTACGGGCTAAACATGGCACAATTGAGTTTTATTCCCTTCTGTATGTCAATAGGTTCGTTAGGAATGATGCCTTTCTGCGGACACCTAATTGGAATATACGGTTGTAAAAAGCTATCGGCAATGGGATATGTTTACATTATTCTCTTTCCGTTACTTGCTCACATGCCCAACCTGATTGCATTATACATCCTATGTGCCGTATACGGTATGTTTGTCTCACTAACAGACGTATCCATCAATGCAAATTCAATACTGATAGAAAAAGCATATAAACGTCCCATCATCGGTTTATTTCATGCCTTTTTTTATGTCGGAATGTGTAGCGGAGCTTTGCTAAGTATTCTTTTTCTCACAATCAAGATACCTGTAACATATCACCTTTTACTGGTAGCCTTTATAGCCCTTATCACTTTTTACTATATCCGTACTTTTTTCCTGAAAGAGACCCCTTCGAAGGAAAATATATCAAAAAAACTAAAAATCCTTTTTCCAAAAGGTATACTGCTATTAATTGCCTTCATTGCCTTATGTGGCAGGATTATTGAAGGCAGTGTTTCCGACTGGAGCACGGTCTACATGAAAACGATTGTAGATTTATCCGAAACAATAGCCCCGATAGGGCTTGCCACCTATTCGGCATTTATTGCTTTCGGACGTTTTTTCGGAGACTCGATACGGAAACGTTACCGCGAATCTGCTATTCTGCTCGGTTGCTGTATTCTTACGGCTATCGGGTTAGTAATTATGATTGCCGGAACAGAAATCTATTTTGCAATTACCGGTTTGTTTATTTCCGGCATCGGACTCTCCTGCCTCGTTCCCATTATTTATAGCCTGGCAGGAAATCAAAAAAACATTTCTCCCGGAATGGGGATTGCAATGATAAATACAATCAGCGGCACAGGCTTTTTGTTCGGGCCGTTCATCATCGGATTGATAGCCGATACATTTAATATGAGAGTATCTTTTTTCTATGTATTGTGCCTGACGCTTATCATGACCTCTTTAACCCTTTTCCTGAGAAAGCGGGAGAAGATTTCTTGATGACGTCAATCAAGGGGTTGAAAACCCTGATTTTCATAACCGCGGGCTGACAGCCTGCGGTCGATAACAGCTATAATACGGCAAGCTGCCTGAAAGGCAGGATTAAAAATCCTGCCTTTCAGGCAGCAAAACAAAGTGTAATCGTGTCTTTCCGAAGTTCAATGAACTTCGGTTATGAAAATTAAGCCCTTCCGGGCTCCCTTAAGAAATGAAAATTTTAATAGTTTTTTTATAAAAAAACTATTAATTTCAACTCCTGATTCGCATTAATGATTAAATAAACGCCTGAATATAATACCATGCAAAAACAAAGCACAATGCAAGTTTTACCGAAGAGGATAATAAAAAACCGATAAAAGACCCGAAACCCGATTTCAATGCGATTAATGTCTCTTTTCCATCCAATAGTTCCCCGATTACAGCTCCTAAAAACGGCCCGATAATAAATCCGTAGGGGATTGGAGATATTATACCTAAAACAAGTCCGATTAAACTTCCTAAAACCCCTTTTCGACTCCCTCCGAATTTCTTCGTACACCACACCGGAAGGTAATAATCCAATATCTGTACAACCAGCACAACAACAAATGCAATAAGCATGAATTTAGTAGAAAATTCCGCTTTGGAAGAGATATGCAGCAGGAATAACCCGATATAACTTATCGGAGGGCCGGGTAGTCCCGGTGCAATACAACCGATAATTCCAACTATCATACAGATACCGGCAAGAATATATAATAAAATGTCCATAAAGCAGAATTTTTGATGTTATCAATAAAACATATTCAAAACGTGTTCTGAAATCATTTTATTTCAAAATAAGACCATTATTAATCCCATAATTCCAAACATCATCCCCAAAGATAAAAATTTAAACAGTTTCGTACCAAAATCAGAAACTAATCACCGATTATTGCACACAATTTAGAAAGTTTTTATACCTTTGCAAGTCTGGAAAGACTACCTTTTAACAGGCAGTAAAGTAAATTAGAGTATAAATATATCAAATTTATTGCAATGGACACACTTGATCAAAAGAACTCTCAGCCAAGTCAGAATAACGAAGAAAAAGTATCGGAAACAACAGTAAACCCGGTAAAAAACGTTGAAAATACGGACGAAACTTCAGGAGCTGTTTCAGAACAATCTTCAGAAGAAGCTACAAAAGAAGAAAAATCCGATTCTGCCGATTTGAAAGATGTTCCTGCAGAACAAGTTGAAGATAAAAAAGCAGATACGGAACTTCCCACTGATAAAAAAACAGAAGATAACAGTCTGTTATCTGAAGAAGAGTTGATTGCAAAAGCAAAAGAATTGGTAGAAGAACCTACCGGTTCATACTCCGAATTGAAAGAAAAGCTGGATGATATCAAACATAATTTCTACAAGAAATTTAAACATAGACAGGAAAATCTGAAAAAAGCCTTCATCGAAGAAGGTGGCTCGGAAGAAAATTTTTCTGCTCCCGAAGATGAATTGGAAAATCAAATCAAAGCAATACTAAATTCATATAAGGAAAGACGCAATGCTGAGTTTCAGGCTGCGGAAAAGGAAAAACAAGACAACCTGAATGCTAAAAATAAAATTCTCGAAGAACTGAAAAATTTATTGGAAAGTACAGAAGACTTTGGAAAGAAAGTCCCTGTTTTCCAGAAATTACAACAAGACTGGAAAACCATTGGACAAGTTCCGGCGGCAGAGGTTACTAATTTATGGAAAAATTATCAGCTATATGTTGAGACTTTTTACGATAACCTGAAGATAAACAATGAACTTCGGGATTATGATTTCCGTAAAAATCTGGAAGCCAAAACAACCCTTTGCGAACAAGCTGAAAAATTAGCAGAAGAATCCGACATTGTTTCTGCCTTCAGAAGACTTCAGGTTTTCCATGAAGAATGGAGGGAAATCGGACCCGTTTCGCGCGAAAACCGCGAATCTATCTGGGAACGATTCAAAAATGCTTCTACCATAATCAATAAAAAACATCACGACTATTTTGACAAGCTAAGAGAAGGAGAAACTGAAAATCTTGCTCTGAAAACGGCACTCTGTGAAAAAGCAGAAGCCATAGATACCGCAAACCTGTCAACCTACAAAGAGTGGCAGGAAAAAACTGACGAAATTGTTGCGATACAGGAAGATTGGAAAAAAATCGGTTTTGCCCCTAAAAAAGACAATGCCGCAATCTACGAACGATTCAGATCAGCATGTGACAACTTTTTTCAAAAGAAAAATGAATATTACAAAGCCTCCAAAGAAATTTTGGTTGATAATCTGACAAAAAAAATAGCACTCTGTGAAAAAGCGGAAGCATGGAAAGACAGTCAGAACTGGAAGGAAACAGCAGACAAGATGATCCAATTGCAAAAAGATTGGAAAACGGTCGGGCCAGTTCCTAAAAAACAATCGGATTTGGTTTGGAAAAGATTCATATCTGCTTGTGATTATTTCTTCGAACAAAAAGAGAAGAATTTCAAATCGCAAAAAGACGAACAGGAAAACAACCTGAAGCGTAAAAAAGAACTTATCGGACAAATTAACGCATTATCATCTGACGAACAAGACCAGAACGAATCGTTCAAAGCGTTGAAGGCTTTAATTGTTGAGTGGAATGAAGTCGGACATGTTCCTTTTAAAGAAAAAGACAAACTATATAAAGAATATAAAACGGCTATTGACTCTCAGTTTGATCGTTTAAATATGGATCAAACGAATCGCAGAATGGACTTTTTCAAAGCAAATCTCGAAGATATGGCAGAAAAAGGACAACAAAAACTGCTGGGAGAGCGTAAACGACTCATGCGCGTATACGACTCATTGAATAATGACATTGCCACTTATGAAAACAATATCGGTTTCTTCTCCGGTTCTTCAAAAAATGCAGCCGGAATGATCAAAGACATGGAAAGAAAGATTGCTAAACTAAAAGAAGAAAGAGAGTTAGTAATCGAAAAAATTAAAATGTTGGAAGAAACAACTAAATGACATTTAATATTATCCTGTAAACTTCTTTTTGTGAGAAAAGAAGTTTACAGGAGTTCTAAACTTGACAAAAAATCGAACAAGAATTAAACATGTTTTAAAATTAAGTTGTTATAAGAAATAACTGTCATGATTTCCTTAAGAAAGAACTGAAAGGAATGATACCTTAATCAAGTCTTAGAATTAAAAAATATTTGAGTTAGACAAATAACATTAGCTTTATTAATTTAATAAATTTTTTACACAATGAAACCTTTTGAAGAAAACTGGCAACAAGATTCCGGGAGGAAGTTTAATGCCGGGCGAGATGGTGAGAACCAAAACGAGAGAAAAAGCTTTAATCCCAACTTTTCAAATGAAAACCGTTTAAACAGATCCAACGATGGTTCTGACTCATCCATAAAAAAACCACGCAAGAGAGTAGGTGAAACTCGCGTTAACGTGGATAATAATAACTATAACAGACCTCGTACAAACGACTATCAACCAAGAGATACGAGACGGGGAAATTATGATGGGAACAATTATTCCGATCAAAGAAATAACTATCGGGATAATAACGGCGGATACAATAATAGCCGCGGAAACTACCAAAATAATAATGGTGGTGGCAATTACAACTCTCAACGGAATAATAATTATAACCAAAACAGGGACAATAATTATAACAATAACTACCGAAGCAGCAACGGTAACTACAACAACGACCGGGATAACAGAGAAAACAATTATAATAGCAACAGAGATTATAATAATCAAAACAATCAAGGTGGTGGTTATAATAATCAAGGCGGCGGTTACAACAACAATCGAGGCGGCTATAGCAATAATCGGGGTGGTTATAACAATGGCGGCAATAACGGAAGTAGAAGCGGCGGCTACAATCAGGGAGGTAACCGCAGACCAAATTCGTTCAATAACAACAATAACAACCGTAATTTCTCCCGTAATAATAACCATGGAGGTAATTTCGATAATAATTCAAGGCCGCAAATCAGGAATAATAACCGGCAAATTGAATATCGCTCCATAGTTGTAGATCCGAATGAACCAATCCGTCTAAACAAATTCCTGGCAAATGCAGGTGTTTGCTCACGCAGGGAAGCTGACGAACTGATTCAGGCTGGTGTAGTTTCGGTAAACGGTGAACCGGTTTCTGAACTTGGAACTAAAATACTACGTGGTGACAAAGTCATGATACACGATCAATTAGTTTCTCCTGATAAAAAAGTTTATATTTTGCTGAACAAACCGAAAGATTGCGTTACTACAAGTGATGATCCATTTGCAAAATTAACTGTAATGGACTTGGTTAAAAATGCATGTAGAGAACGTATTTATCCTGTCGGAAGATTAGATAGAAACACTACAGGGGTTTTATTATTGACTAATGACGGAGATTTGGCGGCAAAATTAACGCATCCGAAATATAACAAAAAGAAAATCTACCAGGTCGCTCTAGACAGGCCGTTAGAACAAACTGACTTTGACCAGTTACTGGAAGGAATCACTTTGGAAGATGGCGAAATCAAAGCCGACGACCTGAATTATATAGACGAAAGCGATGCTAAAAAAATAGGCATCGAAATCCACTCAGGAAAAAACAGGGTAGTTCGCCGTTTGTTCGAACATCTTAATTACCGCGTAACTCGTCTGGACAGGGTTTACTTTGCAGGATTAACCAAAAAGAACCTGAAGAGAGGCCAATGGCGTTTCCTTTCCGAAAGAGAAGTAAGCATGCTGAGAATGGGTGCTTTCAAATAAAAAACAATAATTATCCATAAAAAAATGTGCCGAGGTTTCTTGGCACATTTTTTTATCAATATTCAAAATTTACAGAATGACATATATTGACTAAAACGGTTTTGTCCTTAAGAAAAAAACTTGCGCATTTGCAATGCAAAACACGTAATACAAAAAAGAGTCAAAATAAGAGTATACAACAGAAACCAAATGTTTTTTACCGAAAAACCAGACTTCGTATAATTAGTTAAAACTATACGGTTTTTATTTAATCCGGTATCGCTTTGGGGAATAAACCGTCTGATCCTTCCGACCAACCAATAGCAAAACCAACCGATCAACAAGCCTAATACCATTCCTGAAATAATATCCAACGGGAAATGCACACCCAAGTACAACCGGCTGTAAGAACATAGCGCCGCCCATAAAAAAGCAAAAATAGAATACCATCTATATTTAAAGAGCAGTGATGAGAACATTGCAAAACCAAATGTATTAGCAGCATGCGACGAAAGGTATCCGAACCTGCCACCACGATAATTATTCACATACTGAAGGAGATCCATTACCAACGGATCCTTTCCCGGTCTGGGGCGTGCCACCAGCGGTTTTATTATTGAAGACGAGATCTGGTCACACAAAAGAAAAAGAAGAATTGTTACTCCGACAATAAGTAAAGCCTCCTTCTTTTTGCCCTTTACAACCACATAAAAAAAAGCTAAAAACGCAGGAAGCCATATAAACGTCTGAGTTACCATCCACATAAAAAAATCCAGGAACACAGTGTGATTTCCACTCATATTTAAAAATACCAGAAATTCTCTATCCCATTCTAATAATGATTCAAGCATAATATTGCTATTTTATTTAAAAACTTCTCTTTCGATAAAGCAAACCCTATACCAAATTTTGATAAGAAACGTACTAAATTAAAAATAAATTCCGAAAAACATTTATTCTTCGGCCATTCCTCTTTGCTTTTTCCGAAAAAAAACGAAAAACCACTCCAAAAAATCATTTGTTCATAAAAGTTACATACCTTTATGAGGTTTTTTTATATCTCTATTTTTAGAAATTTATTTGTATATGAAACACCCACGACAAAAAATTGACACACGAGCCAATGATTATATGGGTGTTCCATCTGGCATTAATGTAAAAAATAAATTATAAACAGATGAAAATCATTATAGCAGGAGCAGGCGAAGTAGGCACTCACCTTGCCAAAATGCTTTCCCGCCAAAATCACGATATTATTCTGATTGACGACGATGAAGAAAAACTACAGCAATTAGAATCCAATTACGACCTGATGATTACTGTCGGGTCTGCAACTTCGATAAACGATTTAAAAGAAGCCGGCATATCATCTGCCGACCTGTTCGTAGCCGTCACTCCAATTGAAAGCCAAAATATCACAGCTTGTATTCTGGCAAAAAATCTGGGCGCTAAAAAAACATTAGCCAGAATTGACAATTACGAATACTTGCTTCCAAAAAACAAAGAATTTTTTGAAAAGCTGGGAGTCAATGCTCTTATATATCCGGAAATGCTAGCAGCCGAAGAGATAGTAAATTCCCTGAAAATAAACTGGATCAGGCAATGGATGGATTTCCAGAATGGAGCCTTGACCCTGTTGGGTATTAAAGTTCGTGACAATGCACCCATCGTCAATCAAAAATTGATGGATTTGACTGACAGCGAAAACTACCGGATTGTGGCCCTCCGCCGGAATATGGATACAATCATACCAAAAGGTAGCGACGAAATATTACCAAACGATATTGCCTATTTTATAACGACAAAAGAGTGCATATCCCATGTCAGGAAACAAGCCGGAAAGGATGTTATAAATGTCAAAGACCTGATGATTATGGGAGGTGGCCGTATTGCGGTCAAAAGCGTACAAAGCCTTCCGGATGACATAAATGTGAAAGTGTTGGAAAGAAACAAAAGTAAAACCATAAAGTTGGTCGAACAATTGGATAATGCAATGATTATCCTTGGAGATGCAAGTAATCTTGAACTTTTGAAAAAAGAAGGGATAGAATGTATGGATGCTTTTGTTGCCTTGACAGAAAACTCCGAAGCAAATATATTGGCATGTATCGCAGCCAAAAGATTCGGGATACAAAAAACAATTTCCGAAGTAGAAAACATTGATTATATCCCATTGGCCGAAAGCCTGGATATCGGAACCGTCATCAATAAAAAATTAATTGCAGCCAGCTACATTTACCAATACACACTGGACGTAGATGTCAGTAAAGTGAAAAGTCTGACTTACGTAGATGCTGATGTTGTCGAACTAACAGCTAAAGAAGGTTCTAAAATAACCAAAGACCGCATTAAGAACCTGCATTTACCAAAAGATGTATTCATTGGAGGAATCATTCGTGATGGAAAAGGGCACGTTGTAAATGGAGAAACACTCATTCTGCCAGATGATGATGTTATTATTTTCTGCCTCTCTTCCAGCATACGCAAAATAGAAAAACTATTTGCGTAGAAATCAAAAATTTAGTGTTCATTTTTATATATCATGAGACAAGATAAGATAATCAACATAAGATTAGTGGTGCGCACAGTGGGTTCTCTCCTACTCTTCGAAGCTGCATTTATGTTGATTGCAACTATTGTATCCTACATATACAGAGAACCGGATTCTCCCTACTTACTTCTTTCTACAACTATAACACTGGGAGTAGCTTTACTCTCCTTTTTTCTAAAAAAAGAAGGAGAGCAACAGCAATTGGGAAAACGAGAAGGATATCTTATCGTCGCCTTTATCTGGGTTGTTTTTTCTGCATTTGGCTCCCTTCCTTTTTTTATGAGCGGATATATCCCGGAATACACCGATGCTTTTTTCGAAACAATGTCCGGATTCACCACAACCGGCGCCACTATTTTGAATAATATAGAAGCGCTTCCTCATGGATTGTTATTCTGGAGAAGTATTATACAATGGCTTGGAGGAATGGGAATAATCGTACTTTCATTAGCCATCCTTCCTATCTTTGGTATCGGAGGCATGCAATTATATGTTGCCGAAGTACCCGGACCGACCAAAGACAAATTACGTCCACGAGTAGCTCAAACGGCAAAACTTCTATGGAGTATCTACGCCATATTGACATTAATCGAAGCATTGCTATTAGTAATTGGAGGAATGAGCGTCTTTGATGCTATATGTCATTCCTTTACAACAATAGCCACAGGTGGTTATTCAACTAAGAATGCCAGTATTGCTTTCTGGAATTCTCCTTTTATAGAATACGTCGTGATTTTTTTCATGATGATCGCAGGAATCAACTATACAATTCTTTACAGTGCATTAAGAGGCAATTTCAAAAAACTATTTCGTAGCGAAGAATTGAAATTTTATCTCCTTTTCGGATTTGGATTCTCACTTGTTACCTCCATAGGGCTTTTGGTTACTCAAAATTTAGGTATAGAAGAATCTGCCCGTACCGGCACGTTCCAGGTTTTTGCATTAATGACCGGAACCGGTTATTGTACTGCAGATTATACAAAATGGATTCCATTCCTGTGGTCGCTGATGCTTATTATCATGATGATCGGAGGATGTGCCGGATCTGCGGCGGGAGGACTAAAAACAGTTCGTGTCGCTCTATTATTAAAAAACAGTTATTACGAATTTAAAAGGCTACTGCACCCGAATGCTGTTATTCCTGTCAAATTTGACAGAAAAGTAGTTCCGTCACAAATTATAACTAATGTTTTAGCCTTTGTCGTATTATATGCGCTATTAGCTCTTATAAGCATCTTAATATTTACCTTATTAGGCATTGGCTTCGTCGAATCAATCGGAACCGTTATAACATGCCTGAGTAACGTAGGACCCGCTTTAGGTTCAGTAGGGCCTACAGACAACTTTTCACTATTTCCCGATGCAGCCAAATGGTATGCCTCTTTTTTAATGCTCACAGGCCGTTTAGAAATCTTTACCGTACTTTTTGTTCTTAGCCCTTCATTTTGGAAAAGATAAAGTATAAAAATTGAAAGTTGAAAAGTGAAATGTGAAAGTTAGTTGGAAAAGTTTTTAGGGTTTCATAAATAAAGCCTTGAATAACTTTTCAATTACAGGCAAGATAGAAAGATAATAACACAAAAATAGAGCTTCAATTATAAAATTGAAACTCTATTTTTTGCAGGTCTATATGCCAAAAATAGTTGGTAAAAAGTTCTGAAAAGATTATTAATAGTTAGATATGAAGAAGTTTACTGAAATTCGTTTCAGTAAACTTTTTTTATATGTCAAAAACAAGAAAAATACGTTGTTGGAGTTGTAATAATTT
>JAVBMA010000023.1:0-15243 GCA_031553005.1 Paludibacteraceae bacterium | reverse complement strand
CCCTGAAAATACCGACTTGGTGAATAGCAGTATATCTGATATTTATCAGGACAAAGACGGGATTATGTGGTTTGCTTCGTTTGGTGGCGGATTGTTTAATATTTCGACATCTTTTTATCTGGGCGAAACGCCGGATTTTATTTTCTATAATAGGGAAAATAAAAAATTCCCATCCGACTTGGCTTTGAGTATTCAGGAGGATAACCGGGGATTTATGTGGGTTGTAACCGAGGATGCTATAGTGAAATTCAATAAAAAGGATGCGACAGCAGAGACTTTTGGCAAGATAAGCGGATTAGACCAAGTTGGTTTTTCTGAAAAAGCCATTGTTAAAAGGCAATCGGGAGAGTTTATCGTAGGTACAAGTTCCGGTTTTTACTCTTTCTATCCCGACAGAATCAAACAGACGGAGTATAAGCCGAATGTAGTTCTGACCCGTTTCTTATTGTTCAATAAAGATGTGGAACCGGAAGCAAATTCATCTTTGCAAGCTTCTATAAACGCTACAAAAGAGATTGTATTAACGCACAAAGAATCTGTCTTTTCTATTGAATATGCTGCGCTTGACTACCGTAATCCGGCATACATTCAATATGCCTATAAGCTCGACAACTTCGAAGAGAATTGGAACTATGTTGGAACCCAGCGTGTGGCTTCTTATACCAATTTGCCCAAAGGTACATACTACTTCCGCGTGAGGTCTACCAATAGCGAAGGCATTTGGTTTAATAACGACCGGGTGCTGAAGATTACTATTTTGCCCTCTTTCTGGGAGACAGGATGGGCTTATTTGCTTTATGTCCTGGCTGTACTGACGGTAATAGGAGTCGTAATAACCATATTTATCGTATTTTACAGGTTGCGTTCGCGGATGCAGTTGGAGCAGGAAATGGCGACTATGAAATTGCAGTTTTTTACCGATGTTTCGCATGAGCTCCGTACCCCTCTTACGCTTATTAATGCTCCTTTGGAAAATGTGCTTGAGAATGGAAACCTTACCAAGCAGGATAAAGAGCAACTGGAAGTAGTACACAACAATACGAACCGTATGTTGAGGCTGATGAACCAGATTCTTGATTTCCGTAAAATACAAAGCAACAAAATGCGTTTGCGGGTGGAAAAGACGAAATTGGGAGATTTTATTGTTACCTGTAGCGCCAATTTTAGTAAGATTGCAGAAAACCGCAATATTGATTTCCGGATAGAGGATAATACGAACGGAGCCTGTTTTTGGATTGACAAGGATAAAATCGATACTTTGATATTTAATTTATTGTCGAATGCTTTCAAATTTACGGATGCAGGAAAGTCCATTATAGTCTCCGTCTCTCTTGATAATGGAGATGCTATTATCCGGGTTAAGGATGAAGGGTGTGGCATTCCGAAAGATAAGCTCTCTGTCATCTTCGACCGTTTTACCACCGGATATAGTCTTTCGTTAACAAAACAAACCGGAACAGGAATCGGACTCTCTTTAGTAAAGGAAATTGCAGATTTGCATAAAGCGATTATTTCAGTTTCGAGCGAAGAGGGGATAGGGTCGGTTTTTGAAGTACGGTTTAAACCAGGAGTAGCGCATTTGGAAGAGAGTTCCGATGTGATTATTTGCGATGAGGAGTTGCCGGATGAAAATAAGGAACAGGAAATCCTCTCTATGGAAAAGAACAGGGAGATTCCTACTGTGCTTGTCATTGAAGATAACGATGAGTTACGCTCGTTTTTAGTTTCTGTCCTTTCCAAGAAATTTAACCTTTTGGAAGCTCCTAACGGTGAAGTGGGATGGGAAAGGACTTTGCAGGAGATGCCTGATTTTGTTATTACCGACATCATGATGCCCGAATTAGACGGGATAGGCTATACACGGAGGGTTCGGGAGAATGAGCGGACTTCTCATATTCCGATTATTTTGCTTACGGCAAAAACAGATATGGAGAGTAAGTTGGAATGCCTGAAAATAGGAGCCAATGATTATATAACCAAGCCGTTTAGTATGGCTTATCTGGAAACTCGTGTTGAAAATATTCTGGAAGAGAGGCGGAAATGGCAGGATAAGTATAAAAATGACCTGCTGAAAACGAAAACATCTGCGGCGCAGAAAGTCGCTGAGCCTATTGTTCCGAAACCCGAAACGCAAGATGATATATTGATGCGCAAGTTGGTAGAGTACATCGAAAAACACATGGACAACAGTGACTTAACATTGGATGATGTGTTGGATGAACTGAAAATGAGCCGTTGGCACCTGACTACCAAAATAAAAGCATTGGTAGGGCTTACTCCCAATGAATTTATCAGGGAAACACGCCTTTCGCGTGCAGCCAAGCTGATTGACGAAGGTGAATATAATATGACCCAGATAACCTATATGATAGGAATGACCGATTCCCGTTATTTCAGCCGTACCTTTAAGCAAAAATTCGGAATGACACCGACCGAGTATAAGAATAGGAAGGGAAAATGAAAAAATCGAAATAAAAAAAATGACGATGAATAATAACGCAAAAATATCCATTCGTTTTTTTGACGATAAAGAAGTGCGAGCTGTTTGGGATGAAGAGCACAATAAATGGTGGTTTAATGTTGTCGATATTGTTGCTGTACTAAATGAGCAGGACGATTATACGAAAGCAAACAATTATTGGCGTTGGTTAAAGCGAAAACTTATCAAAGAGCAAAATCAACTTGTGAGTATCACTCACGGTTTCAAATTCGTTGCGCCGGACGGCAAAAAGCGTTTAGCTGATACGTTGGACAGCAATGGCATTATAACGCTAGCCAAACATTTTCCCAATAACAAAGCTATGAAATTTCTTGACTGGTTTACATATAGTGACAACTCTATTGATGGGCAAAGCAAGAAAAAAGCATATTCTTTATTTGAAAGCAACCTTATTGATGAAATCCAAATTGGCACAGCCAAAGGATTACAGCAAATTCACGCCTATCTGTTTGGCGGACTTTACGATTTTGCCGGGCAAATCAGGCAAAAAAACATATCAAAAGGCGGATTTCAGTTTGCCGTATCACACTTTTTAGGCAATACCTTAAAGCAAATTGAGCAAATGCCCGAAAATACCTTTGATGAAATTATCAATAAATATGTGGAAATGAACATTGCCCACCCATTTATGGAAGGCAATGGAAGAAGCACAAGAATTTGGTTGGATTTAATATTAAAAAAACGCCTGAAAAAATGTGTAGACTGGAGTAAAATTAGTAAAAACGATTATCTAAACGCAATGGTAAAGAGCTCTGTAAGCAGTACTGCAATAAAAAAACTGCTGAAAAACGCCCTGACCGATGAAATCAACAGCCGCGATATCTTTATGAAAGGAATTGATTATTCCTATTATTATGAAGAGAATTAATTGGAAAGGATGTGAATGATATCCATAATTGGGAATTTTTTGTCTTTTTCCGTGAATTATTGTAAAAAGCCTCCTATAACTGGAATTTTGTATGTTTTTACTACCGGGTCTGAAAATGTTTTCTTTTCATAATAAGGTGTTATTTCCATTTTCATGAATTGTTGATCTTCATAGACCGACGTTTCGACTATTGCAACTACTTTTACTGTTGCATCTATTGGCTGCATGATATTATTATTCGAAAGCAGAATATAAAAGTTTCCTTGACACATATTTGGGTCTATGAATTTTCTATAACCAGCAATACCTCTGCCTCCATCAAAAACCTTGTATACATAACCTTGCAAAAATAAATCTCTATTTGTTTGATCTGTAATTGAGTAATGTACATCTTGCCCGGTTTTGGGAATTACTAAATCGGAAATTGCTCCAATAGCTAGAGCCCCGAGAGGCGTAGCGAAATAATAACTTGCGGTTTCTTTTGCTAAATTTTTAATAGCTTGCGAATTTTGCGTCCATGCTTTGTTCGCCTCTTCTCCACTACCGACCCAATATGCTCAAGATATTACTTTTGTAGTTTTGTAAGCTGTTGTTTGGTTTTGAGGAAGCGTAAAAAATAGTTCTGTTTTATTGCCACTATTACTTAGTTTTGGATTGACGCGTTGTTTTTTGTCAAAAATTAATTCTTCTTTTTGTTCAGTTCTTATAAGTACCTTTTCTGTTTTTTGACTATAAGTCGTATCGTAGGAAGTGATTACTTCTTTTACATATGTATTGTAAGTTGTTTCCTGTTTTGTTTCCCATGTTACTGAAGGATCAAAATTTTTAGTTTCCTCACTTACCGGAATACGTTGTATTTTTATTTTACAAATTTTTCCGCTAAGAGTTGAATTCTTAAATCTGAAAATGTAAACTCCTTGCTTAGAGATAGATATTATTTTATTATCAATCTGTTTTGTTTTGTAGTCTGAAAATTTTGAATTATCAGGATATTCTGCAATTTCGATTTCTTTTAATTCTTTGTTGTTGATTTCTTTGAAGTTGAAAACGATTTTATCCCCTGCGGCAAATCCAAAATAAAAAATTTCTTCTTTAAATCCTCCAATTTTAAAAGTCTGGTCTGTGATGTCTATTGCTTCTTCTCCAAAAGCGGTTATCAATAAAATAAATAGCTCAGCAAGAAGAACTGTTATTTTTTTCATGTTGTTTATGTTTTAATTTTTTTGTTTCATATATCTAGATGATATTTTTAGTCACGCCATAATTGAATAATCATTATTCTTTTTCTGTTTGATATGGAACAAAACTGCTTCTAAACAAATTTTTTGTCATTAACGAATAATTTGTTTTTGGAATAATGTATAAAAGTTGTTTTGAAATTTTCAAACTCTTTTTCTAGTTTAAGATTAAAAAAAACTCTTTATTTTTCGGTATGACCGCAAATTCGATTTTATGGATTCCAATATTTAATAACATTTCTTTTACTTGATCGACAAGAAGAATTGTTATTAATTGGGTCAATATACATGTATAATTTGAAGGAGAAAGAATTTACAAATGTATGTTTTTTTGAAATGCGTAAAAATATTCAGAATATTTATTAATGTAAATTATAAGTTGAAATTTTGTTTTTGAATATTTACTTCTTTTTTCGTTCAATTAAGAACGTCATGTTTATAACTTTTTGTTTTTTTAGATGCCTTTTTGTTTTAATTTTTTTTATTTTTGTTCCCTGTAAGGAACAGAAAATGAAGCTAAACGACAAAGAATTTGAGATATTTATCCCTGCTGATGAGATAGCAGGCATTATTTCCCGTTTAGCGGCTTCTATCAATCATGATTTTGCCGGAAAAAATCCGTTTTTTATTATTATGTTGAACGGTGCTTTTGTATTTGCTGCCGATCTTTTGCGGGAAATTACCGTTTCTAATGAAGTTGGATTTGTATCTCTCTCTTCTTATAAAGGAACACAAACATCCGGACAGGTGAAAGTTCACACTTGCATTCCCGATAAAGTAAAAGACCGTCATGTGATTATTCTGGAAGATATAGTAGATACAGGCATTACCATGAATTTTTTTCTTTCCGAATTGAAAAAATTTTCTACAAAAAGTATCTCTATTGTTAGTCTCTTTGTTAAACCCGATGTCCTGCAACAAAAAGTGCATGTCGACTATGTGGGCAGAGAGATTGAAAACCGCTTTATTGTAGGTTACGGATTGGATTACGATGGCTTGGGTAGAAATCTTGATGCTGTTTATGTTTTGAAAGGATGATATTCAGATGAATAGATATTCGGATTTTCAGACAGTATAGATTTTCCGAAAGAGATCTTTATTTTTTTTTAGAAACTATAATTTTCAAAGATTATCTGACCATCTGAAATTCTGATTGTCAGAAAATCTTATAATTAAATATACATAAAATGACGAATGTTGTGATTTTTGGAGCTCCCGGATCAGGTAAAGGAACCCAAAGTGAGATGATTATTAAAAAATATAATTTTAAGCATTTTTCTACCGGAGATATTTTACGCAAACAGATTGCCGATCAAACCGAATTAGGTAAAATCGCAAAAACTTTTATTGATCAGGGTAAACTGGTAACAGATGAACTGATTATTGATATGCTAGCCCGTGAATTGGAGTCGGTACAAGGTGCTTCAGGAATTATTTTCGACGGTTTTCCGCGCACTTATGCTCAAGCGGAAGCATTGAAAAAAATGCTGAACAAAAAAGGTACGGATGTAACCGTTATGCTTAATATTCAGGTTGACGATGAGGAATTGACCAAACGTTTACTTGAAAGAGGAAAAGTATCCGGACGCTCCGATGATAACCTCGAAACCATTACGAAACGGATCAAAACATATTATGATCAAACCACTCCGGTAATTGATTTTTACAAAAAAGAAGGTACCGCAGTTGATATCAAAGGTGTAGGTTCTATTGAAGATATTTTTGCCTCTATTTCAAAGGCAATTGACTCTAAAATTAATTGAAAGGTGAAAGGTGAAAAGTGAAAGTTTCAATTCTCACTTTTTACCTTTCAATTTATCATAAAACATGAAGGCACTAAGAATGCAGAGATTATTATTAATCTTTGTATTTTAGTGCCTTTGTATTTACATATTTCTTTTTTGCCGAAATAGCCTTTAGAATAATAAGCATGCATACTTTTACCGCTATAGATTTTGAAACAGCCACCGGATATCGCGATAGCATTTGTGCGGTCGGGATTGTGACTGTCACAAATGGTGTTATAACAGATGAGTACCATGCGTTCTGCCAACCTCCCGAAAATGAGTATTGGTATCATAATGTAAAGGTGCATGGGATTACTCCGGAGATGACATTCCGTTTACCCGGTTTTCATGCTATTTATCCGGAGATAAAAAAACGGCTGCAAAACCGGATTGTTGTGGCTCATAATGAGTCTTTTGACCGGAATGTTCTGATCGGAACGATGCGCACTTACGGACTGGATTACGAGGAGCTTGAAATTGCTCAGAAATGGGAGTGTACTTGTCGTATTTACCGCAAGCTTGGCTATAAACCTGCAACGTTAAGTGCCTGTTGCATACGCAAAGGAATTTCGTTGAATCATCATGAAGCGCTTTCCGATGCCCGGGGATGTGCGTTGCTTTATCTGGCTTATTTATCAGGAGAAGAGTAATTTATACGATAATTTTAAGGACTTTAATCCTAAATTGACAAGTAGCCGGGTTGTAATTATTAATTTTTTAGATACAAACTTATGCAAAAACGATTAACTATTGCACTTGTTGCCCATGACAGGCGTAAAACTGACATGGTAGAGTGGGCTTTACATAACGCGGATATGTTGGCCAAACATAAATTGGTTTGTACCGGAACCACAGGAGGCCTGATAGCTGATGCTTTCAAAACAAAAGGAATGGACGTGGACATGATCCGGATGAACTCCGGACCAATGGGCGGAGATGCCGAAATAGCGGCATTGGTAGTTCGTAAACAGGTTGATCTGGCTGTTTTTCTGATTGATGATTTGTACGCACAACCGCATGAAGCTGATATTCAGATGTTGCTCCGTCAATGCCGCGTACATAATGTGCCGATTGCCTGCAACCGTTATAGCGCTGATTTAATGATTACCAGCAGTCTATGGGATAATGAAGATTATGTTCCGCTGGAACCTAAATACATTGCATTTAAACGTAAATAATTGTACTTTTGCCGGAGAATTTAATTTAATAAAATTTTAAAACAGTGAAACTAAACATAGCAGTACTTCCCGGTGACGGAATCGGACCGGAAATCGTCAATGTAGGATTAAATGTAACTAAGGCTATTTGCCAAAAATTCGGTCACGAATTATCTTATAAAGAAGGCCTTGTTGGGGCTATTGCAATTGATAAAACGGGTAATCCGTATCCTGCCGAAACCCATGCTTTGTGTATGGAGTCGGATGCTGTCCTTTTCGGGGCAATAGGAGATCCTAAATTTGATAATAATCCGGCGGCAAAAGTTCGTCCGGAACAAGGATTGCTGAAAATGCGCAAAGATCTTGGTTTATATGCCAATATACGCCCGGTCTCTACTTTCCCGTCGTTGCTGCACAAATCGCCGCTTCGTGCCGACCTTGTTGAAGGTGCAGATTTTATGTGCATCAGAGAATTGACCGGAGGCTTGTACTTCGGTCGCCCGCAAGGAAGAGCAGAAGATGGAAACACAGCGTATGATACATGTATCTATACCCGCGAAGAGGTAGAACGCATTCTTCATCTTTCTTATAAGTTTGCCCGTCAACGGAACAAAAAAGTAACCATTGTAGATAAAGCAAATGTATTAGCTACTTCCCGTTTGTGGAGACAAATAGGACAGGAGATAGCACCTCAGTATCCGGATGTCGAAACCGAATTTATGTTTGTAGATAATGCTGCTATGCGTATTATCCAATGGCCGAAGAGCTTTGATGTATTGGTTACCGAAAACCTGTTTGGAGATATTTTGACCGACGAGGCTTCCGTAATCACTGGTTCATTAGGTATGCTTCCTTCTGCATCGATAGGTATCCATACATCGGTATTTGAACCTATTCACGGTTCATATCCCCAAGCAGCCGGAAAAGATATTGCCAATCCGTTGGCAACAGTCCTTTCAGCCGCACTTATGTTTGAATATGCATTTAATCTTCAGGAAGAGGGGAAATTGATTCGTGAAGCGGTTACAGCTTCGATGGAAGCCGGAATCGTAACCGAAGATATTGCCAATGGAAGCAAGGCGTATAAGACAAGTGAAGTAGGTAAGTGGATTGTAGATTATATACTATGATTGATATTGAATCATAGTCAAAAAAGAAGAGGTTATTTCAGCAAAGAAATAACCTCTTTCAAAATGAAAAAAGTTGTTGTTTATTTATTTTTTGCGGATATGTCTTTTCCTTTATTTTCTACTTGTTTTATCAGGTCATGCTTGTACAATCTTTCTGCCTGAAACATGTTGAAAATTTTGCTTTCCGGTAGTATTTCCCTGAATTTTTCGTAATAAATCCTGTCCAAAGTTGACCTGTCAAGTTTTTCATTGATATACGATTCGTTTACTTCCCGGTACTCCTCTTCCGTATAAGAAGATTTTTTTTCTTTTCTCTTTCTTAAGCGGTCAAGATTGTCTTTTTCGAACAAATCCATCTTTTTTTCCTGATACTCATTGTATAGAGGCATGAATTTCTCTTTTTCCTCCGGAGTTAATCCTATCTTCGAGCAGATATATTCTGCCCGTCTTTGTAAAAGTTCGTCCAGCTTTTCCTGCTTTTTGTCTTCGGCAAAAGAACAAAGGAAAGAACTCAGAAGAAAAAATACTGCTGTTAATCGCTTGTTCATATATCTTTTTTTATTCGTTATCAGATGCTAAATAATCCAAGATTGCCATATCGTCAAGATAAGCATATAGAATAGCAGCTTCCGCAGTTTGTGGTTCTGCCACTTCTATGTTTTTTGCGCTTTCTCTTTCCATATTTACCATTCCCGATATATACCATTGAATGCCGCCCACAAAAAGAAGGAGGGAGGCGGCAATGTATATCCAAGGTTTCAGTTTTGTAAACAGAGGAATTTTTTTTTCTGAATCAATAAGGATAATTTTACTTTCCAGATTCTCAGAGAAATCTGAAAAATAATTTTCCGGTACTAAAAACGGATTTTTTTTGTAAGCCGTAGAGTCCAATATATTTTTTTCTTTTTCCATAAAACTTACATTTTTATGCCGGTAAGAACTTTTTTATTCAGGATATATAAAATTCCTTATTTTGTTTTACCGCTCAAGATATTTGACTTTTTATTTATTAAAAGGTTTAATCTTCGGTAAGAAGAAAATTTTCAATTTTTTTTACTGCGTGATGATAAGAGGCTTTTAATGCACCTACGGAAGTTCCCAGAATCTCTTCCATCTCTTCATATTTCCTGTCTTCAAAATATTTCATATTAAAAACAAGGCGCTGTTTAGGCGGTAAAGACAAAATTGCTTTTTGTAACTTTAGCATAGTTTCGTCTCCCGAGAAATAGCTGTCACTTTGCAGGTTCTGAACCATAATGTTTTCAATATCAAATATGTTTTCAATATTTTTTATTTGCATATTAGCCAGAAACGTAAATGTTTCGTTGACAGCAATTCTGTGAAGCCATGTTGAAATATGGGAATCGCCACGAAATGAATCTAGTCCGTTCCACGCCTTAAGGAAAGTATTTTGCAGGACGTCGTTGGCGTCTTCATGTGAAAGTACCATTTTACGAATTAGCCAGTATAATTGTTCCTGATATTTCTGCACTACGGAAGAAAAAGCCTGATTTCGCAAGCTCTTATCTTTTAACATTTGATTTATATCTTGATCCGGGGATTCTTTCATTTTTCTATTCTTAAATCTGTATTCTAAACGAGGTACAGACTTCTTTTATTGCAAAGAAAAAAACTTTTCTAAGTTATCTGATTTTTTTGAGAATTAACAATTAAAATTGGATTAAATTGAAAAAAAACTTTGTAAAATCATCTGTATTTGAATAAATATCAGATATGATGTTACTTTAAAATCAATATTTAGAAAAGCCTGTCAGATAAAAAATTTACACTTAAATGAAATTATTATTGATGATTTTTTCTCCTAACAGGCAGATAAAATTGAAAATAAAAGATGTCAAATTTAATTTGATGAAAAAACAGATAAAAGAGTATTGTTTTTTAAAAAATAGTAAATTTACAGACAAATGAAATGGAGTATCAAGGCAATGTTTTTTTATAATTACAAACTATCAAATCATTCGGGTATTCCGTTAAAATCAATTGATTAAAATACTCATTATTTGTAATCGGAACGATATGGAGGAGAAAAGGGAAGAGCTGATAAAGAAATACCGCAGGATATTGCGGATATCGGAAGGAACATTTACAAAAGAAGAGGTTAATAAGTTGCGCTCTATATTTAAGGCGGACGAAAATGACAATATAAAAAAAGAAGAGGCTCTTTTGGCTATTTCAAAGGCATTGAGTACAGCTTTGATTTTACTGGAAGAACTTAATCTGGGGAAAGCTTCGGTTGTTAGTAAAATTTTGTATGAGGCAATTGATGCCGGTTTTTACAAAGAAGAAAAGGTAGAGCCTAATTTCGGCAAACAGGTTGCGTCTATCGTTCACGGCCTGATAAAAGCCAATCAATTATACCGGAAAAACACCTCTATTGAAACCGAAAATTTCAGAAAGTTGCTCTTGACTCTAGCGCAGGATGTGCGAGTTATTATCATTATGATATGCGACCGTTTGTACCTGATGCGTAAGTTGGACGAATATCCGGGCGAAGACCGGGTACAGATTGCCCGCGAGGCTTCTTATCTCTATGCTCCTTTGGCACACAGGTTAGGGCTTTATGGAATAAAATCGGAGCTGGAAGACCTTTCTTTGAAATATACCAATCGGGATATATATAAAGAGATAGCTAAAAAGCTAAATGAAACCAAGCGTTCGAGAGATAAATATATTCACGAATTTATTACTCCGCTAAAAGCAAAACTGGAAGCGGCAGGATTTAAGTTTTCCATCAAAGGGCGTACAAAATCCATCTATTCCATTTGGAATAAGATGAAGAAACAAAATACTCCTTTCGAGAATATTTACGATCTTTTTGCTATCCGCATCATATTGGATACTTCCCTCGAAAAAGAGAAGTCCGATTGCTGGCAGGTTTATTCTATTGTAACGGATATGTACCAACCTAATCCTAAGCGTTTGAGGGATTGGTTGTCTATTCCTAAATCCAATGGTTATGAATCTTTGCATACAACGGTGATGGGACCTGAAGGCAAATGGGTTGAAGTACAGGTACGTACCGAGCGGATGGATGAAGTTGCCGAAAAAGGATTAGCCGCTCATTTTAAATATAAAGGGGTGAAGAGTGAATCCGAATTTGATTCATGGTTGGCTAATATCCGCGAGGTGCTGGAGAATCCGGAAGCCAACGCAGTGGATTATATGGATGATTTCAAGCTGAACCTGTATGATAAGGAGGTATTTGTTTTTACACCTTCCGGTGATTTGCAACGGTTGCCTAAAGGGGCGACAGTCCTTGATTTTGCTTTTCATATTCATTCGAATCTGGGAGGTCGTTGTGTAGGAGGAAAGGTGAACGGCAAGAATGTTCCGATTCGTTATGTGCTGGCAAATGGCGATCAGGTAGAAATTCTGACCTCTCAGTCTCAGAAAGCCAAAAAGGAGTGGTTGAATATTGTCCAGACATCAAAAGCAAAAACCAAGATAAAGCAAATCCTGAGGGAAGAAGAGTCTGCCAATGTCGATTTAGGGAAAGAGCTGTTAAAACGCCGCTTGAAAAACTGGAAGATAGATTATGACGAAACATTGGTAACCAAATTAACAAAGAAGCTGGGTTATAAAACTGTTTCCGAGTTTTATCAGGATTTGGCTGGAGAGAAATTGGATCTGCACCGTATTCGTGATCAGTATCTGGAGATTGAAAAGCGGGAAAATCATCCCTATTCCGAACAGGAAAGCAGAAGCGCCGATGCTTTTGAACATGTTTCCAATCTGGAGGAAATTTCTTCAAAGGAAGATGTATTGGTTATTGACCAGGATTTAAAAGGAATTGAATATACATTGGCCAAATGTTGTAACCCGATTTTTGGAGATGATGTTTTTGGTTTTATTACTGTACAAGGGGGAATTAAGATTCATAAAACCGATTGCCCGAACGCTCCCCAGATGATGTCCCGCTTCGGATACCGGTTTGTAAAAGCCCGTTGGACAGGGAAGTCCGGAGGAAACTATCCTTCTACCCTTCATGTAATCGGGAATGATGATATCGGGATTGTAACCAATATTACCTCTTTGATCCAGAAAGAGTCGTGTATTGCTTTACGCTCTATTTCCGTCGATTCTGTTGATGGTTTGTTCAGGGGAACTATAACTGTTATGGTAAGTGAGGTAAAAGATCTGGACAACCTGATAAAAAAAATAAAGATGATTAAAGGCGTGAAAAGTGTAAGCCGTTCATAAATTTGAAATAGTCGATTTTTACCATGTAAGAAAAAAATAGATATTTAAATAAGCAGATATTCAGGCAACTGATTTGTTGATTGAACGATTAGGTTATCTGTGTTATTTACGTTAAAAAAACTTTGTGGCATTAAATAGGAAAAGCAGATACGCTTAGTTTTAAAACGTAAAGCCTTATAGATTAATATTAACCTGATTTCGATATAAAAAAGCCTTATTATTTTATAAAAATCAGACGATTTAATTATTCTTAAATATTTTTTATCATTACTAAAAAAGTATATACTAATATCTGTATTAAAGATTATCTTTGCGTTTCATTAAATTAAATATTAATATCAGGATATGTTTTCAGGAATTGTAGAAACAACAGCCCGTGTTGTTAAGTTAAGGCCGGAAGAAGGAAATTTGCATATAACAATGACGTGCCTTTTTGTAAACGAACTCAAAATAGACCAAAGTATTGCGCATAACGGAGTCTGCCTCACAGTGGTAGATATTAAGGATTCTTTTTATACGGTGACTGCAATAAAAGAGACATTGGAAAAGAGTAATTTAGGGTTATTGAAAGTAGGGGATTTAGTTAATTTGGAAAGGAGTATGCTTATGAATGGCCGTTTGGACGGTCATATTGTGCAGGGACATGTAGATCAGACAGCCAAATGCATCGAAAAACGCTCTTCAGAGGGAAGTTGGTATTTTACTTTTCAGTACGATTTCGATGAGAAGATGGCGAAAAAAGGATATATGACAGTCGAAAAAGGATCGGTAACCGTTAATGGTGTAAGCCTTACAGTGGTAAATTCCCAAAAAGATCAATTTTCGGTCGCAATAATTCCATATACATATGAGCACACTAATTTTCAACAAATATCAGTAGGAAGTGTTATAAATGTAGAATTTGATATTATTGGAAAATATATCAGCGGAATGATGTTGTTTGAGGGATAAATCTTTGCATGAATGCATAATGAATAAACAATGAAGTGGAAATTAAAAAATCCGGCTAATGTATTAATACCTATATTTTTGTTTGTTATTTTAGAAAACTTTTATGGAGTAGATATTGCCGGTTCGATCTCCGTATTTATAGGTTTTCTCCTTTTTTCCTGCTATTTTATATTTAAAGGAAAAGGAATGCTTAATAAGCGTATGGTCCCTATTCTTTTTATGGTAATAATAGCTACTTTTATTTTGAAATTTATAGATTTCGGCGACCTGCAACCGGTTATGGGCGAGCTTGTAATGCTCTTTTTTTCTATTATCCTTTTATTATTCCGAAAGCCTATCACCAAAAGAATATTGTCCGGTTCCGGAAAAAATGCCGTAGGAGTACAGGAAAATCTAACCCTCTTTTTTATTACACTAAAGCTTACTATTATCATTTTTATGATTTATATTGTAGGCTTTTTTATTGCATATCGTTTTCATAAAGATGTTATTTCCGATTTCCTTTTTAAAGAAGAAGAATTGCTGCTGTTTTTCTGCATGTGGATTTATATTACGATAAGAATATATCTGTTGAGAGGTTATATTGACAAAGAGGATTATTGGCCTATTCTTAATGAAAAAGGAGGCGTTATAGGATATGAACCAAGAGGAGAAGTTTATTCTTCGAAAAAAGTTAAAAATCCACTGAAAAAAAACTGCCATCCCGTAGTACGGGTTTTATTGATTTCCGATAATAAACTTTTGTTGAGAAGAAATGATTTTATTGATTTTACTAATTCGGGTAAATGGGATGTTTCTGTTTCCGGACACTTACTTTATGGTGAAACATATGAAGAGTGTATAGACCGGTTGCTGAAAAGAAATTATAATGTAGAGAAAGGAAATGCCCAATACTTATTAAAGTATACCTTTGAAAATAGGTATGAGCGCCAATGGGTATTTCTGCATTATATGCTTGCTAATAATTTGGTTTTGCAAAATACCGATTCGCTGGATGTCAAGTTATGGACTACTACCCAAATATTGAGCGACTTGGACTCGGATACTTTTACCGATAAATTGAAAAAGGAAGTAATTTTGTTGAAAAATTTATCCTTTCCTTATCTTTTTAATTAAAGAGGTGATGATTGAGTGATTCATTCGTGGGTTTTACCAACTCTCTTTTGATTCTTCTTTAAAAGCAATATTACCATTAACAAAAAATAGTAAACACAAAGTCACGAAGCACACAAAGGAAATAAATATATACTCTTTGTGAATTCTATGACTAATCCAACATATTTTAGTTAAAAATATTAACAATTCAAGCAGATTGTTCACATGGGTTCAAATAATCCACCAGATAAGGCGTTTTAGTATTAACCACAGCAAAAATCCGTTGAATAATTTTA
>JAVBMA010000045.1:0-11595 GCA_031553005.1 Paludibacteraceae bacterium | reverse complement strand
ATCTCTTTGTCTTTGTTTAGTTTACTTTTTAGTATCGGTTAATTCCTTCTTTTTTACAATAAAAGTAAGAAACTAACCTTTATAACTGTTAATATTTTTTACTTAATAAAACTTAGGCCTAATCTAAAGGTTCTTTGTGGTTAAAGGACTTTTGGGACAGCTTCATGAATATTTGGCTTTTTGATCCCTTTTCAACTACTGATTCGCATGAATAATAAACGCCAAGCTAAAGAGATAGAAAATATTCTAACTTTCGCAATAGAAAAATCTCCTCCTGTCGTGTCATGATTAAAATGATAAAAAATTGGATACATTATTTTTTTTATTGACACGACACGCTGTATATACAAAAAGGATATTTCAATCAAAATGTTAAATTTTCTATATGAATATAGAAAAAATATAGAATTTCAAAAACACCCAAGAATCAAAAACCTACCCCCTTTTCTAACTTTTACCTTTCAATTTTCATCTTTCAATTTATCTGAATTTATCTGATATTCTGTTTAAAGATGTTAACCTTAAGGGCTTGCTTATCGTTAAAAAGCCGGATTTTTATTAGATTTGGTTATAAAAGTCAAATTAATAAATATTTTATGAAGAAAATTAAGATAGGACTTTTGGGATTTGGACGTACAGGACGTGTGGTTGCAAAAGAGTTGTTTGAAGATGAAAATTTTGATTTACAGTGGATTATACGAAAAACTAAACCTGTTAAAAAACAATATGCCAGCCGGCTGTTTGGATGCGAATATGATGCTACGCCTATTTTTTGCGAACAAGATTTAAATGCCGATTTCTTTAAAGATAATGAAGTTGATGTTATCGTTGATTTTTCAAATCCCAACGGATATAAAAAATACAAAGTGGCAGCCGAGCAAGGTATACGGATTATATCGGCAATTTCTGTTTATTCGGAAAAAGATATTAATCAGTTGAAAAAATATTCGGAAAAGACAGCTGTACTTTATTCTCCGAATATCACACTGGGAATCAATTTCCTTCTTGTTGCCTCGCAGGTATTGCAGAAGATTGTACCCTATGCTGATATTGAAATTGTTGAAGAGCATTTCCGGGAAAAAAAAGAGACTTCGGGTACAGCTCTGAAAATTGCCGATATATTGGGATTGAAAGATGAACATATAAATTCGGTACGGGTAGGAGGGATTGTAGGCAAACATCAGATTATATTCGGGCTGCAAAACCAGACTATTCGTCTGACCCATGAGAGTATAAATAAAGCGGCTTTCGGACAGGGCGCTATTTTTGCTGCTAAATGGTTGGTTAACAAAACAAAAGGATTCTACTCTATGGAAGAAATTATTACGGAGATGATGCTTAATAGTTTGCTTGATTCTTAAAACGTTTTAGCTTAATTTAGAAGATTTTTAGCGAAGAATTATAGCGGTGGCTTTTTTCTTACTTTTTTGAGCTGTAGCAATTTTGCGAAGCGTAATATGAGTATTTTTTAATAAACTCGTTGCGAATAAAAAAGTAAGCGCTCGTCCGGCTTGAGGATATCTAATGATTTTATGATAAGAGATTCTGAACATTTTGAGTAGCGAGAGCAGAGGCAAAAAGTTATTTTTGACTATGCCGAGTCACGAAAAACGACTAATGAAAATGAACACATTTTTAATCGCCAATTTATTTGGCGGAAAAAATAATATATATTTGTACTGATCTATAATCGAAAGAACGAATTTGGAAAATCGAAAAAATATGAGAACTTCCCCAAAATATGATGATATGGAAAAGCCGGGTGCGGGACGCTCCGTAGAGACGCAATGCATTGCGTCTCTACCACCCGAACGGCACACGAGATTATTAACCGCCTCAAAAATTTTAATCTATCCCACACTATTCCTGTAATATCTATAACCAATCATATTTCAAATAATTAAATAAAAAACCATGACAAAGAAGTATTTTATCAGTTTTTGGTTGCTGCTTACAATCGGTATGTCAACCGTCGTGTTCAACTCTTGTAGCAAAGATGATGACCCTAAGAAGGAGGAAACCAATCCGGATAATTCGGAAGAACCTGAAGAACCTGGTACTATTGCAGTGACCGGCATAAATATGAATGTACCAACGTTAACGCTTCTTGTAGGAGAAGAGCAAAGCCTGACAACGACTGTAACTCCAGATAATGCTACAGACAAAACCGTAACATGGGAAAGCAGCGACAAAGCTAAAGCCATTGTTGACAACACGGGTAAAGTAACTGCTATAGCTGTGGGCAGTGCAACCATTACGGCTAAGGCCGGTAATCAAACCGCGGAGTGTATCATAACAGTAAAAGACCCTGCTACTGTTGACAAAGGTGTAATGATTAATGGTGTAAAGTGGGCAACCCGTAATTTGGATGCCCCCGGTACTTTCGCCGCTACTCCCGAATCTCCCGGCATGTTTTACCAATGGAATTGTAAAACCGCATGGCCCGTTACCGGCGCTGTAACCGGTTGGGACGATAGCAGACCTTCCGGTACTGCATGGGGAAAGTCTAATGACCCCAGCCCAGCAGGTTGGCGAGTGCCTACTCTCAATGAAATTGACAGTTTATTGGATGTCGACTATGTAACCAGTGAATGGACTACTCAAAACGGTGTAAACGGTAGAAAATTTACAGACAAAGCTTCCGGCGCTACGCTTTTCCTGCCTGTCGTAGGCTACCGCGACTACGATGGTACGCTCGACAACGCAGACTCGTATGGCTTTTATTGGAGCAGTACGCAGTTCGACAGTTGCCTCGCGTATGGCCTGTTTTTCTTCAGTTACTTCGCAAGCAGGTACGACGGCAGCCGCAGCTACGGGTTCTCTGTTCGCTGTGTAGCAGAATAATTTGATTTATTTGACATTATCCGACTATTCGGATTTGACAATTAAATGTCTTGAACTGAGATTAATATGATTATAAGATTACCAAGATGAAAAAACGGTAATCTTCATAATCTTAAAATCTTGCAAAAATCTTGATTCAAGACAAAAAACAGTATTCGCTATATATCAACCAATTAAAATTAAAAACCATGAGAAAGAAGTATTTTATCAGTTTTTGGTTGCTGCTCGCAATAGGTATGTCAACCGTCGTGTTCAACTCATGTGGCAAAGATGATGAGCCCAAGAAGGAGGAAGCCAATCCGGATAATCCTGAAGAACCGGGCAAATCCGACGCTATTGCCGATAATGGCGTTATGATTAACGGTGTAAAGTGGGCAACTCGCAATGTATATGCTCCCGGCACTTTCGCAGCCTCTCCCGAATCTCCCGGCATGTTTTACCAATGGAACCGTAAAACCGCGTGGCCCACTACCGGCAATGTAACCGGTTGGGACAGTAGCACTCCTTCCGGTACTACTTGGGAAAAGTCTAATGACCCCAGCCCTTCCGGATGGCGTGTACCTACTAAAGCTGAAATTGAAACATTACTTGATATCGACAAAGTGTCTCATAAGTGTGCTACTCAAAACGGTGTAAGCGGTCGAAAATTTACTGATAAAGCTTCGGGTGCTACGCTTTTCCTGCCTGCCGTTGGCTACCGCCACCTCAGCTACGGCGGTGCGCTCGACTACGGAGACGCGTTCGGTGGCTATTGGAGTAGTACGCCCACCGACAGTAGCAATGCGTACTACCTGTACTTCGACAGCGGCATCGCAGGCGGCAGCAGCAGCCGTAACGACATCTTCTTCCTGCGTTGTGTGGCAGAATAAGATTCGATTTATTTAAATTATTCGACTATTCGGATTTGATAATTTCCGCGAAGCGGTCGTTTTTTAATAGTCTGAATTAAGATTTTGCAAGATTCTAAGATTCTCAGGATAAAAAAAACGGTAATCCTGAGAATCTTAGAATCTTGCAGAATTTTGGTTTTAATGTATTGCTTTTTTGTTACTGTTACCAACAGTAAAATTGTGAGTTATGGAAATTTATCATGGCGGATATTGTTTGATAGAGCATCCTGAAATAATCAAGGGCAATTATGCGAAAGATTTCGGAACAGGTTTTTATTGTACAGAACTGAAAGAGCTGGCTGTACGTTGGGCTAAGCGTTATGATATTCCGGTAGTTAGTATTTATGATTTTGAGCCGGATGATAGCCTGAAAATCTTGTATTTTGAGGAAATGACAGAAGAATGGTTGGATTTTATCGTTAATTGTCGTAGAGGAACGGCGCATAATTATGATATTGTTATCGGAGCAATGGCCAATGATCAGATTTATAATTATATATCCGATTATGTAAATGGTATTCTCACAAGAGAGCAGTTTTGGGTATTGGCAAAATTTAAACATCCCACTCATCAAATAAATTTTTGCACATATAACGCTTTAAAATGTTTAACATTTACCCGAAGTGAGGAGGTTGGAAGATGACTGGAAGAGAAAAAAAAGACTATAATGATTTGTTTTTCGTTTGCAGCCTGATTGAATACATTGGCCATAAAACAAAAAATCACCGGAATGTTGTAGTAAATGCAATAGGTAAAGAAAAATTACAGCATATTTATGAGTTAGCTGATGTATATCATAGTGAGAACATTGATAAGTTGGCCGATGAATTGATTCAACGCTATTGTATAGAAAATGGGATATTCGACAATATTGCTAATAGCAATTATTCCATCCCAAGTCATTGGGATATTGGGAAGGTTTATAAACGATTGATTGTGGATGTTTGCAATAAACAAAATAAAGAGCCAATAAACGCTCTTGTTGAAATATATAACTCGTGGCTTTCCCGTAAAATTGAAGATTTCAACAGTAGCCTATATTATGAAAATCCGGGTTATCTGTATGAATCTTATGTAAAAGGTGATGTTTTGTGAGATTTTTATCGTTCTCTACTCTTGTATATAAAAGAGAAAAATTGTAATTTCGCTACCTGATTTTAAATCTATTCAAATGCATTATGGCAGAAGTAATTAGGATAAAACGGGGTTTAGACATAAAGTTGAAAGGCGAAGCAAAAGATGTGTTTGCAAAAGCGGACCCCGCTGATTTGTTTGCAATCAGGCCTGATGATTTTCAGGGAATTACACCTAAAGTAATCGTAAAGGATGGCGAAAAAGTAAACGTAGGAACTGTTCTTTTTTATGATAAAAAGAATCCGGCAATACAAATTGTTTCACCTGTAAGCGGGACACTCCTTGCAGTTAACAGGGGTGATAAGCGAAAAGTATTGGATATTCGTATTCAATCGGACGGGCAGTTTACATCGGAACCTTTTGAGAAAATTCATCCATCCGATTTATCCGCAGAACAAATTAAGCAGCTTTTTTCAGCAGGAGGTTTCTGGCCGTTTATCAAACAGCGTCCTTATGACGTGGTTGCCAATCCTAACGACAATCCTAAAGCTATTTTTATTTCCGGCTTTGACTCTGCCCCTTTGGCTCCCGATTATGATTTTATTTTGGTCGGAAGAAATGAAGATTTCCAATTAGGCGTTGATGCCCTTGCCAAATTAACAAGTGGAAAAATTCATATAGGAGTCAATATAGAGTGCGCTTCAAAAATATTTAAAGATACCAAAGGTGTTGTGATACACGAATTTCAGGGGCCGCATCCCGCAGGGAATGTCGGTGTTCAGATTCATCACATAGCCCCGATAAATAAAGGAGAGATTGTTTGGACTATCAATCCTCAGGATGTTGTTGCCATTGGACGTGCTTTCCGCAAAGGTGTACTGGATTTTTCACGGTCAATTGTATTTTGTGGCTGCGGAGCCAAATCCCCGGCTTATTATAAAACCGTTTACGGAGCTTCTGTTGCTAATATATTAAAAGGAAATGTGATTGACTCACAACCTCTTCGTTACATTAGCGGAAATCCGTTGACCGGTAGACAAATATCTCCTGATGGATTTTTGGGCGCTTATGATGTTCAGCTTACTGTTATTCCGGAAGGAAATACACATGAATTTCTCGGTTGGATTATGCCAAGGTTGAAAAAATTCAGCGTAAACCGTTCTTATTTCTCGTGGCTTTTCAAAAACAGGGAGTATTGCCTCGATTCCAATATAAACGGAGGTGAACGGGCATTTATCATGTCGGGAGAATACGATAAAGTGTTTCCGATGGATATTTTACCTGAATTTCTGATAAAAGCCATTTTAGCAAAAGATATTGATAAAATGGAACAACTCGGAATTTACGAAGTAGCCCCCGAAGATTTTGCCTTATGTGAATTTGTCTGCACATCCAAAATCGAGACGCAGCGGATTGTAAGGGAAGGATTGGATTTTCTCCGGAAAGAAGTTGAAAATTAAAATGCACTGAAAGTAACTGTTTTACTTTTTTCTCGTAACCCGTAACTTTGTAACTTGTAACTTAAAATAGATATAAATTGAAAGCGTTAAGGAATTTTCTCGACAAGATAAAGCCCAATTTTGAAGAGGGTGGTAAACTGGCGATGTTCCGTTCGGTATTCGACGGATTTGAAACATTTTTGTTCGTTCCCGATACGACAGCCAAAAGAGGAACACATATTCATGATAGTATTGATTCCAAACGAGTGATGTCGATGGTTGTTATTGCATTGATTCCGGCACTCCTGTTCGGAATGTACAATGCCGGATATCAGCATTATTTGGTTACAGGAAATCTCGAAGCCGGTTTTTTTGATATGTTTTTATTCGGATTTCTGGCAGTCCTTCCTAAAATCGTAGTCTCGTATGCTGTCGGATTAGGTATTGAGTTTATCGTAGCCCAATTAAAAAAAGAAGAGATACAAGAGGGATTTTTGGTTTCAGGAATCCTAATCCCTATGATTGTTCCCGTAGATTGTCCGTTGTGGATTCTTGCCGTAGCAACTGCGTTTGCCGTTATTTTTGCAAAAGAAGTTTTTGGCGGAACGGGAATGAATATTTTCAATGTGGCTTTGGTAACCCGTGCATTCTTATTTTTCGCTTATCCGACCAAGATGTCAGGTGATGCCGTTTGGGTAGCCGAAAAGCCTGTTTTCGGATTAGGCGAAGGACATTTAGTCGATACATTTACCGGAGCTACTCCTCTGGGTCAGGTTTCGGTAGCCATGGGACAGCAAGCGCCACAAATAACAAATGCTGTCGGAGACCCCGTTTCTACGTTGGATATGTTTATCGGACTTATTCCCGGTTCTATCGGCGAAACAAGCAAAATTGCCATATTATTAGGAGCAGCCTTATTGCTTTTCACCGGAATCGCAAGCTGGAAAACAATGCTTTCCGTATTTGTCGGAGGAGCGTTGACTGCTTTATTGTTCAATCAGATAGGAACTACCCCGGTAATGAACCTTCCTTGGTATGACCATCTTTTATTGGGAGGTTTTGCTTTTGGAGCCGTGTTTATGGCAACTGACCCGGTGACTTCGGCACGTACGGAAACCGGAAAATATATTTTCGGATTTCTGGTAGGTATCTTTGCCATTCTGATTAGGATGCTTAATCCCGGTTATCCCGAAGGTATGATGCTTGCTATTCTTTTGATGAATATATTTGCTCCGTTGATAGACTACTTCGTAGTACAATCTAATATTAAAAGACGCTTAAAAAGAACCAAAGTAAATTGAAAATTAAGAATAAGTGAATCGCGAAATTGAACATTAGGATTATTCATTTTCACCTTTCACCTTTCACCTTATTAAATTATGAATAAAAATAGTAATAGCTATACCATTATTTACGTTGCCGTCATGGTTGTGATAGTTGCTTTTGTATTAGCATTTGCAGCAAGCGTATTGAAAGACAGGCAGGACAGAAACGTTGAGTTGGATAAGAAAAAGCAAATTCTTGCCTCGTTAAATATTGATGCCGATGCAAGTAATGCCGAAGCTCTTTATAATCAATATATAAAGCAAGTAGTTGTGGTCGATTATAAAGGCGAACTGGTAGAAGGAATCGATGGTTTTACGATTGAATTGGAAAAGGAAAACAAAAAACCGGAAGAGGAGAGGCACTTACCTGTTTATCTCTGTGAGAAGGATGGGCAGACTTATTATGTCCTTTCGTTGCGCGGAGCCGGACTTTGGGGGCCGCTTTGGGGATATATCTCTTTGAAAGCTGATAAAAATACAATATTCGGAGCTTTTTTCTCGCATAAAGGTGAAACTCCCGGATTAGGAGCCGAAATTGAAAAGAAAGAGTTTCAAATACAATTTCAGGGAAAGGAAATTTTCAAAGGAGGACAATTTAAATCCATTGCTATTGTAAAACCCGGTAAATCCGTCGTAGGGATGGATTTCGTAGATGGAATTTCCGGAGGTACAATTACCAGTCAGGGAGTAGACAAGATGCTTTTGAACAGTATCGGAGGATATAAGGAATTTTTAATTAAAAAATAAGAGGAGAAAAACGATATGAGTACAAGCAATAAAAAGATTTTTTTTAATCCTCTCAGTAAAAATAATCCGGTTATCGTACAAGTATTGGGTATTTGCTCGGCGTTGGCGGTAACCGCAAAGTTGGAGCCTGCCATTGTGATGGCGCTTTCGGTAACAATCATTCTATCTTTCGCTAATGTGATTATTTCACTGTTGCGCAATACCATTCCTTCCCGCGTACGCATTATTGTACAGTTGGTTGTTGTTGCGGCTTTGGTAACAGTTGTAGATATGATATTGAAAGCTTTTGCTTATGATGTAAGCAAACAGTTGTCGGTGTTTGTCGGCCTGATTATTACTAACTGTATCCTGATGGGACGCCTTGAAGCATTTGCATTGGCCAATAAACCTTGGGATTCTTTCCTTGACGGACTTGGAAACGGGCTCGGATACGGAATGATATTGGTGATTGTGGCATTTTTCCGCGAATTATTGGGTTCCGGAACCATATTAGGATTTCAGGTAATACCTCAGGTTGCTTACGAAAACGGATATTTGAATAACGGATTGATGATTTTGCCGCCGATGGCTCTTATTACGGTAGCATGTATTATTTGGTTTCACCGGAGCCGTGATAAAGAGTTGCAAGAGAAATAATAAAAAAATAAAATTGGTAATTCGTCTTCGCTGTAATTAAATTATAACCGATAGAAATAACTTGATTACAATTAATTACGCAAAACTAATTACAACTTAATTACACAGTTAATTACAAAATTAAAATACAAATGGGAGATATTTTAAGTTTATTTGTCAAGTCGATTTTTGTCGATAATATGATTTTCGCATACTTTCTTGGTATGTGTTCTTATCTGGCTGTGTCGAAGACTGTAAAAACTTCTATAGGACTTGGGATTGCCGTTTGTTTCGTATTGGTTGTTACACTTCCCATAAACTACCTGTTGGAAGAGCATGTCTTGAAAGCCGGTGCTTTATCATGGTTGGGAGAAGGGTATGCCGATGTTGATTTAAGCTTCCTGAGCTTTATAATTTTCATTGCCGTTATTGCTTCCATTACCCAGTTGGTAGAGATGATAATTGAAAAATTTGCTCCGGCATTATACGCATCACTCGGTATTTTTTTGCCGTTGATTGCGGTAAATTGCGCTATTCTCGGAGGTTCCCTCTTTATGCAGGAACGCGCGTTCCCTAATGTCGGGTATGCTACCGTCTATGCATTGGGTTCCGGTATAGGATGGTTTCTTGCTATTGTCGGACTTGCAGCTATACGCGAAAAACTCTCTTATTCAAATATTCCTGCTCCGTTGCGCGGACTGGGTATTACTTTTATAACCGTAGGTTTAATGGCCATCGGGTTTATGTGTTTTTCAGGATTGAAAATATAATTATCTCTTCCGAACCGGACTTAAAAACACAAATAGGATTTCTTTAAAAATAAATAGAAAATAATGAATAGAGCTCAGACTCGTTTGTTCTCAGAAAACAGGTAAGGGCTTCTTTAACATAAGAACAATGGTAATTTTATTAGCAGGTACTGTATTGACGATAACCGTAAGCATTGTGGTTTTCCTTCTTGTTACGATGATATTAGTTGTATTGCTGTTATATGCAAAGAAAAAACTGATACCCGAAGGAACAGTGACTATCTCTATTAATGATGGGGAAAAGAAACTTGATGTCAATATGGGAGGTTCAATTCTTACAACGCTGGGTGACAGCAAAATCTTTTTGCCTTCGGCATGCGGCGGCGGCGGGACTTGTGGCCAGTGCCGTTGTCAGGTAACAGAAGGAGGGGGCGCTATACTTCCTACCGAAGTAGGCTTTTTTACTCGTAAAGAGATTCAAAACAACTGGCGTCTGGGATGCCAGGTTAAGATAAAAAATGATTTGGAGATAAAAGTTCCCGAGTCTGTTCTTGGTGTGAAGAAATGGGAATGTGAAGTTGTTTCCAATAGAAACGTTGCCACTTACATTAAGGAGTTTGTTGTAAGATTGCCGGAAGGAGAGCATCTTAATTTTGTTTCCGGAGGATATATCCAGATTGATATTCCGGCATATAACCTCAAATATTCCGATTTTGCCATCGACGAAAAGTTTCATGGCGAATGGAGTCAATATAAGATGTGGGATTTGACTTGTAAAAACGATGAGCCTACCATGCGAGCTTACTCTATGGCTAATTATCCTGCCGAAGGTGATATTGTAATGTTGAATGTACGTATTGCTACACCGCCGTTTGACAGGGCAACAGGTGGATTCATGAATGTAAGTCCCGGTATTGCCTCTTCTTATATATTTAACCTGAAACCGGGCGATAAAGTGATGGTTTCCGGACCATTCGGAGAGTTTCACCCGATATTGGACAGCAATAGGGAAATGTTGTATATCGGAGGTGGTGCAGGTATGGCTCCACTTCGTTCTCATATACTTCACCTGCTCAAAACGTTGAAAATAACAGACCGTAAAATTTCATACTGGTACGGAGCCCGTTCAAAAGGGGAAATATTTTATGAAGAAGATTTCCGTGCATTAGAAAAAGAATTCCCGAATTTCACATTCAATATTGCATTAAGCGCCCCTCTTCCTGAAGATAATTGGACAGGATATACAGGCTTTATTCACGATGTCATCTATAAAAACTATTTAGTTAATCACGATGCCCCGGAAGATATTGAATATTATATGTGTGGTCCCGGACCAATGGCAAACGCTGTCAAAGTAATGTTGGACAACTTGGGTGTTCCGGCGGAGATGTTGATGTTTGACGACTTCGGATCATGATGAGGTTGAAAGTTGAGAATTGAAAGTTATTAAGAAAGATAATGATTCAGATTCGGGGTTTCACTCTAAGTGAAGCCCCGAATTTTTTATTGCTGCTTCGTTTTTATTGTTAGGCTATTGTTGTGAAAATATCAAAAAGTATTGAAATTAACTTGATAGAAAATTATATATATAAATTTGATTATCAATTAAATTAAATCCGAAGGATTTATATATTTATAGAAAATAATCAATGTTTTCTATATCCGATTCCTTGGGAGTTGTACTATAAATATACCTTCTGAATTGATGTCTTGGACTCACATAAAATAAAAAGCGGTTTCAATTGCATAAATTGAAACCGCTTTTTATTTTGGGAAATTCAGTAAATGCGGAAAAATATATTTTTTGTTTTTGATAGTAATATCTAGAGGGATTCCTCACTCCACTTTGTTGCGTTCGGAATGACTGGCATCTAAAGGTTGGGATATAGAAGGGGGAAGCGGCAAAGCCGCC
>JAVBMA010000025.1:0-3402 GCA_031553005.1 Paludibacteraceae bacterium | reverse complement strand
AAATGATTGTGTTAAAGTGTGGAGGAAACCCAAATGTCGTTTTTCGATAGATATTAATATAAATAATTAATAATCAATAAAAAAGAATTTAAAACACAAATGATGATTTATATAGATTTATCTTCCGAACACTCCTAACTTGAAGTCGCACTCCGAATATAAATCGCTCCGAATATAAGTCAAAATAACCCCATCATCCGCGTTCAAGAAATTTTTGTGGCAGCCGTTTTCCGGCTTCAAATGTATTTTAGAACAAAATACCCAAACCCAGTTCGACAAAACCGGATTTTGCTTTATAGTAATCGTCCTTGCCTATATTTGTAAGCCCTCCGTTATATTTTATCTGTGCGATTAAATCAATACCGCCTTTGAGTGGAAAGTCAACACCGGAAGCAATGATGTAAGCAGTATTAAAAGGTCTTGTTTGGCTATAAATACTCTCTCCTTCGGCATCTTTGGCGCTCATAAAAACACCTTCGGCAAGCCCTATCTGAAAATAAATTTTCAAGAAACTGATTTCATTACTTCTCATCTGAAAAATAACCGGAATCTGTAATTCCGAATATTTACTTTTGGCACTAACACCGGTTGCATCATATTTCAACTTTCCTCCCAATGTATTGATATTGAAACCTGAAACAAAGGCGAAATTTGGAGAAAAATTATATGCACCGATAAATCCCCAATTGAACCTGCCTAAAGGGCCATCACCAGAAACTCCTTTCTCGTCGGAGCTTAACCAGGAAACTGCCGGAGCTATCTTTAAACCGAAATTAAATTTCTTTTCTTGTGCATTTGCCTGAATAAGGCCGGATAAAATAAAAATGAGTAATAAAAATTTCGTTTTCATGTGTATTGTTTAGTAATTAACATTTTTCATATTTCATCTGCGAAGGTAATAATTTAATTGAAAATGAAGAATGGATATGCAAACAACTGAATAGCTTTACAATTAAATTTTTAATTTTATATTCTCAATTCTCAATTTATACATATATTTGTCACCATTGGACAATCATTGATAATACGAATTGACCAACTGATATTCTAACCAAAAGCACATTCGGCAATGAAACAAATTTTTTATTTTTTACTTATCGGGACTCTTTCTTTTTCTTGTGTAGCAAAGAAAAAATTCAATGAACTGAGCCAGCAATTAGACGATTGCAATAAAAAAACGGAACAACAGGCCTATCAAATATCGGCATTGGGAAATGATACGACTTCGCTGCGTGCGAATATAGATAAGCTGATTGAAGATATCGAATCACAATCCAAGGCGCTTGAGCTAAACAAAGCTGACATTGAATCACTCAATAAACTGAATAAGCAGCTATCCGACCAATTGAAAAATTCGAGAAGTGAAAGCGAAGTAAAAGGATTGCTTGCCGATATACAAAAAATCCAGGATAAGTTACTGGACAGGGAAGATGCTTTAGCGAAAGCAGAAAAAGAGCTGGCGCGTTCGGGAAAAGCGCTTTCCGAAAAAGAGCAGAAGTTGCAGGAACTCTCCAATATAATTACCAAGCAAGACAGCCTGATGAAAAACCTGAGAAAAAAAGTAGCGGATGCATTAGTAGGATTTGAAGGAAACGGGCTTGAAGTAATCAATAAAAACGGTAAAGTATATGTTTCGCTGGAAGAGCAACTGCTATTTAAATCGGGTCGTTGGGATGTAGACCCCAAAGGCGTTACCGCATTAAATAACCTGGCGAAGTTTCTCGGCGAAAACAAGGATATCCATGTGGTGATTGAAGGACACACCGACGATGTTCCTTATAATGGAAACGGAAATGTAACTGATAATTGGGACTTAAGCGTAAAAAGAGCCACTTCTATTGTACGCATCTTACTGCAAAACAAAGAGATAAATCCGGAAAGGATAACAGCCTCCGGCCGTGCCGAGTTTGTTCCGCTGGACAATGCCAAGACAAAAGAAGCCCGCCAGAAAAACCGCCGCACGGAAATTATCCTAAGTCCGAATATGGACGAACTGATGCAGGCGCTAAGCGGGGAATAAAAAAGCCTCTCCCCCCGCCCCCCTCTCCTCAAAAGAGGGGGTGACTAAGTAGGGAAAGGGACTTTGATAATTGAGCAAATAATGAAATACGCTCTACTCCCCCTCTCTTGAGAAGAGGGGGACGGGGGGAGAGGCCTATGGAATTCAGAACAATTGTAGATATAAAAAAACAGGAGCCGGGCATCACTTATTCAGACAGGATAATGATGTTTGGCTCTTGTTTTGCCGAGAATATCGGGGAAAAATTAGTGAGTTCCAAATTTCAAACATTAGTCAATCCGTTTGGAATCCTCTACAATCCGGAATCCATTCACGCATCTATTGAAAGAATTTTAGAAAAAAAGCTATTTACCGGAAGTGAGTTATTCGAACACGAAGGGGTTTGGAATAGTTTCAGCCACCACAGCCGTTTCGCAGAACTCTCTTCCGGGCTATTTCTGAAAAACGCAAATAAAAAACTGGAGGAAGCCTCCGGTTTCCTCAAAACAACGGACTTCCTGATTCTTACCTTCGGGACATCCTGGATATACCGTTTAAAAGAGTCGGGAACGGTCGTTTCCAATTGCCACAAACTCCCGGGAAATCTTTTTATCCGCGAAAGATTAAGCATAGAAGGAATTGTCGAAACTTATACCAATCTTATCCGAAGATTGTCAGAGGTAAACCCCGGCATTAAAATTATTTTCACAGTCAGCCCTATCCGCCATTGGAAAGACGGCGTGCATGAAAACCAACTCAGTAAATCGACCTTACTACTTGCAATAGAACGGCTGCAACTCTTGTTTCCGGCAAATACCTTCTATTTTCCCGCCTACGAAATTGTGTTGGACGAGTTGCGCGATTATCGTTTTTATAGAGAGGATATGATTCATCCCAATGAAACTGCCATCGGTTATATATGGGAACGATTTTCAGATTGTTTCTGTGGAAAAGAAACAGTTAAAAAATTATCTGAAATTGAGAAATTAATCTCCGCAGCTCAACATCGTCCGTTTAATTCCGAAAGCAAAGCGTTTCAGGAATTTATCCTTAAAAACCTGAAAACGCTGGATAATCTGGAAAAAAAATATCCGCACCTCGACTTTCGCAAGGAACGGACATATTTTGAATCTCTTAAACCATGATTTCTATAAGATTTACCGGATTGCCAAGATTAAATTAGGATTCTTAGGGAAATTCAATAATAAGTTTCTCGTTTTTGATAGTAATATTTAATGCTTGTCGGCAAAAATCCCCCTACTTCAACTGCCATTTCGGTGATTCCTCATTCTACATTCGTTCCATTCGGAATGACCGGCGTTTAACGTTTGGTATGTAGGAGGGGAAGCGGGGGGGGGGGCGGCCCGGGCCCACCGAAAAGAACATAATTGGAACAAAAGTGT
>JAVBMA010000071.1:0-16060 GCA_031553005.1 Paludibacteraceae bacterium | reverse complement strand
AATATTATTCTATTTACTAACTATTTTTTTTATAAAATACTTACTTTTATTTTTTATATTTTAAATTTTAAAGTAAAAAATTTTTTATTTTCTCTATATTTACATTAAACTTTTCAATACCCACATTTCAACTTCTTAAGTCGTTTTTTAGCTTGTTTGCGATGCCGGTCGGAAGAGATATAAGAATACATGGCAGGAATGATATATAGGGTCAGGAAGGTAGACATTAACATTCCACCCACAACTGCAGTTCCCATGGCAATTCTTCCGTTTGCACCTTCTGCCGAAGCAAAAACAAGAGGCAAAAGGCCTAAAACGGTAGAACAACTGGTCATTAGGATCGGACGAAGGCGTTGCAAAGCAGCACCTTGAATAGCTTCGGACTTATCCATTCCCGCATCTTGTCTCTGGTTTGCAAATTCTACAATCAAGATACCGTTTTTGGTAACTAAACCTATAAGCATAATAATCCCGATCTCACTGAAAATATTTAAAGTAAGATCGCTAAAATACAAGGCTATCAATGCTCCTGCAATAGCAAGCGGTACGGTAAACATAATTACAAAAGGATCTTTAAAACTTTCAAACTGAGCCGATAGAACCAGAAAAATAAGTACCAATGATAATATGAGTGCAAATATCAGGCTTGACGAACTGTCTTTATACTCTTTGGATTCTCCTGTAAGGGCTGTACGAAAAGAGTCATCCAATACCTCGTCTGCTATACGGTCCATCTCGTCCAATCCCTGCCCGATTGTTTTTCCGGGCGCTAATCCCGCAGAAACTGTTGCGGAAACAAAGCGATTGTAACGGTACAATGTAGGAGGGGTTACCCCTTCATCCAAAGAGATAAGATTATCTAACTGGATCATCTCCCCGTTACTATTTCTTACATAGAGCGATTTGAGATTTTCGGGTTGATTTCGTTGCTGGCGGTTTATTTCTCCCAGTATCTGGTATTGTTTACCATTAAGGTAAAAATATCCCATTCGTTGTCCGCTAAGGGAATATTGAAGTGTCTCTCCGATATTTTTTGTATTTACCCCAAGCAAATTAGCCTTATCCCGGTTTATATTTATGTACAGCTCCGGATAATTGAATTTAAGGTCGGCATCTACCATTGTTAGAATAGGGCTATCAGTGGCTCTTTCTAGAAAAACGGGAAGAAATTCCTTTAGCTTCTCCAGATTGGGCGCTTGCAATACATACTGCACGGGCTGGCTCATTCTCCTGCCTCCAAAAGTGGATTGTTGTTGTACAAATGCACGCCCTTCGGTGAGTTGCGAAAGGGGTTTTATCAAAGAAGAGGCTATCTCCATTTGAGAGCGTTTGCGTTCACCAATGTCAGGCAACATAATGCGTACATTTCCGGAAGTACTGGACAAACGCAGAATATTGTTTAGTCTTTCGGGGACTAACGAATCGGCTAAAAGAGAGACTTTTGTAACATAATTATTTATATACTCAAATGTAGAGCCTTCGGGAACCGTTGTATTGATAACCAGATAGGAGCGATCTTCGGCCGGAGCGGTTTCGGAGGATATGTTATAACCTATATATCCAATTACGAGAAACGTTACTCCGGTAATTATCAATGCCCACCACTTCTTTCTCAAAAATACACTGAGAGTCCTGTCATATACCTTATTTATTTTTTCAAAAAACGGCTCGGTTTTGCAATACAGGAAACTCTGTTTTTTTCTTTTTTTCAATATCTTGGTGGCTATCATCGGAGTAAAGGTAAGAGCAGCAAAAGCGGAAATAATTACGGCTCCCGAAATTACGATACTAAACTCCACAAATAGTTTTCCGGTCATACCCGACATAAAAATGATAGGTAAGAAAACAGCTACCAACGTAATTGTTGTGGAAATAACAGCAAAGAAAATTTCTTTTGTCCCTTTTATCCCCGCCTCTTCGGGATTCATTCCATCTTCAATTTTCGTATATATATTTTCCGTAACAACAATAGCATCATCCACTACCAATCCCACAGCCAGTACAATGGCGAGCATCGTAAGCACATTAATTGAGTAGCCGAACAGGTACATGACAAAAAAAGTTCCGATGAGGGAAATAGGTATAACCAACACAGGAACCAACGTTACCCGCCAATCCCTTAAAAAAAGGAATATAATAACTACGACTAAAAGAAACGCTATATATAATGTCTCTTGTACTTCCTTGATAGAAGCGCGGATAAACTTTGTATTATCGTAAGCAACTCCAAGCGTAACATCATCCGGAAGGTCTTTTTCCATCGCATCCATACGCTTGTATACTTCATCGGCGATCTCAATCTGATTGGCTCCCGGCTGGGCAATAATAACGACGCCAATCATAGGTTCACCGTTTATTTTAAGATAACCTTTCAAATCTTCCGCACTTAATTCGGCACGGCCTATATCCCTAAAACGGACAATGCGATCCTGGTCTTTCTTGATAACGATATCGTCAAATTGCTCGGGTGAATTCATATATCCACGTACCCGTATGGCAAGTTGAGTTACATCACCTTCTATTGCACCCGAAGGCAATTCAAGGTTTTCACGGTCTATCGCATTCTTTACGTCAAGAGGGGTGACTCCCAATCCAGCCATTTTAGTCGGATCTAGCCACAGGCGCATAGCGTATTTCTTTTCTCCCCAAACATCGGCGCTGCTTACGTCCTTAATCGATTGCAGGCGTTCTTTGACCGTGAGCGAAGCAATTTCGCTTACTTCCAACAAAGAACGGCTTCCGCTCTGGACAGTTACCTGCATGATAGGGGAAGCATCGGCATCTTGTTTTGTTACAATAGGAGGATCGCAATCTTTAGGCAAGTAACGTTGTCCGCGGGATACCTTATCGCGGACATCATTGGCGGCTGTTTCCAGATTTACATTCAACTCAAACTCAACTGTGATCACGCTACGTCCCTGCTGGCTCCGGCTCGATAATGAGCGGATACCGGCAATACCGTTTATTTGTTGTTCCAACGGTTCTGTTATCTGATTTTCGACTACATCCGCATTAGCGCCCGTATAGGTTGTACTTACAGTAATGATGGGATTGTCCACACTGGGGAATTCCCTCACCCCAAGATAGGCATAGCCTATTGCTCCAAAAACCACAATGATGATTGTTGCTACGGTAGAGAGCACGGGACGCTTTATACTTAATTCTGCTATATTCATCTTAATTTCCGGTTTTATTTATGCAGGATAACCGGCATTCCTGTCCGTAACTGAAGCATACCCGAGGTTAACAATGTGTCACCGACTTGCAATCCTTTTATTATTTGCACCTTTGCATCTGTCCTTAATCCGGAAATGACTTCTACGGGTTGGGCTTTCCCTGATTTATAAAGAAAAACCTTGTCAATTCCCAATTCGGGAATAAGCGCCTGAGAAGGAATGGCTATCGCATCGGGAATTTCATTCAATAATATTTCAATGGTGACAAAGGCGCCCGGCATCCACTCTCCTTTCGAATTGGGAAAAACAGCACGTACATCCCGGGTGCGCGTATCGGGATTGACAACCGCATCCAATGCATAGACAGATGCATCTGTCTGAGCCTGATCCATATCCGTTTTGAATTTAATTTTTGTTCCTGGCTTTATTTGAAAGGCATATCGTTCGGGAACCGAGAAGTTGATTTTCATTGGGGAGATCTTCGTCAAACGGGCAATTATGGTAGTTGGCGAAACATAATTACCTTCACTGACCATACGCAATCCGATATAACCATCGAAAGGTGCTTTTAGTTCGGTTTGGGCAATCTGCGATTTCACCAATTCGATTTCCGCATGAAGTTGATTAAGGTCTGACGTTACCTGTTCAAAGGCTTCCTGACTAACTGCATCTTTTTCCAATAACGTTTTTTGCCTGAAAACCCTATTCTCCGCCAATGGAAGCTGGGAAGTCAGTTTTTTCAATTGAGCCTGTAACGGCAAGTCATTTATCTTTGCCAATAAATCACCTTTTCGTACCATGGAGCCTTCTTTAAAGTAAATATTTACCAGTTTACCTGACGACTCGAATGTAAGATCGACTTCTTCATCAGGCGATAAACTGCCAATTACATTAATTTTTTCGGAAACAGGTTCAGCATGGATTACCTCGAAAGATACGTTTAGCGGTTTTTTCTGCGACGATGAATTGTTTACCTGTTCTTCAGGCATATCTGACTCCCAGTAGTTTTTTAATTTAGGATAGATAATTATTCCGATTATTACTAACAAAATCAAAATGATTGATACCCATTTTGTTTTAAAAAAAGTGTGATTCATTCGTTTATTCATTCAAAAATTTATATCCGGGAATAAGTAATTTATTTTTAGATAGATTCAAAACCCTTAACAGGCATTTATATTTAATAGTTAGCAGACAAGAGAATCTCAATATTGTCCTCTCTGACTTTCATCTTTCAATTTTCACTTTTCACCTCCAACAAAGGTATGAAAAAAGCAACTATTAACGGATTACAAAAATAAGAAGGTTTATGCAGAAAAGAATAAAAGATTTTAAAAAAGCTTTCGCATAAATTAAATGCCGTCTTGATCAGAGACGGCATTTTTCTCGTTTTATTTCTCAAAATAAAACGCAACTTAGAACTAAACTACAAATATTATATAAAACCAACGAGTTTCACAACTCGCTTAATATACTATCAAAATTTATGCCAAACTAAAAAGATATTCTGATTTTTCAAAAGAAATATATTTTTTCATAATAAAGCAATGATTATCTGTTTTTTATCAATCAAGATAAATCAGAGGAAATAGCCAGAATTTTTAAAAATACCCGAAAGAATATTTTAATTCGCTTATCTGTAATATAATCCTTCAAGAATGTCATTATTCCTTAAGGGCAATATTTTTATTTTATAAAGATTGTTCGTTAAGCTCACAGGAGATGTGAAGATTCTCTACACATTTTAGACATTTTTCTACTTTATAGAAAGTCTGGCTTTCTTTTCCACTTCATCAAGAAGTTGAATCAGGTCTAATGAAAATGAAAAAGGCATATCAGGACTTTCCGTTTCTCCGCGGTTGAGGCATTCCATTACTTCCCTTGCTTCGTAGTTATACCCATTCCCAACAGATTGGACAGGAATCTCCTGCTCTTCATCATCGCCTTTTCGTATCATCAATTTTGTCGGGATATGAAACATCCGGCATAAACGCAACGATCCCGCATCTCCGAAAAGTTTCGCTTCTGAATCCAGACGTATTGCAAAAGAGGAAGCCAGCATACTGATTTCTCCTCCTTTATGTTTCAAAAGAATGGTTGTAGTCATATCTGTCCCGGTAGGAGCAGCAACTGAAGTTACCTGGGCAGATTCAGGCTTGCCGAACAGGTAGAGGGCAAGAAACAGAGGATAAATGCCAATATCGGAAATAGAGCCTCCTCCTAATTCGGAATTAAACAGCCGGCTTTGCGGGTCATACGTTGCTTTAAATCCGAAATCGGCTTCTAACAAAAGAGGTTTCCCGATAGCGCCTTCCAGCATCTGCTGTTTAAACAATTGCATACTCGGAAGAAAACGGCTCCAAAGGGCTTCCATCAAAAAGAGTTTCTTTTCTTTGGCTTTCTCAATCATCTGCTGAACCTGCGAAGGATTAGAAGCAAAAGGTTTTTCACACAAAACGGCTTTTCCTGCATTCAATGACATCATTGTATGTTCGAAATGCAGATTATTGGGAGTTGCGATATAGACAATATCAACCAGCGGATCTTCCAGCATGGCTTCATAGGAGCCATAGGCCTTTTCAAATCTGTTGTTTTCACGAAATAGTTCGGCTTTCTCGTGAGAACGGGAGGCGATAGCGTAACAGATTGCATCCGGAAGTTCTTTCAATCCTTCCGTAAATTTTTCAGCAATATGTGCAGCTCCGAGAATGCCCCATCTATACTTCTTCATTTTTTTCTTCTCCATGTGATAAGAAGCGGTATATTCTTATACGGTATTTCCAACCGAAGGCTACAAAAAGACCAAATACAAAAGAAAGTATAACAAGTTTGACCATAGATTTTTTTAGATTATTTACCGGAGTCGGATCTACTCTAAACGGAGTCAGAAAACGAACGCAAGTGGGTTGAATCTCTTTTTGCCACTGAAGGGATTGCTTGAGACTCTCCAAGCCTAAAATATCGCTGTGGTATAATCTCATTTCTTTTTCGCTCAATAATATTGTCTGGTCAAGCTTAGCATGTCTTTCTGCATCTTTTTTAAAATACTCTTTTTTCCTCAGACTATCCAGTAAATAGATTTCATTATCAAGGGCAACTATTTTTTCATCAATATGTTTCAACCGGATTGCATTCTCTTCCGAAATAACTAAATTATTTTCAAAAAAACCTTCTATTTTTCCCAGTAGAGATGAGTAAACAGCGGTATCTTTTGATATAACAACAAGCATCAGACGGTCTTTCATTCGACTGCTTACGGTATCTTTTGTATCAAATTTATTTGTATAATCGACCTCACTCGGAGTTCCGTTTGACAACATATCTACAAAAAAATAAGTATTGAACGAAAGCAGAGCACCGGCTTCTTCGGGAGTAATTTGGAGCGCCTGCGACAGAGCCGATTTATTTTCATCTTTACAATACAGGTCAAGCTGGTTAACGAGGTTTTTGTAGAAATAGGCGTCATAAATATTGAAGCGCATCTCCGATTCGCCTTTATATCGCAAATTTTCGGGTCTTGACCAATAAAAAGCAAATAAAATACCACATACTACGGCAAACAGCAAAATCCATTTTGACTGAAATACAAAACGGATAAACCATATAAAAATGTCCCATATTTTGATTATCATCAAACGGATATATTTGAAACATATCCGCAGGATATCTATCAGATCTAACTCTTTTTTTTCTTGCTCTTCCATAACTTTTTCGTTTTATGAATACCTTTTTACATTTGTTGTATGTTATTTGCAATCATATTCTATGCCAAGTTTACGTACCCCTCTGTAATTCACCCAATAAAAGTACATAAAATAATTTATATCTGAATAACGGGTTACTACAAATAGGTCTGAAAAAATAATCAAATAATTCATTATTAAAAACTTAAACCTTACTACTTTTGAATCCAAACCTCCGGATTCAAAAGGTCTTTCTCTTTCCACACCTGGAAAAGAAGAACGGCATCACCTCCATCTTCGGCATCTTCGTATATCTTTCCCATTTTATTTCCTCTTTTAACTTTATCTCCTGCTTTGACATAAATATTTGTGAGGTTTGCATAAACCGTCAGGTAATTACCATGCCGGACAATCACCGCATTATTGCTTCCGGGAATAGAGAAACATTGAGTTACTACCCCATCGTACACAACAGAGGCTTCCGATCCTTTAGGAGCAGTAATGTATATTCCTTTATTGTTGGTAGTCACATGCTTTAAGACCGGATGGGGTTGAACTCCGAAACGCCCGGTAATTTTTCCTTTTACAGGCCACATTAGTATTCCTTTATTTTTTTCGAACCCGCCGGAAACGACTTTCTCTTCTTTTGTCATTGCATATCCGCCTTTCACGGCAGCTTGCGCCTGTTTTCTTTTTTCGGCTTCTTTAGCTTCTTTTATAATTAACTCTTCTATTTTCTTGTTTAGCTGTTCTGCTATTTTTTGCTGATTCTGCAATTCTTGCTTCAACTCTTTTTCTTTTTTCTGCAAAGAGACTACAAGATCGTCCTGCCTGTTTTTTTCTACTAACAATTGGCTTTGCTCCTGCTCCCGTTGTTCCAAGAGTTCTTCGGAAATACGTTTAACCTCTTCTATTTGCTCTTTTTTGGCGCTAAGGTCTATCCTGGACGCTTCGATATCTTCAGCCTGCTGCTTCCGCAGGGAGGCAAATTGCTTCAGGTAATTAAATCGCCGGTACGACTCCTGAAACGATGAAGCCGACATAATAAACAGCAGGCGGCTGTAGGAATTATTTTTCAGATAAGCATGGTAAATCAAATCGACGTACTTTTGCTTCATCAGGTCATATTCGATTTCCATCTTATTCATCTCTTCTGTCATAGAAGCGATCTTTCGATCTAATTTGACAATTTCCCTGTTTTGTTTTGCAATAATATCGTTTCTTTTTTTTATATCGTCATTTAATCGTTCTATCTCCTTCAACGTCTGTTTTGTAGTCAATTGGGTTTTGGAGATAGATTCGTCGATTTTTTTCATCTCGCTTTTGACCTGCGACTGTTTATTTTTCAAGCTACTAATGCTTTCTTCTTTTTTTACCGGTTGCGTTTTTGCCGCAGGAGCTTTCTTTGGAGTAGCTTTTTTCGGAGGAGTTTTCGTATTGGTCTTGCTTTTTGTTGTCTGAGTTGTTGTCTTGGTAGACTTGGAAGCCTGGGCATACCCTTCCGTCCATTGTACGGAAACAATCCAGCAAATAGAAAAAAGAAGAGAGAATAATATGTATTTAGACCTACTCATCCGATTTTACTGTAATATTTTCAATAATTCATCCAATGTAACCTGCCTATAGGAAGAAGGAACGGAAAATTGGAAATTAAGATTTTTGTTCAACTCCACTTTATTATAGGAGATATCCATCTGGTTGCGCGACTTTCCGTCGGAGACAATTATTTTTACCAAATGTGGAAAAAAATAGCCATTTTCCAGCGACATAAAATGGAGGTAGTTCCACCCGATGGAATAGGGTTCGTCATCGGCAAATACTCTTCCGGAGAGGACTTGCCTTTTTTCATCCACGTTGAATTCCTGATTAATTCCTCCTTTATTTATTTGCAAAAGGGCAAGATCACCGACTTGCACTTCTTTAAAGCTTGAACCCGTTATTTGTTCGGAGTCATCAAATACAAAAAGGGCATTGGTAAATATGGATTGAAAAATGTTATAGTTTATATTTACTCCGGTTTCTGCTTTCAGAGAATCAAAGTCTGCTTTAAAATATCTTTTATTGATCCGGTCTATCAGTGTAAATGAATTTTTAGTGATGCCCGCCCTTGCCACTTCCAGCCCCAGAAACGGCTGGAACGACAGGATGATAATACTATCTTTCCGGATACGGATAGTGCCGTTTACATCTACGGAATTTTGTTTCTGGACAAGCGTAAATGTCGCCTTAGGCACATTGAAAGTGGTATATTCCAGTTTGTCCGGGAGCAATTCCCTTTCCGGTTCTGTTTTTTGTACTTTCCGTGTTTTACAAGAAACTGCAATTAAAAGAAAGATCAAAAAGTAATAAATCCAGTTTATCTTATTCTTCCACATATATTCCTGTTTCTGCTTTTTTCTTTAAAATAAGATTATCGCCCCCTTCTTTTTTTATCTCCCAGGCGGCTTTCCACATTTTTTTAGCTTTTTCCTCGTTACCTGATTTATAAAGGATATCTCCGTAATGTTCCAACACATCGGCATCTTTATCTCCGCCATTTGCATAGGCTTGTTCAATATAGAGCAAGGCGGGCATATAATTTCCCTGTTTGAAGTAAACCCATGCGTATGTATCCAGAAATACCGGGCTTCGGGGATCTGCCTGTACTGTTTTACCGCTCATTCGTTCGGCTTTTTGCAGTTCAACACCATCTAAAGATAGAAAATAGGCATAGTTATTTAAAACCATCATATTATTTTCATTGTAAATAATAGCTGTATCGTAAGCCATATAAGCCTCTTGTTTTTGATGGTTTTCCATGTAAAGGTCTCCAATCTGACCTTGGATTACGGAGCTTAACGCCATATTTTTTTCTTTCAATATTGATATTGCTTTCCGCCATGCGTGTAAGGCTGTGTCAAAATCTTTTTTCAACCGGGCTGCCGAACCGAGAGTGTAGTAAAACTCGGAATTCTCAGGAAAATGCCCGATGGCTTCTCTAGAAGCGTTTAACATTCCGGTAGTATCGTTTTCCAACGAATAATAATTAATGAGCATCCCCCACGAATCTTCATAATTCGGATTAATCTCCAATGCTTTGCGGATATATTCGAATCCTTCTTTTTTTCTTTGATCCAACAAATGTGTTGCATAAATGAGATAGGTAGCTTCCTCATCGGGATATTGCCCTATTACGTTCAGGTAAACGGAATCATTCACAGCTTGCGTTAGAACGGAATCTTGTGAAATATAGCTTAATATGTTTCTTTTCTGTTCATAATCGACATTTTTATTTCCCAATACCGATTCCAGAATTTCCAATCCTTTTTTTGTCTCTTTTTGTTGAATATAGAAAAGGCCTAACTGACTATTTGCCTGTGGATCATCGGGATGTTCCTTAAGTACCGAACGGTAACATTTTTCAGCTTCTTTCGGTTTATCCACGGCAAGGTAAAGGTCTCCTTTCAATACCGTGTATTTGGTTTGTTTCGGAAAAGCCTTTATGAGTTTATCTATCTCTTCGAATGCTTTTTTCTGCTTATTGAGGGATACATAAAGTTTAAATTTTTCCAGAGAGATCTGATCGTTTATCCCGGTCTGTTCCTCCAGATTATCCCATGCTTTAATTGCGTTCTGGGGTTGTCGCATCTCGGTATAGAGAGATGCCAGAATATAATTGTATTCTTTTTTTGAAGGATCATCCTTCAAGATTTCCTCACATACCTGGGCAGCTTCTTTATACTCCCTGTTTTGAATGTAGAGCTGGGTTAAAGCCTGTTTCATCCAAAAATTCCCGGGTTCCAGTTTAACCGCTTCCTGCATGTATTTTTTTGCTAAAGGGACACGGCCTATGGATATATTCAAGTTTGCCAATTCGGACAAAACCGTCGCATTTTCGGGATAGATATAATAACAACGAAGCAGGTTATCCGCCGCTGCATCCCTGTTTCCCAACATCTTTTGCCGCAATGCTTCCAAAAAGAAATATTCAAATTTTCTCTTTTCTTCTATCTGACGGGACACTTCTTGATCATGTAAAACGGATGTTTGCTTCTCTTTTCCGGCAATGGAAACAGGAAAAGAGAGTAACATCAGGCAAAATATAATTCCTCCAAATATCTCCTTGCAACTCATTCCTGGAAAAGAAGAGATTCCGGTAATGGATGGAAATATGCGCTTTTTTATCATGAAATATAAGTTCTGTTTATTTTTCCAGAAAAGACAAATATTGAGTTTCAGGAAAGATTTCTTATTTTTTTCCGGTATGCCCGAATCCTCCGGCGCCCCGTTCCGTTTCGTCCAGCAGATCAACTTTTTCCCACTGCACACACGCATGTTCGGCAATAACCATCTGGCAAATACGCTCGCCATCCTGAATTACAAATGTTTCGGACGAAAGATTGATCAATATTACTTTGATCTCACCGCGATAGTCGGCATCAATAGTACCCGGACTGTTAAGCACGGTAATTCCGGTTTTTATTGCTAATCCGCTGCGAGGTCTGATTTGTGCTTCATATCCTTTCGGAAGTGCGATAAAAAGACCGGTCGGAATTAGTTTTCGTTCCAATGGTCTTAATTCGATCGGTTCCTCCAGGTTTGCCCGTAAATCCATTCCTGCCGAAAGTTCGGTTGCATATTCCGGCAAGGCATGCTTCGATTTGTTGATAATTTTTACTTGCATGAAATTGAATGCTTGTTTATAGTTTTTCCGATAAACGGTATTTTCTTTAATCAAATCTAACTTTATAACGTATCCGGCGAGTCCGGATTATACTTAAATTGCGAAAATAATATTTTTTATTCAATTTTTGGGCAATTAAACGGGATTAAGTTTCTTTGCCGGAAGAAAATTTTCTCAATATAAAACAGAATACAAAAAATGGTCCGACTCTCAAAAAAATTGTCTGCAAATGAATTGATTCCAGGTGGAGTTCAATACGATCGTTTTTTACCGGAATTGCCGGAACAGGTACATTTTCACTCCGAAGGATATTCATATATTCTCGAAGGGATATTACTGGCAAAAAGTAATGATTCAGACCATATTCTTTGGGAATTGCCACTCTTAACCCTGAATGAACTTTTGAAAAGGGAAAACCTGAAAAAATTGAATAAATTCCCGGAGATTCATTGGTTAGAAAAAGAAGAATATTGTTGCTGGATTTTAGTCCAAAAAAAAATATTGTTTATAGACTGCCGGGCAGGAGAGATTAAGCATGTTATAGGCATAGAAAAAGGGTGGGGAAATTTCGATTTCAACGAACAAAAAAAGCTATTTACTTACACGAAAGGAAACGGGCTGTATCTTCTTTCCATGAAAGGCGAAACATCTTCCGTATTTGTTGACAAGAAAAAATCCGTAACAGCCGGACAGGCTGCTTCGCGCAATGAATTCGGGATTTGCAAGGGCACATTCTGGTCGCCTGAAGGATCTATGCTGGCGTTTTATAAAACAGACGAGAGCCGCGTATCCGAATATCCTTTAGTTTGTATCAAAGAGCCGATTGCATCCCTGCAAAAAATCCGCTATCCAATGGCAGGGAAAAAGAGCCAGGAAGTACGGTTAGGAATATATAATATCGATAAAAAGGAGCTCTTTTTCCTGGAAGCTCCGGACGAAAAAGAGGCTTACCTCACTTGTGTAAGCTGGAGTCCGGACGAAAAGAGTATTTATCTTGCGGAACTAAACCGTTGTCAAAAAGAGTGCAAAGTCAAGCGTTACTCTTCTCTTAATGGGGTTTTAGAAAAAATTCTATTTATTGAGAAAGATAAGAAATATACCGAGCCTCAATATCCGTTATTTTTCCCGGACAAAGATTCAGGGCGTTTTATTTGGCAAAGCCGCAGAGACGGTTTTAACCATTTATATCTGTACGATAAAAACGGGGAATTGATTAGCCGCCTCACTAAAGGTGAGTGGGAAGTAACGGCATTAACGGGTTATGATAAAAATAGCCGGAGGTTGATTTTTTTATCTACGGCTTCATCTCCCTTAAACCGTAATGTATACGCTGTACATATAGAAAACAGGGATATTGTAGCATTGACACCGGAAGATGGCACTCATCAAATTGTCATATCAACAAAAAACAGCCTTTTTATCGACAATTTCAACTCTATCAATATTCCCGGAAAATTATTTTTACGATCTCTGGTAGACGGACAGATTATACGCACGCTTCAGGATTGCCCCGATCCTTATCAAGGTTACTTGATGCCTGAAACCGAGATTGGAGTAATCAGGCAGGATGAAAAATCCCCGGAACTCTATTACAGAATTGTCCGGCCCAAGGAAATGGCTCCTCAGAGAAAATACCCGCTTGTGTTTTATGTATACGGAGGTCCTCATGTACAGTTAATCCGCAACGAATGGCTTGCCGGGACAAAGGGTTTCGAATATTTGATGGCGAATGACGGATATATTGTATTTTCTATTGATCCGAGAGGTTCTGCCAATCGCGGAAAAGCATTTGAGGATGCGATATGGAGGAATATCGGAAAAGTTCAGACGGAGGATTACGTGTTTGCCGTAAAGTGGCTCCTTTCGGAGAAAAACTATATAGATAAAAACCGGATAGGTGTATATGGTTGGAGTTTTGGCGGGTTTATGTCAACCTCGCTGATGTTGAAAACAGAGATATTTAAGGTTGGAGTGGCAGGAGGAGCTGTTATTGACTGGGCTTTTTATGAGGTAATGTATACCGAGCGGTATATGGAAACTCCGGAAGAGAATCCCGAAGGATATGAGGAAAATAATCTGCGGAATTTTGTCAAAAACCTAAAAGGAGAACTTCTGTTTATCCATTGTGATAACGATCCTGTGGTTTTGTGGCAAAATACTCTTTCTTTTCTGAAAAAGTCGATTCAATCGGGAAAACAGGTCGATTATTTCGTATATCCGGGATATGGGCATAATGTGCAGGGAGCGGATCGTGTACATTTAATGCTGAAAGTTAAGAGGTACTTTGAGGAAAAACTTAAATAGGTGAAAGGGGAAAAGTGAAAGATGAAAGTTAGGGGGTTCTTGTTTGGGTATCGGGTTATTTGAATATCTTTGCGGAAATTGTTGAATATATGGCGTTAAATTATTTGCAGGTCGAGAATCTGACCAAGTCTTTCGGGGATAAAGTTCTATTTGAAAAAATTTCTTTTGGTCTTTTTGAAGGTCAACGGGTTGCGCTTATCGCCAAAAACGGATATGGGAAAACGACTTTGCTTAATATCATTGCCGGAAAAGAGCAGTATGATGAAGGCATTATTTCTTTCCGGAGAGACCTTAGGGTGGGCATTTTGTCGCAAGACCCGAAATATCCTGCGGGGCTTACCGTGTTGCAGGCATGTTTTCATTCCGATAATGAAACGGTAAAAACGATTGCCGAATATGAAGATGCGTTATTGCATAATGCGGATCATGAAAAATTGAACGAACTATTTGCAAAAATGGATTTGCTTAAGGCGTGGAATTATGAAATCCGTATCAAACAGATATTGGGCAAATTAAAAATCAACAATTTAGATCAAAAAGTAGAACATCTTTCAGGGGGGCAATTAAAGCGTATTGCATTGGCTAATGTGCTGATTACCGAGCCTGATTTATTAATTCTGGATGAGCCTACCAACCACCTTGATTTGGAAATGGTCGAATGGCTCGAAGATTTCCTACGCCGTTCAAAAATGGCATTATTGATGGTTACGCACGACCGTTATTTTCTTGATAGGGTGTGTAGCGATATTCTTGAAATTGACCAGCAGCAACTTTTTGCGTATAAGGGTAATTACACTTATTATCTTGAAAAAAGGCAGGACCGTATTGATGCCCAGAATGCGGAATTATCGCGCGCAAATAATCTTTTCAGGAAAGAGCTCGACTGGATGCGCAGGCAACCTCAGGCACGGGCAACAAAAGCACAATACCGTATTGATTCTTTTCATGAACTGGAGGAAAAGGTGAAAGCAAAACGCGATACGGGAAAAGTCAATATCGATGTAAAAGCGTCTTATCTGGGCAGTAAGATTTTTGAGGCAAAATATATAAGTAAAAGTTTCGGGGAGTTAAAAATACTCGATGAATTCTATTATAATTTTAGCCGGTTTGAAAAGATGGGTATTGTCGGTAACAACGGAACGGGCAAATCCACTTTTATAAAAATGCTGATAGGCGATGTTAAACCGGACAAGGGAAGCATTGATATCGGCGAAACGGTAAAGTTTGGTTATTACAGTCAGGACGGGCTCCTGTTTGACGAACAGATGAAGGTGATTGATGTTGTACGTGACATTGCAGAAGAGGTGCAACTTGGGGATGGTAAAAAAATGAATGTTTCCCAGTTTTTGCAACATTTTCTTTTTGCGCCCGAGACACAGCATAATTATGTATATAAGCTAAGCGGAGGAGAAAAACGGAGGCTTTACTTATGTACGGTATTGATGCGGAATCCTAACTTTCTTGTATTGGATGAGCCTACCAACGACTTGGACATTGTTACTTTAAATGTGCTGGAAGAGTATCTCCAATCTTTTAAAGGGTGTGTGATTGTTGTTTCTCACGACCGCTACTTTATGGATAAAGTGGTAGACCATCTTCTTGTTTTTCATGGGAATGCCAACGTACAGGATTTTCCAGGCAATTATACCGATTTTCGAGAGTGGAAAGAGATCAAGGATTCATTGGAGCGTGAAGAGAAAGCTAATAAAGAGAAAAACGATAAGAAAGAGAAAACCCTAAAATCAACCGCCCCCCCTGATAAACCCCGGAAAATGAACTTTAAGGAAAAACGGGAATTTGAAGAACTGGAGAAGGAAATTGAAAGGCTAGAAGGAGAAAAAGCACAAATTGAAAGCGAATTGGCTTCCGGGGTTTTACAAAGTGAAGAGCTAATTGAGAAATCAAACAGGATCGGTAAAATCATCGGTGAATTGGATGAAAAGACAATGCGCTGGTTGGAATTAAGCGAGATGGAGGGGTAATTAACGCTAAGACAATGAAGGCTTTACTTAAAATAATTAAGAGGCTAAAAAACAGCATACTAAATATAGTTTTAAGCTTTCAATTCTCACTTTTCAACTTTCAACTCAAATTCAAAATAAAAGGCAAAGGCATTGAACTAAAAAGTTCAATGCCTTTGCCTTTTATTTTGAATTTATACCTATCTACAGAAATGTTTAGTCACACACCAAGTGTAACCCAACATAATCTCATGAGAACCCGAATTATGACGG
>JAVBMA010000061.1:0-17066 GCA_031553005.1 Paludibacteraceae bacterium | reverse complement strand
CTGAAAGAGTATTTGCAGTTGATGATTCTGGATTACCTTTCTTCTACTCCAAACATCCAAAAGATGGCTTTTATCGGCGGAACAAACCTGCGTTTGGTAAAAGGGATAGACCGGTTTTCCGAAGATTTGGATTTCGACTGCAAAGATCTGTCGAAAGACGAGTTTATTGAGATGACAAACGGAGTAATCCTGTTTTTGGAGCGTTCAGGATTGAGGGTAGAAGCGAAGGATAAAGAAAATCCGAAACTGACGGCTTTTCGGCGTAATATTCATTTTCCTGAACTGCTATTTGATTTGGGATTGAGTGGACACAAGGAAGAACGCTTTTTGATAAAGGTCGAAAGCCAAGACCAAGGAATTGTTTATCCTCCGGTTATCACAAATATCAAGGGCTGCGGATTCTTTTTCCCGTTTCCCGTTCCTTCGGATGGCGTATTGTGCAGTATGAAAATAGCTGCCATGTTAGCCCGCGCCAAAGGTCGTGATTTTTATGACCTGATGTTTTTACTAGCACAGTCTAAACCGGATTACGATTTTCTTTCAAAACGCTGCGGAGTACATAATTTACAAGAGTTCAAGCAGGCAACAGCCGAACTATTAAGAACAGTTGATTTGAAGAAGAAGCAAAAGGATTTTGAGCACTTGCTTTTCAATAAAGCGAATAGTGAGAAGATTTTGAGGTTTGGTGAATTTGTGGATTCACTTACAGAATAGTTCGATGCGAAACGTGCATTTCGGAACTGACGGTTTCGGAACAATGGAAAGGCAAATTAAACAGCCGTAAATTTTACCGCCGTAAAAATTCATTTTATATTTCTAAAATGCACTATTTTTGCTGCATATCAGAAATAAAAAGACTGATTGTTCCATTTTTTCGAGCAAATGATGGATTGATTTCATATTCTTTCTTACCTTTGCACTAACAATCGTGTTAAATCACGGGCAAAACGATGAGAAATAATCGTGTGCTAAATCGTGTGGATTTTCCGATGAAAGAAAAGATAAGTCGGTGATTGTCAAGTGTGATACGTGAAGCGTTCACTTTTTGGTGGTACCACTGAAAAAAGAGAGTTACAATAAAAGTAACTCTCTTTTTTTATCCTATCTCCCCTCTAAATTAGCTTGCCGTTAGACAAAGTTAAACCGGGAATCACAATGAATGCTTACCCTGCTCATTATAGCGACTGCCTTAACGTTTTTGATAATATTAATTTCCTAAAAACAATAGCAAGTTTTTTCTTGAAAAATAATCTAACCTAAGTTCAATGTAAGATTGAACATAACAAATAGGTTTTGGTTACTTTATTTTCGCCATTGGCGGTATTTGATATTTGCCGTCAAGAACTTCCTGTCCCGGACCATATACGCGCAAGATAATAAATGGTTCACCATCGGGAGCGGGAAGCCAGTTGCTTTCCAATGCCTTTCCCGGTGAGTCTTTTGATATATAGATATCAATACTTCCGTCGGCATTTGTTTTCAACTGAGGGCTGCGGCTACCGATGGAATAACGATTAATGGGGTTGGGTACAAGGAAACGTTCAGGTAAGTTGTATATCGTAATCGACCAGAAATATTTTGCAGGAGGTGTTTCTCCTTTTTTGAATGTCAGCTTGTAATTTGCATTTGCAGTATTTATCTGATTCCCGTCTGCATCTTTATGCCATGCGAAATAAGTAGCTTGGGAAGCATAATTGCCGAAAATGCCTTCGACTACACCGAGCATTCTTGCCATGTAGTCCGTTCCCATAGCTGCACGTGTATTGAACAAGTTCCCCGATTTGGCTTTAGGCTGATACTCCATCAACTCTTTCATTGCTTTGGCGATACCTGCTTTGATTGCTTCTTTGGTGGCATTGGTAAATTTTGTCGTATCCCAAGGCATTCCCGGAGCAATTCCCAAAATAGCCATGCTATCCAATGCCGGCTTATCCAACTCGTTGGGAATAGTAAACGGTAAGGTGAAATTCACATATTTAAATGCATTGATCGTTTTTTCATCACCCGGAACAAAAGGAATCCAATCAATCTCTTTTGCTGCTTTCGGCGCCGGTTGCTTCAAGTACTCATGTAAAGGCATCAACTTATAACCTGCCTGTATTTTTTGCATATTAGCGAGGTCATGCGGACCGTCGGCTCCCGTTCGGGTAAGCGTTCCAACAAAATAAGATTCACCGCAGATCTCTCGTTTTACTCCGTCGGGAGTCTTGCCTGTCCAATCGGCAGGAGCAATTAAATAGGTTCCGCCTCCTTGTCCATCAATTACGGATCCGGGACTATCGAGAACAAATCCCCACAGGTCGTCCCACTGTGAAGTATAATAACGGTTCCCATCCGCCGCCGGCATAATAAGTACCCAAGGCTCACTACGCAAATCTACCCATGCCCAAGAATAAGGTGTGTCATTATTAGGCGATACGATATCCTTATTGTCGGAAGTGGCAAATCCGTAATTACGGATTTTTCCGAAACCACCTACATATTCGGGTGAAGCGGAGTTGATTGCCTGTTTGTACATTGTAGCATAGTTCATAATCAACGGATAACTGAATATGTATGCTTGTGCGGTTAATGCCTGTATCCGTTCGGGCGATAGGTTATTAATATCGCTTTTCTTTTCCTTTGATTGGCAAGAAGCAAGTAATATCCCTATGATAAATACCGAAATGGAAAAATGTTTTGTTTTCATAATTTATTATCAGAGTTTTCAAGTAAAACATAAGAAATACATATTAGGATAAAACAAGTTTTTTGATTAAAATGTTTACAAATGCCTTAAAATCAATGCCCTTAAATATTCCGTTTTTATCTGCTGAATATGATGGTTTTATATTTACAGATTTATATTTCTCGCAAAAAAGAAGATAATATTTTTCATCGTATATCAAATACATTATATTCTAAGAGATTAAAAATAGGGAGGTGGTAGAGCGCAAAATAAGAGGTTGCCGTTTTGTTTGCTTAAAATAATGTAAGAAAGTTTACTTTTTGAATAATTATTTGTTATTTTGCGACAAAATTGGGGAAGTATTGCTTTTTTTGTCCGATAACTAACGGCTAAAAGTATATATCCGTTAATCAATGCATTGAGTTTTGTGAGTTTCGGAAGACTCTAAAGAAGAATTTTCATTAATGAAAAAAGTCGCAAAATACAGATTATTTAATTCCAGACTGACTTCTATAATTAGCATTTCGATGGTGCTCTTCATGTTGGGCGTTATCTCTATGTTTATTTTGATAGGAAACGAGCTTTCGAGTTATGTAAAAGAGAATATCACTCTTTCTGTAATCATAAAAGAGAGTGCGGAAGAACCGGATGTACTTAAAGCCCGGGACGTTTTACAGAAAAAACCGTATGTCAAAAATCTCCGCTATATAAGTAAGGAAGACGCATTAAAAGAACTTGCCAATGAAATGGGAGAGGATCCGGTGGAATTTCTGGGTTATAATCCGCTTTCCGCTTCTTTTGAAATTAACCTGAAATCGGAATATGCCAATAACGACAGTATTCTTTTTCTGGCAAAACAGATTGAGAAAATCGAAGTCGTAAAAAACGTTGATTACCAGAAAAATCTTATTCACGAAGTAAACCAGAATATAACGAAAATCACTTTCTTCCTGCTGGCAATAGCCGGAGTGTTGTTGATTATTTCTTTTATCCTGATAAATAATACCATGCGTTTGCTTATTTATGCCAACCGCTTTTTAATCCATACGATGAAGCTGGTGGGAGCAACGCGTCATTTTATACGGAAGCCTTACCTCTTTCAGGGAATCCTTATCGGAATCATAGCATCGCTTTTTGCTATTTTATATATTTTAGGACTCTTTTATTTATTTGCCTCTGATTTGGAAATGTTTGTCGATTTTCATGACATAAAGTTGTATGCGACCATATTCGGAACCGTTTTGTTCTTTGGTATTGTTATAACGGCTATATCAACTTTCTGGGCGGTAAATAAATATTTAAGACATAATCTGGATGATTTGTATTATCTGTAAGAAAAAATAAAGATGAAACACCCACGTCAAAAAATTGACACACGAGCCAATGATTATATGGGTGTTCCATCTGGCATTAATGTAAAAAATAAATTATAAACAGATGAATAACGAAACAAATTTTGCTTTGCCGAAAAGGAATCTGATGCTTATGGCAATCGGATTCATTATCATTGTGATCGGCTTCCTTTGTATGATTGGAGGCGCTCCCGAAAACGGAGTATTCAATCCTGAAATATTCAGTTTCAGACGTGTTACGCTTGGTCCAACGATCGCTTTCTTTGGATTTTTGTTTGAAGTTTTTGCAATTCTTTGGCTTCCAAAATCAAAAAAAGAAGAATAAATGGGATGGTTTGAAGCCCTTATCTTAGGGATTGTACAGGGATTAACCGAGTTCCTTCCCGTTAGTAGCAGCGGGCATTTGACAATCGGGCAAGAGTTATTGCAGCTGAATACTTCCGCTGCGCAAAATCTTCAGTTTGATGTAATTGTACATTCGGCAACCGTTTTAAGTACTATCCTTGTCTTGTGGAAAGAGATTGAGCATATTTTCAAGGGAACTTTCCTCTCTAAGAGATGGAACAAAGAAAAAGCTTATGCCGTAAAAATTCTTATATCAATGATTCCGATTTTTATTATCGGCATCTTTTTCAAAGATTATGTAGAAGAGCTTTTCGGACAAGGTTTACTTCTGGTAGGTTGTTGTTTATTACTTACCGCATTACTTTTAACTTTTTCCTATTATGCCAAACCACGCCAGCGCGATGAGATCTCTTACTGGCATGCTTTTATCATCGGAGTTTCTCAGGCAATTGCCGTTCTTCCCGGACTTTCCCGTTCCGGAACAACCATTTCGACCGGACTTTTATTAGGAAATAAAAAAGAGGCGGTTGCTCAATTTTCTTTTCTGATGGTGCTTGTCCCTATTTTGGGAGAAACGTTCTTGAGTATCCTGAAAATGATCAAGCATCCCGAAATGGTATCCGAAGGCATCGGTTTCGTGCCTTTGATCGTTGGCTTTTTCGGCGCCTTTCTGGCAGGTTATTTTGCATGTAAATTTATGATCAATTTGGTAAAACGAGGTAAACTAATCTATTTTGCCATCTATTGTACCATTATCGGAACTATTTCTATTATCTATTCATTAGTATAAAAAGTTCCGTCAGGTCTTCCGAAAGAGAAAGGCCATTGAGATTCAAAAAATGTTAGACGATAATAAATCAATACTCTCTGAGGCATCGTCTCCGGAGGAGATTGAAAGATATTCCTTTCTGGATGGCGAAGTGATTTATTTCAACAAGCCGTTACATTGGACATCTTTTGATCTGGTAAATAAAGCGCGTATCATGGTACGGCATGCTTTAAACGTAAAAAAAATAAAGATAGGACATGCCGGAACGCTGGATCCTTTAGCTACCGGAGTGCTTATTGTATGTACGGGTAAGGCGACTAAGCAGATAGAGCATTTCCAATATCAGACGAAAGAATATATTGCCACATTGCGCTTAGGCGAAACAACCCCTTCTTTCGACTTGGAAACGGAAGTGGACGGAGTATATCCCACAGAACATATCTCCCGACCGTTTGTAGAGGAAGTATTAAAACAGTTTATAGGAGAAATAAATCAAGTGCCACCCATTTATTCGGCAGTAAAGATCAATGGAAAACGTGCATACGAATATGCGCGGGAAGGAAAAGAAGTTGAGATAAAACCAAAGCTGCTGGTTATCGATGAAATAGAGTTGTTGGAGTATCAATTACCAATTATAAAAATCAGGGCGGTTTGTAGTAAAGGAACTTATATCCGTGCTTTAGCGCGCGATATAGGAGTTGCGCTTCAAAGCGGGGCTCACCTGATTGCTTTGGAACGCACCCGCATAGGAAAAGTCACATTAGCCGATTGTCTGTCAATTGAAGATTTTCAAAACCAATTGCAAAAGAAAACAAAAGACGAAAACTGATTTCAGACTTATCTGTTTATATATAACCCGATGTCGTTTTAATAAAGCTTTCCCGCTATTGAAAACGAGAACGGAAATAGAATAAAAATCACTGTATAAATATAAAAAAAGTAGATATGAAATTGTCCAAATTCAAATTCGTATTACCGGAAGAACAAATAGCTCTTCATCCGGCAGAAAATAGAGATGAATCCAGGTTAATGGTTCTTAATCGGAAAACGGGTGAGATTGAACACAAAGTATTTAAAGACCTGATCAACTATTTTGACGATAAGGATGTATTAATTTTCAACGATACTAAGGTTTTCCCTGCAAGACTGTACGGAAATAAGGAAAAAACCGGAGCGAAAATAGAAGTATTTTTACTTCGTGAGCTAAACCACGAAATGAAGTTCTGGGACGTATTGGTTGATCCTGCCCGTAAGATTAGAATCGGGAATAAACTTTACTTCGGAGACGACGATTCATTAGTAGCCGAAGTAATTGATAATACAACCTCAAGGGGGCGTACTTTACGCTTTTTGTTTGACGGCTCTTATGAAGAATTTAAAGACACACTATATAAATTAGGCGAAACTCCGCTTCCTAAATTTATTAACCGTCCCGTAGAACCCGAAGACGAAGAACGTTACCAGACTATCTTTGCAAAAAATGAAGGCGCTGTAGTAGCTCCTACTGCCGGAATGCATTTTAGTCGCGAGCTTCTGAAACGGTTGGAGATAAAAGGATGTGATTTTGCCTATGTTACATTGCATGCCGGATTGGGGAATTTCCGTGAAATTGATGTTGAGGATTTGACAAAACATAAGATGGATTCGGAACAAATGAATATAACTCAGGAGAATGCCGATGTAATTAATAATGCAAGGACAGGAAAACGCAATATATGCGCTGTAGGTACAACCGTAATGCGTGCTGTTGAAAGCAGCGTAAGTACCGACGGTTTTGTAAAACCATACGACGGATGGACTAATAAATTTATTTTCCCTCCATACGATTTCAGCGTAGCAAACCGGATGATTACCAATTTCCATCTTCCATTTTCTACCTTGCTGATGATGACAGCTGCTTTTGGAGGATATGATATGGTAATGAATGCCTATAATGTAGCATTAAAAGAAAAATACAGATTCGGTACTTATGGCGATGCCATGCTTATTCTTTGATTAAACCGGATTTGATTAAAATATGGAATCACAAGAATGCAGAGGGTCGCAAGAATCTTTGTTTCTTGTGATTCTGCTTTAAATAGATATTTGCAGAACAGAATCTTTCACCTTTCAATTTTCATCTTTCACCTTATTTAATTTTATGTCAAAAACTAAATCAGTATACGTTTGCCAGAATTGCGGAGCAGAAGCTCCCAAATGGGTTGGGAAATGTCCCGCTTGCGGACAGTGGAACAGTTATGTAGAAGAAATTGTAAGGAAAGAGCCTGCAAATAAGATATCCCACCCGTTAATCTCCGGAAATAATAAATCCAAGCCCGTATTAATAGGCGAAGTTGAAACTTCCGAAGAACCCCGTAACGATACCGGAAGCGAAGAGTTTAACCGCGTATTGGGAGGAGGGATTGTGCCCGGTTCGCTGACGCTGATAGGAGGTGAACCCGGAATCGGAAAATCAACATTGGTTTTGCAAATTGTCCTGAATATCAAAAATAAACGGACTCTGTATATCTCCGGAGAAGAGAGCATCAAGCAATTAAGGTTGCGCGCCGAACGCCTCTCTTTTGAAAATCCGCAATGCTTTATCGTCAGCGAAACCTCTTTGGAACAGATATTTGTCCATATACAAAATGTGCAACCCGAACTCATTATCATTGATTCTATCCAGACTATCTCCACCGAAACGATAGAATCATCGCCCGGAAGCGTCTCTCAGGTGCGCGAATGTGCCGCTTCGATACTGAAATATGCGAAGGAGAGCGGAACCCCCGTTTTACTGATAGGACATATTAATAAAGAGGGTAATATCGCGGGACCGAAAGTCTTGGAGCATATTGTTGACACGGTACTGCAATTTGAAGGAGACCAACACTACATGTACCGCATCCTCCGTTCCATTAAAAACCGGTTTGGAAGCACCTCCGAGTTAGGCATATTTGAAATGCAGCAATCCGGATTGAGGGAAGTTCATAATCCGTCGGAACTGCTTCTGTCCCAAAACCACGAAGGACTCAGCGGGACAGCCATCGGTGCGATGATTGAAGGTATCCGCCCTTTTCTGATTGAAGTTCAGGCATTGGTCAGTACCGCAGCCTATGGCACGCCCCAACGTTCGGCTACCGGATTTGACTTGCGGAGGCTTAACATGCTACTGGCTGTTTTGGAAAAAAGAGTCGGTTTTAAACTCGCTCAAAAAGATGTTTTCCTCAATATAGCAGGAGGCTTGCGGGTGAATGACCCTGCCATCGACCTTGCCATTATCAGCGCTATTTTATCTTCCAATATGGACTTGGCTATCGACAGGCATACCTGCTTGGCAGGCGAGATTGGTTTATCCGGCGAAATACGCCCCATAAACCGTATCGAACAACGTATCTCGGAAGCGGAAAAACTCGGATTTAACCGGATTATTATTCCCGAATTCAAAAATATAGATAATAAAAAGCACCGCATAGAGATTGTTCCCGCCCGTAAAGTAGAAGATGCTTTCCGGGTATTGTTTGGCTAAGAGGATCTTTAATATATATAACCTCATTTTACCTTATTTATAATTAATATTGGTATTTTGTCTGTTTCTCTACACTCAAAAATTCCACTTGGCTTTCAAAAACTATTATAATAACATAGAAAAACGGTTTCAGTTATATTAACTGAAACCGTTTTTCTATGTTGCTTGAAAGGTATTTTTAGCAACCTTCTTTAACCGTTAGATCATATCCTGTTTAGTCTCTGTTTTTTATCACTTTTTCCGTTTTACCTGTATCATACAAAATGATATACATTCCGCTCTTCGGCTCTTGTGGAAGTTTTATGCCCAGAACACTGTAATAACCAGCAATGCGCTGAGATGAGGCATACTCCGCCTCTGTAATATCTGTTTTAATACTTTCTACGGTTTCAAACTCGCCAAAGTTGTAAGCTAATACAGTATTGTCTGCGTCTAATGTTTGGATTGTATAGAAATAAAGTGTTTCGCTAGAGAGATTTTCGATTGTATAACTAGGACTGACGCTTTCGCTTTTAAGAGTGCTAATATCAGTCAATACGCCATCTGCACCAAATTCCAATATATACCGAATATCAGTAAGGGCCTCATTGTGATAAATTATAATTTTGTATCCGGCAGCATTTTCAACATGTTCCCATTCGACAATCGCGCTGTTGTCCGAAGGAATTACGGAAACGCTGGAAATTTCAGGAATTGCTACAATATTGAACCCTCTCCATACAGGGGCATTTTGATAGGCAGAAACACTTCTCAACGGCACGTACAATGTCCGAAGATCGTTGGAAAAAACATATGAATCCAGAGAAATTGGAACCGGGTTTAAATTGATAATCGAAGGAGAATTTGACATATCTGACATATTGTAAAATGCACAAAACCCAATCGAAGTAACGCTTGTCGGGATAGTTATTGAACTCAAATATCTACAAGATTCAAACGCATAATTTCTAATAGTTGTAACGCCTTCAGCAATACTCACATTCCCTGTTTTTCCATGTGGACATTGTATAAGCTCAGTTTTATCCTTGTTATACAGTATTCCATTTTCCGAACTGTAATATGGATTGAAGAAGTCTACCTCTATGGAATAAAAATAACATCCGAAGAACGCCCGTTCTTCAATTATTTGAACTCCTGAAGGGATGAATAAATCTCCGATGTAACCGCTAAAAGCCATGCGTTTGATATATTGGACACTTTGAGGAATAATAAGAGGATGAGAAGAAGATAGATTGAAACAATCAGAAAACGCATAACTCCCAATTGTTGTGATGCCTTCTTCTATCAAAATATATGCAATATCTGTATTAAATTTAGACCACGGAACATTTTGAAAACTCACAAAATCTATCATATCTCCGGTACCACTAATCGTGAGTGTCCCGTCTTTGAGTGTAGCAGTTAAATCTTCCTTATTCGGATAACCTATATGCCATTGAATTATTTCAGGTTTAAAGTTTGCTATAAGAGTTACATCTTCCGTCAAAGAGAAAACGTATGGATTTTCGGTAGAAACCTCTATCCCATTTTTAGTCCAGTTTACAAACTTAAAATCCTCGGCGGCAGTAGCCGTAAGAGTTGCTTCTTCATTCAATCCATACTGAATATCTATATCTACCTCACCACATTTATCGTAGTTGACAGTTGCTTCAACTTTGAAAATACCTTCTATAATATTCTTAAAACTGCTCCACACTTGGGCATATTTATAGGCTGTCAGACTTCCCCTCGGAATTCTCAATTTACAATCAGAATTATAAGGAGAATTAGAGTAATCTAAGTTAATAGGGGTCGGATTTAAAGAAGTTACTATTTGTAAATTACGAAGACCGTTCAAAGTGGCATTAGGCAGAGATGTAACGTGTTCTCCTATATTGAAGGCTGAAATAGAATCACAACCTTGAAATGCGGCTTGTTCGGAAGGACAATTGATCGCATTATAATTTACGGTTTTCAAGCCACTACAACCTGCAAAAGCTAAAACGCCAATCTTTGTAATATTTTCGGGAATAGTAATTGAAGTCAGATTGCGACAATTATAAAAAAGAAGCGAACCAATGGTTGTTACGCGTGGATCTATTACTACCGCTTTGATACTATTAGTGTTCCACGCCTGAGAAATATCATTAAAATCTCGTATTTCACCTGTACCGCTAATGGTAAGTATTCCGTCTTTATCAAGCATTGCAAATACATCCGAGCTATTTCCTGAACGATTCTGCCCTATATTCCATATTAAATCGTCTCCTACTTTAAATGTAAAATTCCTCCAGATAGGAGTGGTTAGATATACCTCTTCACTTCCTTCCGGTACTATGTATTGAATCTTGTTAAATTGTGCAAAAGCTGAAGCATTATTTAGTGGGATAGGATTTTTAAATGTAATTAATATCAGATTACGACAGTTTAAAAAAGCATTCTCTTCTATATTTGTTATGTTTCCGGAGAATTCAATTGAAGTTAAATTCAGACAATCTAAAAAAGCAACATTTCCGATACTGTCACACGGAATAATAATTGATTCAAAAGCACAGCCACCAAAAGCACAGGTTCCAATTTTTGTTACTCCTCTGGGAATATTAATTGAAGATAAATAAGTACACATATAAAAAGCTCCATCGTGAATATTCGTCGTGCTTTCGGGAAGAGTAACCGAAGTGAGATTACTACAGTTTGCAAATGCTTGTTCTCCGACATTTGTTACTCCTTCTTCTATTATTACTTCTATTATCTCTTTTATATAAGACTCATTTTGCCACGGAGAATTTAATTCGGGATCGAATTTTGAACTGAATTTCCAATCTTGCATTTCTCCGGTTCCACTAATAGTAAGCACACCGTTTTTCAATGTAGCTGTTACGTCTTCCGTATTAGGGCTGCCGATGTCCCACGTTTGTGCAAACATCGTTGTTGCTGTTAGCGCCAACGCTGATATTAATAATGTAATTTTTCTCATAAAAATTAGCTGTTAATTATAGAATTTTGTCCTATTGTATTTTTAAACTTTAAATTCGAAGGGACACTGTTACATTGTTTATTTATTTTGTCATTATATATTTATCGTAAGCTACAGGATTATTTTTGTAAAATGTTACTCGTATAAAATTTACTCCTATCGGTTTCGTAGGACTCTCAGAACCATTCCACAAAAAATAACGATAGCTATATGCAGAGTCATCATTCTCTACATCAGAGACTGAAGTATTGAAAGCGGTTAAAGTGGTAAATGTTGATTTATTAGACCAATTGCTGTGATTTCCATCACCGCAATTTGCTTGTACAGATACTTCGTAGGTTGTACTTGGGAGTAAACCGGAAAGTATAATCAAAAGTTCGTCTACATATCTAATATACCAATACTGTTTGTCTAATGATTCAAGTTTAACATTCCATCCGACAGCTTCTCCCTTCTCTTGCCACATTGCCATTCCATTTTCGTCGGTGATATCAGATACGGATAAAGAAACAGGTGTCTGGCAATTTTTACGAATATAAATATCTCCAATTTCCACCGGAATATTCATGTCCGCAAAAGGCGTATAATTATCTCCTGATGAGCCTTCATAATAAATATACAAATTATACTTTCCTGCTTTCGAAATGGTAAATTCGACTGATTGTTTTTGCCAAGAATTATCATTCATGTAGGAATAGTTTAATATATCAGTATCAAAGCTAATCTCATTGTCCGGATATCTACTAATGGAATTAATATACCTGTCTTCAGGTACTAAAAATACTCGAAAAAAATTCTGATAATTTGTTTTGTAAAATTTCCAATTAAAATCAATTCTGAATTTTCCGGTTTCACTAAAATCGAATGCTCTGTAAGTGGTAGCCATATAATATTGAAAAGGGTTGGGTTGATAGTTTGTATCATATATAGTTCTCAATGTTCCATTCCTCATTTCCCAATTCAGAGGATTGTTGTTCATCCAATTATAATCCCACTGGTTACTGTCGTCAAGATAAGCTCTGTATGGAAGTGTTGCTGGTACTTGAGGAGTTTTAAAACGTATTGAATACTGCCCTAAGTTACCACCATTACTCATATAAGACATTATAACTTTTACTACATAATATCTATTTGGAATCAAATCGGTCAGTGTTATAAAAGTTCCTACATTATTAACACGTATTTCTTTCCCTTCTTTTATATAAGAAAATTTGTCTTTATCCTCTACTCCATATTCAATATACCAACTCCAATTGCTTACATGGGAAGGGGGATTATCATATCCGGGGAAATTTATATCAGCACTATATGATGTTATATTGGAAGCAAATCCGCGAGACAAACCAGAAGGTTGAGCAACAAGGGATGATGCATAAGCCGTCAATAGGCAAAAAAGTATAGAGGCAATGTAATTATTCTTTTTCATTTTTAAATTTCTTTTGTTCTAATGGAGAAGTTTTAAAGTGTATATTGTCTACAATTCTCATAAATACACCCAAAAGAATCTAACTTATATTATGAAATATATGGGGTGATTTATCTTAATTTATTGTATGTTGATTTTTAAATTCGTTTTATCTCTTTAGTATTGTCGATTTATATCAAAAAAAAGCATGCGTGTATAAATTGATTTACAGGTATATCTAGTTCATTTAACAGGTATCTTACTTTTTTATATCCGCAGTAAAGATAATAATTTATCATTATTTTTTGCAATTTCCCGGAAAATATCCATATATTCGCAGACGAAATACAAAAATCATGAACGGAATATTATTAAATGCATATTGGTGGTGCTTCTTACAACTCAAAAGGTCGTGAGAAACGGAGGCTTATATATGCATTAACAAAATAAAGATACATAAAGAGGTCTGTCGCACTTGCGGCAGACCTCTTTTCTTTTTTAGTATTGTCAATTCAAGAAATAAATAAAATACGAAAATGAAAACTTATCAAGTAGATGAAAACGGCTATTACGGTGAATTCGGAGGAGCGTATGTTCCGGAAATCCTGCACCGGTGCGTAGAGGACTTAAAAAACACCTATCTGCAAGTGTTGGAAAGTGATAACTTCCGGAAAGAGTATGATATGCTCCTGCGCGATTATGTGGGACGTCCCTCTCCCCTTTATTTTGCCACTCGCCTGAGCGAAAAGTATGGAACACGTATCTATCTGAAACGCGAAGACCTGAACCATACCGGAGCGCATAAGATTAACAATACCATAGGGCAGATTTTGTTGGCACGGCACATGGGTAAGACACGCATTATTGCCGAAACAGGCGCCGGGCAACACGGAGTAGCGACTGCTACCGTTTGCGCCCTTATGAATATGGAATGTATCGTTTATATGGGAAAGACGGATGTAGAAAGGCAGCACGCCAATGTGCAGAAAATGGAGATGCTGGGAGCTACTGTTGTTCCTGTCTTATCAGGTAATATGACCTTGAAGGACGCTACGAATGAAGCCATACGCGACTGGTGTTGCCATCCCGCCGATACTTATTATATTATTGGTTCTACGGTAGGACCTCACCCTTATCCCGACATGGTAGCCCGTTTACAATCCGTTATCAGCGAAGAAATCAAAAAACAACTGATGGAAAAAGAGAGACGCGAATACCCTGATTACCTGATTGCCTGTGTAGGCGGGGGAAGTAATGCCGCAGGTACTATTTACCACTTCGTAGATGACGAACGAGTAAAAATTATTCTTGCCGAAGCCGGAGGTAAAGGAGTTGATTCGGGTATGAGTGCCGCAACCATCCATTTGGGTAAGACCGGAATCCTTCACGGTGCGCGTACATTGATTATACAGGATGAAGACGGGCAGATAGAAGAACCCTATTCTATCTCCGCCGGATTGGACTATCCCGGCATCGGTCCTATTCATGCCAATCTCCATGCCACATACCGTGCCAATATTCTGGCGGTTGATGATGATGAAGCGTTGAAAGCTGCATTTGAACTTACGCAACTGGAAGGTATTATTCCGGCGCTCGAAAGCGCACATGCACTGGGCGCGTTGCCTAAAGTGCCGTTCAAACCCGGTGATGTTGTTGTGCTTACCGTTTCCGGAAGGGGAGATAAAGACATGGATACTTATATTCAATATAAAAACAATAAATAGTTATGCAATTCAAATTTAAGACAAACAATAAACAGGTTATGGGAGATTTGCATACTCCCGTAAGCGTTTACCTGAAAGTGCGGGATATTTACCCTGAATCCGCTTTGCTGGAAAGCTCCGACTTTCATGGCGACGAAGACAGTTGTTCCTATATTGCATTATGTCCGCTTGCCAGTATCGGCATTAATAACGGAGAGAGTACTTCTGTTTTTCCGGACGGCAGCAAGGAAGTAGTATCCTTGACCGGAACATATCAACCTGCTCATGCCATGAACGATTTCCTGAAACGCTTTTCCGTTGAAGGCGACAATAAGGAAGTCTGCGGATTATTCGGATATACCGCTTTCGATTCCGTACGTTATTTCGAGCCTGTTCCGGTAGCCGAGCTGCACCATGAGGAGAACGATGCGCCCGATATGCTTTATATTTTATATAAATATGTACTCGTTTTCAACCATTTTAAGAATGAACTTACGCTGGTCGAACTTCTCCTTCCGGGCGAAGAGAGCCGGCTGGCGGAAATAGAAACACTGATTGAAAACCGCAACTTTGCCTCCTATAATTTTCGTCTCGACGGAGCCGAGACCTCGCCTGTTTCCGATGAAGAATACCGGGCTATGGTGCGGCAGGGAATCAAACATTGCATGCGTGGCGATGTGTTCCAGATTGTATTGAGCCGCCGCTTTGAGCAACCATTCAGCGGCGACGATTTTAAGGTATACCGCGCTTTACGGAGTATTAATCCCTCTCCATACCTGTTTTATTTTGACTTCGGAGGCTTCCGCATTTTCGGTTCCTCGCCCGAGACACACTGCAAAATAGTGAATGGGCATGCAAGTATCGACCCGATTGCCGGAACCGCTTTCCGTACCGGAAATACCGTTACCGACAAACAACGTACCGAAGCATTGCTCTCCGACCCGAAAGAAAATGCCGAACATGTCATGCTGGTCGATTTGGCGCGTAACGACCTGAGCCGCAATGCACACAATGTACAGGTGGATTTCTACAAAGAAGTCCAATACTACAGCCATGTCATTCATCTCGTCTCCCGTGTCAGCGGAGAGATTAACGCAAATAGTAATCCGCTAAAGACATTTATTGACACATTTCCCGCAGGAACATTGAGCGGAGCCCCTAAAGTGCGGGCTATGCAACTGATAAATGAAATTGAAAAACACAATCGTGGAGCTTACGGAGGATGTATCGGCGTTATCGGGCTGAACGGCGACCTGAATCAGGCGATTACCATCCGTTCGTTCGTTAGCCGCGGAAACGTATTGCACTATCAGGCAGGCGCGGGTATTGTCGCACAAAGTAACGACGAACGCGAATTGCAGGAGGTAAATAGTAAACTGGGTGCACTAAAGAAAGCAATCGACTTGGCTGTAACACTAAAAAATTGAGTACAAATGAAAATACTACTATTAGATAATTACGACTCCTTTACATATAATTTGTTACACATACTGGAGGAGTTGGGCGCAGATGTGGAAGTGCACCGCAATGATAAAATCACTTTGGAAGAGGTAGGACGTTTCGATAAGATACTGCTTTCCCCCGGTCCCGGCATTCCCGAAGAAGCGGGAATCCTGCTTCCGTTGATTCGCCGCTATGCCCCGTCCAAAGATATTCTGGGCGTTTGCCTGGGCGAACAGGCAATAGGCGAGGCCTTTGGCGCTAAGCTCATAAACCTTACCCATGTGCATCACGGCGTAAGTTCCGATATCCGGCTGACGGTCAATAACGAACCCTTGTTTGACGGACTCGGCGAAAACTTCACTGCCGGAAGATACCATTCATGGGTAGTCTCCCGCGAAGATTTTCCCGATTGCCTCGAAGTAACAGCCGAAGACACGGACGAGAAACAAGTCATGGCCCTTCGTCACAAAGTTTACAATGTGCGAGGTATACAGTTTCATCCCGAATCGGTTCTGACTCCCGAAGGAAGGATGATTATTGAAAACTGGGTTTCGAATCACTTTTTTAAATAAAAATCTTAGCGCCTTTCCGACCTTCGTGTTAAAAAGGAAAAGCGCAAGCGCTTGATAGTAAACGCGAAGGCGCTAAGTACACTAAGACACAAAGTTTAATAACGTAAATAACAACATAAAAGAATCTGTTTAAATTTCATATTAACTTAAGTTCGATATATGAGTTTCTTACTAAAAACACTACTGTCGTATCACGAATAAAATGATGCTATAAGATTCCTCCCTGTGGTCGGAATGACGATTTCTATCATAATAGAGAGGGGAGGGATTGCGGGGGCAAAGCCGCCCCCAACCCGACCCGCGACATACGCAGGCCTTCCCAAAGCCGGGAGGCAAGTGATGTACAAA
>JAVBMA010000011.1:0-10563 GCA_031553005.1 Paludibacteraceae bacterium | reverse complement strand
CCCCGGTGCCAACGTAAATGAATTTTATAAACACAAAGGCACAAAGGACACGAAGTTATGTTTGTTTTTTTATTTTCTTTGTGCACTTCGTGCCTTTGTGTTTACTTTTTCTCGTTAGGGGTAATATAGCTGATAAGCATTATGTTTTTTTATTGTTTCTTTGATATATTGGCAAAAAGTTGCTGGCAATTGATAGTCGAGCAGTCGGCAACAGATAGTATTGCTTACGGCAATTGTTACTATTATTGCCCGCAATAGTTAGTATTATTATCGGCAATAGCAGGTATTATCATCGGCAATAGTTAGTATTATTACCGGCAACAGTTAGTATTGTTATCGGCAATAGTAGGTATTATTATCGGCAATAATTAGTATTGTTATCGGCAACAGCAGGTATTATTACTGGCAATAATTAGCATCATTGCTGGCAATTATTGATAGCGTTTTCAAGCACAATAAACATACTATTTAAGTACAGAAAGTATATTTCCACATAAATAAAATGATTACCCGTGGAAAGAGATAGAAAATTTTCTATACTTTTTCTACATATTTTCTATATTTCTATTGCCCGGTTCTTTATTTTGTATTCTTATTAAAAAGCTGGGGCAATTTTCGATTCTTAAACCATAGCATTTTATGTAACAGATGGGCAAGAGTAAACATGCGGTAACGGATAAACAGGAGCATAACTCTTTCTACCGTTTTAAAATGATTAAGATATTTCTTTTCATCAATAGCAAACATACCGGCATACTCTTTTCGCAGCAAATAGGAGGAGGTATCGCACATTAACCGGCATTTGTTTTTCAGCTTCGATAGGTTGAGCTCTTCTTCATACTTTTCATAGAGACCTTTTTCGATAAGAAAATCGTCGAGTAATCGCCAAAAGAGAATTACATTTTGAAAATGCATCCGCCCTTTTCTTTTTGTAATAGCATTGGGGTTGGATTGGGTATAGTGATAAAATGCGCGGTCTACTTTGACTACTTTAGTTGCATAATAGTATAACCGGGTGATTGTATGCCTGTCTTCCAAATAATTAAGCCCCTCGGGAGCCCGGCAATTTTCTTGCTGGTATATTTTCCTCCGGATTAATTTATTACAGGAATAGCCTTGCGATATTTCATTAACAAGAATGTCGTGTAGCCTCTTTTCTCTGTTTTCATCTACAAAATCAGATATGAATACAGATTTTTCCGGATATTCTGCTATCAGATCGGAAACAACAATATCAGCATCTTCTTTTTTTGCCTTTTCATACAATACTTCCATCATTTCGGGGTCGATGTAATCGTCGCTGTCAACGGCAGCAATATATTCACCGGAAGAGGCATCCAACGCTGCATTTCTTGAGGCTGACGAACCTTTATTAACGGAGTGTTCAATTATTTTTACCGCGTCTTTTCTTTCCGGATATTGCTCAATCACAGAATAAAGTTTCTCCATGCTATCATCGGGCGTAGCATCGTTGACAAAAATATATTCAATGCCGGATAATTTCTGCTTGAAAAGGCTATGGACACATCGTTCAATGTAAGAGGATGCATTGTAGACAGGAACTAATATGGAAACTTTCGGATTCATCGGAAATATTCGGACATCATTGGATTATAAAATAAATAATAGGAATATTTGAAATATGCAGAATAACTTAGAAAGTGTTTTGAATTTTTTATCACAAAATTATCAGATGTCCTCAAGCCGGACAAGCTCTTACTTTTTTGCTACAGCTCAAAAAAGTAAGCAAAAAAAGCCGCCGCTGTGGATTCTTCGCTAAAAATCTTCTGCATTGCGCTAAAACGTTTTAAACTCCTCCCTACGGTCGTCAGACAGAAAACGTTTCTTAACGCTTCATTCCGAAGATTTTCTTAACGCTTCGCCTCCAAAGGCGGATGGAGCCATAGAGCTCTTGACAAGAAATTTTTATATCAAACTCATCTTAATATGAAATTCAAAACACTTTTTTATCAACGTCACAGCAATTTATGTTTTTTAATCAGATAATTACAATAGAAGATTTCGGCAGCACCGGAGAGGGCATAAGCAAATACCACAAATAAAATGCTTTGCTTGATAAGCAAACCCAATCCACAGAGTGCAAGAAACGAAATGAACGCTGCAAGTTGGTTTTTTGTCACAAAATAATATTTATTCTGAGGCACAAAAACATAATTTATGTAGCAACCCACCACCAACCATGTGTATATGGTAAAACTTAAAATAATTGCTATAAAATAAGATTCGGTCATACTTTTTCCTCCTAAAAAGAGAACTGCCCAATAACCGAAAATAACGATCAACAACATAATCGCTATTCCGATCAGACTTTCGTAACGGATAATCTTTTTAATTTGTGCCGGATTGATGTTTTTGATAACCCGCGGAAAAATGGCATCATTGATGCTCATTGTTATCAGGCGGGGAATTGTGACTATCTTGTTTGCCAAATCGTAAAGGGCTACATCCCGCATTCCGAAAAACATACCGACAATCAGGGTTATCATTTCTTTTTTAACCGTACCTACGGCAGATGTCCAGAAAAAAGGAAGCGAGTCTTTAAATAGCGGTTTCAACAAATGAAAGGGAACCAAACGAAGGCGGATGCCCTCTTTTATATTCAGATAAAAGACAGAAATAACAGCCCCCAAGATAGTGGATGAAGAAACAATCAGCGCATACAATAATATATCCTGAGGAGAGTTTATGAAAATAAAAACAAAAGGAATTATTAATAATTTCATGCTCAACTGAATGTATGTCACCAACTTCATCTTTTGTATTCCCTGAAAATACCAAACCGGAAAAAGGACATCGCATATAGTCAGGGAAAAAATGATGATATACAATTGATAATTATAACGAAAAAAGGGAATCAGGAAAAGCAGAGCGGTAAAAATAACGGAAGAAAGGAGGAACAAATAAAATTTTGCCGTAAAAACAACCGAAACGGTTTCACTTTTTATTTTATAGTCATTGGAGTTTAAGGAAATCCTTTTCAATGCCGGAAAAGTAAATCCGAACGAAATGAATACAATAAAAAAACTGATGCATGAACTTGCAAAAACGTAAGTCCCATACGTAGACTGACCCAACGTCCGAATCAGGTAAGGATATAATAATAACCCGATTAAAACATTAGCCCCCTGAAGAAAAGTCATAAAAAAGTAGTTCTCAAGTACTTTTGAGTAATCAGAGGATATTCTTCTTATTTTTTTTAAAAAAAGTTTCAAAAGGAATACTAGATAAAATCTTTATTAAGAAATAAATTTAGTCATTTTTATTTGTCCGGTTCTTCAAAATCCGGGAATAAATATCTGTCAGCTTTTTTCCAATACTCGCGTAAGTATATTTTCCGATCGCCTCCTGCCTTATTTTTTCCGAGTCATAATTTTGAAAATTATCAAGCATATAGTTTAACGATTTCAGTAATGCTTCTTCATCCCTTGCCGGAACAAGAATCCCGTTCGTATCGTTTACATGTTCCGAAATTCCTCCTACGTTGCTACTTATTACAGGTTTTCCGGACATCAGGCTTTCCAATATCACGACAGGAGAGTTTTCAAAGTTCGAAAACATTACGAAAAAATCGCTGTTATTGAAATATGCTGCCACTTCTCCGGGAGTTTTTTCTCCTAAGAAGGAGACCATATTTTGAGGAAATCCCAACGTCAGGGAATAAGCATAAACCTTATCAAAATCGATTCCTGTACCAATAATTACCATTTCAAAGTCGTCCCGCATTTTAGACAGTTCTGAAACGCTCCTTAATATGCCACTGATATTTTTTGCTCGTTCATCAAAACAAGAGACATGCAATATTCGCTTTTTTGTCCGTGGATTGGCTGTTTCCTTATTCAAAAAAGAGTCATCCACTACGTTATTAATGACTGCATAATTCGGATTACACAATTCATGGCTCTGCATAGCCTCCTTGAGGTTGGCAGATACAGGCAACACGGCTGCGGCATGTTTAACAACCTGTTTGGTCATTATTTTCCTGATGCATCCTTTATATTCCGACCGGCTGGGAAGATAACGTGACCAATGTTCCATAATCACATAAGGAACCTTTTTGCATACTTTAATGAGATAAGCCATTACTCCTGTCCTCGTCAGGATATTCGCATGAACAATATCCGGAGAAAAACCTCCCTGAGCAATATATTCATATCCTTTCCGGTATGCCCTTAGATAATTGATAGTTTTAACTATTTTGCGGAAAATACCTTTTTTACCGACAGGATAATATACAATCACCTCTCGCAGATCATTGTATTTTTGTTCTACAATTTCAAAAGTACGGATATGCTCATCCGGATGGATATAAACTACAGCCACATCGCAAAATAAATTTACGGCTTCAGCGTGTTTCCGAACAAATAGCCCACTCATCAAATCATACCGGTGAGGATACCATGCGGAAAGAAAAAGGACTTTTATTTTTTTTCTGGTTTTCTCCAAAATCATTTTAATAGTTAACTCAATATCAAAAACGTATTTATATTCCGAATATTTTAAAACTTTCAACTTTCAACTAACTTTTCCTTTGGTTTCTGGGATGAAAACGGATAATTTCACTCCGTAACAGGTTCATATCCATGTGGGTGTAAATTTCGGTCGTCAGGATGGACTCATGTCCCAACATCTCCTGTATAGCCCGTAAATTGGCTCCCCCTTCGAGCAAATGGGTAGCAAACGAGTGACGAAACGTATGAGGACTTATATTTTTACTAATTCCGGCAGCTTTCGCCTGCTCCTTGATTATATTGAAAACCATGATGCGGCTCAGCTTTGTACCCCTTTTATTCAGAAAAAGAAAATCTTCATTTCCCTTCTTGATATCCATATTATTACGATCCTGCATCCAAAAATTAATCTCGCGGATCGACGCGGGCGACATGGGAACTAACCGTTGTTTGCTCCCCTTTCCGATAACAGAAAGAAACTGATCTTTCAAATAAAGGTTCGAAATCAGGAGGTTAACCAGTTCCGATACGCGCAAGCCACAGCTATACAAGACTTCTAACATGGCTCTGTTGCGATGCCCTTGCGGGGTACTCAAATCAATAGAAGAGATAATTGCATTTACTTCGTCTAAAGAAAGAACTTCAGGCAACTTATGTCCTATTTTCGGAGTCTCCAGCAACTCAGTCGGATCTTCTTTTAATATCTCTTCCAGCAAAAGAAACTTATAAAAAGATTTTACTCCGGAAATGATCCGGGCTTGGGAGCGGGCTGCAATTCCCAATTTATACAACTCCATCAGAAAATCCTGCAAGTGTTCCAAAGATACCTTTTGATATCCGACCTTTATCCCTTCCAAATAATCAAGAAGTTTGGAAAGATCCTCCAAATAAGCATCCACCGTATTGCCCGAAAGCGAACGTTCCAGTTTCAGATATACTTGATAACTTCTAACTACAGGATCTTTCAAATAGGGCTCTATATTCATTTGCCGGAATTGTAATTTGAAAATTATGACCGAAACAGGCGTACAAATGCATATATCTGTACGAAGATTAGGGTATTCAACAAAAATAATTAATTTTGCTCATCAAATGGTGTTAATACAACAGGATTTTCCAATTCTTAACCGAACAGGAAATATTCCCGTACAACATCATAACTCAACAAAAGCCATTTTTAACTTTCAACTTTCAATTATCAACTTTCAACTTCTTCGCGTATGAATATTATTATTATCAATGGCCCGAATTTGAACCTGCTTGGAAAAAGGGAACCTTCAATTTATGGCAATCAATCATTTGAAGATTACTTGGAGATTTTAGAAAAAAAATATCCCGAAATCAATATTTCTTACTATCAATCCAACATTGAAGGAGAATTGATCGACATTATCCAGGAAACCGGATTTATCTCCGATGGAATCGTATTAAATGCAGGTGCATACACTCATACTTCCATCGCAATTGCCGATGCTATTTCGGCAGTGAAATGTCCGGTGATTGAAGTACATATATCCAATACGCATAAACGGGAACAGTTCAGGCATCACTCTTTTCTTTCGCCTGTATGTAAGGGGACGATCTTAGGTTTCGGTATGGATTCTTACCGTTTGGGTATCGAAGCTCTAATCCAGATAAAACAAAAACAGGAAGAACAAAAACTGTAAGAAACTGTTTTAATAATTGATGAAAAACATCCGGTTTCTACCGGTATAATTTTCCGGTTATAAATAATTTCCCTTATTAAACAGGAAAATACAAATTTATTATATTCGTTTGCACCTGACTAATAACATGTAATCATACCTGACTATGACTAAACAGACAAAAATTATCGCAACCATTTCCGACCAGCGTTGCGATGTTGATTTTATCCGGGCTCTATTTAACGAAGGGATGAACATTGTCCGGCTCAACTCCGCCCACATGGATACGGACGGATTCAATAAAATTATAGCCAATGTACGCGCCGTTTCCAATCAGATAGGCATATTAATCGATACAAAAGGGCCGGAAGTAAGAACTACCGTTGCCAGAGAACCCATTGTAATAAAAACCGGGGATGAACTGAAAGTGACCGGAAACCCCGATCTGGAAAGTACAAAAGAGATGATTGCTCTGACCTACAAAAAACTTGTCCAGGATATAAATATAGGCACTCATATATTGTTTGAAGATGGAGAAATAGAGCTTAGCGTTATTTCCAAAACCAATGATTACCTTGTTTGTAAAGCGCTAAACGACGGTATCCTCGGAAGCCGAAAAAATGTGAATATGCCCGGCATCCGCCTCAATTTGCCATCGCTGACAGAGCGGGATAAAAACAATATCCTCTATGCTATTGAGAATAAAGTCGATTTCATCGCACATTCTTTCGTAAGAAACAAACAGGATGTCATGGATGTGCAAAAAATACTGGATGATAATAAAAGCGACATTAAGGTAATTGCCAAGATAGAAAATCAGGATGGTATCGACAATGCGGATGAGATTTTGAAATATGCGTATGGGTTGATGGTTGCGCGGGGAGACCTTGGAATTGAGATTCCTCAGGAAAAAATACCGGGCGTACAGCGTATTTTAATCCGTAAAAGCGTAATCGCTAAAAAACCGGTTATCGTGGCTACCCAAATGTTGGAATCAATGATTAACAATCCAAGGCCAACACGTGCTGAAATCACCGATGTAGCCAATGCTATTTTTTACCGTACGGATGCCATTATGTTAAGCGGGGAAACCGCTTACGGGAAATACCCGGTAGAAGCTGTCCGTACTATGTCGAAGATTGCCGAAGAGGCAGAAAAAAACAAACAGAAAGACAACGATATCAAAATTCCACGTAGCCACGATAAAGATGATATTACCTCTTTTCTCGCCAAACAAGCGGTGGAATCGATGGAATACCTGGATACAAAGGCAATAGTTACCGACAGCTTTACCGGAAATACAGCCAGACATCTGGCAGCATACAGAGGAAGCTGTCCGGTACTGGCGATATGTTATAAGGAAAATCTAATCCGGCAACTGGCACTTTCTTATGGGATAATTCCCATATATCAGGAAATGGGGAAAGATGCCCGCCATTACTTTCTTTCAGCATTGAAAATGTTGCTAAAAAACGGTTATCTGTATAATGACGATAAAATTGCTTATGTGGGAGGCAGTATGGATATAGGGGAAGGAACAACTTTTCTGGAAATCAACTATATCAATCGTATTATGGATCACAAAAAGAAATATTCGCTACCGGATTTTTAAATTACGCGAGTTCGATATAAAAAATTCCTTATCAATGCTGAAGGCATTATATGTTTATAGAAAAATTAAACCCATTTCTACGACTGCTTCGGAGCCGAATATAGAAAACATTCAAATCCCTGCTATAAATATGTAAATCCTTCAGATTTAATTCATTACAAATCAATCATTTATATCCACCTACTTTCTGCATTCACAAAAGAAACTTCTTTGAATGCATAAGTACGTTCTTCTCCTGTTCTTGTCTCTAAAACAAGTAATCCGGTATCACGGATTTCTTTGATACGGGCTGAAAATTCGCCTCCTTTATCTTTATAAAGGAAATATCCTTCTTTTCTGTACAAGGCACTAAAATAATCCTTTCGGATTTGTTCCTTTTCATCGCGTAAAAGTTGCATATACCGGTTTAGAATAGCATTTCTGATAGAATTGGCAGCGGCTTTCAGATCATAATTTTTCCCATTAATTCGTCTGACAGATATGGGATTAGGAGCATCTCCCCTGAAGACAGCCTGATTCATATTTATGCCTACTCCCAAAATAGCATGCGAAATAGAACGACCCAGAAGCAGGTTTTCAATCAGCATACCACATATTTTTTTATCTTTCCAATAGATATCATTAGGCCATTTAATCGATAGTTCATTCAATTCACAAAAAGAAGAGAGAAAATCCACGACTCCCAATGCAGTTATTTGAGATAGAAGAAATTGCTCGGTTACCGGAATAAAATCGGGATATAATAACATACTGAATAACAAATTCGCATCTTTTTCAGATTCCCATTTATTTTGGCTCTGCCCCCTTCCTGCCGTTTGAAATCCCGTCCAAACAAGTGTTCCCTCTTCCACTTCCTTTTCTTTGGAAAGGAGAAGCTGCTGCATATAATTGTTTGTGGAATCCGTCTCATCCAAATATATCAATCCCATTCCTGTCAAAAATTTATCCTGATTATCGTTGAACTACTTTTGCTCCCTTGTCAATATCGGTAGTAACCCAGATATTTCCTCCGATTACAGCACCTTCTCCGATAGTTATACGCCCAAGGATGGTTGCATTGGAATATATAATTACATTGTCTTCTATAATCGGATGCCGGAGGACATTTTTAACCGGATTACCAAATTCATCCAATTCAAAACTCTTAGCACCTAAAGTAACTCCCTGATAAATCTTCACATGATTTCCGATAATGGTAGTTTCGCCTATCACGACGCCGGTACCGTGGTCGATTGTAAAATAACCACCGATTGTTGCTCCCGGATGAATATCAATACCTGTTTCCGAATGCGCCATTTCGCTTATCATTCTCGGAATCAACGGAACTCCAAGAGTTAATAATTCATGGGCAATGCGGTAATTGGAAATAGCCCGGATAGCCGGATAGCAGAGGATTATTTCGGCAAAACTCTTGGCTGCGGGATCTCCATAATAAGCAGCTTCAATATCCGTAATAAGGATCTTTCTCATTTGCGGCAGGCGGGATATAAAATGATCGGTTATCTCCTGGGATTTTTTCCGCTTCTCTTGCAGGTCTGCATCTTTTCCGCAATCTCCGAAGCATATTCCGGAAAGAATCTGCTCACACAGAATCTCCGCCAACTTTTCCAAATTAACTCCGATATGATAATGAATCGTATCCATATCAATTGACGAATGCCCAAAATATCCGGGAAATAAAACAGAACGGGTGATATTTATCATTTGATGCAAAGCATCGGATGAGGGAAATGGTTCTCCTTGCTGATGGCGATGATATATTTGCTCAAATGTATCATACCTGGATAACTGATCCACCACTGAAAATATATTTGCATTTTCAGACATAATGCTTGATTTTAATAAAACAAAAACATCAATCATCTTCGTTGATGCTGATTCACAAAAATAGACAATTCTAAACAATAGAAGAGAAAAAGTCCAAGCCAATATTATTTAATTAATTCAAGTTGATATTTTTTGATATACTTTGAAGAAAATATCAAATGCTTATCCGTAAAATCGCTTTTTAAATACATTCAAAATGCTTGACAAGTAAAACTGTAACCCTATCTTAAACAAAAGCGCAGATTAAACAGATAATTTTATTTATCCATTTTAATCTGCGCCTTTAAAATTCACTTTACGATTCGGTAATAGCTTATCTTCTCAGCAAAGTAAAGTGTCCGGTATATTCTTTGTTTATCTCTTTTATTTCAATCACATACCAATAATCCGTAGTTGGCATTTCACGACCAAGATATGTTCCATCCCAACCTGATTCCGCAGAGCCTTTGTATTCTGCCAGTTTTTTTCCAAATCTGTCATAAATTGTTACTACTGCATTCGGGTAAACTTCAATATTGGTAATATCCCATGTGTCATTATCCCCATCTCCATTCGGAGAGAAGAAATGTGGTGGGAAGATCTTGATTGCTTCCAAGAAATAATCCAATGCATCGGAATGGCAGCCCAGGGCGTCAATTACGTAAAAGGAGTGCTTTCCGAAAACCAGATTTTCTTTTATCGCATTATTATCTACCGGCTCATTATCTACGCCATAAGTAAATGGGTGTGTTCCATAATCCGGCAACATAACAATTTCTCTTGCGCGAATGTCTATTGAGTCTATATAAGAAATGCGTGGTTTCGTGTTTACTTCTACGGTTATTGAATCGGTATGGCTGCAAGTTCCCCGGCTCATCTCAACATAGTATTCAGTGGTGAGGGTTGGGCGTTCTATCTGTTCTACGCCGCTCTTCTCTCCGGAATATGACACGGATCTCCAAATGTAGCTCGTTGCATCGTAATTGCTGGCGTCCAAACGGCTGCTGTTGCCTTCGCAAATTGGGCTCTG
>JAVBMA010000075.1:0-33880 GCA_031553005.1 Paludibacteraceae bacterium | reverse complement strand
TAAAAACTTAGAAAGTCTTTTCTTTTTTATTTTCTATTCTGTTAACTATTTCCTTTCACAAGACTCAATGAATTTATCCTTCATAATCTTTAAATCTGTCAGATAATCATGTATATCTTTTTCGTGCTCCAATTCGTCTTTCAATATTGAAACAGCGATTTCATGTGTAGCAAAGTCAATACCATCTGTCATTTCTGCAATTTCCTGATACCGGTTGATTGCGCATCTTTCAGCATCCAGATTTTGTTGCAGGACAGCCCCGATATAGGTATCCGTAGGCGCTGCATATTTGCATTGCGCGTGCGTAAACCATTCTTTCGGGTCAATAAGAGGAGTCTCCTCCAGTTGGATAATCCGGTCGGCAAGCAATACCGCATGCCCTAATTCCTCATTGGCATGTTTTAGAAATTCAGCTTCTACTTCGCTGCGCATCGGGCCTTCTATCAGGCGTGCGCCTATCCAGTATTGATAATAAGCCAACCACTCTTCAGCTAATGCGACATTCAAAAGTTTTACCAGTTTTGGAACATCCAGTTTCAGGATTTTCACAGCTTGTTCTGTCATATTCTTATGTTTTAAGTTAGTAATCGAATAATACTTTTAACAAAGAAGAATAGACTTTTGTTCTCTCTTTATAAGAGGGTAAAAAGAAAAAGGAAAACAGAACGAGGATTATACAGGTTCAAATATTAAACCCGTATAATCCGTGTTTTATTTAAATCAATTTCTCCAATTTTGCTATGTTTTGAGCAATCTCTTCATCAGGAAGTTCGTAATTGGTCAAATCCCCTGCAATATACTGATCGTATGCAGTCATATCGATCAATCCGTGTCCGGACAGATTGAATAATATAGTCTTCTGTTTTCCCTCTTCTTTTGCCTTTAATGCTTCGTTTATGGCGGCAGCGATAGCGTGCGAAGATTCTGGAGCCGGAATAATACCTTCGGTTCGTGCAAAAAGAGTGGCAGCTTCGAAAGTTTCCAATTGTTTGATATCTACAGCCTCCATCAAGTTGTCCTTCATTAACTGGCTGACGATGGTTCCCGCACCGTGATAGCGCAATCCCCCTGCGTGGATATGAGCCGGAGCAAAGTCATGACCTAAAGTGAACATCGGTAAAAGAGGAGTGTAACCAGCCTCGTCGCCGAAATCATATTGGAAAACTCCTCGTGTTAGTTTGGGACAAGAAGCCGGTTCTGCTGCAATCAGGCGAATATCTTTTCCTTCTGTTAATTTATGGCGCAGGAATGGAAACGAGATTCCTGAGAAGTTGGAGCCTCCACCGAAGCAACCGACAACAATATCAGGATATTCACCCGCCATTTCCATTTGTTTCTCAGCTTCCAATCCGATAATAGTCTGGTGTAAAGAAACGTGGTTTAGCACACTTCCCAATGTATATCTGCAATTTGGCGTTTGCAGTGCAAGCTCGATAGCTTCGGATATTGCCGTTCCGAGACTTCCCTGGTAATTCGGATGTTCGGTAATTATTTTTCGTCCGGCTTTTGTGCTCATGCTTGGAGACGCAATCACCTGTGCTCCGAATGTCTGCATGATAGAGCGGCGGTAGGGTTTTTGGTGGTAGCTGATTTTTACCATATATACAGCCAGTTCCAATCCAAATGCTTTTGCGGCATAGGATAGGGCCGCTCCCCATTGTCCGGCACCGGTTTCCGTTGTAATATTGGTTATACCCTCTTTTTTACAGTAATACGCCTGGGCAAGAGCCGAATTTAGTTTATGTGATCCTATCGGGCTTACACTCTCGTTTTTAAAATAGATATGAGCCGGAGTATCCAGCGCCTTTTCCAATCCGTAAGCACGGACTAATGGCGTAGGACGGTAGTTTTTGTATAATTCGCGCACTTCTTCCGGAATTTCAATCCATCTGTCGGAATCATTGAGTTCTTGTTTAGCCAGTTCGGTGGCAAAAATAGGAGATAAATCTTCCACTGTCAATGGTTTCTTTGTTCCCGGATGAAGCGGGGGTAGCGGTTTGGTTTTCATGTCGGCTACCACGTTATACCATGCTGTCGGAATCTCTTTTTCCTGAAGTAGGAATTTTTTTGTCTTGTCCATAATTTCTTCTTGAATTTATTATAGTTGATTAATAATTGTTTATACAAAAAAACCGCAGGCGGATACCTGCGGTTTTGTATTTTTTAGTCAGAAATAAAAAAAACGAGCGTCGGCAATCCACCTTATTGAGTTGAACCGCACCACCACCAATTATTTCTGATTTGTTGTATCATATCTGAATATTTTTTGCAAAGAAAAATAAAAAAAATGAGAAATAATTGAAAATAGCGGATAATTTTTTTGTAAAAAAAGAAATACTTTTCGTAGTTGGTTGATTTTTAGGGATCAGGAGCCAAGAATCAAGAGTCAGGAATCAGGAAATTCAACGTTTACTTGTCTATTTTCTTGTAATTCATTTATTTGATCACAACGAACATCAAATCTAAACAGAAGCTAAAACAATCATAAACTTGTTGAGAAAATAGATTAGCGCATTTCTTTGTATCTTGTTTGCATTTCTTGTATTTTTGTATTCCGAGATATTTTTTAATCAAAACGGATTTTTAAAGATGAAAAAAGTAGTTTTAATATTCATTTCAGCATTGCTATTATCGAATCTTACTCTTTTTGCCCAGAATAAGACCGACAATAAAGGAAAGAAGCAAGGGATTTGGACAAAAATATACCCCGGTGGAGGGTTGATGTATGAAGGTTCTTTTAAAGATGATAAGCCGATAGGTCTATTCAAGTATTATTATGAATCGGGTAAATTGAAGATAGAACAGAATTACCTTTCCGGAGATGTTTCGGAAGTGAAAATGTATGAAGCTGATGGACAAACCCTTGCTGCGGAAGGAAAATATAAAGGAAAGAAAAAGGATGGCCAGTGGAAATACTACTCGGAAAAGAGGCTTGTATTGACTGAAAATTACAAGGACGGAAAGAAGGATGGTATTTCCAATGTTTACTCAAAAAATGGGGTAGTCATAGAAGAGATTCCATATAAAGAAGATAAGATAGCCGGAATACGCAAATATTTTATGGAAGATGGAAAACTCTATTCCGAAGTCTCTTTTAAGAACAATTTGGAAGATGGAGCCTATAAACTGTTTGAAGGAAATGAAAAACCGGTAGCCGAAGGTCTTTATGCAGCCGGAAAAAGAGATGGAGATTGGAATTTTTATAATGAAAACGGTAAAATAGTCGAAACGCTTAAATATAAAAACGGAGTGTTGCTGAATGATAAGGAGTTGAAGAAAGAGCACGAGAAGACATTTGATGAACGGGAAAAAAGTAAAGGAAAATTTCAGGATCCCGCTCAATGGATGGATGAAGATTCATATTGAATACCATAATTCTACATTCTAAATTTATTATATCATTCTGTGGAAAATAGAAAAAAACGTGTGTTGGTAGCAATGAGCGGGGGAGTAGATAGCTCAACCGTCTGCATGCTTTTATTAAAGCAAGGCTACCAGATAGAAGGAGTCACAATGCGTATGTGGGATACTCCGAAAAGTTTTGTAAAATTTCAGGATGAAGAACCCGATTATATTCATGAGGCAAGAAATCTGGCTCAAAAACTCGGTTTCCCTCATCATGCTTTAGACGTGCGCGAGGAATTTAAAAAAAAGGTGATAGATTATTTTACGGGAGAATATTTGTCGGGAAGAACCCCAAACCCATGCGTAGAGTGTAATAAGCACATAAAATGGAAACTGCTGTTAGAACTTGCCGATAAGCAGAACTGCCACTATATCGCGACGGGCCATTATGCCCGGTTGGAACAAAAAGATGACTTTTTCTATATAAAAAAAGGAGATGACGATAAAAAGGATCAATCTTACTTTTTGTGGAGTGTTTCGCAGGATATCTTAAGCCGTGCTATGATGCCTCTCGGAGGTATGACTAAAGAGGAAACAAAGAAGGAAGCGATAGAAAACGGATTTGATAAATTGGCAGAAAAAAGTGAGAGTATGGAGATCTGTTTCGTGGAAAAAGATTACCGTGATTTTCTCAAAGAAAATATTCCTTCCATAACCGAGAATCCCGGCGAAGGCTACTTTGTCGATAAGCAAGGGAAAAAACTTGGAATGCATAAAGGCTTTCCGTTCTATACGATAGGACAACGGAAAGGATTGGAGATAGCCTTAGGATATCCCGCCTATGTGCTTAAAATCAATCCGCGAAAAAATACCATTATGCTTGGTGAAAAGGAAATGTTGGAAACCGGCGATATGTTAGTGGAGAATTATTCGCTGGTTAACCCTGCCGATTTTGAAAATAACAAAGAAGTAACCACCCGTATCCGTTATCGTTCAAAAGCCGAAATCTCGACTATCGAAATAGTCGACGAGCACTATTTGCGCGTTCATTTTAAAACACCTGTGAGTGCTGTTACTCCCGGACAATCCGCTGTCTTTTACGACAATGACCGAGTTCTCGGGGGCGGCATAATTTCCGGCAACAAAAAACCGCACTCCTAACTTTCACCTTTCAATTTTTACCTTTCAACTTTCCCCTCATCATGCAGTCCATCTCATTAAAAGACCTTTTACTTGCAGTACGGCAAAATTTGTACCAGACCTTTGACCGGGGTTATTGGATTCGTGCCGAAATAAGCGAGATCAGGGAAAATGCCAATGGGCATTGTTATTTGGAATTGATAGAAAAGGACTCTTCCGGAAAATTAATTGTTGCCAAAACAAAAGCATCTATATGGGCAGATACTTACAGGATGTTAAAGCCCTATTTCAAGGAAGAGACGGGAGAATCCCTGAATGTAGGCTTAAAGGTATTGGTCGAGGTAACCGTTAATTTTCATGAAATATATGGATTTAGCTGTGTGATTCGGGATATAGATCCCACATTCACGCTTGGAGACTTGGCACGAAAGCGTCAGGAGACGATTCACAAGCTCAAAGAAGATGGCGTATGGGATATGAACAGGTCGCTCGAATTTCCCGGGCTTGTAAACCGTATTGCGGTTATTTCATCGCCTACTGCCGCCGGTTATGGCGACTTTCAGGATCAGCTGCAATCAAACAAAGAAGGGTACAAATTTTACTTTAAACTTTTTCCTGCTCTCATGCAGGGCGACGGAGCTGCCTTTTCCATTATCGAAGCATTGGATATGGTATATACCCATGTCGATTTTTTTGATGCGGTAGTAATTATACGTGGGGGAGGGGCGACGACTGATATGCTTGCATTCGATGAATATGATCTGGCTGCCCATTGTGCTCAGTTTCCATTGCCTGTTATTACGGGGATAGGACATGACAGGGATGAATCCATTGTCGATATGGTGGCTCATACCCGTTGCAAGACTCCGACTGCTGTCGCTGCTTTTTTGATTGAGAGAGTTGCCGATTCTGAAGCACGGTTGCTTTTTCTGCAAAATAAAATATTAGACAATGCATCCGGATACATGGCAGAAGAAAAAAGATATCTTGAGAATATGGTGTTGCTTTTTTCCAAAAAACTGAATTTGACTTTGCAAAAGGAAAAATATTATTTGAATCAGGTAATAGGAGAGATAAAGCAAAAATCAAAGTTTGTTTTACAAGAGGAAAAACAGACAGTTAAAGAGAAAGGGCAGAAAGCAAGGCAGTTGATCCGGAACTTATTGTCAGAGGAACAGCATCGGATAAAACTGAATGAAAAAACACTATTCCTTGTCTCTCCCCAGAATGTACTGAACAAAGGATATTCGTTGACGGTAAAAGATGGAAAAGTAATACGCAGCATTGAGCAATTGAAGTCAGGAGATGTTATTACAACAATCCTTCCGGATGGAAAAAAACAAAGTGTGATTGGAGATTATTAAGTAAGAAATAATTCAAGTCTTGTAACATTATAATTATGGCAAAGAAAAATATAACTTACAAACAAGCGATTGCAGAATTGGAAGTAATCCTGAACGAGCTTGAAAATAATGAATTGGATATAGATGACTTGCAGGTTAAGGTTAAACAAGCAGCGGATTTAATTGAGTTATGCAAAGAAAAACTTTTCAAGGCCGATGCCGAGATTGAGAAGATTTTACAAAAATTGGAATAAATATCTGCAAATCTTTTGACTTGATTTCGATTGATACTGATTTAACCCTTTTTTGTTATATGCGAATTTTTAGTGTCTGATAGAAGATCTAATGCGAATGCTTTCTCCTTCTATTAAAAGGATAGAAATACCTAAAAGCGTATAAAAAGTCTTTTTATGCCCACCCCTTACTGAACGATTTAGTTAATCGTACACCAGACTATTGAATAATAAAAAAACATAAACTGGTATTATTTACGTTTAGATAAATTTCACAGATCTTTACTTTTCATAGTTTTCTTTATTATTATGGATATTTTGTTTTTCTAAATCATATTATGATTTATCTTATTGCTTATTCATTTGTTTAGATGAACTTCTCTGATCAAAATATAACTTATTTTCCTTGTTTTTCTTATATTTATTTATTACTTTTGAAAGTTAATTTGTGGGGTTATGTGTTTTTATGATAAAAGGGTTAAAATCTTTATAAGAGAAAAGATAAAATGCTTTTTTTAATAGACTGTAAATAATAAATAAGTTTTCACAAAAAGAACAAACTACATTTAGAATGAGGATCACAATGAACATAGACTCTTTTCCTTTATTTTCGGAAAAGAGAAGGCTGATGAGGTTTCCTTTCTTTAAAAAAATTGATTTGTTTTTATCGTTTTTTTGTACGGATATAATTTAAGTACAAGCGAAATTTTAATATGTTGTCTCTAATTGTACACTATTAATTAAAATATAATCATTACAACTAAATTACACTAAATTTCTATCAATTACTTAAACATAAAAGTTTATGAAAGCAAATATGGTATTATATACGGACGCGCTAAAGAAAAAGGGTGCATTAAATTTCTTCCGGTGGAAGATTGGATGGCTCTTGTGTATGTTGTTTTTTGTGGGAAGTCTGAACGCACAAAATACAATTTCTTTAGAAGTTAAGCCGGGTTCATGGGTAGGAAGTGTTACTCCTGCTGTTCTGCTTGATGGTGGGGCTGCTCAGATAGACCTGCCCCAGTATCAATGCCAAGGAGCAAGTCTATCCGTTTTGGTAGATGGGGTAGCTTATCCTCTGGTACAATTGGGAGCTGCCCAGTTTGAAACCAGTAATGGAAAGACATTAACTACCGTAACCGGTGGAAACGGTGAATTATCACTTAATGTTCCGGGTGAGTTTTGTGACTATCAGGCAGGAGCGACCTCTTTTACGGTTTACCTTGAGTTCAGAGACGGAACAGTATATTATTCTTCCGATCCATTTCCTCCTTTTGTAAATGTTACTCCTGTGTCGCTTGGGCTTTTTGAGACATGTCCGTCTCAAGCTTCCGCATCACAGGCATTTACCGTTTCAGGTGGCAATTTAACTGCTGATGTAGAAGTACAACCGCTCGAAGGGTATGAATACTCTTTAGATAATGTAATATTCCAAAATTCATTATCAATCACTGCGGTAGGAGGCAAAGTCAATCAAGTTGTATATGTACGTTTAGCTTCCGGTAATGCAGTTGGTACTACTAACGGATCTATAGAATGCTCGACTCTGGATGCGACAAGTTCGTCCTATGTAAATGTTATGGCTGATGTCAGTACAAATATAAATATGAGCGTGACGCCGCAAACTATTACAAACCTTGATTACAGACAAGATGAAGGCTTTTCTGTAGCCCAATCGTTTGTTGTATCCGGAGTTTGTCTTACCGGAGATATAAATATTACTGCACCTCAATATTTTGAAGTTTCAACTGCTGGAGCATCAACCGGATTTGCCTCTTCTGCCACACTCTCCTCAGCCGGAGGTACAGTATGGGTGAGGTTGAAATCTGCAAATGCAGGCAGTTACAATGGTGAAATTGAAATTGAAAATAGCACGGCAGGTATTGTAAGTCCGCAATCAGTAAGTGTAAGTGGTACAGTTTCGGCATATGTTTGCTTCGGACATCCGTTTGTCTTAACAAAGAGCGGAACCATTTGTGCTATTGACGAATGTAAAACTGTTTACGAAGTAAATGTAACAGGTCTTAATGCTTATTATGATACATTTGAGTTGCAAGAATATAGTTCTACTCATACAGGTAGCCTTACAGGCAGTGACTTGCAATTGATTTCCCTGCCAGCCGGGGTTGGATTCTCCAATCCTGCATTTACTTATGGTGGAAGTACAGTTGGTAATTTTACATTTTATCTTAATACCCGTACTACTCCTTATCAGGTAACGACTACTGAACCGGTTTTAACAGGTTATTCCAAATTGGAACTTAATGCAGACCATACAACAATTGGTTCGGCAGGTGAATTGGTGGTTCTTACAGCTGATCTTTGTCCTGCTGCCGGAATTCATACTTACGAATGGTATGAGAATGGAGTTAAAATAGGAGAGACCGACCAACCAAATTTTAATGTTAATCCAACAAGAAACGGAGATACATATTCAGTTGTAGTCGACGGAATCCTTACTTCAAATGATGTAAGAATCCTTTATTGGGATGCCTGCGCCGGACGTATTGCAATAACCAATACACAAGATAGTTATGGAACTGCTTGTGCGATTGATGAATGTTATACGATCTATGAGATAAAAGTTCAGGTATCGAATATGCATTATTCTTTTTTCAAGATAACAGATTTAGTGGCCACGGGTACACCTTCTTTTACCGGAAATTTACCTAATGGTGCAAGATTCGACAATGACGGAATTGTGTATATAGCTAATAATAACAATGGAATACAAGATTTAGTATTCTACTTGAACACCAGAGACGGCCAATATACAGTATCTACCACACAGCCAGCTTTGGGTGGATATTTTAAAGTAGACCTTCTTGCCAATCAGACTACAATTTCATCCGGCGATCAGGTTCATTTTACTGCCACTGTATGCCCTTCTGGTGATTATACATATGAATGGTATGAAAATGGAGTTAAAATTGACGAGACAACAGTGCCGGAATGGGATATCATACCTGGAAAAAATGGTAATAAATATACAGTTGTTATAAACGGACAAAGTTCAAACGAAGAGAGAATACTCTTCTATGAAGCATGTGACGGAGTCTTTACCCTCGATGGTTGGTATGGCGTAAGCAACTTTAATATATGCGCGGTTGATGCTTGTTATGCCATTTACAAAATGGAGCTCAATTTACAAAATGATGCCCATTTCGCTATTATGGAAAACGGGAAAGCGATCTCTAATATCTCTCTTAGCGGAGTGAGCCTTATGTTTGAAGCAGGAGAAGATGGTAGTCCCGCATATAGAAACACCGGTGGTGCAAAATCTTTTGTATACTATCTGGATACAAATGTAAGTCCGTATGTAATATCAGCTACAGAACCGGTTCCTCCGACAGATCCTAGAGCTAAGATCAGGGCTGCGGGAAGTATTTCTATTCCGAAATGCGATCCTATTCCTATGCTTACTGCATCCGTTTGTCCTGACGATAACGGGCCGTATACTTATCAATGGTATAGAGACGGAGTAGCAATAGATCCTGCGGAAAACCCTACCGCAATAACCGATGCATTGGAAAATGAAATTCCGGCAGACAATAATACCGAATATTATGCGGTAGCATCCAATGGTGTTGATGACCCGATACAATCAAACACAATAATAATTACGTTTGCAGCGAATCCTGTTTTGGCAGGTACTGCAATTACCGGACCGGCCGGTTTCGAATTGAATTATTATGAACATGAAATAACCCAGGGGAAAGAAGTTACAATTACTGCTCCTGAAATAGCCGGAATAAGTTATACTCTTCAATTTAGAAGCTTGGAAGTCGGTTCTGTGTGGAAAGACACTACATTAGTGCCAACAGCAGACGGAACCAATATTGCTTATAAAATAATTCCTACTATCGGAGCCGAATACAGAATCAAAGCTGTTGATGCAGGAGGCTGTATAGAGCGTTATTCTGCAGCATACCTTGTACGTGTTAAATATGAATGTAACAGTCAGGTAGGAGAAGCCGAAGTTCTTTTCTTGGAAGATTTCGGATACTTCGAGAACGCTACTACCTATGTAAAAAACGGAGTTACTTATGCCGGAAATGTGAATGGAGCTTCGGTAGAGTATTATTGGGCTCCGGATCCTAAAGCATCTTCTTCCAATACAAGCGATCCGGATGGTTTTGTAAGAAGCCATAGATATGCAATATACGATCCGAATAAATATGACTGGTGTCCTTCTAAACCGGGAGGAAAAGCATATCGTATAGAAGACGGATATTATGCCATTGTGGCAAATCCTGCCAGTGGAGGTTGTGGAAATAATGACTTTTGGGATGGTCCGGATCACTCTGGCAATACAAATGGAGGTATGCTATTCATAAACTGTACTGATGCTCCGAGCACAATCGTATATAAAAGAGATATCAATGTTCAGGGATGTAAAGGTGTAAAAGTTTTATTCTCGGCATATATCAGTAATGCTACTGTTAAAGGAGATACTCCGGTAAATGTACGTTTGGATATCTGGAATCAAAGCCATACGAAACTCATTTACTCAATATCTTCAGGTGACGTGTTGAAACGCAGTGCCGGAGACCCTAATATGTGGGCTAACCTCTCATTTAAGTTTGATGCAACAGAAGAAGAGGAAGACTATATCTTGGAGTTGACAAACAATAGTCCTGGGGGAACCAATTGGGGTAATGATATTTTGTTAGACGATATTTCTGTAACTGTATGTTATCCGAGAATCGACTTGACAACGTCTACCGGAGATATCGAAGTAAATTCTTGTACGGGAGCAGATACCGTAGTTGTATTGAAAGCTGTAAATGATGCGATAAAAGAATATATTCCTGATCCGCACTTCTTATTCCAATACACAAGAGCAACTTCACCTGGAGTATGGCTAGACCTTGCCGATGATATCAGTGGAGAAACTATAGTAAAAGTAGATACGCTCAATATGAGATTGACAAGAGAACTTTTTAGAGGAAATACAAAAGTTCGTTTAATTGTATCTCCTGATGAAGCTACTATCAATAAAATTAAAGACGGAACAATGCCGCCTCCTTCATGTGAAGCTTTCTATGCAGTAAGTGATTCGTTCAATGTGGATTTTAACTTCTTTGAACCGGGTAGCTTAGATACGGTTATTTGTCCCGGACAAGTTGTTTCGTTATCCGAAGAATTCCCTCTTCCTGAAGGTTCTTTTGAATGGAATTTATATAGAAAAAATGATCTGTCGAAAACTCCTATAATTACAGGACGCGATTCAACAGCCCTGTATTCTGGCTTTGAAGATTTTATGAGAAATCTTACAGCAGAAGATGTCAGCGAAAGCCGTGAATATATCCTTGCTTTCGAAACGGCAATATGTCTTTATGATGGAGATGCCGGAGCGCAGATTACAATTGATAAGAAATTGAATGCCGGACTAGGCTTTACAATTGATGGACATCCGGCGTTTAATCCTGCATCAGATTCGCTTCGGATTTGTAGCAGCGATGAAACTGCAATAATCCGTATCTCTCTGATTGATGACCCTAAGGAAGCATACGAACCGTGGATATGGAAAGTAAATGGAGTTGAAGTTACTCCTGCCAATGGGACAAATGTATTGAACATGAAGTCTATCGTAGATATGGGTATATATAAAGGTACATTATCAGTAATGGCCAGTTGCCATTGTACCGATATAATTGAGATTCCGTTCAGGATTTATAAAATGTTTGATTTAGATTTGACTTCCGATGTTCCTTCTAACGGGCTGTGTCTGGACGAAGCATCCAAAGAGGTGACTTTAACAGCTACAACAGTTAATTCTTCGGAAGGTGAACCTACGGACTACTACTGGTATATCTATGATGCAGTTACGTCTGATTATGTTGAGTTACCGGGAAATCCGACAATAGGAACTGATGCCAATATTAAGAAAGTGTCTATATCTGAAAATGGTCAATACCGGTATAAAGTAGAAGCAAGAGATGGTATTTGCCATAACACTACCGGAGAGGCGTGGGATAATATTAACCAGACTTCGTTTGAAGCAGGAAAACCGATGAGCATTGAAATGATATTGCCTACAACAGACACTACAATCTGTAAAGGTGGAGATATCGAATTTAAGGCAGTGATAACAAATCCTAGAACCGGAGTTCCTTATAATTGGTCTGTAAACGGAGTAGAAGATCTTGCAGTTACAGGAGATACTTATCTTCTTGCAAATATACAGGTTGAAGGTTCCGTTATGGTTTCCGTAACAGATGCAATATGTGCTTCCGCTCCATTAACGGACTCAAGAGCATACACTCTTTTAGGTCCTGTTGATGCGCCTGAAATCGTATCGGTAGATCCGGTATGTCTTACAAGTGGGGACGATATTGTTCTTGCCCTTATGTCGACAGTTCCGGGAGCAACTGAGTATACATGGTATAATGCTTCCGGCAGCGAATTGTCAAGAGGCGCTGCAAACACAACCCTTACAGTAAAACCTTCCACTCTTACAGCAGGAGATAACCTGTTTACAGTAGTTGTAGCCGGTTGTCCGGGCAATACAAATTCAGGATCTGTTGTTGTAAAAGCAAACGGACCGATAAGCTTGGATCTATTATCCAATCCGGCAGAACTTTCGATTTGTGCTACCGGAGACGTACCTGTTAACTTTACAGTAAATACGGCTAATGCTTTGGGTGATGAAGTATATTATTGGGAACTATTAAATACAGATGGAGAAACAGTAACCGATTATGGTTCCACTGATCTTCCTGAAATGCAAATAGACTTAGCTCCGGGTGCCGGATTTATAAGAGTATTTGTTGAAGATAAGATTTGTATGAACAATGAACCGGAATCACGACTTCCTTTTGATATACGTGAACCGTCAAAACTCAAACTTGATACTCCTGACGGTCTATCCAATATTTGTATGGACAGTAAAATAGATGTTACATTGGAACTTGAGATTGTATCCGGAGATATGAATCCTACTTGGATTAAGTGGGACGATATGACTGAAGAAAAAATTGTATTCGGTACCGATCATAAGATTACCAGAAAGGTAGAAGTTCTTGGCGAAGAAACATACAAAGTCAAAGTTAAAAACGATGTGTGTGGATGGTCAGATGAAGAGGAGATAACCATTTCTGTTACTTTGAAACCTGCTTTCGAATTGATAGCCGAACCAAGAGTAGTTGAAGTTGGTGAAAATGTGAAACTGACAGCTGTTATTACTCCTGACCAATATGTAGATTCATACTCTTGGAGCAATGATCAGAACACCAGTTGGTTGCCTGTGACTACATCCAATGAGATCCCTGCTTATCTATTGGAAGATGAAGGATTCGTCGTATTTTACGTATCTACACAAATTGGAAACTGTGCTCTTGATGCATTAGTTGAAGTTGAAGTTATTGAGCCGGTTCCAAATATCATTACTCCATACAATGGCAATGGCAAGAACGATGTCTTTATGGGGCCTAAGAATGGTAGAGATGGCTACAAAGTAGAAATCTATAACAGATACCAACAGTTGATCTATGAAGGAGATAGTGGTTGGGATGGTAGATATAGAGGACAGTTGGCTGAACCGGGAACTTATTTCTATCGTGTCTTTATGAAGAGCGGAAAAGTGATGAAAGGAACCCTTGAAGTAGCAAAATTCTAATAATTCAAAATATCAGGATGGAGAGTTTTTTCTCTCCATCCATAAAAATAGCACTAAATCAAAAACAAAGATATAGCATGAAAAAGATATTATTGGCAGTATTAACGCTTGTGACATATAATGCATATTCTGCCCGGTTTGATGCTGGAGCATACGAGTTTGACTCTTCGGAAAAAAATACCTCTGCAGTCGAACACCCTATGTCTCCTTATAAAAACGGATCGATCGCTTTCTTCAGGAATGATACCGCTTATATGTTTCATCCGGATGCAGATATGGAATTGGGCGACCTTACTGTTTGCCCAGAACTGATGGGGCTTGGAATTGAAGGAACTTTTGCTTATGACGAGGCAGGAAAGAAACTCTATTTTTCGAAAAAAAGTGATAAGGGCAATGAACTGTATGAAGCAACCTATGTCGGCGAAAAGTGGACAGACATACGTAAATTGCAAATTCAGGGAGTTGTGGCAACAATTAAGAATGGCTCGAAAGGATCTTCACTACCTGCCGCACGTTGGGTTTATACCGAAAGTGCAGCTACCGGATTCTATAACCCTACATTAAGCAAAAACGGAGAAAGAGTCTATTTTTCGGGAACTTTCAAAGCCGGAAAAGGTGACAGGGATTTATGGTATATAGATAAAGATGGATCGGCATGGGGATTTCCTCAAAGTGCAGGTGATGAAATAAATACCGAATACAGAGATGATTATGCATTCGTAGTGGGAGATACAGCATTGTTTTTTGCATCTTCCCGTCCCGGAGGAAAAGGTGATTTGGATCTATACGTATCCTACAAATCAGGAGATACATGGGGACCTGCTGAAAATTTAGAGCAGATCAATACCGGATCATCCGAATATAATTTGGTCTTTGCCCAGTCAATACCTTATTTTATATCCAATAGAGCAGGAGGAAAAGGAGAAGCCGATATTTATCGTCCGCTTCCGCCGGCACTCGAAAAAGAGACAGAGCTGATCAGCGAATCTATATTGGATGAACCGAAAGAATTTCATTGGGTATTGTTCTATTTTGACTTTGATAAATCAATCTTGAAAAAAGAATACGCTGTTCAGTTGGATGAATTAGCTGATGCAATGAAGGAATTCCCGGATGCTAAATTTGAAGTTAACGGACATACGGACGTGAGAGGTTCTGATGCATATAATATGGGATTATCACAAAGACGTGCTGATTATGTGAAGAAGATGTTGATTGAAAGAGGAATTCCGGCAGATAAGATGGTTACAACTCCGCATGGAAAGAGAGAATTGGCTATTCCGAATGCTAAGAGTTCAGCGGAACATGAACAGAACCGTCGTGTAGAAGTAAAAATTATTAATCAATAATTGAGGGGGAAGTAGCAATGAAAAAGATATTAGCATTGATCAGCCTTATAATGATGGGCTTGGCAGTAAATGCACAGCAAGATTTACTTTTGTCCCAACAGTTTTTCTCCAGGATAAATAAGAACCCTGCGGGAACCGGTAACGTAACAGATCTCGATCTGTTCCTATTAGGTCACTATCAATATATTGAAATTAAAGATGCTCCTAAATCAGGCGTATTTAACGCACAAACTTTTGTGGATAAGTTAAATTCAGGTTTCGGGTTATCTGTTTCTTACGACAATATAGGGGTAGCGCGTAGTACGACAAATGCAAAACTCGCTTACGCATACACATTGAATATAAATGAAGAAATGATCCTTTCTATGGGGTTATCCGCCGGAGTACAATACGGCTATTTCAACATAGATAAATACACATTTGATGATCCTTCCGAAATTGGTACGGATATTCCTTCGGGAACTGAAACAAAACTGAGGCCAGATTTCGATTTCGGGCTGGAATTGACAACGCCGCGTTTATTATTAGGAGCTTCCGTTACCCATTTCACCAACGATGAATCCACTTCATTAGTAGCCGGAAGACACTTCTACGGATATGCACGTTACATGTTTCCTATTAATGAATCATTTGAGTTGGCACCAGCATTTGTCTTTATGCACAAAGCAAAAGTGGATGTAATGGAATTGAACGTGATGGCTTTCTATGACCGTTTTATCTGGGGAGGTTTGACTTACCACCCCGATGTTCATGACAAGTTTAAGACAAATCCGGTCGGAATTACTTTAGGAGTAGAATACCGTGGTTTCCGTATCGGTTATACCTTTGATTGGGCATTTGGTGAAGTTTCCAGATTGTCAGGAAATTCACAGGAACTGATGCTTTCTTATACCATACCAAGCAAGAAAAAAGCTGAATCAGGACCGAGATTCGAATAAAATTCATTTTGACTAAATACAAAAGCGTGAAGGAAACCATATTCTTCACGCTTTTTTTGTTTGTCCGATTGCCTCTTTTCTCGTTTTAATGCTTTCTATTACTTGTTAACTTTCTCCTTTATCAGCATTCATAACTTGTAACTTTTCACTATCTTTGACAATGTTTTTTAATGCAGAGACACTGTTTTTGCTCTAAATCTTAGAGTTGTGTCTTGACGTTGAATTGAACAAAATTCTTATAACTCCGTAACTAATTCTTGTAACTAAAATATTCGTATGAGAGTCTTAAAATTTGGTGGAGCATCCGTAGGTTCCATAAAAAATTTGCAACAGGCAAAGAAAATCGTAGAGAGCATCAATGAACCCGTGATTATTGTAATTTCGGCAGTGGAAGGAATAACAGACCGATTGTTGAATACGACAAAGCTAGCTACGCAAGGCTCCACTTCTTATGTGAGTGAATATCACGAAATAGTAAATATACACAACCACCTTATTGAGGTGATTATCCCGACTTCATTGCAGGAATCCACATTGAAAGAAGTCGCAGAGTTGCATGATGAATTGAAAAATATTCTGAAAGGCGTTTTTCTGATTAAGGATTTGACCCCAAAAACAGAAAATGTGATTGTCAGTTATGGAGAACGAATCTCTTCGTTGTTTATCAGTAAATTTATGGATGCCGAATTATACGATTCTCGTAAATTTATTAAAACCAATCGTTTCTTTGGAAAAACAAATATAAACTTGGAACTCTCTTCCCGATTGATAAAAGAGACATTTTCCGGTTTTTCCGGTCGGGCGGTAGTTCCCGGATTTATTGCAACTGCAAGCGACTCGGAAGAAGTAACCAACCTAGGACGTGGAGGATCCGATTATACAGCCGCAGTAATCGCATCTGTACTTCATGCCAAAGAAATAGAAATATTCGGAGTAGCAGACGGTTTCATGACTGCCGATCCGAATGTAATCAGCAAAGCATATCCTATCGACCAATTGAGCTATACCGAAGCAATGGAATTTTGCAATTTCGGAGCACGGGTGATTTATCCCCCGGCTATTTATCCCGCGTTCTTGGAAAATATTTCAATTCGTGTCAAGAATATCGAAAATCCGGATGCCTTCGGAACTCTTATTTCCAATGAAAAAAATCCCGAAGAAAAGACAATCAAAGGAATTTCTTCGATCAGCAATACTGCTTTAATTACTTTGCAAGGTATGGGAATGCAAGGAGTTGTAGATGCAAACGGGCGTATTTTCAATACCCTCTCAAAAGAAAATATTGACACATGCTTTGTCTCACAAGCCTCTTCCGGCTGCTCCATCTCATTTGGAGTCGAAGACCGAGATGCCGACAAAGCGCTGGTTTCATTAAAAAAAGAATTTGCAAAAGAAATAGCTCAAGGTACGGTTAATACCCTTACCGCAGAAAGGAATCTGGCAACTGTTGCTATTATTGGCGACAATATGAAACGAGCCACCGGAACTGCAGGCAAACTTTTTAATACGCTCGGAAGAAACAATATCAATATTATAGCATTAGCGCAAGGATCATCCGAAACCAATATCTCATTTGTTGTTAATCAGGACAATCTCCGTAAAGCATTAAATTCGATTCACGAATCATTCTTCTTATCCGAATACCAAGAGTTAAATCTCTTTGTAGTCGGAACAGGGACCGTGGGTGGAAGTTTACTTTCGCAACTGCACACTCAAAAAGAACTGTTGATGAATCAAAACGCGCTTAAAGTAAAAGTGATCGGTATTGCAGATGTTGATAGCTACATTCTCAATCGCGACGGAGTCGATCTTTCCCGTTATAACGAAATATTAAAAGCGGAAGGAAAACCATCCACTCCCGAAGCGTTGAAAAATGCCTTGATTGATTTCAATATTTACAATTGTGTATTTGTTGACTGTACAGCAAGTCCCGGCATAGCAACTATTTACAAAGACCTTTTGTTACACAATATCTCAGTAGTTGCAGCCAACAAGATTGCAGCCTCTTCCGAATACAAAAATTATATTCAGCTAAAAGAAATAGCCCGTAAACGAGGCATTAAATATCTGTTCGAAACAAACGTAGGCGCAGGACTTCCTATTATAAATACGATCAACGATTTGATTTATAGTGGTGACCGGATTCTGAAGTTGGAAGCCGTTCTTTCCGGAACACTCAATTTCGTATTTAATACAATCAGCAGCGAAATCCCGTTAAGTAAAGCAATTCGTATGGCAATGGAAGCCCGTTATGCCGAACCGGATCCCCGCATTGACCTGAGTGGAAAAGACGTTATCCGTAAATTGGTGATCCTTGCCCGTGAATCCGGATACGTAGTTGAACAGGCAGATGTCGAAAAAAATCTCTTTATTCCGGATGACTTCTTTGAAGGATCATTGGATAATTTCTGGACAAAAGTAGAAGGCTTTGATGCCGAATTTGAAGAAAAACGAAAAGTGCTCGAAGCTGAAAATATGCGTTGGCGTTTTGTAGCCAAGTTGGATGGAGGCAAAACCTCTGTGGGCTTACAAGCTGTTGATAGCCATCATCCGTTCTACGATCTGGAGGGAAGCAATAATCTCATTCTATTGACGACAGAACGCTACAAACAATATCCGATGATGATCAAAGGTTACGGAGCCGGAGCCGAAGTAACCGCTGCCGGTGTTTTCGCCGACATTATCAGCATTGCCAACATCCGCTAGAAACTTAATTTTCAACTTTCACTTTTCAACTCTCAACTTATGAAGTATTTGATAATTCTTGGAGACGGAATGGCAGATGAGCCGATTGCTGCTCTTGGAAATAAAACCATACTACAAGCAGCTAATATTCCATGCATGGATAAGATCGCCTCGTTAGGCAGGAATGGACTTTTGATGACTATCCCGCAAGGTTGCCAGCCCGGTAGCGAAGTAGCCAATTTGTCGGTATTAGGTTATGATGTTCATAAAGTATTGGAAGGCAGAGGATCGCTCGAAGCCGCCAGTATGGGTATCCCAATTGAAGAAGGAGAGATGGCTATGCGTTGTAATATCATCTGCATAGAAAATGGAAAGATAAAAAACCATTCGGCCGGACATATTTCAAATGAAGAAGCCTATGAACTGATTCATTTTTTGAATGAAAAATTGGGCTCGGATATAGTGAAATTTTTTCCGGGTGTATCTTATCGTCACCTGCTAAAAATCAAAGGTGGTAACAAACAGTTGATTTGTACTCCTCCTCACGATGTTCCCGGCACTCCTTTTAAGGATGTGATGATAAAAGCAAAATCTCCCGAAGCCGAAGAAACAGCCAACTTATTAAACGGTTTGATTCTTCGTTCGCAAGAACTGTTGGAAAACCATCCTGTCAATATTAAGCGCAAACAAGAAGGAAAAGACCCGGCTAATAGTATTTGGCCTTGGTCTCCCGGATATAAACCGGAAATGAAAACACTGTTGGAACTTTACGGATTGAAGAGCGGAGCTGTCATTTCGGCTGTCGATTTGATCAAGGGAATTGGAGTATATGCCGGATTGAAACCAATAGAAGTAGAGGGAGCAACAGGACTTTATGATACCAATTATGAAGGGAAAGCGCAAGCTGCTATTGATGCATTGAAAGAAAATGATTTTGTCTATCTTCATGTGGAAGCAAGTGATGAAGCCGGTCATGAAGGAAATGTTGATCTGAAATTGAAAACGGTCGAATACCTTGAAAATCGTATCGTGAAACCGATATTTGAGGAAGTTTCGGCATGGAAAGAACCTGTTACAATCGCAATTTTGCCCGATCATCCGACACCATGCCGATTGAAGACACATACTTCGGATCCCGTCCCGTTCATTATTTATAAACCGGGAGCAGAACCCGATGACGTCTGCAAATACGATGAGTTTTCAGCAAAAAAAGGGTCTTACGGACTGCTAAAAGGCGATGAATTTATCAAGAGATTGTTAGGGAACTAAATAGTTTGCAATTAAGTTATACAATTATCACCTTGCTGACATCAGCAAGGTGATAATTGTATTTAATCTACTGGAAATTAGGTATTTGTGTTGTTTTGGATGTGGATATAAAGAGAAAAATCAAGATATATAAAAATATAAATATCAGATAATCAGATTTATATGATTTTATTTTGTGGTAATTAACAAAAAAACAATAGATTTTATATTTTAAGAATACTAAAAAGGCTGAAATTATGTTTTTAGAAAAATACTTGTTTCCTTAATAATCAATTAAAAAATAATCACAATGAAAACCGAAGAAATTAAAAAATTATTTGAATTGTTTGAAACTGTTGTTTGCGAATTAAATGGAGTTGAATGTTGGAGTGCACGGGATTTGCAGAAATTGTTAGGTTATACGCAATGGCGCAACTTCGAAAATACTATTGACAAAGCTAAAGAAGCATGTAAAAATGCCGGAGAAAATCTTTCATATCACTTTGCTGACATCAGCAAAGTGATAGAAGCAGGTAAAGGTGCTCAGCATGAGGTAGATGACATTCTTTTAACTCGCTATGCATGTTACCTGATTGCGCAAAACGGCGATAGTAAAAAACCTCAAGTGGCTTTTGCCCAAACTTATTTTGCGGTTCAAACACGAAGGGCAGAAATTGTAGAGAAAAGGATCTTGGAATTTGAACGTGTAGAAGCACGTGAAAAATTAAGCCAAACCGAAAAGCAGCTATCCTCTATATTATATGAGAGAGGAGTGGATGAAAAAGGATTCGCGATGATTCGTTCCAAAGGAGATCAGGCATTATTTCGGTTGAGTACATTGCAATTGAAAACAAAAATGCATGTTCCAGGCAATCGCCCGGTTGCCGATTTTCTTCCTACTGTAGGTATAAAAGCAAAAGATCTTGCAGCTGAAATGACGAGTGTAAATGTTCAGTCGAAAAACCTCGATGGGCAAAAACCGATAGAAAATGAACATATTGATAATAATTCAGCTGTTCGTCAGATGTTGTTAGACAGAGGGATAATTCCCGAACAACTACCACCTGCTGAAGATGTAAAAAAAGTACAACGGCGATTGAAAAATGAAAAAAATAAAGCATTGAAATAATTGTATGTAACTCAAATTTATATAGTTAGCTCAAATTCATAGTTATCACCTTGCTGACATCAGCAAGGTGATAATTGTATTTAAAGCGTTGTAAATCAAAGCTGTATCATGTTGTTGGAGTTCGCTTACAGAGGAAAAATGTGATATGTAAAAATAGAAAACACTGTTAATCAGTGTGTTGTATTTTAAAAATGTAGAAAAAACGGTTATTTGCGGAAATTTTTGTATAATTGTGCCTGAAATTAAATATTGTTCCTTGCAATTAAGTTATTCATAATTAAAATGTTATATTATAGTACAAATAAAAAAGCAGCTAGAGCAACGCTGCAGGAAGCAGTAGTTAAAGGGCTTGCTTCAGATAAAGGATTATACATGCCGGAAGTAATAAAACAATTGCCCGGATCCTTTTTTGAAAACATACAGAATATTTCTTTTCAGGAAATCTCTTACATGGTGGCCGATGCTTTTTTCGGTGAAGATGTAGAAGCCGAAGCCTTGAAAAAGATTGTATATGAAACATTGAATTTTGATGTGCCTTTGGTACATGTAAATGATAATATTTACAGCTTGGAACTGTTTCATGGCCCGACTTTAGCATTTAAAGATGTTGGTGCGAGGTTTATGTCCCGTTTGTTGGGATATTTTATTAAGAAACAAGGCCAAAAAGATGTAAACGTATTGGTTGCAACTTCCGGAGATACGGGAAGTGCCGTTGCAAATGGATTCTTAGGAGTTGAAGGTATTCATGTATACGTTCTTTATCCCAAAGGAAAAGTAAGTAAAATACAGGAATCTCAGTTTACTACTCTTGGACAGAATATTACGGCATTGGAGATTGACGGAACATTTGATGATTGTCAGGCTTTGGTCAAAAATGCATTTATGGATGAAGCTTTGAATGCGCACATGAACCTGACTTCTGCCAATTCAATCAATGTAGCTCGCTTTTTACCTCAGGCATTTTATTATTTCTATGCCTATGCTCAATTGAAAAAAATAGGAAAAGATAAGAATGTAGTATTCTGTGTGCCAAGCGGTAACTTCGGAAATATCACAGCCGGACTTTTCGGAAAAAAGATGGGATTACCTGTTTCTCGTTTTATTGCTGCCAATAATCGCAATGACATTTTCTTGCAATATCTTTTGACCGGAAAATACAATCCCCGCCCTTCTATCACCACAATTGCCAATGCTATGGATGTTGGAGACCCGAGTAATTTCGCCCGGATTCTGGATTTATACGGACATTCGCATGATGCGATCATTAGTGGTATTGCAGGTTGTACTTATACCGATGAAGAGATACAGGAAACAGTAAAAAACACTTATAAGGAAACAGGTTATCTGTTAGATCCGCATGGAGCAGTCGGATACCGTGCTCTGAAAGAGTTTTTAAAGCCGGATGAAGTGGGTGTGTTTTTAGAAACAGCCCATCCTGCCAAATTTTTAGAAACAGTAGAAAGTATTATCGGCGAGAAAGTCGAAATTCCTCAAAAGTTGCAGGAGTTTATGAAAGGTAAAAAACAGAGTATTGAATTGTCTAAAGATTTTGAATCTTTCAAATCGTATTTATTAGCTCAATAATATTTTGTTGAAGCATATATTTATTATACCCGTTGGTTCATTTGGCTAACGGGTATAATATTTATAAAAATTGTTTTGCCTTGTTGCCAAATCTAAAATCTGTTTATATATCCTTTAACTGTTTTTCAAAATAAAAATATATGGAAAATTATACGGAGTTTTTACAAGAACTCGAAAATCAGGAAAAAGAACTTCAATTTAGTGAGTTTACTAATGAGACAGCTTTGGCTATAGGATTGTGTCTTATCGATAAAGCAAGAAAAGAAAATAAGAATATCACAATTGATATCATGCGTGGCAATCATCAGATTTTTCATTATTCGTTTGACGGTACTACCGCAGAAAACGACCAATGGGTAATCCGGAAAAACCGTGTGGCGAATAAGTTTCGTAAAAGCTCTTTGTATATAGAATACAAATTGAAAAGCGAAAATACGACATTGGAAGAAACTCACGGATTGCCTTTTGCCGAATATGCTCCTTGCGGAGGAGCCTTTCCTCTACTTGTGAAAGGAAAAGGCATGATAGGAACGGTAACTGTTTCCGGATTAACCGGCGAGGAAGATCATGAAATGGCAATAACCGGAATCCGTGCCAATTTGAAATAAATATAAAATATGGTTATCAGTAGAGACGTGGCATGCCGCGTCTCTGCATTTACCCCCCCAAAAAAAAAAATCAACATTTCAATATAAATTTCCAAGAACAAGCGCAACTATCATCCGTAACATCCGGATAACAACTGATAGCTTCGCATTCAAATCGCTCGTCAATTACTTTTGCAAAATAAGTGTATTCCAGTATGCCTACAGACTTACACGGATGAAAAGGCATACCTTTGCGTGCGCGGGCATTTTGTACACGGCAGGAAAGCGTACGGTAAATAAGAACATTATCACCCTCCGTAATTATTTCATCACCGTTTAAAGCAGCATAAAAACGAAATGCAAGAGCCTGTTTTAACCCTGCAATACCCGAATTGTCCGGCAGTTTCAAAAAATCTTTGATGCGTCTAGCTTCTATCTCTGTATATTTTCTCCATGCGTTGCGATCATGTTCCATTGCCTCTTCCATGCCCGATTTTTTCTCGATGGATTGAAACCATACCCCATCCAATGCCAGCATATTTTTAGCATAAATCCGGACGAGCTCTATTAACTCTTCGCGATTGAGTTCTTCTATCTTATTATTCATGTATAGTTACAACTTATTCGTTACAGGAATTAGTTGAATGTTACGGAAGTATTATTCAACGATTATTCTCGATTGATTCGAACAAAAGTAGAGATATTTTACATATTTCCGTGAAAAATTAGTTACTTTGTGTTACCATTTTCTTTACAGGCCGGAGACTCCGGTTATTCAAGAGATAAAGGAAACGGAAAGATCTGAGGATGAAAATCAACATTGTCCAATCAAGGCTTTACTTCCCTTTGTTCAATGCCCGACTGAAAATCTTCAACTTTCAATTTTTAACTTTCAATTTTCAACTATACAACAGTGAGTGTAGTCATCATAAAGTACAATGCCGGAAATATTTTTTCTGTAGATTACGCTATGAAGCGTTTAGGAGTCGAAGCAGAAATAACCGGAGATATTGAAAAAATAAAAGCTGCGGACAAAGTTATTTTTCCCGGAGTAGGAGAAGCAGGAACAACTATGGCGTATCTGCGCCAACATAAACTGGACGAGGTAATCAAAGGGCTGAAACAACCCGTACTCGGTATTTGCATTGGCATGCAGTTGATGTGTAAATCTTCCGAAGAAGGAGGCGATACTTCCTGCCTTGGAATTTTTGACGAAAAGGTAAAACTCTTTATTCCCGCAGAAAAGGCAGATAAAGTCCCTCACATGGGTTGGAATACCATTCAATACAACAACTCCCCCCTTTTTAAGGGATTGCCTCAAGACCCGTATTTCTATTATGTGCATAGTTATTATGCAACAGTCGGAACCGATACAATTGCCACGACCGATTATATTCATCCTTACAGCGCAGCTTTGCAAAAAGATAATTTTTACGCTGTGCAGTTTCATCCCGAAAAAAGCGGAGCGATGGGAGAGATAATCCTGAGGAATTTTTTGGAAATATAAATCAATAACAAAATAACTGAATAATAGAATAACTGAATATAAATGGGTAAGAGTGAATTTCAATATCGGGAAGATTTGAAAAGCAGGACAAAGAGCTTTGCTTTGAGAGTTATTCGTTTATCTCAGTCACTACCCAAAACGTTGGAAGCTTCTGTTATCGGAAAACAATTATTACGTTCAGGAACATCAGTTGCAGCTAATTATCGTGCTGCATGTAGAGCAAGATCAAATGCAGAATTTTATAGTAAAATCAGTATTGTTATTGAGGAAGCTGATGAGACATTGTTTTGGTTGGAATTATTACAAGATGCAGCAATTATAAATCCGGCATTGTTGCAAGACCTCTGTAAAGAAAGCGAAGAAATAATAAAAATTATGGTGACTGCCCGTAGAAATTCTAAAAAAAAAAACAATAACAGAATAACTGAATAGAGGTAAATATTTCGACAATTCAATTATTCAATTATTCAATTATTCAATTATTTATTATGTTAGCAAAGAGAATAATACCATGTCTTGATATTAAAAACGGAAAAACCGTAAAAGGAGTCAATTTTGTGAATATCCGCGACGTAGGCGATCCGGTAGAGTTGGGAGCCGAATATAGCCGTCAGGGTGCTGATGAGTTGGTTTTTCTGGATATTACAGCTACCCATGAAGGACGTAAGACATTTGTAGATTTAGTAAAACGTGTTGCCCGCAACGTAAATATTCCTTTTACAGTAGGAGGCGGAATTTATGAATTGAAAGATGTTGATACCTTGTTGAGTGCAGGAGCAGATAAAGTATCCATCAATTCGGCAGCAATAAGAAATCCTGAATTGATTACGGAAATTGCTAAGAATTTTGGAAACCAAGTGGTTACCGTTGCCATTGATGCAGAATTGAAAGATGGTGAGTGGACTTGTTTCCTGAATGGCGGACGTATTGCAACAGATAAAAAATTGTTTACTTGGGCTAAAGAAGCGCAGGAAAGAGGTGCGGGAGAGATTCTCTTTACCAGTATGAGCCACGACGGAGTAAAACAAGGTTTTCCGAATGATGCGTTAGCCGTGCTTTCGGAAACGCTTTCCATTCCGGTTATTGCTTCCGGTGGAGCCGGTACGATGGAACATTTCAAAGATGCTTTCACTATTGGAAAAGCCGATGCAGCCCTTGCTGCCAGTATTTTCCATTTTAAGGAAATAGCTATTCCCGACCTGAAAAAATATTTGGCAAAAGAAAATATACCTGTAAGACTAACTTAAGAAATTAGTGATAAGTGGTTAACGATTAGCGATTAGTGATGCGGAATTTTATTACTAACCACTAATCATTAACCATTATATTTAACCACTCTTAATCACTCTGAAAATGAAGAAAGTAGCAAAAGTTATACTGTATATATTAGGAGGTATACTTGTACTGATCCTGTCGGTTGTCGTTTATTACAATTGTGCTGTGGATATCAGTGAGCCTGATGTAAAACTCCCGGCTATGGTAAATGAACCTGTTGGACAAGGCGATGGATATTCTCATTTGGGAAATAACTGGCTACGCCATAGTGAAAGCGGTCTATGGGAAATGTATGTTGAAGGGAGTGCTATTGAGCGTGGTGTTGCATTCGGTAAGTTAAGCGCCGAATTGATGAATTATCAGGAGAGTGTTTTTGTCGATCAGATACGCGAACTTATTCCTTCCGAAACATATATTAATACGCTGAAATACCTGATCCGCTTTTATAACCGCAATATAACCGCTTATATCCCGAAAGAGTATCAGGAAGAGATTTATGGTACTTCATTAGCCTGTTCGCCCGAATTTAATTTTATCGGTTCGCCTTACGAGCGGCAATTAAATTACCATGCTGCACACGACCTCGGACATGCCATGCAGGACTATATGCTGGTCGGGTGTACCTCTTTTGCCGCTTGGGGAGAAAAGAGCGAGGACAGTACACTCATTATCGGGCGTAACTTTGATTTCTATATGGGCGATGATTTTGCCCGCAATAAACTGGTTTCGTTCTACAACCCTTCTCAAGGATACAAATTTGCGATGGTTGGATGGGCAGGAATGACGGGCGTGCTTTCGGGAATGAACGAAAAAGGGCTGACAGTCACTATTAACGCAGCTAAGTCGAGTATGCCCGCATCTTCAGCTATGCCGATTTCTTTGCTTGCCAGAAAAATATTGCAATATGCGGCAAACATTCAAGAAGCATTTGCAATTGCCGATAGTGCAAAGACATTTGTTTCCGAGTCGATACTAATCGGTTCAGCACAAGATAAACGTGCAGCCATTATTGAAAAGTCGACCGAAAAGACAGTCCTGTTTGCTCCCGAAGGAAATACTTTGGTGTGTGCCAATCACTATCAAAGCGACGCTTTCAGCGATGACGAGAGGAACCGGGAAAATATTGAAACCTCGGATAGCCCTTACCGCCAGCAACGAACAGAGGAACTACTCACAAGAAACAGTCCGTTGAATTACCAGAAGGCTGTCGATATATTGCGCGATACCCGCGGAATCAACGATGAGAATATAGGGCTTGGTAACGAGAAAGCTTTGAATCAACTAATCGCACACCACTCTGTCGTTTTTCAGCCAGAAAAAGGGTTGATGTGGGTATCTACTTATCCTTGGCAGTTGGGTAAATATGTGGCGTATGATTTGAATAAGATATTTAAAGGTGCAGAACCTTTTGCCGAGGTGTATGAAGCCGACTTGACCGTAGAATCCGATACGATCCTCTCAACTTCGGAATATGTCCGGTTCTTAATGTTCAGGCAAATAAAAAAAGTCTTTCTCCAAAATATAAAAGACAAAATTTCGATACCGGATTCAACTATTTATAAATTTACCCGCTTGAATCCCGATTTTTATCTGGCGTATGATATTGCGGGAGATGCATTCTCAATAAAAAATTCTCAGGATAGCGCTGCCTCTTATTGGCAAAAAGCTTTGACCTTGGAGATTCCAAAACAAGGAGAAAGTCAAGCTATTGAGAAGAAATTAAAAATCAAGAACTAATATATTCTTCTTTTACTTTTCACTTTTCACTTTTCACCTTTCACCTTTCACCTTTCAATTTTCACCTTATGAATAAGCAGACCGGAATTCAATATCAATCGGAGAAAGAGATAGAACAATTGCAAAATGAATTGCTTCAAAAGCAAATGCAATACCTGAAAGAAAACTCCACCTATTATCAAAATTTATTTGCTGGTCATAATATCCGTTTTGAAGATATCCGCACGAAGGAGGATTTGTGCAAAATCCCGGTCACGACCAAGAAAGAGCTGCAAGCATATAACGACGACTTTTTTTGCGTTCCGCAAGAAGAGATCATAGACATTGTGACCACCTCGGGAACACTGGGCGATCCGGTTACGATCGGATTAACACGTAAAGACCTCGACCGATTGGCTTACAATGAATACCTGACGTTCACTAATGCCGGATTGACAAAAAAAGACACAATCCAGTTGATGACCACCATTGACCGCCGTTTTATGGCTGGGCTTGCCTATTTTCTGGGAGCGGTAGAACTTGGAGCCGGAATTGTGCGTGTTGGAAACGGTATTCCGGAATTGCAATGGGATTCAATCAACAGGATGAACCCTACGGCATGCATCGCTGTTCCGTCATTCCTTATTAAGTTGATCGATTATGCCGAGAAAAACGGAATCGATTACCGCAATTCATCCTTAAAGAAAGCGATCTGTATTGGCGAAGCCTTGCGCGATAAGGATTTCTCATTTAATACATTAAGTCAGAAAATAAACGATAAATGGCCGGAGTTGCAGCTTTATATGACTTATGCCTCTACGGAAATGCAGTCAGCTTTCTCCGAATGCGGAGCCGGAAAAGGAGGACATATACCGGTAGAACTATTGATCGTTGAATTTTTGGACGATCACGATTATCCGGTAGCCGAGGGCGAACCGGGCGAGGTTACCATAACCCACTTGGGTGTGGAAGGTATGCCTTTGTTACGGTTCAAGACGGGGGATGTTTGCTATCATCATACCGAACCCTGCTCCTGTGGCCGACATACTACGCGCCTGAGCTCAGTGGTAGGGCGAAAAGGACAAATGATCAAATATAAAGGAACAACCCTTTATCCTTCCGCGCTTTATGATGTAATCGATAAAGCAGACGGAGTTGTTAATTATATTGTAGAAGTTTCGACAAATGAAATAGGAACCGATGATATCCTGATTCGAGTAGGGACTACCATTGGAAACGAAAAACTGGAGAAACAACTTAAAGATTTATTTCGCGCAAAAGTCCGTGTAGCTCCATCCATTGCTTTTGAATCGCCGGAGGCTATCCAAGCCGACCAGTTTCCACAAATGAGCCGGAAAGCTATAAAATTTATAGACAAAAGAGTTAAAGAATAAATGTGCAAATTAGTAAATTAGCAAATTAGCGAATGTGTAAATTAGTGATGAAATGCGACTCCCTTTTTATCACTAATCACTAATCATTTATCACTAAAAAAAATGTCATCCGAAATTAACCATAATCAGGAAAAGAAAGATCGGAGAGAGTGGGCTGTAATGCAGCTTTTCCGATCCAGTTATCCTCTTTTTCCATTGGGAAAGCTCGAAAAATCCGAGCGTCCTGATTTTCTGTTGTATTCGGATTCGGGCATTGCTGGAATTGAGTTGACGGAGCTGAAGTATGAACGGAAGGACAGTGAATTTAATTTACGCGCACATGAGGATTTTTTGAGTGAAATAATGTCCGGAGCCCAGGATATCTTTGAAGCCCAATGCCCGTTGAAGCTGGTTGTTGAAGTTCATTTCAGGAATAACCTAGGGCCTGCAATCGCAGTAGGGCGGAACCGTTCTAATATGCTGATGAAACAAGGACTGACCGAATCTATTGCCCGTATTGTTATAGAAAACACTCCCGAAGCCACAGGTGTCAGGTACATCATAGACCGGACATCCAAATACGGACACCTTAATCTCCCTTCAAAAATAGAATCGGTTTATATCCAAAATGTTACCGGACGCTTTCGGGAAGGATTGTGGTATGCAGGCATTTCGACCAAAGTAAAACCGCTCTCTGTTGCCAGTATCTCCCAAAGGTTAGTTGCAAAAAATGAAAAGTTGCCTTTTTATAACCCTGAATGCGATGAATTCTGGCTGATCATTATCCAAAACAGTTTCCTTATGTCCGATTTTTATAATCCGCTGACAGCCAGAGAGGCGCTCCGGCATCATTATAAAAGCGATTTTGATAAAGTTTTTGTATTTGAACGAAGCGAAGGAAAAGCAACCTTGCTGAAAACCGAAAAATATTAAGTACCCCAAATAAATCGGTTTATACTATTTCTTGTTTATAAACAGATGTCTCACTGCGTTCGATATGACTTTGAATTCTTTGAGATTTGTAATGGAGAGTAAGCCGTGGCTGTCAAAGCCACGGCTTACTCTTTTCCCATGTTTTTATTCTATTGCTTGTCATGCCGAGACGAAGGCGAGGCATCTTAATTTAACATGAATTAGTTTTTGACATATATTCTAGCTTATAAAATGTATTGTTGGATTTATATTTGTTTTATTTCGAATTGAAAAATCCTACATCCTTTTACAATCCTTCTGTTTTTTGTTTTAACGATCAACCACCACTATAAAAAGCATTTTCATCGTTGTTCTTTCCCTTACTTTTATTAATTTTGCGGGCAAGCGCAAGATTGTTAAGATCATAAAGAAAGCAATTCCTTGTGCTGTAAATCAAAAACATACTCAATAGAATTTATTGTTTGAATAAGTCATACATAATGAATAAAATAGTCAGTAAAGAACATTTTTCCGAGAATGTAGTAAAGTTGGAGATCGAAGCGCCGTTGATTGCAAAATCCCGCAAAGCCGGACATTTTGTAATTGTCAAGATCGGGCAGAAAGGAGAACGGATACCTTTAACCATCGCCTCTGCCGATACGGCAAAAGGTACTATTACATTGGTAGTGCAAAAGATGGGCGTATCTTCCTGCAGGTTATGCAATCTGAATGTCGGAGATGAAATCACCGACCTGGTAGGACCGCTCGGAAAAGCTACCCATATTGAAAAAGTAGGAACAGTCGTTTGTGCCGGAGGAGGAGTAGGAGTAGCTCCGTTGCTTCCTATCGTTGAGGCTTTCAAAAAAGCCGGAAACAAAGTGATTACTGTTCTTGCAGCCCGTACCAAAGACCTTGTAATCCTCGAAGAGCAGATGCGTCAATATTCCGATGAAGTAATCATTATGACTGATGACGGCTCGTATGGGAAAAAAGGCTTGGTGACCGATGGCGTTGAAGAAGTAATAAAAAGGGAGAAAGTTGACCTTTGCGTAACAATCGGCCCGGCTGTCATGATGAAATTCGTTTCGTTGCTGACCAAAAAATATGATATTCCGACCATTGCCTCCCTTAATACAATTATGGTAGACGGTACAGGCATGTGCGGAGCTTGCCGTATTACCGTCGGAGGAAAAACAAAATTTGTCTGCGTTGACGGGCCTGAGTTCGATGCCCATCAGGTTGATTTCGATGAAATGCTTATGAGGCTTAGCGCATATAAAGACGAAGAAAATTCGGATCGGCACAAAATTCAGAAGTAATTTAATAATTACACGATTCTGTTTTAGAAAATATTCGAATCTGATTTTTGATTCACACATAATTACTTATTTTAAAAAGTGCTTTATTGTTTATCAGGCAAATCAAAGCCCTGATAAGCGAAAGAAAAATATAAACACATGATGCAAGAAGATAGAAATCTCGGATGGCGCGAAGAGTTGCGTAAATCCATGAAGACAAAAGAGCGGACAGACATTCCCCGTGTGCATATGAACGAATTGGAGCCTCATTACAGGGCAAGAGTTCAGGAAGAAGTGAACCAAGGGCTGACCAAAGAACAAGCACTCCAGGAAGCTAAGCGTTGTTTGGATTGTCCGAATCCTACTTGTATGGAAGGCTGTCCCGTAAGCATCAATATCCCGGGATTTGTCAAAAATATAGAACGCGGAGAAATACTCGAAGCTGCCAAAGTATTGAAAGAAACCAGCGCTGTACCGGCTGTTTGCGGACGCGTTTGCCCTCAGGAAAAACAGTGTGAAATGCACTGTATCTATACTCAAAAACTGAAGAAAGACGCTGTGGCAATAGGTTACCTCGAACGTTTTGCCGCAGACTATGAACAGCAAAGCGGACAGATTTCCGTTCCTGAAATTACAAATAAGAATGGAATAAAAATAGCCGTTGTCGGTTCAGGTCCTGCCGGATTATCCTTTGCCGGAGATATGGCTAAATACGGTTATTCGGTAACAGTATTCGAAGCATTGCACGAGATAGGCGGAGTATTGAAATATGGTATCCCCGAATTTCGTTTACCAAACCGTGTAGTCGATGTTGAAATCGAAAGCCTGAAAAAAATGGGAGTCGATTTTATAAAGAATTGTATCGTTGGAAAAACAATCTCGGTTCAGGATTTGGAAAATGACGGATTTAAAGGTGTTTTTGTTGCCAGTGGAGCCGGATTACCCCGTTTTATGAATATTCCGGGCGAAAACCTGATCGGCGTGATGTCCTCTAATGAATACCTGACCCGCGTTAACCTGATGGATGCAGCCAATCCGGAAAGTGATACCCCGGTAATAAAAGGTAAAAACGTTGCAGTCATAGGAGGCGGAAATACAGCTATGGACTCTGTCCGTACAGCATTGCGTTTGGGAGCCGAACGTGCAATTATTGTATACCGCCGTTCGGAAGAAGAGATGCCGGCCCGTATCGAAGAGGTAAAACATGCCAAAGAAGAAGGTGTTGAATTCCTTACTTTGCACAACCCGGTAGCATATTTCGGTGACGAAAAAGGAAGGGTAAAAACAATGAAGCTGCAAAAAATGGAGCTTGGCGAACCTGATGCATCCGGAAGAAGAAGCCCTGTTGAAATCCCTAACGCAATAGAAGAGATTGAAGTCGATGAAGTAATCGTGAGCGTAGGTGTTTCACCTAATCCGCTTGTACCTCAATCGGTAGAAAACCTGAAAGTAAGCAAATGGGGAACCATTGAAGTAAATGAAAATATGCAGTCATCTATCCCGATGATTTTCGCCGGAGGCGATATTGTAAGGGGAGGTGCAACCGTAATTCTGGCAATGGGAGACGGCCGCCGTGCCGCAGCCGCGATGAATGACTATTTGAAAAAATAGGAATAACTTATTCTCTAACTAGATATTAGCCTATTAAGTGCATAACACTTGATAGGCTTTTTTTATGGATTCAAATCGGAGTGTCGCTTCAAGCTGCGCTCCGAGTATAATGGATTTGCTTGCGATGCCGAAAGAGGCGTTAATGCATAAAATAATTTGTAATTGAAATAATCCCTTTAACACTTGAAAAAACAAAAAAATAATTCATTTTTTGAAATTTCCTTCCGAACGAGTTGCATAACTTTCGGCAAATGCAAACAAGAGGTCAGGCACACTTGCCGAAACTTCGGCAAGTCTAAACGGAAACCAAAACATACTTGCCGAAGTTCCGGCAAATAAGAACGGGAACCCGGACAGCTTTGCCGAAGTTCCGGCAAGTTCAAACGAGAACCCGGACATGTTTGCCGAGGTTTCGGCAAGTTCAAATGGAAAGCCAAAATCGGAGTGCGACTGAGTTAGGAGTGTTCGGAAGATTTATATAATCCACAGGTTGTACTGTGTTTACCTGCGGTTGGTTCTCGTTCTTATTTGCAGAAAGTTCTGCAAGTGTGTTTTGGTTTCCGTTTAGACTTGCAGCAGTTTCTGCAAACGTGTTTTGGTTCTCGTTCTTATTTGCAGAAAGTTCTGCAAGTGTGTTTTGGTTTCCGTTTAGACTTGCAGCAGTTTCTGCAAACGTGTTTTGGTTCTCATTCTTATTTGCAGAAAGTTCTGCAAGTGTGTTTTTGTTTCCGTTTGGACTTGCAGCAGTTTCTGCAAACGTGTTTTGGTTCTCATTCTTATTTGCCGAAACTCCGGCAAGTGTGCCTGACCTCTTGTTTGTATTTGCCGAAAGTTCTACTACTCTTTCAGAACGAAATGAACCAATTCGGAGGGCGACTTCAAGTTAGGAGTGTTCGGAAGATTTATTTTTGCTTATCCGCAAAAATACCCTTATATTTCAAACTTTCATTTCGGGGATTCCTCATTCCACTACGTTCCATTCG
>JAVBMA010000013.1:0-38010 GCA_031553005.1 Paludibacteraceae bacterium | reverse complement strand
GTGCAAGAACCTCGAAGTAAGAACGTAAGTAAATAAAAGATATAGGAATATGATTAAGTAGATAAATAGAAGACAGGTAGAATATGGAAAATAAAAACCACCAAATCCCTAAGAAATAGTTTCTAAATTGGATTTGGTGGTAAATTTATTGTATGTTTTTCTGCTTATTTTCCGCGGATGGCTTTGATGCCCGGAAGTACTTTTCCTTCCATATATTCTAACATAGCTCCACCTCCTGTTGAAACATAGCTAACTTTGTCAGCCAATCCGTTTTTATTGATGGCTGCAACAGAGTCACCTCCTCCAATCAGAGTGAAAGCGCCATTAGCAGTCGCTTTTGCTACGGCATGTGCTATTGCTGAAGTTCCTTTTGCAAATTTTTCAAATTCGAAAACGCCCATTGGACCATTCCAAAGTACAGTTTTGGAATTTGCAATTACATCACTGAATGTTTTAATGGTTTCATCAGCAATGTCGAGTCCCATCCAACCGTCAGGTGTTTCGTTCGTTTTTGAAATATTGGTATTAGCTTCCGGATCGAATTTGTCAGCATTAACAGCATCAGTAGGAAGATATACTTTTACTCCTTTCTCTTTTGCTTTTTTCAATATATCCAATGCCAAATCCAATTTATCTTCTTCACAAAGTGAATTTCCGATTTTACCTCCTAGAGCTTTGATGAAAGTATAAGTCATACCACCACCAATGATCAGATTGTCTACGCGATCCAATAAATTTTCAATAATCATGATTTTATCAGAAACCTTGGCTCCACCCATAATGGCAGTAAACGGCTTTTGAGATTCGTTCAATACTTTATCCATAGCTTTTAGCTCGCTATTAATAAGGTATCCGAACATTTTATGGTCAGTATCGAAGTAATCAGCAATAATAGCTGTTGATCCGTGAGCACGATGAGCTGTTCCAAAAGCGTCATTTACATAAACATCGGCGTAAGATGCCAATTTCTTTGCAAATTCTTTCTGTTTTTCTTTCAACGCTTTTTTTGCAGTAGCTTTATCTTCTTCCGAAGCAAATTCTCCGCGGGGTTTTCCTTCTTCTTCTTCATAGAAACGAAGATTTTCCAATAAAAGGATTTCTCCCGGTTTCAATGCTGCAACTTGCGCATCAGCTTTCATGCTATCGTCAGCAAATTGAATTTTTTGTCCAATATTTTTCTCAATAGCAGGAATAATTTGTTTCAACGAATATTTTGGATCCGGATTTTGTTTCGGACGCCCCATGTGAGACATCAAAATAACAGAACCTCCGTCTTTTAGAATCTTTTTAATAGTGGGAAGAGCTCCACGGATACGAGTATCATCACTAACTTCACCTGTTTCTTTATTCAAAGGAACATTGAAATCTACACGAACAATTGCCTTTTTTCCGGCAAAGTTGAAATTGTCAATTAATTGCATAGTATTATCTTTTTTTAGTCAAATAATTCTTTTTAACGGACGCAAATATAACTTTTTTATGGAGAAAATCGATTAAGAAAAGCAGAAAATTAAAGAATGCTAACTATTCGTTTTTTCTTTATTTTTACAATGAAAAATAAAGGCACGATATTAACGAACTATTGTGCCTTTATAGCTGTTTAATTAGCTATTTGTTTTATAGTCAATTTGTTGGTATAATTGTTTCCTGCTGATTTCAAAGTTGTAATATCTAATACGGCAGGAATAGTGCTGATTGAAATAGTTTCTCTTTCAGTTACATTTCCTTTCAGGACAGTTTTTCCAGTAATCTCTCTTAATTCATAATTTCCGGAGGTGGTAAAAGAGATACTTTCCATTGCCGGATTCGGATAGAAAAGAAGGGTGTTGTCAGAAGCAAAATTATTTTCTATACTACTTGATTTTGTTCCTTCGAAGAACTTCCAGATTTTGGTCATATAATCCATATGATTGGTGCCGGTTAAGTATCATTTTCTCCGATTCACTTAAGGGGAATGATTCCAAGAGGATTCCGAAGCCAGCTCCCTATACGTTTTTTGTTAAATTTAAATTTTTCAATCCCATTGAATTAGCATTACAGAGAGAGGAACGATTCAATTTAGGAATTTTGTTCGTTTAATACCTGAGGAACAAGAAAAACGGCTCCTGTTTCATCTGCAAATTTTTGAAAGTCAATTGTTGATGCCAATTCTGTAATGTCGGCTCCTAATGGATGTGAGAATACTAAAAGTGGCAGAGGTGTTGCTTTCATTGTTGTTTTAGACGGTTCGAAGATCATGAATTCGCGAGTTCTTCCGTCTACATTTATTGTTTGGATGTTGTTTCCTCAAATAGAACTTAATGATATTAAAGGAAAAAAGATAAGAGTGAAAATTTTATTCATAATCAATTCTTTATATATAAATAAAGACAAAAATAAATTTATTTTATTAAATAATAGGAGATGAAATGTATTTTGCTTTATTATGCTTCTTGAAAAAATAAATTCTGTCAAAAAGTCAGTCATAATGACAGAATTTTTATATAAAATAAAATAAATCTGTCAATAAATCTGAAAAATCCGTTTAATCGCAAATGGCATAAGGTTTGATAAATTTTATGCGAGCATGCAAACAAACAAGCGTGCAGGAATGTTTAAGAACAAGAACATATAATTTAATATAAAAATAATATAAACAAAATGGGAAAAATTATTGGTATAGACTTAGGAACGACCAATTCCTGTGTCGCAGTTATGGAGGGAAATGAGCCGGTTGTAATTGCAAACAGCGAAGGAAAGCGTACGACTCCATCTGTTGTCGGTTTTATTAGCGGTGGCGAGCGTAAAGTGGGAGATCCTGCAAAAAGACAGGCGATTACAAATCCTCAAAATACAGTATCTTCTATTAAACGTTTTATGGGGGAAACGTATGATCAGGCGGCAAATGAAATATCCAGAGTGCCATACAAAGTAGTAAGAGGTGAAAATAATACCCCCAGAGTGGATATTGATGGTCGTCTTTATACTCCACAGGAAATTTCGGCAATGATTCTTCAGAAAATGAAGAAAACAGCAGAAGATTATCTTGGTCAAGAGGTTAGCGATGCTGTAATCACTGTACCTGCTTATTTTAATGACGCTCAACGTCAGGCAACAAAAGAGGCGGGCGAGATTGCCGGTTTGAATGTAAGGCGTATTATTAACGAGCCGACAGCAGCAGCGTTGGCATATGGTTTGGATAAGAAAAACCAGGATATGAAAATCGCAGTGTTCGACTGTGGTGGAGGTACTCATGATGTTTCTATCCTTGAATTGGGTGATGGCGTTTTTGAAGTAAAATCAACTGATGGAGATACGCATCTTGGAGGTGACGATTTTGATCATCGTATCATTGATTGGTTGATACAGGAGTTTAAAAATGACAATGGAAATGTTGATTTGAGCAAAGATCCAATGGCTTTACAACGTTTGAAAGAAGCTGCAGAAAAAGCAAAGATAGAATTGTCGAATACAACTTCAACCGAAATCAATTTGCCTTATATCATGCCGGTTGACGGCGTTCCTAAACACTTGGTAAAAACATTAACCAGAGCGAAATTCGAACAATTGGTAGACGATTTGATCCAACGCACAATTGAACCTTGTAAAACAGCATTGAAGAATGCCGGATTAACAACTAATGATATCAATGAAATTATTTTGGTGGGAGGCTCTACCCGTATCCCTGCTATTCAGGCTGCGGTTGAAAAATTCTTTGGAAAAGCACCTTCAAAAGGTGTTAATCCGGATGAAGTGGTAGCTGTTGGTGCTGCAATTCAAGGTGGCGTATTGACCGGAGAAGTAAAAGACGTATTGTTATTGGATGTAACACCATTATCATTAGGTATCGAAACGATGGGTGCCGTGATGACTAAATTGATAGAATCCAATACTACTATTCCAACCAAAAAATCAGAGACATTTACTACTGCAGTGGATAATCAGCCTTCGGTTGAAATTCATGTATTGCAGGGTGAGCGTGCTATGGCGAAAGATAATAAGACAATCGGACGTTTCCATCTAGATGGTATTCCAGCTTCTCCGCGTGGTGTTCCTCAAATTGAAGTAACTTTTGATATTGATGCTAACGGTATTTTAAATGTTTCAGCAAAAGACAAAGCAACCGGAAAATCGCAAAGTATCCGTATCGAAGCGTCTTCCGGTCTAAGCGATGCCGAAATTAAACGCATGAAAGATGAAGCTACTGCTAATGCTGCTTCGGATGCAAAAGAAAAAGAACGTATTGATAAAGTTAATCATGCTGACAGCTTGATTTTCAATACAGAAAAACAATTGAATGAATTGGGAGATAAACTTCCGGCTGATAAAAAACAACCGATTGAAGCTGCCCTTGCAAAATTAAAAGATGCTCACAAAGCACAGGATATAGCTGCAATAGATGCTGCGACAGAAGAGTTGAACAAGGTATTTCATGCTGCTTCTCAGGAAATGTACAATGCACAAGCTCAATCTCAACAAGGTGCTCCACAAGAACCGCAAGGAGGAAATCCTGAACCAAATAACGGTGATAATATAACGGATGTTGATTTTGAGGAAGTTAAATAATTTAACAAATTAAACAACAAATAAAAATAAGAAAATCGCTGTAAATGATATGTTTACAGCGATTTTTGTTTTTGTATATTTCTATATGATTATGCTTTTTATATGGTTTTTTATCTTACATTTGTATCATAATTGTACCGCGCGTTAATTGGATACAATGTGCGCCTTATTATATCTTAAAATGTCTTATTTGTACTAAATTGGAGAAAATATGGGATATAGTCAACTGAAAATACCAAAGTTATGTGAGTTTTGCGGAGAACCCTTCGAGGCTAAAACCGTAACCACTCGCTTTTGTGGACATCTATGTGCCAGCAGAGCAGGAAAAGCACAAAAGAAGAAAGCAAAGGAAGAGGAACTGCAAAAGCAAATCTTACAGGAAAATATTGTCAAAATTGCCGAAGTGCAAACACGCCCTTATATTTCGGTTACAGAAGCAACAGTTCTTTTTGGTATATCCAAAGATACTATTCGGCGTTTAATCAGAAGTGGTAAAATACCATCTGCTAATTTCGGACAAAGATTAACACGAGTAAGCAAACAACATCTTGAAGCCATGTTTACATCTGTTTCTATGCCTGAAAAACCCAAAGAAAAACCTGTTAAACTGGAATACAAGCCAAGTGAATGTTATACAGTTAATGAGATTTCCGAAAAGTATGGCATATCACCTTCTACTGTTAATAATACGATTCGCCGGAATAGCATACCCAAAAGACAAGTAGGCAGGTTTGTTTATGTGCCCAAAGAACTGATTGATGAAATATTTGCGAAAAAGTAATAATGCCCTATGAAGGAATTAACAAACACCAAAGTTACGGTTCGATTGCGTAAAGCGGAGGATAGGAAAGAGTGGTATCTGTATATCGAGAGCTATCCTGTTTTTGTATCGGGCAAAAAACAACCGCAACGAATACGTGAATATCTTAATCGCACCATTACGAGTGTGGAATGGGATAAAAAACGACTTGCCCGTACAGAAACCGATGGTACAAAAACATATAAACCTAAGCGTGACGAAAATGGTATTATTGTTTGCCGGAGCGAAAAAGACCGTGAAAATGTACTTTATGCAGACGGTGTCCGCAAACTCCGCCAACGTGAATATGATAATGCCGCCTTGTATAGCGATACGGAAACAGCCCAAGCCGAACAAAAGGAACGTTCCCAGCATAATTTTGTAGAATATTTTACAGCGATAAGCAGAAAACGCCATGCCAAAAGCTCGGAATCCATTCAGGTAAACTGGCAACGGGTAGGAGAATTTCTTCGTCTTTTTGCCGGAGATACACTTCCATTCTCAAAAATAGATATTAAAATAGCCGAAGACTTTAAAAGCTATCTTATGACAGCACCTTGTGGCGGTACTAAACCCGGAACTATTTCGCAAAATACGGCAGCTACTTATTTTTCTATTTTTAAAGCCGGACTTAAACAGGCTTTTGTTGATGGTTACCTTACTGTAGATTTATCTGCTAAAATCAAAGGTATACAGGAGCAAGAATCGCACAGGGAATTTCTTACCGTAGAAGAACTCAATAAACTTGCCGTTACGCCATGCGAGCGGCCGGAACTTAAACGAGCAGCATTGTTTTCTGCCCTTACCGGCTTACGGCATTGTGATATTCAAAAACTGAAATGGAAAGAAATTTCGGTTATTGATGGGGAAGCAAGGCTTCATTTTACCCAACAGAAAACAAAAGGAGTAGAATATATGCCTATTTCGGAACAGGCTTTACAGCTTTGTGGTGAACGAGGAAAACCAGACCAATTGGTATTTGAGGATTTACCCGACCCCGCATGGATTTCAAAACCGTTGAAGCGTTGGATTGAAGCGGCAAGAATACAGAAGAAAATTACATTCCATTGCTTTCGCCATACTTTTGCAACATTACAATTATTCAATGGAACAGATATTTATACAGTTTCGAAAATGCTTGGGCATAGGGATTTGAAAACAACCCAGATTTATGCCAAAATAGTGGATGATACGAAAAGAAAAGCAGTCGATAAAATAAAATTGAACTTGAATATTTCCTAAACTTAAAAGAATGAGAGCAAAAGATTACTTTGAACAGATTGATAAAAAAAGTTTTGAATATCTTGAAGAAACAAAAGAAGCGTTGTTTGAGCTATATAAATTGCGAACAGACTTTGCAGAAACCCGAAAATATTTACATGTCCAATTAGACCCTGAAAATGTTTTGCATCCGGATAAATATGCAACTATCAGGAAACAGTTACGTCAAATAATCCGGTATGATAAAACTTTCAGCTATTTTTATTCCGAAGCATCTTATTATGAAAATGCTTCTATAATTAGCACGCACCATACAGAAGAAGAAGTCAGGGAAATGATAAAAGCCTGTAAAGAAGATTATCCGAAACGAAATACAGACGAATATATTGCAGATTCCATTAATCTGGAGTTTTATTCGAAAATGCAGGAACCAAACATCAATAACAGTGATTGGTTGGAAATATTCAATCTTGGATACTTTCTTTTTGACGAAATCAGAACAAAAATTCACAAAACGGCTTCCGCCTTTGAGTTTCTCAAAGACTTCCGGTTTGAGAAGAAACATTTGCGAAAACATACTCTTTTGCTTGTTGTTTCTCTTCTTGAATCATACCAATATGACTTGAATGAGGAACAGCTTAACCAAAAGAAAAAGTTGGTTGATATATTGCATAATTATTTCGAGAATAATCCGGAAATATTTGAAAAACAACCTATAAGCAATGTATATTTTACCAATGTAAAAGGAGAGAAGACGGATTTTATCAGGGTAATAAACGCCATGTATGAATGTGGTTTCTTTTTGGACGAACATGGAAATAAGGCATTAAAACAGGATGTGTTTATGGCTTTAGGAAATGCTGTTAACTTGGACTTAACCAATTACCAAAATTTATTATCAATGGCAGGCAAAACTAAAAATCTGGATAAAAATTCACAACATACAGCCATATTCGACAGATTAAAAGAAACAACTATGAATAAAACATATAAATAACTTGGAGTACAATTGTAGTGAAAATTATCTCACTGAAACTCATTGATTTATAAGAATAATTACTATTTTATTTGTAGTCGCAATGCTCATCGTGGGCTTGTGGCTTTCTTTTTTGATATCCGCCACAAACAGAAAGCCAAACAACATGGCGACTATAAAAAACTATGAATCTCGAAAATATTACATTTGAAAAACTTCCCGAAGCAGTGAGTTATTTGATTGCCAAAGTAGATGCTTTAACAAAGGCTCTGCAAATTAAAACAGAACCATCCAAAATTGATTATTGGATGAATATTGATGAACTGACAGGTTATCTTCCTGACCATCCCGCTAAGGCAACTGTGTACGGTTGGGTTTCCAATCGGCAAATTCCTCATCATAAGGGTGGGAAGAAATTACGTTTCCTGAAATCTGAAATTGACGAATGGTTGTCGAATGGGAAAAGGAAAACGAATGAGGAGATTATGGGGGAAGCGGAGAAGTATGTGAGAAGAGTGAAGAGAAAATGGTGATTACTTTTTTACGCAGATAATCAAGTTGGTTTAGCTATAATAAGAACCTTATTTAATCCTATCTTATTTTTCTATTCCTGTTATCTATTTTATGACAATCAATAATCACGAATAAATTCTAAGGCTTCTAAAAAAAATACCTTATAATCAAATAGATGGCAGAATTAAATCTATTCGTATATATTCAGAAATTTTGGTTCGATTTAAGTCTTTCATAAATTATGAATAGACTTCTGTATATTTACACTACAATTTTTATAAAAACGAATATTTTATAAAAATAATAATTATGTTAATAAAATATTTATTTTTGAGTTTTGGAAAAATAGAAAATTCTTTTCTACAGATAGATTATGAATATAAAAACAAGCTGCTGAAAATAATATCAAAAACAAAATATTATGAATGACTTTTTGAAAAAAATACAAACATCTAAATTCATACTCGGGATTTTAGCGATTACATTGTTATTGCTTTTTTTTCCTCTGATAATAAGCATATATACAGATTTTATTGTTGATCCTTTATTATCAAAATTTCATCCGACTATTTTTACTGATATAGTAATCATTTTTTGTTCATTAGGACTAATTGCAATAAGTATCCTGAAAATACACAAATCGTATAATGGATTGCTGAATTGTTATATATCCCTTTTTCTATTATTCATAATTGTCATATATTGTATTGTTCATAATAACTATGTATTCTATAGTTTCAGTTTTTTCAACAAACTTTATATCACCGATTATATTATTTCCTGCATAGCATTTACTTTATTTTACTCAATTACTTTCTTTTGTATAAAACGTAAAAATGGACATAAGATAGAAGAAAAAGAAATTAAAGATGAATTAGGAAGAAAGGATTATGCAAATTCTATAGCTGATTATATCCTAAGAAAAAGGAATAATTCTAATTCTTATGCTATTGGAATTACAGGTTGTTGGGGTGAAGGGAAAACTTTTTTTATGGAATTGATTAAAAAACGATTAAAAGAGAACAAGGATTGTATTATTATAAATTTTAATCCATGGTACAGTAGTTCACCTAAGGCTTTGATACAAGATTTTTTCACAACATTACAAAATGAAATCCAATTATATAATCCCAATATTGGGAATTCGGTTAAAACTTACTCTCGCCTATTAACTAAGTTTTACGATAATAATAATTCATTGGAGACCCTATTGGATGTCTTCTCAAACTCTTCTTCTTCGATGAAAGAGGAATTTGAACAGATACGTAATGCTATCAAAAAAATAAATAAAAAAATCATTATCTGCATAGACGATCTTGATAGATTAGATAAAGAAGAGGTAGTAGAAACAATCCGGTTGATTAGAAATACGGCTAATTTTGACAATACAATATTTATTGTTACCTATGATAAAAAATATGTTGTTTCAGCATTAAAAGGAATCAATGAATATGCAACCGATACATATCTGGAAAAAATTTTTCAACACGAAATTACCTTACCGGCATATGAAGAATCATACTTAATGAATCAACTTCTTGAATTATTATCTGACAGGATAGATGATTCTGTGAAAAATTGGTTTGAAACATTAACTTCCGAATTTTATTATAAGCTCAGTTTTTTATTCTTTTTTAAGAACTTGCGTTCGGTTAATCAATTTGCAAATTCATTCTGTTTACCTTTCGCTTTGCTCAAGGCAGATATATGTGAAAAAGATTTCTTTTTTATCTACCTTTTATGGTATAAATTTCCAGAAGTTTACAGGTTGATTAAAAATGATTTTTTTCATTTGAATTTCTTTTCGTCATCTTATTTTGAACAGACAAAGCTACGAGGGCAACACAATATTATAGCATTAAAGCCGCACAATAACAAAGAGAAGAAATCTGAGCATGAATACGTTATAATGGATTATTTAGCGTCAAAATATAGCGCAGAAGAAATGAAGATGATTATATCTTTATTGAAGATACTTTTTCCTTTTTCTAATATTAATCATGTATCTAATAATGAACCAGACAACTACAAAAGAATATATTATCCCTACAATTTTCGTAAATATTTTGCATTCAGAATTTCAGATAAGAATATCTCTAATGATGAATTGAATAATACCTTTTTAAAAAATGAATTGGCTATAAAGGATAGAATTGAACAGTGGGTTAGGGATGAAAAACATGAGGTATTGTTTAGCTTTTTTGAAGAAAAACTAAATAACTTGGATAAAAAAGAAGAATATGAAAAGATAATGAGAAGTATCATTGTATTGGCAAATCAACTCCATCCTCAAAAACGAGAGAAAGAAGTATCATTCAATTATTTCCTATTTAGGGAAAATATTATTTCAGAGAAAATTCTGAACTTTTACAAGACAAAAATTGAACATAAAAAATTTATTCTTAGTTTATTCAATGAGTCGTTTCATCCGGCACTATTTTCTACCTATTTTTTGAAAAATCAAATAGAAGAGGCTGCCGTCTATAAAAGTCTTGGTAAATTTCCTCTTAAAGAAGAAGAAATAGTTGAAATAAATTTACAACATTTGAAAACATACTTAGAACATTCGGACAAGTTAACCGTTCAGGCATTTTGGTTATATCATAGTTGCGATAATTCCAAAAAAGAAAAAAATAAAACAGCAGGAAATTTACTCATCAATTTTGCAAAGAAAAAAGATTTAAAAAATTTCCTCAAATTTATGGTAACTCATGTACATGGAGGAAACAATTTATTTCACCTTTCAGAGCTGATTCCCAATCTATTTGGAGAAGAACACGAATCTACTTTCGAATCTTTTCTGGAAGATGTATCAGAAGATTCTGATTATTATAAGGAGTTTATGGATTTTTATAAAAAGTTTAAAGGCAAACGATTCACTAATGTGGAATTTGATTTTGAACATTTAGATGTGATTCGCTGAAAAACTTCTTAATCTATGAAACGTAAACTATTCAATTAAATTATCTATAATTCTATCTGGTAAGTTATAAGTATTCTATATATCCTATTTTTTATATTCAAATAAACGAAATAAAAAAATTTATAAAAAAAACGCAGCTTATTAAGCTGCGTAAAAAAATCTCGCTCAAGATTGTTTTTGTAAATTCTGCAAGCAGAATAAGAATAAACTTGTGTGTGAATTTAATTTGAGCGGGTTTATTCTATATCTTTTATGAATATACTTCCTGACATATTTTAGCATTCAATTCTTTGCCAATGCTTATTTTATTCCATTTGGTAAACCAATATTTTTGTTTTTTTTGAAATTTCAAAATTCCTTCTTGTGTCGCACTATCATCAATTTCGAACAAAGTTAGCAGCTTTTTCTTATATTCAATTTCAAGAAAAGGACATGATAGCAAATCGAATAATAAAATTGTAAGTTCGGCTGTTTGGCGGCGTTTATTTTTATCTGTCAATTTAATCTTTAACAATACATATTCTTTTATGGCTTTTCTTAAAGCATTGTATTTCGTAGAATCTGAAATATAATAAAGTAATACTGTGATAGAGAATACATTTAAATGATTTTCTACTTTTAGCGTGCTATCAAATTGTTGTTTACAATTGAAATAATTGCATAATAATATCTCTGGCAAGTCGTAGTCTTCTCCCAGTTCTTTAAGTATTATCAGCAAGTATAATGTTTCAACTTGAGTATGTTCTAAACAACTATTTTTCTCTAAAACCAATCGAACTTCATCTTGAATCTTTTTAAATACTCTATCTTTATTAATACGTTGGAATCTATTTTCTTTGCCTGATTTGAATTGATAAACTCCTTTGTAGTAATTTATAATTGTGGAAAGAATTACTGTCAGCTTAATTGTGGAATTAACCTTAGGATAAACTGTATACAAAAAGAATATAAAATCCAATAAATTGATGATAAATGAAGTAAGTCGTTTTTCTAAATTATATTTTTTTCTAAGATTTTTTTCGTCGTACTTATCATCAATCGCAATCTCTGTATATTCTTTATATTTAATCTCAAACTTTTTGAAAATAGAATCTATTTTCCGGGAAATCATTGATAAAGTATAGTTTAGCACGTCTTTATATTCGACATTAGTTTCCTTAAGGATGGTTTTAAATTTCGCAGCTGTTTTATTAGGATTCATATATATGGTGAATTTGTCCGATATTTCTTCTAAAATATCTTCACCATCTGCTAATTCATCTTCTTCATCTTTTTCTGCTACCTCTATTTTGAATTTTATACTGCTATCAAGTAAATCGACAATTTTCAATTTTGCCATTGTCAATTCAGTAATGATAGGTTTATCATAATGTTTTGTTTTAGATTCACTAATCCACATTTTAAACTCACGAAGTTCTAATTTGAACAATTTGAGTATTTCATCTTTCACATTTTCATCATTATAAAACAGAAAATAATCATCAACATATCGGTAACACTCATAATCTACACGGTATCGTATAGAAGGATTTTGTTCCAAAAGTTTATTCTCTACAGCCTTATCAACCTGTTGAAGAATTAATTCCGCAAATATTCTTGAAAATTCAGGACCAATAACAATACCATTAGTTTCTCCATAATTAGTATTTCGCATGAACTCGTCAAATTTCCCGGCAAATGTGTTGTTCGAAAGTTCTATTTTATCTTTAACAGAATCTTTATTCAATAACGCCCACGGTAAGGAGTGTGTATAGATGCTGTCAAAACATTTTGATATATCAAATTTGACTAACTTATTGTATTTTTTTTCGGCTCTTTGATATCGGTAGTCTTCATAGAATCGAAAAATGTTTGTGTATTTTTTATATGCAAAGAATGTTTTTAGATGCTCATATTCATTAATATTTACTTCAATGCTATCTTCGTCATATCCTGATTTTTGTTTGTGAAGTTTGTCATTAAAAAAAACATATTTTGCTATTTCAGCAGGCTTTCTAATAGAGAATTTGCTAATGCTGCAATAGTATAGAATTAGTTCCTTATATTTTTCATAAAAATTGACCAATTCTACTTGATTTTTTGGGTGTATAACAGAAAGTTCTCGAAACTCCTTTTCTTTATGAGTGATTTTATACACAAAAGGAATGCGTCTTTGGGTATTTTTAATTCCAATATATTTATCTGTTTGTGCTGTAGGACTATGATTACACCCTAAAAGTAATTCTATAATTTGAATTAAATCCTTTTCTTCATTTGGTCTTATCCTTTTTCCTTTGACATTCCAACACACTTTATTATCAATTATTTCGACACCGTAGGCAACCAAAAACCGATAGAAATGTCGATTTGAGAAAATAAGAGGTATCTCAAATGGTAGTATATCAGAAAGAACAGCCCGCTCCTTCTTATATTTTATTCGTTTATATTTCCGCTTGTTTTGCATATTGTGCCCAAGTCCGTTTGAGTGTTACCAATTCCTTTACCTTAAATGTGTGAAATCTTTTTTCTTGAAATCCCATGCTAAAAGAGAATTTTTGTATTATATGAGTTTTTAATTTCTCTTTATCAATTCCCAATTTTTGATACGGATTTAGCTGATTTTCACATGCTTGAATTAAATAATCATCTAATTCTTTCAAATCCTTCAAATTATCTTTCTCAAGTATGCTATTTGAAAAATACGCACCTAATTTAATTCCTTTTTTACTATTTGTCAGGGTTGTATTTCCTGTTAGCATTCTCAAACAATCAAATAGTCTTTTTCTTGCTTTTCTTTCGTTATATTTACTTTCAACATTATATGCATTGAATGACCATTCTATTCTTTTTTTGTATTTATCTACTTTATTATCAGAAAGATTTATATTTATGTCATATTTATTTTTTGAACATGTTATGATGAACTTATAACCAAGATAAGTTATGGTTTCGTTTAAAGATTGTTTCAGGTTGAGCATATCAATTAAAAGAGTTTTTGATTCATTTAATGACAACCCTGAATTTATAACAATATCTTTGATTTCTTTAAAATAAGTTTCCTTTGAATGAACACCGTGAGGGGTAATTATGACAAAAATATCATCCACATACCGAGCATAAAAAGTAACATCTTTTAACGCTTTTATTTTATTGTCTATATCACGCATGTACAACTCTGATAAATAAGCGCTAATTCCTACTCCTCTGGGTATTCCCTTTCCTTTTTCAAAAACCGGTATATTTTTTTTGTTCTCATATTCTTTGAGAATAAGAGATATAAAATTCTTTGACTGATAGTTTAGTAGTGTGTTTTCTTCTATCGTTTGAATTAATTTAGATTGTGAGACACTTTCGTAAAAACTTTTGATATCTGTTCTAATCACATATTTAGGAAAATCATCATTCAACAATAATTGTATTTGTTTTAATATATGATATCGATTCGATTGTTTTACTTTAAATGTTTTCTGAACATTGTATTGAAGTTGTTTAAGTGCATAAAAAGTGGCAAGATTATTTCCTAACAAGTAAACAGAATTTCCATTGCGATTTTCTATTGTCATTGGAAAATTAAAAGAAGAATCATTTACCATTTGGGAAATTTTTTTCATTTGTTTATATAGCGCAGCATCTTTTTCTTTTTTGTGTTTTTTTATTTCATCATTTGTTTCTTCTTGAAACTTCAAAAATTCATCTTTAGTTACTTCACCTTTTTTACGAGCATTAAGTTTCTCTTTTATATTTGTTTTTAATTGTTTTATCTTTAAAATTTTGTCAATATAATCATCTGGAAACATTTCTTTTTTGAGATTTCCTTTACGATTCTCTATTTGAAATATATTCCGAAAGTTTTCAGCAGAAAATGATTGGTCAAGCATAATGACAATAATAATTTATTTCTTTGTTGAAATAAGTAAACCTTTCACATCGACTTTTAAGACATTGGCAATTTTTATCAACGTTTTAAGCATTTATTTCAATATGAAATTGATATATAGAATATTTAAAGGAAGCGAACAAACGAACAATTAATTATCATATAACACAACCATGCAAAAAAATCATGTTTCAGTTCTAAGTCAATTCCCTACAAACGTTTTCAATTAATCTATTTTCATCAAATGTGATAAATTTTCAGTTACAAAACAAGTATTTTAGTAAATAATTGTTTACAAAATAAAAAATCCCTGCTAACCATAATTAGCAGGGATTATTAATCTTCCCTTGTTTAGTAATACAACTTTCTGAAAAACAAGTTAGTTCAATTGTTTGATAATTTTGTTAAGCGTTGTTTTTCAATTGTTCCCTATTTTGGGGAATCAAGTTACAAAAGTTTACTCCTCCTCATTGCAACTTTCATACAATTCATGTTGCAGTGCATCTGCTTGTTCGCACAAATCATTCAACAGGTCTTCATCATCCTCTTCCAATTCCCAGTCATCAATCAGGGCTTCGAGCTTCTCGGAAAGTTTGCGTGCTAATCTTTGTGCAGCTCTCAACTCATACAAAAAATCGCCGTCAGACAAGAGTTCTTCACTAAATGCCATAGTTTAAAATTTTAAATTGTTAATAATTTGGGTTATTTACTTTCTTCATCCAGAAAGACAATCTTTTCTATTCGAAAAGAATATCATTCAAGGTGGATGAAAAAAGTTTCAACGGCAAATATATAACATCGGATTTTGAAGAAGTCCGCTTTTGTACCTTTGCGTCGGTTTCCTTCCTAATAAATCTAAATAAAGTACTTTGCGCACCTTTGTGTAACTTTGTAGAGATAAAACCGGAATATTTAATGATTTGAACAATTTGACGACTAATTAATGAAAGAAATATAGCTTTATTATTTAACCACCTTCGCACACTCTATCCCTTTCCCCGTAAGGGCTTTAACCAAATAAACCCCGTTCGGCAACTCTTCCATATTCAAAACAACGTGTTTCTCCGAATAATTTCTGTTAAACACTATCTTCCCTGAGATATTGAATATCTCAATATTGTTTATTCTGTTTTCGCTTGTAATGTTTACTGCTCCCGCTGTTGGGTTAGGATATACGTTTAAAGTTGTAGTTTGTACTCCTACCACAGGAACTTTACTTAATGAATTATCTGTAATAACGATGTTGTCGAAAGTCCTTGTACAGTTGTTTTCATCGGTAACGGTAAGCGAGTATGTTCCGACTTCGGATAATACGGGCATTGTTTGTGAAATACCGAAAGGCGCACCGTCTTTGGTGCATTGGTACAGATATGAACCTGTTCCCCCGAAAATATAAATTTCGAGTTGGTTATCTACGGTAATAGTATCCATTTGGATAAGGAACGGCGACTGTATAGCCAGTAAAGGCGTCGTTTGGTCGCAACCTGCATGGTCTATTACGGTAGCCTGATAAGTTCCGGTTGATAGATTGTTGCGTTCTGCATCCTGATTTCCGTCTGTCCAGTTTATGGTGTAAGGGATAGTTCCTCCTTGTGGTAATAACTGTATATGACCGGAATTTTCGCCATAGCAAAGTGTATTTTCGGTGTTATAGGAAAGGGTAAAGTTTTCGCAATCTTCACTCGGCAATACATTTACAATGAATTGCGCCCATGAATCGCAAAACCGTACCGGTTCCCAAATGGACGAGGGAGCAACACGCAATACCGTTTTACCTAATTGGGCGTCCATCGGCACGGTTACCGTACCTGTAAATACCCAAGAATCTTTGGCATCAGAGGGTTTACTTGGGTTGTTGGTTCTTTGTCCGTCGTATAGTTCTCCGCTATCCAATACTCCGTTTTTATTCCAGTCTATCAGGAAACTCAACGGATAATTCAGGTTATCGTAAAAATGTATTGTTAATTCATAATTATACGTTTGTCCTCGTTTGAGGGAAGTCGTATAAACATTTTCAGGCATATAGAAAGTACCCAAATATGTTGTTTTGTTACGTTGGTATTTCAACGTATTTAAAGTAAGTCCAAAACAGTAACTCCTTTTTAAATCTTTCAAGCTGTTTAAATCGGGAACACAGAAAGTGGGAACTCCTGCTGTGGTAAACGCACCGATTTTATTTCCGGAATTGCCATTGGTATTTTTGGCAACAACATTGTAATAGTAAGTTGTACCGGGAGCTAAATCAGCAATAGGGGTATAGGTAGTATCTGTTGTGTTTGAAGCAACTAACGGAGGTGGATTGGTTAATCCGAAATAAACATCAAAGTTATCTACTCCCAATGCTTTGTCCCACGATAAAACGGCCTTATTTACCGGAACGGCTTTTGCGCCATTGGCATAGGTATAATATGTAAGAGGAGTATATTCTTTGACGACGCTATAAGTATTTCCGGCTCCATTATCTTCCGGTATTTTTTCAAAATGATACCCGTTATTTTCCCAATGTTGATTTTCAATAAAGGTAAAATAAGTATAGGGAGATTGGGGCTTATCTTTTACGATGGATTCATAAGGAGGTGTCCACCTGTAAAAGTATTCGCAATCTGTTGTTGGCAGAGGATAGCTACTACTGATACATAATGGCATAAATCCTTTCTCAATGTAACAGAAATCAGTAGAAGAAGTTCCCCTTAAGGGAGTTTGCCAAGTATTTTCGCCTTTAGTCACTTTCATGATATTAAGATTATTCATATCATTGTTTGGTTGATTACCACGTAAACCAATAGCTGATTGCAGAGAGGTAATAGTACCCGGAATGCAAACAAAGCCTGTTGCCCAACTACCAGTACAAATTTGGTATTCCATAGAGTATATTTGATAAGCCATAAGAATAGTACCGTCTTTTTCAAATAGCCTTAAATAATAATTTCTACCAGCATTTGTTGAAACTTTATAACCACCGGAAGACCATTGTATAGTTAAACATCTATTACCGGGAGTACCTGTCAGTGATGTTTTTACTCCAATAGAAGCATCAAGAAAATCTTCTTCCCAATTTATTTGGAAAGCACTGATAGTATTTTTTCGCATATCATCCAATCCGCTTTGAAACACGCTTCCTTTTTTCCTTTCATTACAAATAGTAAAATCTCCTTCGCTACTTTTTCCCAGTTTTATGAAACCGTTTGTTGATATGGCAAAACGGTCAAAATACTCTCCATCGTAAAAAAACGGAAAGCCTATATTAAATCCTTGTCCGGTAAGGGAGTTTTCTGTGCTTCCTGTCATACTGCCATTATAAAGAGTATTCTCCATTACAACATCATGAATAGAGCCCCCCAAGAATGTTGTTTCTTGTTTGAAAGAATAAACATCAAAGGGAATCATACAACTGGACAATGTGTAATTGCTTACTTGTGCATGCAGCGAAGTAGAAGAAAGGCTGCAAAAAAGCAGCATATGTAACATTTTTATTTTCATAGTAATGTGTTTTAATAAACAAAATTAACAATATTTTAACTAAATAAGCGGGATTACAAGGAATTTAAATGAATCCGACTTGTTTTCACTTAAATCCCTTTATTTTCCACTTGATTCCAACTGAAATCCACTTCAAGCAGACTAAATTCCACTTGACTCCAACTGAAATCCGACTGAATTCTTGCATAAACCTGTGTCCCGTCCTAGAATAGTTTTACCGTAATCAATTTAGATATAAAAAAGGAAAGCATTATTATCATCCCTGGTCTCCAATCTGACCCAAAACTGCGAAGTTTCCCAGCATTTTTTTCTGTAATCGTATTCTGATATTTCATTCAGATACTCTATAAATAAATCTTCATCTTCTTGGGCATCAAAAAAAAGCGTTATCATATCACATTCATGTTGCTCGTCAAAAAAATAGCTTATTGTTGCCATTTCTTTATCAAACCGGACTTCGATGACCGGGTCTTTCTTTTCTTTTTCAACAAGAAAAATAATGCAAAAAGGGCGATTTGAAAATTTACTTTTGGTCTCCTGAAAGGAAAGACGGAAGGTAGAGGCTGCATGGTCAATCAAGACCACAAAATTATCTTTATTCATATACAATGTCCGTTTGACACCCGTTTGGCAGGTGTAGTTAATACAATAAATCTTACAGTTTTGCCTGTATTTCTGATTTATTCAACGTGTACGGACTGACAGGATGAATAATGACAGGTTGATAATGCAAAATTATAAATTCATTTAAATTTGATAATAATTTATTCCTTTATTTTTTAACTTTGTTGTATTAGCTTTGTAAGCGCGTAGAAAACAATAAATTATTCCCGATGAAAAAGTCCATAGCATATTTGCCCAAGCAGAAACAGGAAGAACTCAATTTCCTTGTCGAACAGATACTTAAAAGACTTCCGCAAACTGAAATGGTTATCCTGTATGGAAGTTATGCCCGCAACAAATATGTGGATTATGACGAAAGATTTGAATTCGGCAAAATACAATTTTATGTCAGCGATTATGATATATTGGTAGTAACGAGTGGCATTTCAGATGGCGTGGCAGGAAAATCCCTTGATAATGTGGAAGGTATTTATTACAATCGCGCCAAAGACCCCGACCGTCAACCTCCCGTGCAATTTATCAATGATGATATAAAGAAACTGAATAAAGACATAGAAGAAGGGCGGTATTTCTATACGCAGATAAAAGAGGAAGGCGTAATTCTTTACGATAGTGAAAATTTCAAATTATCCCGCCGCCGTAAACTTAACTTTGAAGAAATCAAACATCAGGCACAGGAATATTTTGATGAAAAATTTCAAAGAGCTAATAGTTTCCTGAAAGGAGTTGATTTTTATTGTAATGAAAAAGATTACCGAATGGCATCATTTCTTCTTCATCAAGCTTGTGAAAACTATTACTATGCTCTTCGTTTAGTTCATACCCAACAAAATAGCAAACAACACAATCTTTCTAAATTATCGGCTTCCGTAAAAAAATATTCGGAAGGATTGGTAAATGTTTTTCCTCAAAACAGTCCTGAAGAAAAACGTCTTTTCAATTTGATAAAAGCGGCTTATGTGCATGGGCGATATGACCCTGATTTTGTGGTAACGAAAGAGGATATTGATGCACTGGTTTTGAAAGTTGAATTGCTGAGGGATTTGACAAAACAGATTTGTGAAGGGAAGATAAGGGAGTATGGGGAGATGAAATAATTGAAATATTTTTGTCTACACATTGTGTAGAGATTTCAGTTATATTAAGAGGGGAACAAAAGAAAAAATACAATACTGTGTAACTATAATAGAAAACAACTAATAAAATTCGGGAGCCGCCATAAAATTATTAGCCATTGTTTAATGTTACAAGGATACAACCAATTTCTTAATCTACAATATTTTTCCACAAAAATATCGAATAAAATATATGGCAAAAAAGAATTTACAAATCCGCAACAGCACTGCCGAATTCCTTATTTTCACCAATCAAACAGGTGAAAATACGATTGAAGTAAGGTTGCAAGATGAAACAATTTGGTTAAGCCAAAAATTAATGGCGGCTTTGTTTGACTGCTCAACGGACAATATATCGTTGCACCTCAAAAATATATTCAAAGAAAACGAATTGGATGAAAATTCAGTTGCCGAGGAATTCTCGGTAACTGCATCAGATGGTAAAACTTATAAAACCAAACATTACAATCTTGATGCAATAATTGCAATCGGCTACCGTGTCAATTCCAAGCGTGCTACAGCTTTCCGCCAGTGGGCGACAAGCGTTTTACGCGATTATGCTATTTGTGGCTACGTGATAGACAAAAAACGAATGGAAAACGGCACGTTTCTCGGCGAAGATTATTTTGAACACCTGCTTGCCGAAATCCGTGAAATCCGTTTGAGTGAACGCCGTTTTTACCAGAAAATAACAGATATTTATGCTACGGCAATGGATTACAATAAAGATGCAGTAACGACAAAAGAATTCTTTGCTAAAATCCAAAACAAACTGCATTACGCCGTACATGGTCATACCGCTGCCGAACTTATCATATCAAGGGCAAACGCCGAGAAAGAACACATGGGATTAACCTCTTGGGAAAGCTGCCCCGATGGAAAAATAGTAAAAACAGATGTTGCTGTTGCCAAAAATTACCTGACCGAAACCGAACTGGAATCGTTAGGACGTATTGTCAGCGCCTACTTGGATTTAGCAGAAGACCGGGCAAAAAAACGCATCCCCATGACAATGGAAGACTGGGCTAAACGGCTCGATAAGTTTTTGGAAGCCGACGACCGCGAAATATTAAAAAACAACGGAAAGATTACCGCACAAATGGCAAAAGACTTTGCCGAAAGTGAATTTGAAAAATATCGTATTGTCCAAGACCGTTTGTTTGAATCCGACTTCGATAAAGCCATAAAACAAATAGAAGAACAGGGGAGAGAGGATTAAAATCCGAAGTAATAAGAACGGTTCTCTGATTTATTATATCTTGATAGAATGGTTGAGTTTAATATTTTATTATAAACCTAAGGTATAGAAAAATAAAACAAATTCAACCAAACGGATAATTCTCAAAAATATTTCTTATTTTTGCAGTTGAATTTATTGTTTAATTATATACTATGGGTATAGAAATAAAAAACAAACTCAACTATTTGTTGCAAAAAAACAATCCTGGTGGTTTGTATTTTTCTGCATGGCTGAAAGAAAACGGCTATTCAGACCAACTGCTAAGGAAATACCGGGATTCGGGATGGCTCACTGCTTTATCCAAAGGCGTTATGTTCCGTACCGGGGACAAACTGCATTCTTTTTCCGTATTGGAAAGCTACAACAAACAACTGAAAAAAAACTTCCATATAGCAGCCCATTCAGCTTTGGAATTTTCAGGTTTTAACCACTATGTTCCTATGGGAAAACCTTTGTTGATGGTAGGACACCCCAAACAAGAACCTGTTCCGGCTTGGATGTCGACCGGAGATTTTGAACATTCCTTAAAATTTTTTTCAACAGAAACTTTTTCAAAACCTCAATTAGCACAGTTTAATACTGACTATCCGCATTTGCAAGCCTCCGTTCCCGAACAGGCTTTCCTCGAATGTTTATTGCTGGCTCCGAAACAGTATGCTTATATGGATTTGTTTTATATCATGGAGCAGTTGACAACACTCCGCCCGCAGGTTGTGCAACTGTTGTTGGAAAATACGGATAATTTGAAAGTCAAAAGAATGTTCCTGTATATGGCAGAAAAGGCCGGTCATTATTGGTTTAATTCGCTTGATATCTCTAAAATAGACTTGGGAACGGCAAAACATCAACTGGTAAATAACGGAATATATGTGCCCAAGTACAAGATAACTGTTCCCAAAGAATTATACGAATATGAATGAATTATACAAAAAACAAGTGGCTCTCCTGATAAGGATAATGCCGTCGGTATATATGATAAAAGATTTTGCAGTACATGGAGGGACGGCTATTAATCTGTTTCATAAGGATATGCCCCGTTACTCTGTTGATATAGATATTACTTATATTCCTTTACAGGAAAGGGAAGAAAGTATTGCTGCCATTAATACCCATCTGCTTAACCTGAAACAAGCGATTGAAAAAACGATTCCCGGCATTAGAATAACTCATAAACCGGATGTTTGGAAATTGTTATGTGTAAAGGACGGGGCAAGTGTAAAGATTGAAGTGAATGGAACTAAAAGAGGTATTATAGGGGCCACAGAAGAAAAAGAACTTTGTGCCAAAGCCCAGTCCGAATTTAATATGAGCTGTATGGTACGGGTTGTTTCGTTTACGCAATTGTATGGAGGTAAAATATCCGCAGCATTAAGCAGGCAGCATCCACGCGACCTTTTCGACTGCAAATACATGCCCCTTGATTCGCTTGATTTGGTAAAAGACGGGTTGATGTTCTGTCTTTTAGGTAGCGATAAACCGGTTATTGAATCTCTACAACCCAACCTGATAGACCAGCGGGAGGCTTTAAATAGCCAATTTGAAGGAATGAGTGATGTGCCTTTTTCGTATGAGGATTATGAAATGACACGCCGGGAACTTATCGGAAAAATCAATAGCGGATTGACCGAAGACGATAAAGAATTTCTTCTTTCTTTTGAACAAGGTGAGCCTGCATGGGATAAATGTTGTGCCGGAGACTTGAGTGAGTATCCTTCCGTCAAGTGGAAACTTAAGAATATCCTTAAATTGAAAGAAACTAATTTGGAGAAATTTAATGACGGGATAGAAAAATTGCGCGAGTTTCTTTTTCCTTAGTTAGTATTTTAAAATTTATTACTTATCTTTCTAATGGTGATAATGTTACGCATATCTTGTTGGGTATTTATTCGTATCATATTTGTACCATAAGATTGTAAACAATTATTAGTCAGATATGTTTACTTTTGAGGAAGTGAAATAATCTTCTCAAGACAATTATAACCAAAGAGGGTATGACAAAAAAATTGGTCATACCCTCTTTTTTCTAACAAAAAACAGTCATTTTTTGTTATTCTAAAATTTGATTTAATATATTGATAAACAGTATATTGTTTTATGGTATACTGTTTTCAATATGTCAAAGATACAATTTGAAAGGAATTCACAATTACGTACCCGCCGTTGCTTCGTCCTCAATTACTGTTTTCAATATGTCAAAGATACAATTTGAAAGGAATTCACAATACAGACGATTATATTATATTTCGGCGATTAACTGTTTTCAATATGTCAAAGATACAATTTGAAAGGAATTCACAATATCCGGGTTTGCGCCCAATCATACGGGGTAACTGTTTTCAATATGTCAAAGATACAATTTGAAAGGAATTCACAATTCATTTCCGAGTTAAGCGAAACTGTTCCGGACTGTTTTCAATATGTCAAAGATACAATTTGAAAGGAATTCACAATCTCTTTCGTCTCTCGCCCCGGTCTTAACGACTGTTTTCAATATGTCAAAGATACAATTTGAAAGGAATTCACAATTTGCGTTGTTTGGGTATGGCGTAAATAATGACTGTTTTCAATATGTCAAAGATACAATTTGAAAGGAATTCACAATCCGTTCTCGCTTTCCCGTTGTGTCTTTAGACTGTTTTCAATATGTCAAAGATACAATTTGAAAGGAATTCACAATATATGTGTACTAGGTTATTAGATATACTTAACTGTTTTCAATATGTCAAAGATACAATTTGAAAGGAATTCACAATGGTCGAGTTAGACGCCGTAAAACCGGAAAAACTGTTTACAATATGTCAAAGATACAATTTGAAAGGAATTCACAATACGGGTACGGTTCGTATGTATCTTTTCCACACTGTTTTCAATATGTCAAAGATACAATTTGAAAGGAATTCACAATAAGATTACTTTACCTCTGCTCTTCCTTGGGACTGTTTTCAATATGTCAAAGATACAATTTGAAAGGAATTCACAATCTTCCTCAACGTTATATTCTAAACTTGAACACTGTTTTCAATATGTCAAAGATACAATTTGAAAGGAATTCACAATTCGAATGGAGTTTCCGTCTAAAACAAGAATACTGTTTTCAATATGTCAAAGATACAATTTGAAAGGAATTCACAATACCTGTTGATCGCATTCGTTCTCTTACTCACTGTTTTCAATATGTCAAAGATACAATTTGAAAGGAATTCACAATCGTACCGGAATGGAAGCAATACAAAGGCAGACTGTTTTCAATATGTCAAAGATACAATTTGAAAGGAATTCACAATCTCTTTTCTTCCGGGCTGTAAGCGATTTGCACTGTTTTCAATATGTCAAAGATACAATTTGAAAGGAATTCACAATTTTAATTCAATTAATATGAGCGAAGAAGAAACTGTTTTCAATATGTCAAAGATACAATTTGAAAGGAATTCACAATACAGCTGGGGGATAATGATAAATAAACCCTACTGTTTTCAATATGTCAAAGATACAATTTGAAAGGAATTCACAATTAAAGGGATAGAAGGCATCCATCCCTTTAAACTGTTTTCAATATGTCAAAGATACAATTTGAAAGGAATTCACAATCCGTAGTTATGGCGAATCATAATTGCAAAACTGTTTTCAATATGTCAAAGATACAATTTGAAAGGAATTCACAACGATAAGAAGTACGAGGAAGAACACTCATAAACTGTTTTCAATATGTCAAAGATTTGAAAAAATTTCCCCATACTACTCTTATCATATAGATGTAGGCATTATTATTTTTAGCGTATAAAAAATAAATTCAGAACATTATAATTAAAACAACTCCAACTGCTGCCAACCAGTTTGCTTTTCTTCCTCTTTTTTACCATAAAAAATATCCATATTGCCAAACTGTTTGTCAGTTATGCATAAAATACCAACATAACCGCGTTCGGGAAGGTCTTTTTTTACGCGTTTGATATGCACCTCGGCATTTTCAGCACTTGGGCAATGGCGCAAATAGATTGAGAACTGAAACATGGTAAAACCATCGTTAATCAGTTTTTTACGGAAATCGGAGTAGATTTTTCTATCCTTTTTCGTTTCTGTAGGCAAATCGAAGAATACAAGTACCCACATAACTCTATATTGATTTAGGCGTGAAGATAGTTCCATATCGCAAGCCTGTTTTTATTTTTCTATGGTAGCTCCGGATATTTAATTTTCCGGGTACTTCCGTCAAAACATTGGTAAAGCGAAGCTGTTGTTTGAGCTACCGCTAACATGAGCGGACTCATGCGTCCGCCTATCATTACATCCATATCGGGGATACGCAACAGTTCGGCTTTGTGTTCGATGGTCAATTCTTCGGGAATGCGGCCTTTATCTGTTATATCAAATACAATTTGGTCGACAAACGGCCGGTATGGCTCCATAATATCGTCAGCCAAACAATAGGCATTGTATCGGTTGTGATGGTGAATGCCCAAAGTCGGCAACAATCCGCTACTGACTAATGCCCGTGCTACAATAGCCCGAAGTATGGCATAACCATAATTTAGCAAATTGTTGGGAGCAATCCCGTCTCTGTCTCTTGTGAAATTTTCGACTTGCGGAAAGGCTTGGCTCCAATAATAAGCAGCCGCACGCCCTTCGAAATTATCAGGGTCGCCGCTGCGTACTTCGTTTACCCAATGCATCATGTTTTTTATGTTACACGAACGGAATCGTTTCAGTACTTCTGCCTGATTGGTGATTTTGGCTTTGATGGTCTGTTGCCATAATTGTTTTTTGAGCGGTTCGCTTGCCGAAAGCTGGTCTGTAAACCGCTCACATTGTGTTGTGTTTCCGCAAAGCGGCAACATGAGTCCAACCGGCATCCGGCGGCTATCGCAAGTAATAATGGCAATATTGTTATCCAATAGTTTTTCGATTAATCCGTGGGTAATAGTAATTTGTTTGTGGTCAAGCACTACTACGCCTAAATCCTCTATTGGCAGAGTCTTTTCACTATTCCGCTTGAACAATTCGGGCAATGAATCATTCTTTTCTACCTCAGGCAGTTTGATAACTAACTGCTCATTACGCAAACTGATGTAAGCGGGATTGCCGAAGTAGAGGGTTTTCTTAATCATAAGTTGATTTATTTATAGATTATTGTTCCATCTAAATTCATTTCAAAATCTTTACCTTCAATTAAAAAATTAATTGTATTTACACTACATCGTATTTTTTCTGGCAAATTGTTGTAATCTTTGATATTCTCACCTTTACCTAAATCCCCATCTTTTTTAGAACAAATATGTTGCACAAGATTTATTCTAGAAGGATTCTCAAAACTTCGAACTATGTACAATCTTTTACTTAGCTTGCATGGTTCTGAAATTCCTATTATTTCATCTTTATTTTTATCATAAATAAGAACTTTATCACCTATATGCAATTTTATATCGAATTCGTATTCGTTATTGTTTTTATCAATTATTGTTTTTGGAATATCTTCTAGTTGCATTTTTCGATTTTCACTTATATCAAATAAACTGTAAATTTGATATAATTTTGACTGGGATTTTTTATTGATATATCTACACATGATATATAAATCACCTACTTCTGCGTAATAATTTTGTTTATAATCTTTGTTTGATTTATAGGTTTGTTTCTTTATTGATAATGGATTTTTGATTGAAGTAAAACATCTGATATGCCTGATGCGATTTACCTTATTCCCTTTTCTGTCGAACATATAAAATCCTTCTTCACAAGCATCTTTAAATGTTTTGCCTTCGCATTGTTTTGCTATCATCTTCCCAATATTTTTATCTACAACTTGATTTTGTAAATCTTCTAAATCTTTAAAACCTTTATCTATTGCAGACTTTTTATATTTCAAGTCTCTGCGTATAACATAAAATATTTGCTCTCCGCGAATTATTGTGCCATCTTCATTTCTTTTGAGGTTTCCTCTGTCATCTTTTTCCGCTTGTGTTATAGCACCATAAAAAGTATCACCATGCAATTGTCCTCTTATGCAATCTCCTTGTATCCATTTTGTTATTTGTTCTCCGTTTTCATTTTTAATAAAAATTTCTTTCCCTCTTTTTCTTGCCTTTCGTTTGGATGGCGTAAGTGTTTGGTCTTTTGATACATGATTTATAAGAATGTTTTCTTCTATATATTGGTTCAAATTCGAAATATCACCAATAAGACAATTCTGTTTTTCTTTTTCAAGTTCTCGTTCTTCAAAATCTGTAGGCAAGTTTAGTCTTTTGTTTTCTTGAACTTTGTAGAAAAGCTCTAACATTCTATCCCGTCTTGCAGCAATAGGAATACATGAAAGAATTGCTGCATCAATGGCGTGATGAGAATGTTTATCTCTGTCTTTTTTCTCGTCAACAGATTGCACACCTAATATTTTACGAAAATCCGATGTTATACTGCCCTTTTGTACTTCAACCTTATTGAATACTGATTTTAAATAATGGTATGCGTATTTTGTAATTAAGCGCGTGTCATTTAGTTGACTGTTTTTGAAACCGCTTGTTACTTCGGTCATTGTAAAACGGTCAAGCTTGTTTTGCCAATAATTCAATTCCATTTGCCACAAATGGCGTTGGCGTATAGCACTATCTTTTACATCTTTTGTTTGTGCCTGCTTTGATTTTTGTTTCCAAAATTCAACATTATTTTTCAGTTGTTCCACTTTTTCTTTCCACGTTTGAAGTCGTGGTTTAATTGCCGAGTAAATGTTTCCGTTGGCCGCCGTATAATCTTTATCGTAGTTTGGAAGTTGTGTCGGGATTTGATTTTTCTTGACATGACGGTTGTAATATGCATCACAAACTGTCAAATTTGCCATAGAGTTATCAAAAGAAATACTTCGTGGGATAGTGTGTTCAAAATCGGTCGAATTTTCGTCAAACAAATTTGAAATACTTATTATGTTGCCTGTATAAAGACATTTCATTCCTTGTTCTAACCATAATTTGTATTTTGTTACATCTTTCTTATATTCAAAATCTTTTGTTTTTCCTGATATCTTTTTGTTTTTTTTACTATCATCTTCGTGTTCTTTTTCCGCATCATAGCGGGATTTATCAAACATATAATCACGATTTTGTTCGATAAGAAGTCGTGCCTTGTCAATATCGCCGGCATCTCTTTCTTCGCCACGAAGTTCTTTTATAGCTTCTTTAATCTTTTTGTTTTCCGCCTCTCTGTTTTCTTGGTACGCTTTTATTGCCCAGCGCATATTAGCATTATTTAAGTCTCGAGCGGTTTCAACGACAATTCTAGTGTCTTCGTCAATTTTCCCTTCTAATAAAAATGTATTCACTAACTTACGCAACGAATGTAAAGTCCGCATTGCCATTGGATTTTTAAAAGCTCCTATTACAGGACTTTCCAATAATCTTTTAGACAGTAAAATACCATTGTGCTTTATTTGCGTTTCTTTTACCGGTTTATAAAATTCAACCATTGAAGGGTGATATAGTTTATTAAGTTTTTTTTCGTCGAGAAAATCAAAGTTACCCAACATAAATTGCTTTATTGTGTCGCCAAGCTTCGGAAGTTTGTAATAGTCTCTTTTGGAAGACGAAAAAAATTGCTGATATTTTTCTCCTACAGTATTTAGGATTTCATCTTTATTTTCCGTTGTCTCCCAAGTTTTTCCACCCAATGCTTCTACTGTGTATTTCTTTATTTCTCTCAAATCAGAATCATCTAATTGATAGGTTGTGTTTTTGTAAGCAAATTGTTCTTCGTACTCCAATGCTTTATAATTGGCTATCAAAGTATTTGCAATAGTTAAAATGCATTTTTCCTCTCTATTTTGTTGTGCTAATTTATTGATTGAATTAAAAAATAGGAACTCGTTTTCTGCCCATAGTTTTTCGCCAAGAATTTCAGGGATTTTAGCTAATAAAGCCGCATCCGTATAAATCAATCCGTTATAGCCCTCTTTGTTTACATTGGGAATTAAAAAACGGTTGATGTTCCTTATTGCCTTCAAACTCAACATGCTATATCCTTGAGGAATAGCAATCCATAAATTGATAAGTGATTTGGTTTTCTTGTCATCAAGATTCAACTGCGTTTTAGCAAATTCAACAATACTTTCTTCATCATCATATGAAAAGCAAATATGCCAAATATCTTCGGTCTTATATTCTACCGCATATTCTTTCCCTTCTTTTGTTATTCTATTTGTATACTTTTTAGTTGTTTCATAAGCAAAATTTTCCCAGTCTATCCCTAATAAATTTTTCAATCGACCTGAAATAGGACAACCTGAAACATTGGTTTTATCTTTATAGTTTATCGTTCTTTCTCTTTTGTCTTCAGACCACAACAACAATTTTTGAATATCTTTTTGAATCCACTCTCGAATGTCCTGAAATTTAAAATTAGCCCTTGTGAGTAAAAATTTTTCGTTATACAATCCCAATTTTTGATCTGCGGATAGATTTTGCCAATCAGCATAAGGTGAAGTGCGATATTGAATATTATTAATAAAGGCGAATGCACGAAACTTTTCAAATTCGGGATGGCTAATCGGACAGCGATATTTCGATGTCTCTAAGGTACATTTTCCTATCAGTCCTTTTTGCGAACGCAACGGGCGCTTATAAAAAATGCTACCATCTTTTTTGTCACTGTAAATTCTTTTAAAGAAATCACTATTGGTATCTAATTGATTTTGAAGATCAAAAATATATTTGACTTCATCTCGATATTGAGAACGCACAGCTTGGTAAATGCTGCCTCGAATACGAATACCTTCCTTTTCAAGTTGATAGAATGCACAACCAATTGTCGGGAGGTATTTGTCTCTCTGATATTCAAATAAATCTTTTGCTTTCTTTTCTTCTGATTTTTTTAATGAAATTACCTCAGAAGCAGTTATTTCTGTATTCTCCAAAGTTTCTTTTGTAGCGTTTTCTTGTTCTTTTAATGTTTCGCCCTTACTGCTTTTGAACCCACGCCTTTGTGCAATGTGATATAACGCTCTGCCGAGTTTGAAGCGATTTATTTCTATGGAAAAATCCAACTGAGTGATTGCTAACTCCGCTCTTAATTCGTATGGGCTTGAATAATCGGGTTTGCCATCGCTATCAAAATCTAACCGTACCCATTGTTCAAATTTAATAGCATTAATAGGGTATTGTCGTTTTAAACCTTTGGATTTGTCGTATTTACGCCACTTATCTAATTCTTCGATTGAAAGTGGGCAATAACCGTATTCTATCAAAACTTTTAATGTTTCCCAAATACGGTATTTGCGGGCTTGATATAATCTACGAGAGGAACGGTGTTTTGTGCGCTCGGCAGCATAAGAAAATTCGCCTGTTTTTCCATTACCAACTCCCTTTTTAAAGATAACGGATCCAAATTGTTCGAGCTGGTTCTTAAGATTGTCACTGCTATCAGTATTACGATTTGCAAATCCAATAGAGTTTGTTCCTAAATCAAGAGAAAATATTTTCGCCATATCTTTATTTGTTTATATTATTTTTAATTGTACTTTTGTAGCATACATTTTGAAAGAGTTTTCACAATAAGGCTATAAGCCGAAGATTTCTTAATCCTGCGTACTTCCGTGGGATTTTTTTTGTAAAAATAATTAACTAAAATTATTTTACAATATTTTTAATTAAAAAATTATATATATATTATGCAATACAATTTGAAGGAATTCAAAATAAGGATTATTCCGTTGTGAAAACATTTAAAGCGGCGCGTAAGCGTCGCTTTCTTTTTGGATTACATTTTTTTTTTTTTTGTAAAAAGTATTTAAATATATAAAAAAATGGCTTCTTTTTATTCTGAAAATATTTAAATAGCATAATCAGAATAATATATGTATAGTAAAAGTATATTTAGTATACCATATACTTTATGAAAAAATAAAAATATCCTAATAATTCTCAAATTTAGCTTATCGGTTATTAATCTTGATTAACTTTGAGACTCAAAAAAATTTACATCAATTCGGACAAAAAAATGTTTTATAATTATTTAAAAAGATTAGCTGTTGTAATAGCTCTGTTTTGCGGCGGCGTTTTAAACGGTAGCGCGCAGACACCAAAGAATGTTATATTCATGATAGGTGATGGAATGGGATTGGCCCAGTTGTATGCAGCAATGACTGCAAACGGAGGGCATTTGAATATAGAGCAATGCTCCTATACAGGTTTTTCAAAAACCTATTCGGCAAGTGATTATATTACGGATTCGGCAGCCGGAGGGACTGCCTTGGCATGTGGCGTAAAAACAAAAAATGGTATGGTTGGAATGTCTCCCGATACGGTAGCAATACCTTCTGTCTTAGCTTCGGCGGCTGAAAAGAAGAAATCGACCGGAGTCGTTGTTGCTTGTTCGGTTACACACGCAACGCCGGCGTCTTTTGTTGCCCATCAGGATAACCGGAATAAAAATGAAGAGATTGCGTTGGATTACCTGAAAACTCCAGTGGATGTTTTTATTGGCGGCGGATTGAACTATTTTCAAAACAGGTCGGATAACCGTAATCTGGTGAAAGAGTTAAAAGATAAAGGCTATACGGTTGCTCTTAATCTGAATGAGGTGAAAAACGTGAAATCAGGTAAGCTTGCCGGTTTAGTTGCTAATGAACACCCTGGAAGTGTTAAGGAGCGCAAAAATATGTTGGCTGAGGCTTCGTTGGCTGCAATCAACCTTTTAAATCAGAATAAAAACGGTTTTTTTCTAATGATTGAAGGTTCGCAAATTGATTGGGCCGGACATGATAATAGCAGTTCGCGGGTTGTATCGGAAACATTGGATTTTGATGAAACAATAGGAGCTGTACTTGATTTTGCAAAAAAAGACGGCAATACGCTGGTGGTAATTACTGCCGACCATGAAACAGGAGGTTTAACTATCTTAAATGGTGATTTTAAGAAAGAAGATGTTGAATTAAAGTTTAATACGACCAATCATACCGGAATTATGGTTCCTGTTTACACATTTGGTCCCGCAGCGGAAAAATTCAGTGGAATTCAGGAAAATATTGATATCCCTAATAAGATAAAAAGAATTTGGGGGATAAAATAAGTTTATTATATGCTTTTGCCGGATGATAACCTTTTATTGTTTTTCGCCATATAGCTTCTATTTTCCGAAGATAAGGCACCATTGTTTTTAATTTAATATAATTTTTTTTCATATAAAATTCACATAAATCATTTTTGATATTATATTTGTGGGAATTTCTGAATTTCAGTTCAAACGAAAATATATTGTTAATAAATAAATTTGTAGTAATGAAGAAGATTTTTATTTTAATCTGTGCTGTTGCAGCCTATTTTTCGGTCAATGCACAGACCTATGAAAAGCCGTGGAATATAGGTCTTTATGGAGGTAGGGCAGAGTACAATGGAGAATATGGATGCAAATTTTTCGATGTGACATCTAAATTTTATGGTTTAGGTGCTCTTACATTTTCTCACTACCTGAATCGTCATTTTGATGTAGGTCTTTATGGTTCTTGGGGATATTACGGAGCAAAAGACGACTATGATGTTGAGTTTGAATCAGCTATGGTATATGGCGATTTAACGCTGAAATATAAAATTATTAAAAATGAAAAAGCTCTTTTCCGTCCGTATATTTTCTTGGGGGCAGGAGCGAGATACCTATATAAAATAGACGATGAGAAATCGGCTCATTTGAATCCCGGAACAGATTTTGTTATTCCTGCCGGAATCGGTTGCGACTTACGTTTAAGCGATGCTTGGACATTACGTTATATCGGTTCTTACGGATACTCATTCAGCGATAACCGGGACCAGAGAGATTGCGGAAGCTATGGCGACCAACAATTATTACACAACCTGGGGATAACATATAGCTTCGCATTCAAACCGAGAGATTCCGATAAAGACGGTGTGCCTGATAAATTGGACGAATGTCCGGGTACTCCAGCCGGAGTAGCAGTTGATGCAAAAGGCTGTCCTTTTGATGAAGACGGTGATGGTGTTCCTGACTATATGGATAAATGCCCGGGTACCCCTGCCGGAGTACAAGTTGATGCAAACGGTTGTCCGCTTGATGCTGATGGCGACGGTGTAGCCGATTACTTGGACGAATGTCCTGATTCCCCTGCCGGAGTTGCAGTTGATGCAAAAGGTTGTCCGGTTGACTCAGACGGTGACGGAGTTCCTGATTATTTAGATAAATGTCCTGGTACACCAAGCGAAGCAAAAGGAAAAGTAGATGAAAACGGTTGCCCGATTGATACTGATGGCGATGGAGTTCCTGATTATATGGACAGATGTCCGGAAGTTCCGGGAATACCTGAAAATAAAGGTTGCCCTGAAGTAAAAGAAGAAGTGAAGAAAGTTTTCCAAAAGGCACTTAATGGAATTGAATTTGAATCAGGAAAAACAACTATCAAAAAATCTTCAAATGCAATCTTGAATCAGATTGCAGATATTATGAAAGAAAATCCTGCATATCTGTTGTCTATCTATGGACATACGGATAATACAGGTAAAGCTGATAAAAACCAACTCCTTTCCGAAGAGAGAGCTAACGCTGTAAAAGCTTATCTTGAATCCAAAGGTGTAGAAGGAAGCAGAATGGTTGCAGCCGGATTTGGTCAGGATAAACCGATAGAATCCAATAATACTGCTGCAGGTAGAGCTAAAAACCGCCGCGTAGAATTTATTGTGAATTTTTAAAAGCCGGAAATAAAATATCAGGAAAAAGCTGTACATTACGTGCAGCTTTTTCTTTTTGTATTGAGAATAATTTGTATTTTTAAAAGGTTTATTTGTAGTGAAAAATAACCGGATTATATTATACGGACAAGAACGCAGGGAGGATATATATGGATTTGAAGGTGATTTTGGACTTTTTGGAGAAGCTGAGAGAACATAATAACAGGGAATGGTTTAATGACCATAAAGATTCGTATCTGGAGGCTAAGAAGATATTTGAAGAGTTAGTAACAAAATTGATTCTTAAGATTGGAGAGTTTGATGAAGAAGTAAAATACCTGACACCTTCGGAATGTATTTACCGGATATACCGCGATGTTCGTTTTTCGCCGGATAAATCTCCTTATAAAACCCATCTGGGAGCTTATATTGCACCCCATGGCGGAAGAAGAAGTATCCTTAGCGGTTATTATATACATTTGGAGCCCGGGAATTGCCAGTTAGGAGGTGGAGTTTACTGTCCGGCTCCGGAGATATTGAAAAAAATACGTTTATCTATTTATGAAAATTACGACGAGTTGGAAGAGATTCTGAACCATCCTCAATTTATCTCTTATTACGGAAAAATATATTCGTTTGAGCAATTGAAAAAAGCTCCCGTTGGTTTTCCTGCCGATTTTAAAGGTATTGAATATCTTAAATTCAAACATTTCCTGACTGAACATTCTATGTCCGATTCTGTTGTGTTAAAAGAGAATATGGAAGTTTATGCTCCTAAAGTTTTTAAAGCGCTATACCCTTTTAACCGGTTTTTTAATGAGATATTGGAGAATGAATAAGAAACTGTTTAAATTTCGTATTAAGATGAATTCAGCATAAGAAATTCTCCCCAAAAGCTTTGCAGCTCCACCCGCCTTTGGAGGCGAAGCGTTAAAAAAATCTTCGGAATGAAGCGTTAAGAAACGTTTTTTTGTCTGACGACCGACCGTAGAAAGGGAGGAGTTTAAAACGTTTTAGCGTAATGCAGAAGATTTTTAGCGAAGAATCCACAGCGGCGGCTTTTTTTGCTTACTTTTTTGAGCTGTAGCAATTTCGCGAAGCGTAATCATGAGTACCTTTAAAATAAACTCGTTACGAATAAAAAAGTAAGAGCCCGTCCGGCTTGAGGACATCTAATAACTTTGTGATAAAAAATTTAAACAGTTTCTAAGTAACTGTAATTTCCGGTAAAAAAGTAGACGAGAAATATGATTTTGGATACAATAGAAAATTATCGTTCATACATACAACTGCATCCGGCATTTGAGAGGGTATTTGAATATTTGTGTAATACCGATTTATCAAAAGTCGCTCCGGGAAGAATAGAATTCGAAGGAGAATCTTTTTATATAAATGTAGATGAAAATACCTTGCGTAAGGAGGAAGAGGCTTATCCCGAAGCACATGATAAATATATAGACATTCAGATGCCTGTATGTGGTACGGAGCGGATAGGGTATATTCCACGAAGTGAGTGTAAGACAATCAGGAGCGAAGATTCTGCAAAAGATATTGTTTTTTATAATGAAAAACCGGCGCAATTTATAACCCTTTCGCCCGGTAAATTTGCATTGTTTTTTCCTCAGGATGCCCATGCACCGGTAATCGGGGAAGGAAGAATAAAGAAAGTAGTCGCTAAAGTCAAAATATAGATTCTTTTGAATCCTGTATTTTTAAGAAGGTTACTATTTATTTCCATTGTATTTACTTTTTAGTGTTCAAAAAAAAATATATGAAAACACTTAAATTAATAAAAGACGACCCATGGCTTGAGCCATACCAAGAGGCTGTTTTTGGAAGATATGATTATTTCCGGAAAAGAGAAAAAGAGTTCACAAAAGGAGGTCAATCCTTATCTGACTTTGCCACCGGATACTTGTTTTTCGGATTGCACAAAATCCCGAAGAAATGGGTTTTCAGGGAGTGGGCTCCTAATGCAACATCAATATATCTGATTGGTACTTTCAATGATTGGAAGGAGACCCCGGAGTATAAGTTAGAACGGAGAGATAACGGGGTTTGGGAACTGGAAATGCCGGAATCGGCTTTGCAGCACGGAGACCTTTTCAAGATGAAGGTCTACTGGGACGGAGGTTGCGGCGAACGGATACCCGCTTGGATAAGAAGGGTTGTTCAGGACGAGAATACAAAAATATTCAGCGCTCAGGTTTGGAATCCGGTAAAGTCATATAAATTCAAGGTTAAGAAATTTAAGCCCAATGCCTCGCCTTTATTGATTTATGAATGCCACATCGGTATGGCGGGAGAATCCGAAGGAATAGGGACATATAACGACTTCCGGCAAAATGTTTTGCCCCGTATTGCTGCCGACGGCTATAATTGCATTCAGATTATGGCAATACAAGAGCATCCTTACTATGGTTCTTTTGGTTATCATGTCTCCAATTTTTTTGCAGCTTCTTCGCGTTTCGGGACACCGGAAGAGTTGAAGGAGCTGATTGATGCGGCGCATGAACTGGGATTGGCGGTTATCATGGATTTGGTTCATTCCCATGCAGTGAAAAATGTACAGGAAGGATTAGGCGCATTGGACGGAACACGCTATCAGTATTTTCATGAAGGCGACAGGGGAGTGCATTCCCAATGGGATTCCCTGTGTTTCAATTATGGAAAAAATGAAGTCGTCCACTTCCTGCTATCCAATTGTAAATTTTGGATGGAAGAGTATAAGTTTGACGGTTTTCGCTTTGACGGAGTGACTTCCATGCTTTTTCTTGACCATGGTATGGGCAGTGGATTCGAAGATTATTCTAAATATTATAACGGCAATCAGGACGGAGATGCAATATGTTACCTGACATTAGCCAATCAATTGATTCACGAGGTGAACTCCAAGGCAATAACGATAGCCGAGGATGTGAGCGGAATGCCGGGCATTGCCGCCAGCGTTGAAGATGGAGGCATTGGATTCGATTTTCGTTTGGCAATGGGAATTCCTGATTTTTGGATAAAGACGATTAAAGAGTGTAGTGATGAGGAGTGGAAACCGGGTCATATCTTCTGGACGTTGACTAATCGCAGGGATGATGAAAAGACAATCAGTTATGCCGAAAGCCATGACCAGGCATTGGTAGGCGATAAGACCTTGATTTTCCGTCTGGCCGATTCGGATATGTATTGGCACATGTCCAAGCTCTCCGATAGTACATATATGATAGACAGGGCTATTGCCCTTCATAAAATGATTCGCCTGATTACTATTTCCTCAATCAATGGCGGATACCTGAATTTTATGGGTAATGAATTCGGGCATCCCGAATGGATTGATTTTCCGAGGGAAGGAAACGGTTGGTCTTACAAGTATGCCCGCCGCCAATGGCATCTGGAAGAGGACCATAATTTGAAATACCATTATCTGGGCGATTTTGATAAAGCGATGATTGAACTAATCAGGAGCGTGAAAAAGTTTAATGAAACACCTGTTGAGATTCAATGGGATAAATCGGACGACCAGGTACTTGCTTTCAAAAGGAAAGATTTGATATTTGTTTTCAATTTTCACCCGAATCGTTCTTATTCCGATTATGGAATCCTTACCGATGCCGGAAGTTATGAGATTGTTTTAAATACCGATAATTCTGCTTTTGGAGGCTTTGGCATGATAGACGAATCTGTGCAACACTTCACAATGCCGGACGAGGATGCGAAGAACCCGAAAGAGTGGTTAAAACTTTATATTCCTTCCCGCTGCGCGTTTGTTCTGAGGAAAAGAAAGGGAGAGTAGTCCGAACCGGGAGTTTAGTGAGACTTACCGGATTATCAAGATTGGTTATTAAGAAGAGATATTCAGTAAATAAATAACAGGTAGATAGTAATCTTGTTATAAGCTGTCATTTCCTGAAGATTCCCAAGTATACATTCAGAGATTCCTCACTACGTTCGGAATGACACCTTGATGGCATATAAGGAAATGTAGGAGGGGAAGCGGGGGGCCAGGCGCCCCGTCCCCGCCCCCAAACCCAACCGGGTAAGCCCGGGCGTGAGAGGGGGACAGATGTAGGAAGG
>JAVBMA010000073.1:0-38890 GCA_031553005.1 Paludibacteraceae bacterium | reverse complement strand
GAGGCTGTCCAAAAAGCCAATATTCTTTACCACAAAGTACACAAAGAAAATTCACAAAGATCACAATATCCTGATAATCATCCAATATTCTTTGTGTCCCTTAGTGTAAAACTTTGTGTCCTTTGTGGTTAAAGTACTTTTTGGACAGCCTCTTCTCTATATCCTTACAAGTTGCGCTCTCATTCCGACTAAAGGGAGGAATCTCTCAAAAACAATCTTTAGTGGTTGATTGCGGATAATCAAATTAAATAATATAAACTTATATCAGGGAAACCGGAACAGGGGAATAGGTCATTTCATAGTTTTGAATAACTTGCGGCTTATGGTTTGCTTCTTATTTGCGTTATTCCCTGTTTCCTATCAATTCATAATGGTCTGTTTCATTCCATTTCATCATATTCCATACCCCATTTTCTTTTTCTACCATGCAAAGGCATGCCGATTTAGGGTGTGGGCTATGGACGATATCGGTAATAGATTGATTACGGAAATAAACATACAAGGTTTTAAGCACGATACCATGTGCAACAACTAAAACGGTTCCCCCCTGGTGCTTTCGGGCTATCTGTTCTATTTTACCGGAAATACGTTTTTTCAATGCTTCATATGTTTCTCCACCCGACGGAATATATTGTTCGGGGCGATTCCAGAAATGATCAAAATTTTCAGGATAAAGGCTTTCGACTTCGGAGTAAAGCATGCCTTCCCAACTGCCAAGGTTAATCTCACGCAAATCATCTTCAGGGAAAATATCTGAACACCTTTTTCCCTTGATTAGTTCTGCCGTTTGCAATGCCCTGGGACTGGAACTGCTATAAATAGCATTTAATTCTATTCCCGACAAATGGTTTCCCAATGCTTTAGCCTGCTGTATTCCCAGCTCTGTCAAAGGAGAATTATTCTGACCTTGCAAGCGTTTCTGCACATTCCAGTCCGTTTCTCCATGACGGGTTATATATATTCGTGTCAAAATTAGTTACAAATTATAGATAATCAGACATTCAGATTTTCAGACAATCAGATGGTTTAATCTGTCTGAAAATCTGAATATCGGATTATCTGATTATCTTTTTTCCATAAAATTTATGGCAAGCCATGCCATTGTTCCTGTAGTAACCTCTAAGACAGAGAGATCCATTACAAAAGTAGATGAATGTAATCCTCCACTTTCCACATTATCATTTTTAGTTCCAACCCGGTAAAAAAGAGAGGGATACATCCGGGAGAAATAGCCAAAATCTTCGCCTGTCATCTGCTTGTCAAACACTACAACATTTTCTTCTCCTAAGAAATTCCGGGCATATATTTCCGCATGTGCATTCAACAATTCATCATTTATCACACTCGGATAACCGCGATTCACATTTATTTCGGAAGTACATCCATATTCAGAAGCTTCTTTCTCAACAATATCAGCCAGTAAATCCAAGGCTTCTTCCCTCCATTTTTCATCTAATGTACGAAGTGTTCCGTCCAATTCTACTTTTCTGGGAATGACATTCATTGCCCCTTCCGCTATCAAACGGCCAAATGCTAATACGGTTTCATTTTTTTCCGGAGCCAATTTCAGAGGAATGTCTTGCAACCGGAGCAATATTGATGCGGAAGCCAGTACGGCATTATGTTCTTTGAGCAAGGCTGAATGTCCGCCCTGACCATGAATTGTCATATATACCTCATCAACAGCCGCAGTAATTAATCCGGAACGGAAACCAACCTTGCCCTTTTCAATCAACGGACTAACATGTTGTGCAATAATCATATCCGGAATAAATCCGTCAAAAATATTTTCATCCAACATTGTTTTAGCTCCACCCGGATATTTTTCTTCTGCCGGTTGAAAAAGGAACAAAAACGTACCTTCCAGTTCGTCTTTTAAAAAATTCAGAATACGGATAACTCCAAGCAACGACGCAACATGTGCGTCGTGTCCGCATGCATGCATTATACCGTCATTTTGTGATTTATAAGGCAAATCAGCTTCTTCCTTTACAGGCAAGGCGTCCATATCCGCCCTCAGGGCAATAATCCTTTTTTGCGGATTCTGGCAACGCAGTACTCCCAAAATACCGGTGGTTGCATAACCTTCCCGAAAGGGAATATCAAGCTCCTTCAATTCTTCCCGTATATGTTTTGAAGTTTCAAATTCTTTAAATGCTAATTCGGGATATTGATGCAGCCGTTTATAAGTATTTTGTACAAACTGGATATTTTTCCTTGTCAGTTCTAAAATTCGGTCTTTTGTTATCATAACTGCCAGACAATTAGTTTACAGAATACAAATTTATCATTTTAATCCGATTTTATTCTGATGGATAGTATGAAATAAAAAAACGTATCCGGAAATTCCGGATACGTTTTTTATTTATCATATTTAAATTTAGTTATTTTTTTCCATCATAACCCCACTTAATGAAGATAGAACCGTATGTGAATCCGGCTCCAAAAGTGGAACAAACCAACATGTCGCCTTTCTTTAAAGTCGGCTCCAGTTCCCATAAACAGATAGGAATTGTTGCGGCAGAGGTATTGGCATATTTTTCAATGTTTACCATTACTTTTTCCTTGCTTACTCCCATACGGCGTGCTACGGCTTCAATTATCCTCAAGTTAGCCTGATGCGGAATAAACCATGCCAAATCGTCTGCAACCAGATTGTTTCTTTTCATTATTTCCTCTGATACATCAGCCATGTCGGCAACTGCATTTTTGAAAACGACTTGACCTTCCTGATATACATAATGCCAGCGGTTATCAATCGTTTCGTGTGATGCCGGATGAACTGATCCTCCTGCTTTCATTTGCAAATGAGGCAATCCTGATCCGTCTGTACGAAGGATAGCATCTATCAATCCAAGATCTTCGGTAGTAGGTTCTACCAAGGCTGCTCCTGCTCCGTCGCCAAACAACGGACAAGTAGCACGGTCTGTATAGTCAACCATAGAGGACATTTTTTCTGCGGCAACTACGAGCACCTTTTTATGTCTTCCTGATTCTATATAGTTTGCGGCATTATAAAACGCAGTCAAGAAACCTGCGCATGCAGCCTGTATATCATAAGCAAATGCATTTTTTATTCCCATTTTGCCGCATATAATTGCAGCAGTTGCAGGAAATACGTGATCGGGAGTAGATGTCGCACAAATCACAAGGTCTATTTCTTCCGGTTTAGTTCCGGTTTTCTGAAACAGATCTTCAATTGCTTTGCATGCAAGGTAAGAAGATCCAAGTGTTTTGTCTTTCAGTATACGGCGCTCTTTAATCCCAACGCGAGTCATTATCCACTCATCAGTCGTGTCAACCATCTGGCTTATTTCTTCATTGGTCAACACATAATCCGGAAGGTATCCGGAAATCCCGGTAATTACTGCATTAATTTTTTTCATTTGCAAAATGATGATTTGATTGGACAGATATAAATATAGAAAAATAGACCCTAAAAGTCTTTAGGGCTATAAAATCTATATGCTTTAATACTGTCAAAATAAATTTATACAGCAGCCGGTTTTTCTATTGCAACCATACCGCGATAATATCCGCATTCTCCACATACAGTGTGGTATATATGCAATGCTCCACAATTGGAACATACTGCCAATGTCGGCGCAACAGCCTTATAGTGAGTTCTTCTTTTTGCTGTTCTTGTTTTCGAATGTCTGTGCTTCGGATGTGCCATTTTTGTCTATTCTTTTAATTATTATCTATCAATTTTTTCAACCCATCCCATCTCGGGTCAGTCTCTTTCTCGTTGTTTTCTTGGTTTTGAACGTCCAACTCTTCTCCGTCATCGACAAAGTCAACAGAATCATCATCCCATCCTTCTCCGTCTTCATCTTTACTTGTAGTGACGTGTTTTTTCAATTTGGAAACCATTCCTTTGCTACATTTTCCAACCGGATGCACATGGCGCATCGGAATTGTCAACGCAATAAATTCATAAAGGAACCATGCGAGATTGATCTCTCCTTCTGCTTCGGGAATAACAATAATCTTGTCACTTTCCTCTGCATAATCTTTTCCAAACTTTACTATCAACTGATTCTTGCACTCTATCTCCTGATCCATGTCATCTAAACAACGGTCACAAGGAACTTGTACAACTCCTTTGATATCAAAATCCATTTCAAAAGCCTGCCCTCCCTTTTTCACTATCAGGTGTACATTTACCTTTCCTTTCTGTACTTCCGGGCCATCTATATTTTCAAAAAAAACATTATCCAGTGCAAATTCATAATTATGCGTTCCAACGGATAATTCTTTCAAAGGTATTTTATAAGCATCAAATTTTCCCACTTACGTACGGACTTTTAAAACTCTGCAAAATTATAAAATTTAATAATAAGAAGCTAATTAAACTGCTATTTTTATTATTTTTTCTCGAACACAAAATAACATTTTAATAATAAGGCACTTAGAGCATCATTATTAGGAATAGAAATTCCCATCACATAGATATTATAAAAATTCATTTTTTGTTACTACATACATAGATCCTGATAAAAGTAATTAGTTAGCCGGGAATTTACCAAAAAACAATAAATTGACTTAAACCTCAAGCTTTCCGATCACACTCTTGATCTTCTTTCAATATAATACGGAATGTCGTTCCTTTGTTCGGTTCCGATTTTTTTACAAAAATCTTCCCTCCATGATATTCTTCAATGATACGTTTCACCAAAGACAGCCCTAATCCCCAACCTCTTTTTTTCGTTGTATAACCAGGATTAAACACCGTTTTATATTTGGATTTGGGTATTCCTTTTCCGGTATCCTGTACATCAATATATATCCGTTCATTGTTTTCAGCCACACATATATTGATTTCTCCCTCTCCTTCCATTGCATCTATCGCATTTTTGCAAAGGTTTTCTATCACCCACTCAAACAAAGGAACATTCAAGCATAAATAAATTGTTTTTTGCATTTCATAAACACATGAGATACGTACTTTGTTCGATGTTCGTTTCTGCATATATGCTAAAGCACTGTCTAACACCTTATTTAAAGAAACTTTTTCTCTCTCCGGCTTCGAACCTATTTTGGAAAAACGTTCTGCAATCGTCCGTAACCGGTTTACATCTTTTTCCATTTCGGGCATCAAATCGGGCTCCACGTTTTTGCTTTTCAAAATTTCCACCCATGCAAGCAGGGATGATATAGGGGTTCCTAACTGATGAGCTGTTTCCTTCGAGAGTCCCACCCAAACACGGTCTTGTTCTGATTTTTTGGCATTGGTAAAAACAAAGAATATGATTGCAAAAAAGACCGCAATAACGCTCCATTGAATATATGGATAATAAGCTAACCGCTTCAACAAAACCGAATCATCGTAATAAAGATAGTGTTTGGTCTCTTCATCCAGACTTATCTCTATCGGTTCATTAATGCTTTTCCATTCACGAATTTTTTTCTGTAAATATTCCTCTGAGTTTTCTTCGGGAATCTCCACATTCCGGCTCATAAAAACATCGCCCTGAGCATCGGCTATAATCACAGGAATAGTTGTATTTTCTTCAATTACCTTCATAATAAACGACAGATCGGCATTATCATCTACCGTTACAAGAAGGCGCGTAGCTTCTGCCCAAAGCTCTATCTTCCGCCTCTCTTCTTTAGCCATGTCTTTGGCGAGCTTATTGGAATAATACATTGACAAAACCACAATCAATGCGGCAATAAACGTTAGGATATATTTAATTCTTCGTTGATTTTCAACTATTTTCATAGGATGATTAGTAATTAATAGAAATTCACTTCGTGTAATTGGTTGTAATTTACTTCATGTAACTGGTTGTTTCGATAAATTACAACTTAATTACTACTAATTACCACTTTAATTACGCCGAAAGCAAATTACGTCTTATCTATATTTTCCGGCATCACAGTCTTGCAAAATGCTTAAATAACTTTGATAGCGGGATTGGCTTATTCTATGCTCCTCTACGGCTTTTAACACTGCACATCCGGGTTCGTGGATATGCGTGCAGTTATTAAATTTGCAATCTTTCGAGGCGTTAAATATCTCCGGAAAGAAATGTCCAACTTCTTCTTTCTGAAAGTCAATTGTTCCAAAACCTTTTATTCCGGGAGTATCTATGATATAACTATCTTTTTGCAATTCAAACATCTCGGAGAAAGTTGTGGTATGCATCCCTTTATTATGTATTGCAGAGATCTCTCCGGTACGAAGCGAAAAGCCCGGCGATATTGCATTTATCAAAGATGATTTTCCTACTCCCGAATTTCCGGACAATAAAGAAATTTTTCCGTTCAATAGATCTCTTACCGGCTGAATGCCTTGTTGTCTGGTTGCGGAAACAAAGAAACACTCATAGCCTATTTGTTGATATAAATGGCGAAATGCCTCCAGATATTCCAACTCTTCCTTGGAATAGCAATCTATTTTATTTATAACAAGCTTTGCCGGAACCCTGTATGCTTCGCATGTAGCCAGAAAGCGGTCTATAAAAGTAGTAGAGGTTTCGGGATAATTAATTGTCACAACCAACAATACCTGATCTACATTTGCGGCAATAATATGCAACTGTTTAGATAAGTTGGAGGGTTTTCGTACAATATAATTCTTCCTCTCCTTAATAGCAGAGATCAATCCTTCGCCTTCCTTTGTAACATCAAAGACCACCTGATCGCCTACTGCAATGGGATTAGTACTTTTAATATCCTTGATACGAAAACTTCCTTTGATTCTACAGTCAACCAAATTTCCTTCAGGCGTTCTCACCTGATACCAACTACCTGTATTGCGGATAACAAATCCCTGCATATTCTTGTGTTACAAAGTTACGAGTTACAAAGTTATAAGTTACAAGTTAAGAAACAAAAAAGCCCTGAAATAAATATTCCAAGGCTTTTTGTTATCATTTTTTGCAAACCTTTTTCGGGTTTACCTACACTGTCATTATCTCTTTTTCTTTTGCTGCTAACAGTTCATCCACTTTACGGATATATTTATCATGGATTTTCTGAACTTCATTTTCAGCATCTTTTTCCAGATCCTCTGCAAGACCGTTTTTAACCTCTTTTTTCAACGCTTCAATGGCATCACGGCGTGCATTGCGAATTCTTACTTTAACATCTTCGCCTTCCGACTTGGTTTGCTTTACCAATGTTTTACGTCTTTCTTCTGTAAGAGCCGGGATCATCAAACGAATTATTTCTCCATTATTTTCAGGAGTAATTCCTACTTCCGAATTCATAATTGCTTTTTCAATTTCGGAGATCATCTTTTTTTCCCAAGGCTGGATAGATATCGTACGTGCATCGGGTGTTGTTATGGTAGCAACATTAGATAACGGCACAAGGCCTCCATAATAATCAACCTTCACTGCATCCAAAATACGCACATTTGCTTTTCCCGCACGAATACGCGCTAATGCATCATCCAAATACTGGATTGCGCTTTCCATTTTCTCCTGCGCTGCTTTATAATAAGCTTGAACTTCTGCCATAATTATCTATTGTTAAATTTCCAGATGCAAAAATAGAAAGTTTTTCCTTATATAACAAAGTGAAAAAGAAAAGTTCGCTTTATAACAGCAAAATTATCTTATAGTAGCCTAATACCCCGAGCTACACTTCGTTTGCACGGGATTATCAAAATTGAACTCCTATCGGAGTTATGAATACATAGAAAAATTAATCGATCAGTAGTGTAAAATTATATATGAATGAAAATCAAATAGAATTTTAGATTAAATTTGCCGAACAACCGTGAAAGACGGCAAATTTATTCACAATGCGTCATCAATTTCTACTATTTTTCTTCTGTTTTATAATAATAAATCAGAAAACATTTGCTTCGGAAAATATCTCTTCTGATTCCATCTCCGGAAAAATAATCTTTAATGATTCTATCTTAAACTTTGCAAAGCATTTTCTTGGAACTCCTTACCAGAAAGGGGCAAAAGGTCCAAACCGGTTTGACTGTTCGGGTTATACGGGTTATATCTTTTCCCGATTCGGATATCCGTTAGCTTCTTCTTCCGCAAGCCAATATTTACAAGGAGAAAAAATTGAAATGCATGACCTTCAAAAAGGAGACCTTGTCTTTTTTAAAGGGAGGAATGCAAAATCCAATTCTGTCGGTCATGTCGGGATCGTATATAGCACGGACACCATAAACCACACTTTTAGTTTTATACATGCGGCAGTACAGGGTGGAGTCAGAATTGATAGCTATACAGAAAGAGAATACTATACTTGCCGATATGTAGGAGCTAAGCGGATACTTCCTTCGACCTGCTTTCCATTAAAAGAGAAAACGGATTTCAATATATCTCCCGACTCTTCTGTTGTTATTAATGAAATAATACCCGAAGAAAAAAGCCATATAGTCAAAAGCGGCGAGACATTATATAGAATTGCCAAAACATACAATTGTACTGTTGAGGAACTAATGCATTGGAACAAACTGGGAAATACTAAATTAAAAATCGGACAGAGACTAAAAATGTTTCCAACATCCGAAAAAATCTAAAATAATCCTGTTGCTATTCCTTAAAAAAGTATGATTTTAGGCAAAGTCGTATCAATTATGCACGTATGTTCCGATCTTTTCTCCGGTTATTACCTTTTTCAGGTTTCCTGGCGTATCCATATCGAAAACGACAATCGGAAGGTTATTTTCTTTACACATAGCCGTAGCAGTCAAGTCCATCACCTTTAGTCCGCGGTTATAAATTTCATCATACGTAATCTCGTCAAATTTTACGGCAGTAGAATCTTTCTCCGGATCGGCTGTATAAATACCATCTACACGGGTTCCTTTCAGCATTGCATCAGCTTCGATCTCTATTCCACGCAAAGAAGAACCTGTATCAGTCGTAAAAAACGGATTTCCTGTTCCTGCTGAAAAAATAGCAACTTCACCATTTTCCAACGCTTCAACTGCTTTTGTCTTACTATAAAATTCTCCTATCGGCTCCATACGGATAGCCGTCAATACACGTGATTTAACACCAAGGCTTTGTAAGGCTGAATTTAAAGCCAGACTATTGATAACAGTTGCCAACATTCCCATCTGATCACCTTTAACACGATCAAATCCTTTGGATGCTCCACTTAATCCCCTGAAAATATTACCACCGCCGATAACTATTCCTATTTGCACTCCCAATTCTGCGATTTCCTTTATCTGGATAGCATATTCTTGCAAGCGTTTTTCATCAATTCCGTATTGTTTCTCTCCCATCAAGGATTCTCCGCTGAGTTTTAGCAGTATGCGTTTATATTTTGTCATAAATGATATATTGTTGATTTACTTTTACTGTAGGCATATCAAATGCCCCTAATAGCACAAAACTAATCAAATTGTCTATAATGTACAAGGCTATAGTATAATTCGTTTTTCAGTTGCTTATTATAAGGAGAATGAACAAAATAATACTTTTATTTCTATATATGCTAAGTAAAAATTGATGGGTTTGAGGATTAAATATACAAAATACGCACAACAATAATTCTCAAAATATACATTTTACGCATATAAAAATCAATCGCAACTAATTATTTATAAATATTCTTGTAATATTTAGCAGATTTATCAAAAAATAATTATATAATTTCATATATTTAAAACCAGTCGTTATTTAAGATAGTTTGTGTTATTTTTTTAATAGAGAACAGCAATAACCAAAAACATGAAGTTAAAACAAAATTTATAAACCAATAAAAACAACAAAAAATGGAAAATGGAAAAGAAAAATTCAGTCAAGACGTATTGGTTAATCTTATTAAAGAAGACCGAGAAGAAATACGTGTAATTAAAAACAGAATTTACACGTATGTTCAAGTTTTAATTACATTATCAATTGCTGTTACAGCCTTTTTTATTCAGGGAAGTATGGATGTAAATATAAAGATAAACCATAGTGCGGATATACATCTTACTGACAGTATAAAGATGATAGTAATTTTCACAAATGTTATATTTCTATTTATTTCATGGGTGATTTTCCTTGTCCTAAATAAAGATTTATATTTTGTAAGAAAATGCTTAACTCAAAGAGAATCCGAACTCAAAGAAATAAGTGAAAAATATTTTGGAAAGAAATCCTATAAAACTCCAAATGCAAGGTTTAAAAATGATCTTTTATTGCTTTTTCCAATGTGCATACTCACTATAATTTATATTGTTGTAATAATTGGAGTTCAAGTTTTTTTCTAATAGCGAAAACGCATAAATCAACAATTTGCAAAAGCAAAAAACAATTAGAAGTAGAAACTTAATGAGCATTACCAAAACGATAGCGAAAGAATATACAATAAACACAAAAGAGGATAACCTTCCGGTCATCCTCTTTTATATAAAAATCAATTGATTCTTTCTTATTCTGCAGCTGGAGCTTCTGTTGCAACTTCAGCAAGTTCTGCATCTTTTTTCTTAGCAGAAGAACGACGTGTTCTTGTAGTCTTCTTAGCAGATTTTTGTTTCAACATATTTTCGTTGTAATCTACTAATTCGATAAAACACATTTCTGCAGCGTCTCCCAAACGGAAACCGGTACGAATGATACGAGTGTATCCTCCCGGACGGTTTGCGATCTTTTGAGCTACCTCTCTGAATAGTTCAGTTACAACATCCTTGTTTTGCAAGTATGTAAAAACCATTCTACGAGAGTGAGTTGAGTCTTCTTTTGCTTTTGTTAATAATGGCTCAACATATTTCTTCAACGCTTTTGCTTTTGCGGTTGTTGTATTAATCCGTTTGTGCATGATTAAAGAACAAGCCATATTGGAAAGCATTGCATCTCTGTGGGCGCTTTTTCTTCCTAAGTGGTTGAATTTCTTATTATGTCTCATTTTTATTATTACTCTTTATCTAATTTATACTTTGAGATATCCATACCGAATGAAAGGTTCAGGTTATCTAACAATTGGTCTAATTCAGTCAATGATTTTTTACCGAAATTTCTAAATTTGAGCAGGTCGTTCTTATTGAATACTACTAATTCACCAAGAGTTTCTACATCGGCAGCTTTCAAACAGTTTAGCGCACGAACAGACAAGTCCATATCTACTAATTTTGTTTTCAGCAATTGACGCATATGTAATACTTCTTCGTCGAACTCTTCATTTCCGTCTCCATCGGTAGCATCTAATGTGATCTTTTCGTCAGAGAATAACATGAAGTGATAAATAAGAATTTTCGCGGCTTCTTTTAATGCATCTTTCGGATGTATTGAACCGTCTGTCTGAATTTCCAAAACCAATTTTTCGTAGTCGGTCTTTTGTTCTACACGGTAGTTCTCTACAGCATATTTTACGTTCCTGATCGGAGTAAAGATAGAATCAATTGCGATTACACCTATCTCTGAATTCGGATTTTTATTTTCTTCTGCAGGAACATATCCACGTCCTTTTCCAATTGATAATTCTATCTGGAAACTTGCACTCGGATCTAAACGGCAAATTACAAATCCCGGGTTCAACACTTCAAATCCGGTCAAACTCTTTGAAATATCTCCGGCTTTGAACACTTCTGTTCCCGAAACGGTTATTGTAACCTTTTCATTTTCTACTTCTTCTACTTTTTGCTTAAAACGTACTTGTTTTAAGTTCAGTATAATATTGGTTACATCTTCGATTACTCCCGGAATAGATGAAAATTCATGATCTACGCCGTCTATCTTTATCGAAGTTATTGCAAAACCTTCCAAAGAAGAGAGTAAGATTCGTCTCAAAGCGTTACCGACAGTGATTCCATAACCAGGTTCCAACGGACGAAATTCAAACTTTCCTTGAAAGTTGTCCGCTTCCAACATTATAACTTTATCGGGTTTTTGAAATGTTAATATAGCCATGGATCAATTATTATTTAGAGTATAATTCGACGATCAATTGTTCTTTGATATTTTCAGGAATATCGGCTCTTTCAGGGATGTGAAGGTATTTGCCCGACATTGTTACACTATCCCACTCTAACCAAGGATATTTACTATGGTTAAATCCGGATAATGCTTCACTGATAACTTCCAATGATTTCGATTTTTCGCGAACACCTACAACTTGTCCCGGTTTAAGAGTATAAGAAGGAATGTTTACTACTTTTCCGTCTACTACAATATGTTTGTGTGAAACCAATTGGCGGGCAGCCGCACGAGTCGGAGCCATTCCTAGACGGAACACGATATTGTCAAGACGTGATTCTAATAATTGTAACAATACTTCACCCTTGATACCTTTAGTTCTGGATGCTTTTTCGAATAAGTTGCGGAATTGTTTTTCCAATACACCGTAGGTGTATTTTGCTTTTTGCTTTTCGTTTAACTGAATACCATATTCTGAAGTCTTTTTTCTTCTATTGACTCCATGTTGTCCCGGAGGAAAATTTCTTTTTGACAGAATTTTATCCGGACCAAAGATGGCTTCACCGAACTTACGTGCAATTCTTGTTTTTGGACCTATATATCTAGCCATTTTTCAATTTTTGTTTTTAATTTTCCAAACCTTGAACCGTGCAGCCGCGATTGCTGAGAGGATTAATATGCAATCAAATTCACAATTGCGAGATTCGAAAGGGATGTTTGTAAATTATTATACTCTACGTCTTTTAGGTGGTCGGCAACCATTGTGTGGTAGTGGCGTTACGTCAACAATTTCCGTGATTTCTATACCAGCACCATGTATAGTTCTGATAGCTGATTCACGACCATTTCCCGGACCTTTTACATACGCTTTTACTTTTCTTAGACCAAGATCAAATGCTATTTTAGCACAATCCTGAGCCGCCATCTGAGCTGCATACGGAGTGTTCTTTTTAGAACCTCTGAAGCCCATTTTACCGGCTGAAGACCAAGAGATAACTTGTCCTTCTGAATTTGCCAACGTAACAATGATATTGTTAAAAGAAGAGTGTACGTGCAACTGTCCGTTTGCGTCAACTTTTACTACTCTCTTTTTTGTTGCTACTGCTTTTTTTGCCATAAAATTTTTATATTAGTTGAAAGTTGAAAGTTGAAAGTTGAAAGTATATAAAACACTTTCATTTTCAATTTTCTACTTTCCATTTTCAATTAATTTTACTTGGTTGCTTTTTTCTTGTTAGCAACGGTTTTCTTTCTTCCTTTACGGGTACGTGCGTTGTTTTTTGTACTTTGTCCACGTAATGGTAATCCAACACGATGACGAATACCTCTATAACAACCGATATCCATCAGGCGTTTGATATTCAATTGAATTTCTGAACGAAGATCTCCTTCTACTTTACAAGTCGCACCGATAATTTCACGAATTTTAGCAGCCTGGTCATCTGTCCAGTCTTTTACTTTGATGTTTTTATCAACACCTGCTTCTGCTAAGATTTTGTTTGCACTACTACGGCCAATACCGTAAATATAAGTCAAACCTATTTCGCCTCTTTTATTTTGGGGTAAATCTACACCGACTATTCTTACTGCCATAAACTAATTTTTTGCAAAAATAATAAAATTATCCTTGACGTTGTTTATACTTAGGATTTTTCTTATTAATAACGTACAAACGTCCTTTTCTCCGCACGATTTTGCAATCGGGGGTACGTTTTTTCAATGATGCTCTTACTTTCATATATGTAAAATTTTATTTCTTATCATTTAATATATCTAACCAAGACCTGAAAACCGAACGAAAAGAGCAATATCGTTTCTTTAAATTCTCAATTTTCAACTCTCAATTGACCTTATTTATACCTAAAAGCAATTCTTCCTTTGGTCAAATCATAAGGTGACATTTCGACTCTTACTTTATCTCCCGGCAAAATTTTAATGTAGTGCATACGCATTTTACCTGAAATGTGAGCTGTAATCTCATGTCCATTTTCCAATTCAACCCGAAACATTGCATTTGACAATGCTTCTATTATTGTACCATCTTGTTCGATAGCTGCTTGTTTGGCCATAGTCGCTTTAAATTGCGTTTCCTGTTATTTGTTCTATATATTCAAAAGAAGATAGTATATCTGCCTGACCTTTCCGGATAGCAACGGTATGTTCAAAATGAGCAGAAGGTCTTCTGTCTTGGGTTCTTGCCGTCCAACCGTCCTTTTCGATATAAATATTACGTTTTCCCATATTTATCATCGGTTCAATAGCTATTGCCATTCCCGATCTTAATTTAGGCCCGTAACCCTTTTTACCAAAGTTAGGAACTTCCGGTTCTTCGTGCATCCGTCGTCCAATGCCATGCCCCACCATTTCGCGAACAACAGAATAACCTCTGTCTTCACAATAAGTCTGAATCGCATTTCCGATATCACCTATTCGTTTCCCTTCTACTGCATTCTTAATACCTTCGTATAAAGCTTCCTTAGTAGTCTTGAGCAGTTTTCTGATATCTTCACTTACTTCACCTACACAAAATGTGTAGCAAGAATCTCCATGAAATCCATCTTTTTCTGCTCCGCAATCAACTGAAACAATGTCTCCTTCCTTTAATTCATAATTGGAGGGTATTCCATGTACCACTTGATCATTGACTGATGTACAGAGCGTATTCGGAAATCCATTGTAACCTAAGAAGGTCGGAGTGGCTCCATTGTCTCTGATAAAAGTTTCTGCAATCTTATCTAACTGTAATGTTGTAACTCCCGGCCTGATATTTTTTGCTATTTCGGCTAAGGTACGTGCAACAATCAAGTTACTAACCCGCATCAACTCAATTTCTTCATCAGTCTTTAAATATATCATCTTCTCTTATCCTATTAATATGCAGATGCAGTTCCCGAGCGTCCTTTAATTCGTCCTGATTTCAATAATCCATCATAGTGACGCATCAATAAATGACTTTCTACTTGTTGCAATGTATCTAATACAACTCCTACAAGAATCAACAAAGACGTTCCTCCGAAAAACTGGGCAAAATGCATATTCACACCAAAGAAACTGGCAGTGGAAGGCAATATTGCCACAATTGCAAGGAATATGGAACCCGGGAATGTTATGCGCGACATAATTTCGTCAATATATTCTGCTGTTGGTTTTCCGGGTTTAATTCCGGGAATAAATCCACCATTACGTTTCATGTCCTCTGCCATTTGGGTAGGATTGATTGTAATTGCAGTATAGAAATAGGTAAACAGAATAATTAATATAGCGAAAACAAGGCTGTACCAGAATCCATGATTGTCCATAAATGCACTCAATATCGGACCAGGTTGTTCTCCTTTATTAAATAAAGGAGCAACAGTCAATGGAATAAACATAATTGCCTGAGCAAAAATGATTGGCATAACACCAGCAGCATTTACTTTCAACGGGATGTACTGACGAACACCTCCATATTGTTTGTTCCCAACAACTCTTTTTGCGTATTGTACAGGGACTTTACGAACACCTTGTACCAACAGAATAGAGGCTGCAATAACAAGCAATAAGAAAATAATTTCCATCAGGAACTTAATCAAACCTCCTCCTGCATCGCTAAGAGAGAATGCAAACTCCTGAATTACAGCACTTGGGAAACGAGCTATAATACCCACCAAAATGATGAATGAAATACCGTTTCCAATACCTTTGTCTGTGATACGTTCTCCTAACCACATAACAAACATACTGCCTCCACACAAGATCACAGTTGAAGAAATCTTAAACCACCAGTCTGTTGGCATCGCTCCATGCATTTGCATAGAAAGGTTTACCAAATAAGACGGACCTTGGAATAACAAAATCAACACGGTAAGATAACGTGTGTATTGTGTAATTTTTCTTCTTCCGCTTTCTCCTTCTTTTTGCATCTTTTGGAAAGTAGGCACAGCAATCGACAACAACTGGATTACAATCGAGGCCGAAATGTAAGGCATAATCCCTAGTGCAAAAATAGAAGCTTTGGAAAATGCTCCTCCTGAAAACATATCCAAGAGAGACATTAATCCGGTGCTTGTTTGTGCACTCAAGTCGCCTAATGCATTCGGGTCAATACCGGGAAGCACAATAAATGAACCAAAACGGTATATTAAAACAAATAAAAGAGTAATTCCTATTCGATTCCTTAAGTCCTCGATTTTCCAGATATTTTTAATTGTTTCAACTGCTTTCATTCTTATAGTATTACGATGTTTCCACCTGCAGCTTCAATCGCTGCCTTTGCCGATTTAGAAAATGCGTGAGCAGATACTGTTAATTTTGCAGAGATTGAACCATTGCCTAAAATCTTTACTTGATCTTTTCCTGAGACAAAACCAGCTTCAGACAAGACAGCCATATCAATTGCGCTTACATTTTTTGCTTCAGCAACTTTTTGTAATACGTCAATATTGATTGCTTTGTATTCTACTCTGTTTACATTTTTGAATCCGAACTTAGGTATACGGCGTTGCAAAGGCATTTGCCCACCTTCAAAACCAACTTTCTTTGAATATCCGGAACGGGACTTTGCCCCTTTGTGACCTCTTGTAGAAGTTCCACCCATACCTGAACCCGAACCACGTCCGATTCTTTTTCTGGTTTTGGTTGACCCCGCTGCCGGTTTTAAATTTGATAAATCCATATCTTGTAATTAATAATTTAATAATTAATAATTAATAACCGTCCATTGATGAATTGAAGCCTAAAAACATACATTTTCAAGTTTCAACTTTCAACTTTCAATTATTTTTCTACGCTAACGAGGTGTTTAACAGCTTCAACCATTCCCAAAATTTGAGGAGTCGCTTCATGTTCTACAACCGAGTTTAGCTTTTTCAATCCTAATGCCTCTAATGTCAACTTTTGTTTTTTAGGGCTTCCGATTTTACTTCTTACTTGTTTGATTTTTATTGTAGCCATATTCCCTTCAAATTATCCTTTAAACACTTTTTCCATTGATACGCCGCGATTTTGTGCTACGGTATAGGCATCTCTCATTTCGCTCAATGCTTGGATTGTAGCTTTCACAAGATTGTGAGGGTTGGAAGAACCTTTTGATTTTGCCAACACGTCTGTTATACCAACACTTTCCAATACGGCACGCATAGCACCTCCGGCTTTAACCCCGGTTCCGTGAGAAGCCGGTTTCAAGAACACTTCCGCACCTCCGAATCTGGCGATTTGCTCGTGAGGAACAGTTCCTTTTAATACAGGAACTTTTACAAGATTTTTCTTAGCTGCTTCTACACCTTTAGCAATTGCTGCAGTTACTTCACCAGCTTTTCCTAATCCCCATCCTACTACTCCGTCTTCATTTCCTACAACTACTATAGCTGCAAAACTAAATGTACGACCTCCTTTTGTTACTTTCGTTACACGATTGATAGCAACTAATCTATCTTTCAATTCTAAGTCGTTGGTTGTCTTTACCTTATTATTTTCTCCAGCCATAATTCTTAAAATTTAAGTCCGCCTTTACGAGCAGCGTCTGCCAATTCTTTGATTCTTCCGTGATATAAATAACCATTACGGTCAAATACTACTTCTGTAATACCTGCCTCCTGGGCTTTTTTAGCAACAATTTCACCTACTTTTGAAGCTTGGTCTTTCTTTGCCACTTTATCAGTGAATTTAAGAGAAGATGCTGCCGCTAAAGTTGTTCCGGTCAAATCGTCAACCAACTGAACATAAATTTGTTTGTTGCTTCTGAAAACAGTCATACGTGGTCTTTGAGCCGATCCTGAGATCTTTCCGCGTATGCTTTTCTTTATTTTGATTCTTCTTTGAGTTTTTTCAGTCATAATAATACCGATTTACGTAAATTACTTAGCTCCTGCTGATTTACCAGCTTTTCTACGAACTTGTTCTCCAACAAACTTAATACCTTTTCCTTTGTATGGTTCAGGTTTACGGAAAGAACGAATTTTTGCGCATACTTGACCAATAAGTTGCTTATCACAACTTTCCAAAATTACTAAAGGATTCTGGTTACGTTCGCTCTTTGTTTCAATCTTGATTTCCTGCGGCAATTGCAAAAAGATATTGTGGGTAAAACCAAGTGCAAATTCCAATACTTGTCCTTGATTGGAAACACGGTATCCAACCCCTACTAACTCTAATTCTTTTTTGTAACCTTGAGAAACACCGATAACCATATTATTGATCAACGAACGGTACAAGCCATGCATTGAGCGATGAGGACCATTATCTGTTGGCCTGGTTAATGAAATTTCTCCATCTTTGATTTCAACTTTGATATCCGGATTGATGTCTTGTGTAAGTTCTCCTTTAGGACCTTTCACTGTAACAACGTTGTCTTTTACTGAAATTGTAACTCCAGCCGGAATACTAATTGGTAATTTTCCTATTCTTGACATTTACAATTCCTCCTATTAATAGATAAAACACAACACTTCACCACCGATTTTCAAGTCGCGGGCTTCTTTATCCGTCATCACTCCTTTAGATGTTGATACAATGGCAATACCCAGTCCGTTCAAAACTTTCGGCATGTCTTTATAACCAACGTATTTACGTAAGCCGGGAGTAGAAACTCTACTCAGGCGTTTGATCGCATTAACTTTGTTAACGGGATCGTACTTCAAGGCTATTTTAATAGTTCCTTGAGGTCCTTCTTCTACAAATTTGTAATTCAAGATATAGCCTTTGTCAAGCAATATCTTGGTAATTTCTTTCTTCAAATTTGAAGCTGGAACTTCCAATACACGGTGTTTAGCCATGATTGCGTTCCTCATTCTTGTTAGATAATCTGCTATTGGATCTGTCATAATAATAAATTAAATTGATCAGGTCTCTCCTGACAATATTTAAAACTATAATTACGAATTAACGAATTATGAATTACAAAGCAAAGTAGCCATCCTTTTACTTGTAATTCTTAATTCTCAATTCTTAATTTCAATTTTTTACCAGCTTGCTTTTTTTACACCCGGGATTAAACCTGCAGATGCCATTTCACGAAACTGAATACGTGAAATACCAAATTGGCGAATATATCCTTTTGGTCTTCCGGTCATTTTGCAACGATTGTGCAAACGTACCGGAGAAGCATTTTTCGGCAACAACTGTAAAGCTTCATAATTACCTTCAGCTTTAAGTTTTGCTCTTTTTTCCGCATACTTGGCGCAAAGCTTTGCCCTTTTTACTTCACGGGCTTTCATTGATTCTTTTGCCATCTCTTATCTTTTAATGTTTTTAAAAGGTAATCCAAATTCTTTCAATAATGCGTAACCTTCTTCATCTGTTTTCGCAGAGGTCACAAAGGTAATATTCATTCCTAACAATTTCGATATAGAATCGATATTTATTTCAGGAAAAATGATTTGTTCTTCAATTCCCAAGGTATAATTACCCATTCCGTCTAATTTTGATTCGATTCCTTTGAAGTCACGGATACGAGGAAGAGCTACACGTACAAGTCTTTCAAGAAACTCATACATTTTTTCTCTGCGCAATGTTACACGAACTCCAATAGGCATTTTTTTACGCAATTTGAAATTGGAAATGTCTTTTTTAGACAATGTCGGAACAGCTTTTTGTCCTGTAATGGCTGTAAGCTCATTGATAGCAGTTTCGATAATTTTCTTATCTGCTACGGCTTGTCCTAATCCTTGGTTGATAACAATCTTTTCAAGAACAGGAACTTCCATTATGGATTTATAGGCAAAATCCTTCATAAGGATTGGAACAATGCGTTCTTTATATTCTTTTTTAAGATCGGCTGTATTCATTACTTAATTTCCTCCCCTGATTTTTTTGCATAACGCACCAATTTGCCTTCTGAATTCAGTCTGCGACCAATACGGGTTGGTTTTCCCGATTTCGGATCAAGCGGATTTAATTTTGAAATATTAATCGGCGCTTCTTTCTTAATAATTCCTCCTTGCGGATTTTTTGAATTGGGTTTGGTACTCTTTGATACCATATTGACACCTTCTACGATAGCGCGTTTTTCCTGTACAAGGACTTCCAACACACGTCCGGTTTTCGTTTTGTCTACTCCGGAATTAACGTAAACAGTATCTCCCTTTTTGATATGTAATTTGCTCATTACTCTGAATTTTACGTATTAAAGTACTTCGGGAGCTAATGAAACAATTTTCATATTTGTTGCACGAAGCTCTCTGGCTACGGGTCCAAAAATACGGCTTGCTCTCATTTCTCCTGCTGCATTCAATAAAACACATGCATTGTCATCAAAACGGATATAAGATCCGTCCTGGCGTCTGATTTCTTTTTTGGTACGTACAATTACCGCCTTAGAAACAGTTCCTTTTTTCATGTCGCTCGACGGGATAACATTTTTTACCGTTACTACGATAACATCTCCTACAGAAGCATAACGTTTTCCGGTTCCTCCAAGGACACGGATACATAAAGCTTCGCGGCCACCACTATTGTCGGCTATGACTAATCTTGACTCTTGTTGTATCATATTACTTAGCTCTTTCGATTATTTCAACTAATCTCCATCTTTTTGTTTTGCTCAACGGACGGGTTTCCATAATTTTTACGGTGTCGCCGATATTACAATCGTTTTTCTCGTCGTGAGCATGATATTTCTTCGTTTTGTTAACGAATTTTTGATAAATAGGGTGTTTTTCTTTCCATTTTACGGCAACAGTAATGGTTTTATCCATTTTGTTACTAAAAACAACACCTTGTCTTTCTTTTCTTAAATTTCTCATTTTAATCAAGCTCAATTGGTTATTGTTTATTAAGTTCTCTGCGACGCAACTCAGTTTTCATTTGTGCAATTCCTCTACGAACAGCTTTAATCTGAGAAGGATTATCCAACGGAGAGATAGCATGGTTTAATTTCATCCGAGATAAGTTCTCGATTTCCACTACCAATCTTTCTTGGATTTCTGCACTTGTCAATTCTTTTATTTCTGCTATTTTCATAAATTATGCATTTTGATTTTGAGTGTCATAATCTCGTCTAACAACAAACTTAGTTGTAACCGGGAGCTTTTGAGCAGCAAGACGCAATGCTTCTTTAGCAACGTCAAAAGGTACACCTTCTACTTCTATCACTATTCTTCCTGGGGTAACAGGAGCAACAAACCCTTCCGGAGCTCCTTTTCCTTTACCCATACGTACTTCAGCAGGTTTTTTGGTAATCGGCTTGTCTGGAAATATTCTGATCCAAATTTGCCCTTGTCTTTGCATATAACGTGTTACGGCAATACGAGCAGCTTCAATCTGGCGTCCTGTAATCCATTTTGATTCCAACACTTTTATACCAAATGAGCCAAACGCGAGTTGATTACCTCTTTGAGCGACGCCTTTCATACGCCCTTTCTGCTGTCTTCTGAACTTTGTCTTCTTAGGTTGTAACATTTTCTTCCTTCAATTCAAATTCGTTAAACAGTTATTTTCTTTTCTTTTTGAAGCCCTTGTTTCTGTCTCCTCTGTCCGGGTTTCCTTGATTGTTATTTCCGCCTCTTGATCCTCCTTCTTTATTAGAAGAAACGAAAGATGGTGCCAAGTCTTTCTTTCCGTAGATTTCGCCACGGCAAATCCAAACTTTAATTCCAATCAAACCAACCTTTGTCAAGGCTTCTGCGTGAGCGTAGTCAATGTCAGCTCTAAAGGTATGCAACGGGGTTCTTCCCTCTTTATACATTTCCGAACGAGCCATTTCAGCTCCGTTCAAACGACCTGATACTTGAACTTTTATTCCCTCTGCTCCCATGCGCATTGTAGAGGCGATTGCCATCTTAGTTGCACGACGGTAAGCAATTTTACCTTCTACTTGACGAGCTATGTTGTTTGCAACAATTACAGCATCAAGTTCCGGTCTTTTTACTTCGAAGATGTTGATTTGAACATCTTTGTCGGTAATTTTCTTTAATTCTTCTTTCAGCTTATCAACTTCCTGTCCGCCTTTTCCGATGATAATACCCGGACGAGCAGTGCATACAGTGATTGTGATAAGTTTTAATGTACGTTCGATAACAATTCTTGAAACGCTAGCCTTTGCAAGACGGGCATTCAGATACTTTCTGATTTTTGCATCTTCCAAGATAGTATCGCCGTAATTCTTTCCACCATACCAATTGGAATCCCAACCTTTGATGATTCCTAAACGGTTACTTATCGGATTTACTTTTTGTCCCATCTAGCAATTAATTTTGGTTATCGTTTGAATTTGTACTATCTACTACTTTTTTACTGTCTACGAACAAGGTCACGTGGTTAGAACGTTTACGTACTCTATAACCTCTTCCTTGTGGAGCCGGACGTAGTCTTTTCAGCATTCGTGCTGAATCAACATAGATTGCGCTTACGAATAGCTCTCCGTTGTCGGCTTTTCTTTCATTCTTCTGTTCCCAGTTAGCTATAGCAGAGCGTAATAGTCTTTCCATACGGATAGAAGCTTCTTTTGTCGAAAACTTCAATACGCTAAGTGCCCTGTAAGCTTCCATTCCGCGAATCATATCTGCAACTAAACGCATTTTTCGCGGTGAGGTAGGAACATCATTCAACTTAGCAAAGTAAAGAGACTTCAACGCTTCTTTTCTTGCTTCTGCTGATTGTTTTTTTCTTGCACCCATTTTTATTTGAACTTTTTTAATTTCTTATTATACACGGATTATCTTTTCTTATTACCTGAGTGACCTCTGAAGGTACGAGTCAAAGAGAATTCTCCCAGTTTATGACCTACCATATTTTCAGTAACGTACACAGGAATAAATTTGTTTCCGTTGTGAACTGCAATTGTATGACCTACAAAATCAGGTGATATCATTGAAGCTCTTGCCCATGTTTTTATTACGGATTTTTTTCCGCTTTCATTCATTGCAAGCACTTTCTTTTCAAGCTTCACGTTGATATATGGGCCTTTTTTTAGTGAACGACTCATAAGTTTATCTATTAATCAAATTACTTTTTCCTTCTTTCTATAATATACTTACTTGAAGCTTTTTTAGGAGCTCTTGTTTTGTATCCTTTAGCTAACAAGCCTTTGCGAGAGCGTGGATGACCTCCGGACTGACGTCCTTCTCCTCCTCCCATTGGGTGGTCTACTGGGTTCATCACTACTGCACGGGTACGTGGACGACGTCCTAACCAGCGTGAGCGACCGGCTTTACCGGAACGTTCAAGTGCGTGGTCTGAGTTTCCTACAGTCCCTACAGTTGCTTTACAAGTACAAAGTATCATTCTAGTCTCACCAGAAGGTAATTTGACAATCGCATATTTTCCTTCTCTCGAAGTCAATTGTGCAAACGTACCAGCCGAACGAACTAAAGCAGCTCCTTGTCCAGGACGTAATTCCAAGTTATGGATTACTGTTCCGAGAGGAATATTTGCCAACGGCAAAGTATTTCCTACTTCTGGAGCGGCTTCAGCACCTGACATGATTTGTTGACCTACTTGCAATCCGTTTGGTGCAAGAATGTAACGTTTTTCTCCGTCAGCATAAAATAACAATGCGATACGAGCAGAACGATTCGGATCGTATTCGATTGTCTTTACTGTTGCCGGAACACCGTCTTTTTCTCTTTTAAAGTCAATTACTCTGTACTTTCTCTTGTGTCCTCCTCCGATATAACGCATTGTCAGTTTCCCAACATGGTTACGTCCTCCGGATTTGGAAATACCTTTTACAAGAGATTTTTCTGGTGCACTTGCGGTAATTGTCTCAAATGCGCCAATAATTTTGTGTCTCTGCCCCGGTGTTGTGGGTTTGAATTTACGAACAGCCATTTTTATTTATTAAATATTGCTATAAAAATCTATTACTTCACCTTTCTTCAAGGTTACGATTGCTTTTTTATATGAAGCGGTCGTTCCTTTGATAATTCCAGATTTTGTATAACGGCTTTTGTTTTTTCCGGCTACTTGTATCGTATTCACGGATTCTACAGTCACATTATACATATCTTCAACTGCTTTTTTAATTTCCAGTTTGTTGGCACCTGAAGACACGCGAAAACCATAGCGAGAATATTTTTCTCCCAGGCTTGTCATCTTCTCTGTTACAATGGGTTTAATTATGATACTCATATTTTCAACCTCCTTATGCTTTTAAATTTTTTTCAATATTAACCAACGCACCTTCTGTAAGAACAAGAACTTTTGCATCTAATATTCTGTATGTATTTAACTCAGAAGTAGTTACAACTTTACTGTTCTGCAAATTACGAGCCGACAAATATACGTTTTTATTTGCTTCTGCCAAAATTATCAACGATTTCTTATCGGAAACCTTCAAATTATCTGTCATTGCAATGTATTCTTTTGTTTTCGGAGCTTCAAATGAGAAGTCTTCAACAACAATAATCTGATCGTTTTTAGCTTTATAAGCGAAAGCTGATTTACGAGCCAATTGTTTTACCTTCTTATTCAATTTAAAGCTATAATCACGAGGAACCGGTCCGAAAACACGTCCACCACCAACTAATACCGGTGAGTTAACATCTCCGCGACGAGCACCACCACCACCTTTTTGACGGCCTAATTTCTTGGTACTACCTGAGATTTCACTTCTTTCTTTTGATTTGTGAGTCCCCTGACGTTTGTTTGCCATGTATTGTTTTACATCCAAATAAATAGCATGATCATTGGGCTCAATACCAAATACAGAGTCACTTAAAGTAACTTTTCTTCCGGTATTTTCTCCTTTTATGTTATATATACTCAGTTCCATTATTTATTTACAATTACGATTGAACCTTTAGCTCCCGGTATAGAACCTTTTATCACTAAAAGATTGTTTTCAGGAATAACTTTTAACACTTGGAGGTTTTGTACGGTTACAGAGTCGCCTCCTGTACGTCCAGCCATTCTCATTCCCTTAAATACTTTTGAAGGGTATGAAGAAGCACCGATAGAACCCGGAGCTCTCAAACGGTTGTGCTGACCGTGAGTTTGTTGTTGAATACCACCAAATCCGTGGCGCTTTACTACGCCTTGAAAACCTTTTCCTTTTGAAGTTCCAACCACGTCAACAAATGTTGCTTCTGCAAAAAGATTGTCTACTGTGATTACGTCGCCCAATTTGTATTGGCTTTCAAATTCACTGAACTCGGCCAAGTGTCTCTTTGGTGTTGTACCTGCTTTTTTGAAGTGTCCTAATTCAGCTTTAGAAGTGTTTTTTTCCTTCTTTTCTTGGAAACCGATTTGGATTGCTTCGTAACCGTCTTTTTCAACGGTTTTTACTTGGGTTACAACACAAGGACCTACTTCGACAACAGTGCATGGAACATTTTTTCCATCGGCACTGAAAACGGATGTCATTCCGATTTTTTTTCCTAATAATCCTGGCATTTCACTTAATTTAGGCCCCCTAAATCCCCCTCTGGGGGGACTTAAAGAGCATTTTTACATTTAATTATTTATTACCCCAAGCGAAAAATCGCCTTTAAGTCCCCCCAGAGGGGGATTTAGGGGGCTTGTTTTTTATACTTTAATCTCTACTTCAACTCCACTTGGTAATTCCAATTTCATGAGGGCATCTACCGTTTTAGCTGTAGAGCTGTAGATATCAATCAATCTCTTGAATGAAGATAATTGAAATTGCTCTCTTGATTTTTTGTTAACGAATGTAGCGCGGTTAACAGTGAAGATACGTTTGTGTGTTGGCAATGGAATTGGGCCACTAACAACAGCTCCTGTCGCTTTTACTGTTTTCACGATTTTTTCGGCTGACTTGTCAACCAAGTTGTGATCGTAAGATTTTAATTTGATTCTGATTTTTTGACTCATTGTCTTTTTAGTTTAAGCCCCCTAAATCCCCCCTAAGGGGGACTTTCAGAAGCATTGTTTATTAATTTATATCGTTTGTTCTTTAATTAAGAGTCATTCGCTAATTAAATTTCAAACGTATTTATATCGCATCCCGGTTTCCCCCTTATGGGGGGATTAAGGGGGGCTTCTTTTACAATAATTCCGGTTTACCTTTTGCTTCAGTAACTACTTGTTTTGCAATTGCAGTAGAAACCTCTGCGAAGTGTGAGAACTCCATAGACGAAGTCGCACGGCCGGAAGTAATTGTACGTAACGAAGTTACATATCCGAACATTTCGGACAACGGCACTTTCGCTTTCACGATACGAGCACCTGAACGGCTTGATTCCATTCCTTCTACTTGTCCGCGACGTTTGTTCAAGTCACCAATTACATCACCCATGTTTTCTTCCGGAGTGGTTACTTCCAATTTCATAATCGGCTCCATCAACACTGGTTTAGCTTTTGCACAAGCTTCTTTGAATGCCAAGTTAGCACAGATTTCGAAAGATAACTGGTCGGAGTCAACCGGGTGGTAAGAACCGTCAACCAACACTACTTTCAATCTCTCTACCGGGAATCCTGCCAATACACCGTTTTTCATTGCAGAAGCAAATCCTTTTTGTACGGAAGGGATAAATTCTTTCGGAACGTTACCTCCTTTTACTTCGTCAACAAATTGTAGTGATCCTTCAAAATTTTCGTCAACCGGACCGACTTTAACAACGATGTCTGCATATTTACCACGACCTCCGGATTGTTTTTTATACACTTCACGGTGATCAACAGTTCTTGTTATAGCTTCTTTATAGCTTACTTGCGGACGTCCTTGATTACATTCTACTTTAAACTCACGTCTCAAACGGTCAATGATGATTTCCAAGTGAAGCTCACCCATACCGGAAATAACGGTTTGACCTGATTGTTCGTCTGTTTTAACAGTAAATGTTGGATCCTCTTCAGATAGTTTAGACAAACCAACTCCTAATTTATCAATATCTTTTTGAGTTTTAGGCTCAATAGCAATACCGATAACCGGATCCGGGAAGTCCATTGACTCCAACACCATTTTGTTGTTTTCGTCACATAAAGTATCACCTGTACGGATATCTTTAAATCCAACTCCTGCACCAATATCACCAGCACCGATTGTCTCTACCGGATTTTGTTTATTTGAGTGCATTTGGAAGATACGTGAAATACGTTCTTTTTTATCTGAACGGACATTGAATACATAAGAACCTGCGTCAATCTTACCTGAATAAACACGGAAGAAGCACAAACGTCCTACGTAAGGGTCAGTTGCAATCTTAAATGCTAATGCACAAAGAGGTTCTGATTCGTCCGGATGTCTTACGATTTGTTTTTCAGCATCATCCACATCATAACCGATAATCTCCGGAGTATCCAATGGAGAAGGTAAATATGAACATACTGAGTCCAACAATGTTTGAACACCTTTATTTTTGAACGAAGAACCGCAAATCATCGGATTGATTGCCATTGAAAGTGTTCCTTTACGGATAGCTATCCTGATTTCATCTTCTGTGATAGTAGAAGGGTCATCAAAGTATTTTTCCATCAATACATCGTCACATTCGGCAACTTTTTCCAACATTTTGTCTCTCCATTCTTTGGCTTCTTCCAATAGGTCTGCAGGAATTTCTTCTACGTGATATTCCGCACCCATTGTTTCATCGTGCCAAAGGATAGCTTTCATCGTTACTAAGTCAACTACTCCTTTGAATGTTTCTTCTGCTCCAATCGGAATTTGAATAGGACATGGATTTGCACCCAATACTTCTTTAACTTGTCTTACAACATCAAAGAAGTTTGCTCCTGAACGGTCCATTTTGTTTACATAACAAATACGAGGAACGCTATATTTATCGGCTTGACGCCATACAGTTTCAGATTGAGGTTCAACTCCACCTACTGCACAGAAGTTACAAACAGCGCCATCAAGGATACGCAATGAACGTTCTACCTCAACGGTAAAGTCCACGTGCCCCGGAGTGTCAATCAAGTTTATCTTATATTGATTTCCGGCATAATTCCAGCGGGTAGTTGTAGCAGCTGATGTAATAGTAATACCTCTTTCCTGCTCTTGCTCCATCCAGTCCATAGTAGCGGCTCCGTCGTGTACTTCGCCGATTTTATGGGTTAACCCGGTATAGAACAGGATACGTTCGGAAGTGGTAGTTTTACCGGCATCGATGTGAGCCATGATCCCGATATTTCTTGTATAATGTAAATCTGCTTTAGCCATGAGTTTCTTTGAAATTTTGCTTTAATTAAAATCTGAAGTGAGCGAAAGCACGGTTTGCTTCTGCCATCTTGTGCATATCTTCTTTACGTTTGAATGCACCACCTTGGTTATTAAATGCATCTGTGATTTCTGCTGCCAATTTTTCAGACATTGAACGTCCACCTCTTTTACGTGAGTAAATGATAAGGTTTTTCATTGAAATAGATTCTTTTCTTTCGGGACGTATTTCTGTAGGAACTTGGAAGGTAGCACCGCCCACACGGCGAGACTTCACTTCTACTTGAGGGGTAATATTATCTAAAGCCTTCTTCCATATTTCAAGAGGGGTTTTTCCTTCGTTTGGAAGTTTTGTTTTTACGGTTTCGAGCGCTGAATAGAAAATATCATAAGCAATGCTTTTCTTTCCGTCGAACATCAAATGGTTAACGAAACGGCTAACCATAACTTCATTAAAAACCGGGTCTGGTAAAATAACCCGTTTTTTAGGTTTTGCTTTTCTCATTTTTTCTTAAAAATTTCCGTTTTTGTTTTGGTTGCTTGTTTGTCTTCAACGGTTTCTCTTAACCATTTACTCAACCTTCATCTGCTACCAGTAAAACACAAACTACGTTTTTACTTACTTAATTAAAAAATTTCTCTAGCGGTCAGAATTATTTTTTCTTACCTTTTACTGGTGCACCCTTAGCAGCTGGTTGACCTGGTTTTGGTCTTTTAGCTCCATACTTGGAACGACGTTGGGTACGACCGTTAACGCCGGCAGTATCAAGAGTTCCGCGTACAACGTGGTAACGAACACCCGGAAGGTCTTTTACACGTCCGCCGCGTACTAACACGATTGAGTGTTCTTGTAAATTGTGTCCTTCTCCCGGAATGTAAGCATTCACCTCTTTTTGATTAGTCAAACGTACTCTCGCTACTTTACGCATTGCAGAGTTAGGTTTTTTAGGAGTAGTAGTATATACTCTCACACAAACACCTCTTCTCTGTGGACAAGAGTCCAACGCCGGAGATTTACTTTTGTCTGTCTGGCTAGCCCTTCCTTTTCTAACTAATTGCTGAATTGTAGGCATTTTTACTAATTTTTAATCCTTTTATTTTTATAATTATTTACTGATACTCTTTTGCAAAGAGGCTGCAAAGATATGGAGTTGTTTTCAAATAATCAATAGTTTAGATGTTTTTTTTAGAAAAATAGGTTTTATTGAATGTAGGAGTTATAAAAAGTAAAAGCAGGACGGTTCGCAATATTTTAATATTAAAAATCCTTATTTCGCTATTTTGAAATTTTAGAAACCGTGTTTTTTAACTACTTTTGAAACTAAACAATCAGACATTTTAATATTGTAATGAAATTTAATCTTTCCATACTGTTTTTTCTTTTTCATGTTTGCCTTGCTGTTTTTTCTCAAGACAATCCATATCAAAGCCATGCTGACAAGCTTTTTCATTCGGGAGAGTATGAAAGGGCTTTTCGGTTGTATGGAAATGCAATAAAAGCCGATCAATTGGAGGATGCTAACTACAAATTATTTCTGAACGCCGGAGACTGCGCTCATTTCTTGAATTACAAACAAATAGCCCTCAGTTATTACGGATTAAGTGCATTGCGGAATGCTCCGATAGAGGAATTGACAAAGCATATTGCTACTTATTGCGACAACGACTTGTCCTGCATTCCTGTTACTCTCAAAAAGATTGCACAAAAACATCCGGAAACACAAAGTTATCTATATCCGGAAATTGCAACTATATTGTTTAACCAGTCGGAATATATAATGGCGATTCCCGTATTAAAGGAGTGTTTGAATTCTCATCCGCAAAATCTTCCTATTCAAAAGATGCTGGCAAAATCTTTTTTCAATATCGGAAATACTGATAGCGCTTATGTTATGTATAAAGAAATCGTAGAGCACAATTCTGATGATTATGATTCTTATGTTTTTTTGGGTAATTATTATTATGTAATTGCCAATAAATTCATGAAAACGGCAACAACTTCTGATGAAAAAAGGGTAAAATCTGCTCTACTAAGGAAAGATGACGGAAAAATGAATACTGATACCACTACCGAATGTTATCATAAAGCGGGTGAGTATTTGGAAAAAGCATACGCTATATATAATAGTAACGAAATAAGGAAATCGCTGATTGAGATTTATACAACCGTAGGAAACAAAGATAAAACCGCATTGTATAAAAAGACTGCAAAGAAGTAAATTGCCACCAAATAAGATAATCGTCTGCATATACAAATGATTCTTCGCTTTTAATAAAGCAATTAGCTTGCCGACAGTACTATCTTTAATTATCCAATTGCATAGAAATTACTTCCATAACTACCGGAGTATAGTGAGAACCTGAATAACGTCCCCATAACATACCTTTCACTACAACCCGTTTATTCAAAAAACGTTCCATCACCGAATCCGAATCAGGCCACAGCAGATGCATTTGTTTAATGTTGGACTGGGGAATATTCGGATCCTCCAAATCCCGCACTTCTTTTTTCGGAAGCACTTCAATAGGCTCACTCAAAGAAAGAGCATAGGCGGTATCCAGTACAAAAGAGCCTTTCAATAATTCTATTTTCCCTGCTATCTTGATTGTATCTTCATAAAAATAGATATCCTGATTTAAAAAGGGAGTAGCTACGAATTGTACCGAATCAGTGTCTACAATGACAATGACAAGGCTGTCTTCGTATTTATCTTCGTCTGTCGAAACTATCCATCTACATGATGTAAAAAGAATGGGCAGAAACAAAAAATAAAGCAAAATCTTCTTCATACATAAAGACTTTTTTAATAATCAAACTCTTGAGTTGTTCTTTAATTTTCCGGCACAAAATCGAACAAAAACACTATATATTTTCTTATTTTAATTAAAACTCATTCGGACAATCGGATTAAACTACATTGAAAAATAGTATTATATTTGTCACAACGTTCGGGAATGATTTTTTTGAAAATCAAATATAACAACTATACTGATTAAAAATGCTACGAATCAAAAATATAAAAAAGAGTACATGGAGAACCGTCACAATGGTAATCCTTTTTCTTTTTGCGGCAATTCTTATTATTCAAACATTTCCAAGCATCGGAAAGTTCCCTTATGCTTATGAAAAAGGAAGTCCCTGGCAGTACGATGCACTTACCGCTCCTTTTGCATTTGAGATTTACAAGTCAAAAGAAGAGTTAAAAAGGGAACAGGACAGTGTCCTGGTCGAATTTCAGCCTTGCTATAACCTTAATTCTACTATTTCGAAAAAAGAGATAACCTCATTTATGGGGAAAAGCGCCATTTCGTCAATGCCGGTTACGGGATTATACAAAGATTACATTTCGAGAAAATTAAAGTCATTGTATGATGAGGGAATATTGTCCATGTCGGAAATGGAAAAATTGCAAAGGGACAAAACGCAAACCATTCTGATAAAGAAGGAAGATAATGTTGCTAAGAAAAAAAACGTATCGGAAATCTACACAATCAAGACAGCTTACGAGGCACTTATCAATGAAGCGTTGTATCTGGACAAAAACACATTACGCAATTATAACCTGAATGATTACATTCAGGAAAACCTGTTCTTTGACAAAGAGGTTACGGAAAACCTGAGAAAGGATTTACTGAAAAGTATTTCCCTGACGAAAGGAAGGATTCAGAGCGGGGAAAAAATTATTGACCATGGAGAAATTATCTCGGAAAGGAACTTTGACATCCTGAATTCCTTAAAACGAATTACATTGGAAAATAATGAAAGAAGAAGTTCTTCTACGATTTTATTTGGTCAGATTATCGTTATAATCGGAGTATTATGCGCTTTTTTCCTTTATCTATTCCTGTTTCGCCAGAAATTCCTGAGGCAAACCAAAAATGTGGTATTCATGCTTGGGATGATTGTATTATTATGCTTTATCACTTCGATTGTAATCAAATATAATTTTTCCCCTTATATAATTCCTTATGCTATTTTACCGATTATCATAACCACATTTTTCGATACCCGTACGGCTCTTTTTTCGCATATTACAACGGTTCTTTTATGCTCCTTTATCGTACCATTCGAATATGATATTCTTTTCCTGCAAATCACAATCGGGATGATATCCATCTGTACGTTGAAAAACTTATTCCAACGTTCCCAATTGGTAAAATCTGCGGCTATTATCATATTGACTTATTGCGTGCTTTATTTGGGAGATTCGTTAATCCACGAACAATCATTAGACCAGATTAACTGGTACTCTTTCCTTGCATTTATAGGCAATGGAGCATTGTTGCTATTGGCATATCCTCTTATTTATATTATAGAAAAATTATTCGGATATGTGTCTGATGTTACGCTTGTAGAATTGTCAAATACCAACAATCCGTTGCTTCGCCAGTTCTCGGAAGAAGCTCCCGGCAGCTTTCAGCATTCGATGCAGGTATCCAACCTTGCTGCTGATGCGGCGCTGAGTATCGGAGCTAATCCGATGCTTGCCCGGACAGGGGCTTTGTATCATGACATCGGAAAAATCAAGAATCCTGTTTTCTTTACGGAAAACCAATCTTCGGTCAATCCTCATTCCGAATTGCATGATGAAGAAAAAAGCGCTCAAATAATTATTAAGCATGTGGTGGACGGTGTAGAGGTTGCAAAAAAATACAGGATACCTTCTCTCTTACAAGATTTTATCCGCTCGCATCACGGAAAGAACAAAACGAAGTATTTCTACAATTCTCTTAAAAACAGATGCCCGGATAAGGAAATTGATGAATCTAAATTCACTTATCCCGGGCCGCTCCCTTATACTAAGGAAATGGCGATTGTGATGATGTGCGACTCGGTAGAAGCAGCTTCCCGTAGCCTGCATGAGTATACGGATAAGAGTATAAATGACCTGGTAGAAAAAATCATTAATGACTTAATGCATGAAGGCGCATTCAATAATGCCCCAATCACATTTAAGAATATAGAAATGGTTAAAACGGTTTTAAAGGAAAAACTAAAAAATATATATCATACGCGAATCAGTTATCCGGAGTTGAATGAAAACAAAATGAATGATTGAGTGATAAACTCAACGTTTTTATTATTTTGTTTATTTAGTCAATCCTTTTATTAAACGATTCAAGCAATCCTTTGCAGGTATCTTCCAAGAGGTCGAGCACCAGTTCGAATCCTGCCGCTCCTCCATAATATGGATCCGGGATATAAGTGTAACCGCAATCAGGTGAATATTCGGTCATTTTATGTATTTTGGATTTATCTGACGCTGTCAACGCTTTATCACTCAGGTCATCAATATTCGTATCATCCATTCCGACTATTAAATCAAATCTCTCAAAATCGGCTGTTTTCACAGGACGCGAAACAGAAGTCACATCATAACCTCTCCTTGCTGCATGTTGCCGCATTCTCGGATCAGCCTTTTCCCCTTGATGAACGCTTAATATTCCGGCAGAATCTATTTCAAAATCGGCAGATAATCCACGCTCTTCTATCAACTTTTTCATCACGGCTTCTGCGGCTGCCGACCGGCAGATATTTCCGAGACATACAAAAAGGATTTTATGTTTCATCTTTTTATAATTTATTTTTCACATTAATGCCAAATGTAACACCCATATAATCGTGGGCTCGTATGTCGATTTTTTGACATGGGTGTTTCATTTTGTTTTTATGATTTATCTAACGAGGGTGTTATAAAGAAATCCGCTATATTACCGCTAAAACTCTGTAGACTTGTAATCCATCCTTCCTTAAATATTCAAACGCTATGAACGCAATGTATTAAATTTTGAACATCACCGCGTTCATTGCGAAAAAACATTGCAAACATTGCGGTTAATATATTCTTTAGTTAATGACATTGAACCTAAAGATTGAAAGCATGTGATAAGATTGCGGGTATTCATTAAAAAAATAAGGAGGCTGTCTCAAAAGCCTATATTCTTTACCACAAAGGACACAAAGGGAATTCACAAAGTTCACAATATCTTGATAATCAACCAATATTCTTTTTGCCCCTTTGTGTAAAACTTTGTAAACTTTGTGGTAAAAAGACTTTTTGGACAGCTTCTTTTACTTCTATCTATTATTGAAAATATATGGGAACAGATATTTATTGTCAACTTTCAACTCTCCGATATATTTTTATACTAATTTCAATTATTTATTATTGGGATTTTTGCGTGGGGCGGCACTTTTCCGTTGATTTCCGGACTTCTTAGCCGGGGAATTGCGCGGGCCTTGTCTCTTTTTTGAAAAGAACCGCGGTTGGGAATATGCTTTCGGATTGTATGCCGGAGCTTCTCCCAACTGTTCGGGTACAGGAAGTTTAAAAATAGTTTTTTCCAGAAAACTTTCAATCCTTGAAAACTTCTCCTGTTCTTTTTCCGAAACAAACGTAAGTCCGGTTCCTTCTTTTTGGGCACGTGCGGTACGACCAATCCGGTGAATATAATCTTCGGCATCATGCGGTACATCGTAATTAATTACGATATCTACATTTTCAATATCAATTCCTCGGGAAACGATATCGGTTGCTACTAAAATATTTATTTTGCCATTTTTAAAATCAAGCATTACTGCATCTCTTTCGCTCTGTCCCAAATCGGAGTGCATCTCTCCTACCGAAAGACCAAGCCGTTTAAGGCTCCGGGCTACTTCTTTTACCTTTAGCTTAGACGATGAAAAAACAATTACTTTATCATGTTTCCGGTCTTCAAAAAGGGTCTGGATAATTCCGATTTTCTGCGTCTCATAACACACATAAGCTGCTTGCAGGATTCCTTCTGCCGGTTTAGAAACGGCAATATTGATAAAAGTGGGATTTTGTAAAATCGTTTCTGCCAGTTTTTTTATTTTAGGAGGCATCGTAGCCGAGAAAAGGATTGTTTGCCTTTTCTTTGGCAACTTATTGACAATTTGAATAATATCATCGTAAAAACCCATATCCAACATACGGTCGGCCTCATCGAGGATAAAATAGCTGACTTGAGAAAAATCAACGTTATCAAGGCTGATATGCGACAATAACCGTCCCGGAGTAGCAATCACAAAATCTGCTCCAAGCTGCATTGCTTTTTTCTGCTGCTCCCATGCCGAAGCATCATTTCCGCCATACACGGCAACAGAAGAGACGGAGAGGAAATAGGAAAAACCTTCCAGTTGTTGGTCTATTTGTTGGGCAAGCTCGCGGGTAGGCGACATAATTATAGCATTTACCACATTCGGGTCGTGTGGTTCTTTTATCATTTTATTTAATACCGGCAACAGATATGCAGCTGTTTTTCCCGTCCCTGTCTGTGCGCATGCAATAATATCGCGGCCTTCCATTATGATAGGCATAGCCTTCTCTTGTACGGGAGTCATCTCCTTAAAATTCATTGCATCCAATCCCTCCATGAGGGACTCTTCAAATCCTAACTCTTCAAATTTCATAGATTGTTGATATTTCGACTGCAAATATACAAAAACAATAGCTTGTAGTAATGAGGTTCAGAAAGATTGATACAGATATTTGAGCTTCAATCTAAGTAACTGTTCAAAATTCTTATACCAAAGATATTTAACGTCCTCAAACCGGACGGCTCTTACTTTTTTCTAGCAGCTGAAAAAAGTAAGCAAAAAAAGCCGCCGCTGTGGATTCTTCGCTAAAAATCTTCTGCATTACGCTAAAACGTTTTAAACTCCTCCCTACGGTCGTCAGACAAAAAACGTTTCTTAACGCTCCATTCCGAAGATTTTTTTAACGCTACGACTCCAAAGGCGGTTGAAGCCGTAGAGCTTACTGTAAAACACCTGAATATTCTGTTTCTAAATGGCTTTATGAAATTCAAAACAGTCTCTAAAACTTTCAATACAGGTTTATTTAATTCTCATCATCTTCATTCGGAATATCCGAAATGTTGATATTTTTATTTTTTTTTATCTCGTGTTCAAATTCTTTCTTTTTTTCATCAGAATCCTCGCCTATTGCTTCTATTTGCAAATCAATAAAATCGGCCAAAGAAATGGTTTTCATATCTTTGGCTGTCTCTTTTTCATCTTTTCTTTTTCTCTCTAAGCCCATGGTTTTTTAGGTGAAGGGTGAAAGGTGAAAGTTAAGAGAATGATGTTGCAATTGTTGTTGTAATTTTCAACTCTCAACTTTCAATTTTCACCTCATAAAGGGTCTACGTCTATTTGGATAAATATAGATTTGAACAATTCATTGGCTAATGTGTGATTGGAAACTTCGTTTAACAGTTGTTTGGCTTTTTCAGACGAGGCTTCCTGTTCAATCTTCAACATTATTTTTTTGATATGCAGGTTTTGAATGCGTGTGATTATCGGTTTGTCGGGGCCATATACCCTGTTCCCGAAAACACTCCGAAGTCCTTGTGCCAGATAGTCGGAGGCTTTATTGACCGTATCAAAATCACGACCTTTTACATGAATATATATTAAGCGGAAGAATGGCGGATATTTAAACAGTTGCCGTTCTTCGAGTTGCACGTCATACATTCCCCGGAAATCGTTTTGTTTTACCTGATGAATCAGGGGATGCAAGGGTTCTCCGGTTTGGAGGACAACAATCCCGCGGTTATTCTTACGTCCGGCACGACCGCTTACTTGTGCCATAAGTTGGAAAGCGCGTTCGTAAGAACGAAAATCGGGATAATTAAGCAGCGAGTCTGCATTTAGAATACCTACAACACGTACTCTTTCAAAATCAAGCCCTTTCGAAATCATTTGTGTTCCGACCAGGACATCAATTTTCCCGTTTTCAAAATCGGTAATTATTTTTTCATAACCTTTTCGCGAACGTGCGGTATCCAGGTCAAGGCGTGCAACGCGCACATCAGGAAAAATCTCCTGCACCTCTTCTTCTATCTTTTCGGTTCCAAAGCCTTTTGTTTGTAATCCGGGATTACCACAAGCGGGGCATTTTTCGGGAATAGGAATGGTATAACCACAGTAATGGCAAGTTAATTGATTCATTGCTTTGTGGTAAGTCAGGCTTACATCGCAATTCTTGCATTTCGGCACGCACGCACAAGACTTACATTCAACATAAGGGGCAAATCCACGCCTGTTTTGGAAAAGAATAATCTGCTCTTTCCTCTCCAATGCGTTTTTCATTTGCTGAATAAGCAGAGGAGTAAAATTCAATTGCATCTCTTTTTTACGCTTGGCTTCCTTCGTGTCGGCAATCATAATCTCCGGCAACTGAATGCCTTCGAAACGGGTAGACAATTCCACCAGTCCGAATTTTCCGTTTTGGGCATTATAGTAACTCTCGATAGAAGGGGTTGCAGAGCCCAATAATACTTTTGCCCCGGTCATACCGGCTAATACGATAGCAGCATTACGTGCATGATAACGCGGAGCGGGATCAAATTGTTTATAGGTATTTTCATGTTCCTCGTCGACAATAACCAATCCCAGTTCTTTAAATGGGAGAAAAATGGAAGAACGTACTCCGAGTATAACCTGATAGCCTTTATTGTTTAAGAGGTTATTCCATATCTCGACCCTTTCGGCATCGGAAAAGCGTGAATGATAGATTCCGAGCTTATTTCCAAATACACGTTTGAGGCGGGTGGTAAGCTGAGCTGTAAGGGCAATCTCCGGAAGTAAAAATAAAACCTGCTTGCCTATTTTCAATACATCTTCTATCAGATGGATATATAGCTCGGTTTTTCCGCTTGAGGTAACACCATGCAGCAATACCGTTTGTTTCTGACGAAACAGTTCCATGATTTCATGATAGGCGCGTTGCTGCTCCCCGGTAAGGGGATGAACCGATTGTATCTCTGCTTTTCTTGAAAGTTCAAGCCGGCCGACTTCTTTTTGGTATATTTCGAAGATTCCTTTCTCCTGCAATACATTAAAAACCTGTAAAGAGGCGCTGCTTTTTTCCAACAGTTCTTTTTTCGAGATTTCCTTCCGGTCATTCTTTACAAAAAAATGGGATTGATTCAAATAGAACATCAATAAATCCAACTGCTTTTTTGCACGGGTTAGTTCGCTGAAAAGAGATTCCAATTTTTCCGAACCGGCATAATATTCAGACAACCGGACATACGTTTCCATTTTCGGTTTATAGCGCTCCTTGACTTCTTCATTGATTGCTATAGCTCCCAAGTCCATTAATCTTTTTGCCAGAGGAAGCACATTCTTAAGATTGGCTTCCTTGTTCAGCTCATTTACCGTCATGCTACCACGAGCTGACAGGATATCCAGTATTTGTTGTTCTTTCGGTTTTAACGGAGATTCCGCTTCGAAATCAGGATTAAGGGAGATTACCGTTTCGCTTTCGAGCTTCAGTCCGGAAGGCAACGCTGCTTTGAAAATCTCTCCGAGCGTACATTGATAATATTGGGCAATCCACTCCCAAAATTTAAGTTGGTTTTTCCTGACAATAGGTTCTTTATCTAAGATGGCAAGAATCTCTTTCGGTTCAAAGTTTTCGGGTTTCCGGTTATGCAAATCGTATACAATGGCTGTATATATTTTTTTATTGCCAAATGGAACGACCACGCGCATACCGACCCGCACAGAAGCGGAAAACTCGTCCTGCAACCGGTAAGTATATGTATTTGCCAATGCGAGGGGCAAAATAACATCGATATATTGTGGTTCAATTTGCATAAAAATTTTAATGCTTATCAGCTATATTACCCCTAACGAGAAAAAATAAACACAAAGAAGTACACAAAGAAAATAAAAAAACAAACATAACTTCGTGAATTCTATGACTAATCCAACATATTTTAGTTAAAAATATTAATAATTCAAGCAGATTGTTCACATGGGTTCAAATAATCCACCAGATAAGGCGTTTTAGTATTAACCACAGCAAAAATCCGTTGAATAATTTTATTTCTAACATTGTTAACCACTAAAAGTTTAGGTTTTCCCTTATCCATCATTCGTTGAGCATATGCAGCTATTTCTTTGTTGTATTGCATGGCGCTCATGGCACATTGAGAAAGCAAAACTTTTAATTCCTTGTTGGCCAAATGGCTGATATGGGAACCTTTGTTTATC
>JAVBMA010000037.1:0-29563 GCA_031553005.1 Paludibacteraceae bacterium | reverse complement strand
GGTATGACGGACACTATGGGTCGTATGCACGGTGATGCTCAATTTGCCGGCTCTTCATCTGTTCCTGCTCACGTAGAAATGATGGGATTTCTTGGTATGGGTAACAACCCGATGGTAGGTGCTACTGTTGCTGTTGCTGTTTGTATCGAAGAAGCGAAATAATTAAGAAGTAAAAAAACTTATCTATTAAGTGCTGTGAATGTAATGTTTACAGCACTTTTTTTATTGTCTAGAAATCAAGTTTTCGTATATTCTTACAAGCAAATCTCAATTGATAATTATAAAGTTTGTGTAATGATTTTAGTTAGATTTTTCTTTCATATTTAATGAAATGAGATGAATAGTGAGAAAAGAAAATTACTCTAAAATCAATCAAAATTTACAATGTTTTGCGACTTATTTGCGACGGTTTTTGATTTTTATTAAAATCGTCGCAAAATAGGATATAAATATCTGATTTATATAGAGATATAATATTTGAACGAACTTTTCTAAATATCTAATTTTAAACAATTATGCAATGGAAAGAAGGAAAGAGGGTTTATTATTACAGCTAGCTTATTGAGAGCATCTAAGGTGCTAGGACATACTAACACCTGAATGACAAGCCATTATGTAAAATTCGTTGATAAATCAATAAGTAAACAAACAGATAACATTGTTGATTTGTGTTCAGAAGTTTATTAATAGCTCCTATCCAAAAAGGCAATCTAATTATAAGTAAAAGACCGTTTTCAAAAAAGGGACAGCCTCTTTTCATTTTCTCTATTCAATCATATTTTGTCTGTCGTCGACTCATCTACAACTCATATATTGCAAGAACCATTTTAAGGATAATATTGTTATATATAATGTTTTAACTAAAAGATATAAGAAAATGAGAGTAAAGAAATTAAACTTAAAAACAACTATATTGCTTTTTGCAGTAATATTGACGATAGCATCTTGCAACAAACCGAAAGAATCAACTTCCGTATCGTCGGAAAATGCAGATGAATATGAATTTGCAAATGGTTATCCAACTAAAGCCACCATCCAAAAGGCCTATGATGATGCCGATCTTGCACGCGCTATACAAGCATATAAGTTTTTTTACCCGACTGTCTCGGGCGAAGCTATTTTAGAAGGCAACCTGAATGTCAATATCGTACCTAATGAAGTTTTCGGTACGTTGGATACTAAACCTATTCAAATAGGTTTTACACTTAATTCAGATACTCCCTACGGTCCGGTATTATTAGATTTATCAAATGGTCCGTTGGTTGTTGAACTTGCTCCCGGTCCGCTTATTGTTGTGGCCATGGATGTAAACCAACGCTGGGTAGCCGATATGGGCATTCCAGGTCCCGATGCGGGTAAAGGAGGCAAACACCTCATTCTTCCTCCGGAATACAAGGGAAAAGTTCCGGCTTCGGGCTATCACGTTTGGAGATCATCATCCAATAACCTCACTGTAGGAGTTCGTTCGCTTCCTGTTGGTGGCGATGTATCAGCTGCTATGGAACGCATAAAAACCGTTAAGGTATATCCTTTCGATGCAGCTCGAAAAGGTACTCCGATACAATGGATTGACTTAACCGGAAAACCGCAGGATACTACTCCCCTCGCTTGGGAAACCAATCTCAAATTCTGGGAAATATTACACAAAGTTCTAGATCGTGAACCGGTAGTCGATCTTTACCGTGCTTATTACGGAGATTTGTCTGTGCTAGGTATTATAAAAGGAAAAACATTTAATCCCGATGCGCGTATGAAAAACATATTGGAAACAGCAGCTAAAATGGCTAATGCCCAAATGCGCGTACAGTCATTTGCCGATCGCCGTCCCGACCGTGTTGTATGGAATGACCGTCAATGGGAATGGGTAGGCTTACGCCCGGAAAATGGTGATTTCAATACTCCGTCCTATATTGATCTTGATGCCCGCGAAGTATGGTTTTACCAAGCTATTGGAGCATCTCCCGCTATGTTCCGCCGTCAGGCCGGACAAGGTTCACTTTACTGGTTAGGCTTGCACGATAACCAAGGTAACTATGTAGATGGAGCCAAAACATATAAGTTAACTGTTCCTCAACCCGTTCCGGCAGGATTATTTTGGTCGGTAACCGTATATGATTCGGAAACCCGCAGTCAGATTAATACAGATCAAGGTTATGCTGCACTTCGCTCAATGTTTGAATTGAAAGATCAAACCGGACAACCCTCTGTCGATTTATATTTCGGGCCAAAAGCGCCGGAAGGAAAAGAAAAACAATGGATTAAAACCATTCCTGGTAAAAGTTGGTTTATATACTTTCGCATTTACGGGCCTAAGGAAGCCGCTTTCGATGGTAGCTGGAAACCTGGTGACTTTGAAGAAATGAAATAACTTAACGAATCATCTTTGGCTGTTTATATACATAAAAAGGTCGCAAATCTAATATCTGCGACCTTTTTTACGTATATAAATAAATGTCTTCTCAAATTACTTCAAGTTAAGCATTTGCCCTTTGTTTCAATATCTCTTCCAGTTTCAATAATTCATCGCGGTATTGAGCCGCCTCGATAAACTCCATCTTTTTTGCAGCCTGTTGCATTGCCTTACGGGTATTCTCAATTGTCTTTTCCAATTGAGGTATGCTCATATATTGAATAACCGGATCTGCGGCAATAGTGATATTCTCCGGCTCACTATATGATCTATGTTTATCGGCCTCCGTCATCCGGGAATTTCCAAGTATCGATTTTTTCGCTTTATTAAGAGCTGTCGGCACAATATGGTTTGCCTGATTATATGCCATTTGCTTCTCCCTTCGCTTGTTTGTATCGTCAATAGTCATTTGCATGCTATCCGTAATCTTATCGGCATACATGATAACCAGCCCGTTCAGGTTACGTGCAGCCCGTCCTGCTGTCTGTGTCAGCGAACGGTGCGAACGCAGAAAGCCCTCCTTATCGGCATCCAGAATGGCCACAAGAGATACTTCCGGCAAATCCAGCCCTTCCCTCAACAGATTGACACCAACCAGAACATCAAACAATCCATTCCGCAGATCCTCCATAATTTTAACCCTTTCCAAAGTTTCTACGTCAGAGTGAATATAATTACTTCGCACGCCCATTTTCTGCAAATAAGCCTGTAACTCTTCCGCCATTCTTTTGGTAAGGGTAGTTACAAGCACCCGCTCATCTTTCTCCGTGCGTTTATGTATCTCTTCCAGCAGGTCGTCTATCTGGTTCAGGCTCGGACGCACCTCAATAACCGGATCAAGCAATCCCGTCGGACGAATCACCTGCTCCACAACAATACCTTCCGACTTTTCCAATTCATAATCGGCAGGAGTAGCACTCACATAAATGGTTTGACCGGATAATTCCTCAAACTCTTCAAACTTGAGCGGACGATTGTCTATCGCCGCCGGCAACCTGAAACCGAATTCGACCAAATTCTTTTTACGGGAAAAATCCCCTCCATACATAGCGCGTATTTGCGGAACCGTTACATGGCTTTCGTCGATAATCGTCAAATAATCTTTAGGAAAATAATCTAACAGGCAAAAAGGACGTGATCCGGGAAGCCTGCCATCAAAATAACGAGAATAATTTTCGATACCCGAACAATGTCCCAACTCCCTGATCATCTCCATATCATAATTCACGCGCTCATAAAGCCTTTTGGCTTCATATACCTTACCGATCGATTGAAGATATTCCACCTGCGTGTTCAGGTCATCACCGATATGAATCAATGCACGGTTGATACGTTCTTTGGTAGTTACAAATAAATTAGCGGGATATATATTTATATCGTTGAAACGGGTAATCTGTTTTCCGGTTACCGGATCAATACTTTCAATCTCTTCCACTTCATCTCCCCAGAAATGAATACGGACAATATAGTCGGCATAAGCCAGAAAAATATCAATGGTATCTCCCTTCACGCGAAAATTCCCCCTGTCGAGTGCAATTTCATTCCGCGAATAGAGGCTTTCGACCAAAGAACGCAGGAATGCATTCCGGCTAACCTTCTGCCCTATCTTCAGGGAGATCATCGTACTATAAAAATCTTCGGGATTGCCCATTCCATAAAGGCAGGAAACGGAAGATACCACAATTACGTCTTTCCTTCCCGATAAGAGGGATGAAGTTGTTGCCAACCGCAATTTCTCGATTTCATCGTTGATTGCAAGGTCTTTTTCTATATAAGTATCCGTGGTGGGAATATAGGCTTCCGGTTGATAATAATCATAGTAGGAAACAAAATATTCAACCGCATTTTCCGGGAAAAAACTTTTAAACTCTCCGTAAAGCTGCGCAGCCAGCGTTTTATTATGGCTAAGGATCAGCGTCGGACGTTGTACCTCCTGTATGACATTTGCAATAGTAAACGTTTTTCCGGAGCCTGTAACTCCCAGTAAAGTCTGATACGGAGTTCCCGACTTTAAGCCTTCGGATAGCTCCTTTATTGCTTGCGGTTGGTCGCCCGTAGGTTGAAATTCGGATGTTATCTTGAAATCCATTTCTATATTGATCGTTGTTTAAAATTCTTATTCCAAAGAAATTAGATGTCCTCTAGCTGGACGAACTCTTACTTTTTTTACTCCTAACAAGTTTCTTCAAAAAACTCATGATTACACTTCACTAATACCGGCAGCAAAAAAAATAAGAAAAAAGCCACCTCTATAAATTTTCCACAAAAACACCTCTTAAATTTCACCTTTCACTTTTCATCTGTCACCTTTCAATTGTCATCTGTCATTACAAACAAATGCCCCCTTTATTTGTTTTGAAGGAGGCATTTCTATTTTTTCTAAATATTTTTTATTGTTTCGGCATCACTAACCAGCAAATGAGGTATGCCCAAAGACCCAAACCTCCAAATATCACACAAACAGCCCAAATAATACGTACGATAGTCGGATCTACACCCAGATATTCAGCAACTCCTGCCGCTACGCCTCCAATCATTGCATTGGAAGAACGTTTCAATTTTTTATTTCCCATATTCAATTATATAGTTATTAATTATAAAATAAGATTTAATTGTCATTGTAGTCAATCGATCTATTGCAATCAACTATTTGGTCATTGGCCTCACAAAAATAAAAAAATATTTTGGTAGAAAAAAGCCAATCAATACGAAAAGAGTTGAAAGAGAATCGGCGTTTTATCAAAAATTATCGGTTTCTTTGCAAAACAAAAAATGATGAGTTGAAAGTAAACGAATTATTTTACTTATCAATTCATTTTTTCTCACACATGCTAATTTTAAAATAATTCTTATAGTAATGATTTGGAATGAAACGGTTGAATGCATGAACCGCGAAGAGATGCGTAAACTTCAGGGCATTCGTCTGCAAAAAGTAGTATCACGTGTTTATCATAATTGCGAACCTTATCGTAAGAGAATGCAGGAAGCCGGCATTACTCCCAATGATATCCGGAGTATAGATGATATTGTAAAACTACCTTTTACTTCTAAAAAGGATTTGCGCGATTATTATCCTTTCGGATTATTATCTTCCCCTATGTCTGAAATTGTCCGTGTACATGCGTCGTCCGGCACAACCGGAAAACCGATTGTTGTAGGATATACCCGCAATGACCTCGCTATATGGAATGAAGCGGGCGCACGTTGCCTGACGGCTTATGGACTGGGAAAGAACGATGTTGTTCAGGTATCTTACGGATACGGGCTCTTTACCGGCGGATTAGGTGCACACGGTGCTGTCGAAACTATCGGAGGAACAGTGATCCCGATGTCCAGCGGAAATACCGAAAAACAAATTATGTTGATGCACGACTTGGGAGCCAAAGCGTTGGCTTGTACGCCTTCTTACGCCCTTTATCTGGCTGAAGCGCTGGAATCCTCGGATATTCCGAGAGATCAGTTCCAGTTGAAAATTGGTGTTTTCGGAGCCGAACCGTGGACGGAGTCAATGCGCCGCGAAATCGAAAGCAAATTAGGAATCAAAGCCTATGATATATATGGTCTGACCGAAATTATCGGTCCGGGAGTAGGATACGAATGTAGCTGCCAAAACGGAACGCATCTTTGCGAAGACCATTTCTTCCCGGAAATAATTAATCCGGAAACGGGTGAACCTGTCGAACCCGGTAAGGAGGGCGAATTGGTATTTACCACCCTGACCAAAGAGGGAATGCCTCTGATACGTTTCCGTACACGAGACCTGACTCACCTGATATATGACAAATGCGAGTGTGGTCGTACAGCAGTACGTATGGGACGCATCCTCGGCCGTAGCGATGACATGCTGATTATCCGCGGAGTAAATGTTTTCCCATCCCAGATTGAAGCTGTGATTTGTGAACTGGAAGAGTTTGAACCACACTTCTTTATTACAGTAGATCGTGTCAATAATACCGATTGCTTTGAAGTTCAGGTAGAGGTAAAAGAAGCCTTCTATTCGGATGAGATAAGCAAAATGATTGCCTTGAAAAAGAAAATCGCCCACAAGATCCAAAGCATTGTCGGCATCCAACCCGATATCAAACTGGTAGAACCACGTTCACTAGAGCGCAGCCAAGGCAAAGCAAAAAGAGTACTTGATAAACGCACATTCAAATAAAGTTTAATATTAGTTGAAAGATGAAAAGTGAAAAATGAAAGTTTACTCTTTCTCCATAACTTTCACTTTTCAACTTTCAATTCTCAATTATCCCCCTATGATAGTAAAACAACTTTCTGTATTTCTGGAAAATAAAACCGGACGGCTGAATGACGTAGCGGAAATACTTGGAGAAGCCGGTATTAATATGACAGCTTTTAGTGTTGCCGACAATTCTGATTTTGGAATCCTCCGGGTGATCGTTTCCGATCCGGAAAAAGCATTGGACATTCTGAAACAAAACAAGTTTGCCGTTTCTCTTACCGATGTTATCTGCCTGCACACACCCAATACGCCGGGAGCGCTTTCGGCCGTGTTGAATATTCTGGCAAAAGAGAAAATATATATCGAATATATGTACGCTTTCTCTGAAAATTCGGGAGCTAATGTAATTATACGTCCGGACAAACTGGATGCAGCCGTAGAAGCCCTTAAAAAGAATAAGGTTGAATTGATTGCAGCCAACGAGTTGTATAAATTTTAGAAAAATTCCAGAACAAACCCTAAAACATATTTAGAAAATATTCAATATTAATATTGAATATTTTCTAAATATGTTTTATATTTGCAAAGGTTATCAAAGTGATTTGATAGCCTTTGTTTTTTATTTATAAGAGAAAATATAAGCCTGTAAGTTTACTCTTACGAAAAGAAACAATATGAAAAAATTTTGTTTAACTGATTAAAAAATCTATTTATGTTATGAAAAAAAGTATTTCTTACTTACCCAAGAACAAGCAAAAAGACCTCCGGCGGATTACCCAGTTTATTCTCGAAAAATTGCCACAATGCGAAATGATTATCCTTTACGGAAGTTATGCAAGGGATAAGTATATAGATTGCGACGAACGTGTGGAATTCGGCATTCCAACCTCTTTCCGTAGCGATTATGATATATTTGTAGTGACAAGCGGCATTTCTGACAGGGATGCAGGTCGTATACTGGATCAGGTTGACGATAAATATTACCGTGATCCGGACAGGCAGACTCCTGTAGAATTTATTAATGACGATATTGAAAAACTGAACAGCGACCTTTCGGAAGGACGTTATTTTTATACTCAAATCAAGCGTGAAGGCATAATCCTGTATGATAGCGGCAAATTTAAACTGGCACGACGACGCAAACTCAATTATGAAGAGATAAAACAGCAGGCTCAGGAATATTTCGATGAAAAATATGAAAGGGGAAATGATTTTCTGGAAGGAGCCTTATTTTACCACCAAAGAAAAAATCACAAAATGGCATCTTTCATGCTGCATCAGGCTTGCGAAAATTATTTTTATGCCATACGTCTCTCCCATACTTTAAGGAACAGTAAACAACATAATCTGGACAAACTGCTCTCTTCGGTCAAGAAGTATTCGAATGAGTTAGTAAAGGTTTTCCCGAGGGATACAAAAGAAGAAAAACGGCTATTCAAGCTAATCAGGGCGGCTTATGTCGAGGCCCGCTATAATCCAGACTTTTCGGTTACGATTGATGATATTATAGCATTGATTCCGAAAGCGGAATGCTTAGGAAATATTGCGAAGCGGGTTTGTGAGGATAGGATAGAACAGTATGGTAAGTTGAAAGGGGAAAATTGAAAGGGGAAAGGCAAGAAGAGGGGATAAAAAATGAGCACTTAAAAGCGCTCATTTTTTTATGGGGAAAATAGAAAAGATAGAGAGAATAATCTCTTTTTATTTTTCTATGGTAATCTTCATTTTCAGATCGACTTCGGGACGATCTCCGGGACGGGTTTTCACAGCAGCAATCTTGTCGATTACGTCCAAACCTTCAATTACTTCGCCAAACACAGTATATTCGTTGTCCAAAAATGCGGTTCCACCAATTGTTTTATAATCGTTACGCATTTGTTCCGAAAGTTTACCCGGTTTAGTATTTGCAAATTCACTATCTATTTGTGCTAAAATTTCTGTTTGTAATTTTTGTAAACCAGCCTCATCACGAGCGCTTTGAAGTTTTTGTATCTGCTCGGTCTTAGTAGCGGCAATCTCGTAAAAACGGGATTCCTTTGCTTTATTTTGTTGGTTTTGCTCCATTCTGTCCAATTCCTGATCGGTCATTTTTTTACCTTGAACAATATAGAACTGACATCCGGATGATCTTTTTTGCGGGTTAACCTGATCGCCTTGGCGAGCTGCGGCCAAAGCTCCTTTTTTGTGGTAATATTTAGGGTAAACAAATTCAGCAGGAATAGTATAGCCTACATCGCCTGCCCCTAATTGTTTGGAAGCCGGAGCACCTTTTGAGCCGGGATCTCCTCCCTGAATCATAAAATCTTTAATCACCCGGTGAAACAACAGGTCGTTGTAAAATCCTTCATTAACCAGTTTAATGAAATTATCGCGGTGAAGCGGGGTTTCATTATACAGTTTAATCCTCATTTTTCCGTAATCGGTAGTCACTACTACTATTGTTTCTTTTGTTTGTGCATTGATTGTCATAAAAACCGACATTATTAATATTAATGGATAGAATATTTTTTTCATCATATCAAAATAAATCTTAAAAAGGGGTTATTGGTGATTATAGAAATACAAATTAAGAGTTAACAAGCATATCTGCTCATCCGGGAATCTTAATATTCCAAATATTTTCAGACAAAAATACGAATAATGTTTTTTAGAACAAATTTTTTTGTAATTTTGCACCGCCGATTACACAATAGTTACCAAACAATGTAATTTAAGTTTAAAAAAATAATAATAAATATAATCGTAATGAAAAAAGAAATTCATCCGGAAAATTACCGTCCGGTAGCATTTAAAGACTTATCAAACGGAGACGTTTTTATTTCTCGTTCTACAGTAAATACTAAAGAAACTATAGAAGTTGACGGTGAAACTTTTCCTTTGGTAAAACTTGAAATCTCAAATACTTCTCACCCATTCTTCACCGGTAAATCTAAAATGGTAGATACCGCAGGACGCGTAGATAAGTTTATGAACCGCTACGGTAATCGTAAAAAATAATACTGGTTCTTATCAGAAAAAAAGGATATTTGCTTAAGCAGATATCCTTTTTTTTTAAGGTGAAGAAAAGTGAAAGGGGAAAGGTAAGAGCATAAAAAAAGCTGTTCAAAAATGAACAGCTTTTTTTATTGGTCAACTTCTTATTAGTTGCTTTCCGGACGTAATTTACGTACTACGGCTCCGGCACGCCACATTTCGCTTTCGCGTAATGCTTTCAATTCTTTTTCCAATCCTTCGCGATAGTCCGGTTTGGAATTCGTATCAATAGAGCGTTGAGCTTCGTTTCCGGAAGCTACCTCAGCATATAATTTCTGGAATACGGGTTTAGATGCATCGTGGAATGGTCCCATCCAATCCAATGCTCCGCGTTGTGCAGTTGTAGAGCAGTTTGCATACATCCAGTCCATTCCGTTTTCAGCAAACAAAGGCATCAACGACTGAGTCAATTCTTCCACTGTTTCGTTGAATGCTTCGGACGGTGAGTGTCCGTTTTCGCGCAATACTTCATATTGAGCTAATAGCAATCCTTGAATGGCTCCCATTAATGTACCGCGTTCTCCGGTCAAATCGGAATAAACTTCTTTCTTGAAAGTAGTTTCGAACAAATAACCCGAACCTACGCCAATACCTAATGCAATGGTGCGTTCCCAAGCTCTTCCGGTAGCATCTTGGAAGATAGCGTATGAAGAGTTCAAACCACGTCCCTGAAGGAACATACGGCGCAAGGATGTTCCCGAACCTTTAGGGGCAACAAGAATAACATCTACATCTGCCGGAGGGATAATACCTGTACGTTCTTTGTATGTGATTCCGAATCCATGAGAAAAATATAATGCTTTTCCTGCAGTAAGGTATGGTTTGATACGCGGCCAAACTTCAATCTGTGCTGCATCCGAAAGTAAATATTGTATGATAGTAGCGCGTTCGCATGCTTCTTCAATATCAAATAATGTTTTTCCGGGAACCCAACCGTCAGCAATTGCTTTGTCCCATGTTTTTCCACCTTTACGTTGTCCGATAATTACATTGAATCCATTATCACGGAGATTCAATGATTGCCCGGGACCTTGCACACCGTAACCTATCACGGCTATAGTTTCGCTTTTCAATACTTCACGTGCTTTTTCTAATGGAAATTCGTCGCGGGTAACAACATTTTCGACTACGCCGCCAAAATTCATTTCTGCCATTTTCTTTTTTGTTTTTAATTGGAGTATATATAATTAATTTTCTTCAAAAACGTTTGCAAAAGTAATCATTTATAAGTTATATGCATATAAGTTATATGCTTTAAGTTATATCGCTATCAACTTCCTGCTTCATCCGAAGCAAACTTCACTTTGCTTTTACTTAATGTATGTCCGGCTCCGCTTTTTAACTCGATAAAAAACTCGTTATCCGGATTTTCATGCTTGTATAAAGATACGGTTTCGTCAAAAAGAGCTTCTGCCATAAATTCAATCTCAAAACGGCGGATACTCCTTTTTCTAAACTTATTCAGAGTGAACGCATCAATAATATGCTCTACATATTTACTGCTGTTAAAATGCTGGTTTATATCGACATCGCTATATTTAATTTTAAATATCTCGCGAGGTTCTCCCGTCAGAAAAGGGATTTTTCCGAATTTATCTATTGGACACTCTTTTTTAGAGATAAAATCGGCTATATTCGTTTGCGTCAAGTCCATTGGTTTTCGGGTTGTACGGTCTATCATAGCCCATACCGTACGCGCATAACCCAGCACTTCGCCATCTTTATTGAGAAAAGCAAAATCGCGCATAGTAAACATCCGCATAACATTTTCGACCCACGTCTGAACCTGTATTTTCTCGTAATGTTTAGGATACGAATACATTTCAATCACTAATCGCGACAATACCCACGAGTGGTTGTTCTGATTTATCTTCAACATTCCGAACCCGCATTCTTCGGCATGATATCCTGCCACATTAAGAATGTAATTGGTAAGGTGCGGAAGTGTTAATCGTCCCCTAAAATCCACTTCAAAAGGTAAAACCTTGAAAATATATTGTCCTGACATATCTTTTTCCATACCTTCGTTAATCTTATATTTAGCAATAACTTAACAGAAAAAACATCAAGTTATTTTTCAATTTTCTTTTGCAAAGCTACTACCATTTCAGCATATAAAAAAGAAGTAAAACCCTTCTGATTTCCATTTTTTAGACTTCTTTACAATTGTTTTTAATTCCAAAAAATCCGCACAAAATTTGATTAACTAATCACTCACATTCTATGTCAAGCTTAACAATTCCCGACCGTTTATCTCCATTTTTGAGAAAGCGAATAATTTCTTTCCCAAATCTTTGAGCGATGCACCAATATGATACACTTCGTCATCAATTATCAAAAACCGGTCATGCGAAGATTTTAGTACATTTATGGCTATCGGTTTATATTGTGCATTATGTTTTTTCAAATCCAAGCGCAACTGTGGAGTAATTTTCGCGGTGAAAATTTCCGCAGAAACCTTATTATCTCTTTTTGAAAGCAAGATTAAAACCGATTCATCGACATAATTATCAATCAATATGATTGACTTTTTTGCTGATTTTACCAGATTGGCAACAAATGCATACGCATCAAAAATCTGACCTTCAAAAAACAGGCCTTGTACTGGAGGCAAAGCAGTACGAACAAAAAATGCAATCTGTTTTTCATTTTCAGCAAGTCGCTGTTCTATCTGTTCAAAACGCTGATTGACAGTGTAGCCTTTGAGCATATATTCTTTCAAAACACGGTTTGCCCATACGCGAAATTGTATGCCTCTGTTAGATTTTACTCTGTAACCAACCGATAAAACAACATCTAAATTATAATGCTCAATATTTCGAGTAACATATCTGTTTCCTTCCGGTTGAACTGTCGCAAAATTTGCGACAGTTGGAATTTCTGACAATTCCTCTTTAAGAGCGTTATTGATATGTTTCCCAATAGTTTTAACATCTCTATCAAAAAGAAAAGCTATTTGCTGACGATTCAACCAAACGGTATCATTCTCCAACCTGACTTCAAGCTGTAGCGTATTATCAGGCTGATAGAGGATTATTTCGTTTTGCAGGTCATTCATGAATAAGTAAATTTTCTTTAATGCAAGAATTACTTATTCTTTCTCTCTTCAATAGAAGCAAGCATATCGCTCAACCGCTCTATTTTGGATTTATTGATGGCAACCCTTCCCGAACGAATAAATTGTAATACATTCAGGTTTTCGCTCAACTCTTTAAAAAGAGCCTGGGTTTCATCGTAATGCCCGGTCTTTTCCAATACAACGCAATTTTCGTCCATTTCCAAAATCCGGATGTTGTATTTACGAATCAATGCCTCAACGCTTCCGAGCTTCAACAATTGGTCTGTTGCTACTTTATAAAGGGCAATTTCCTGATAAACCAAATCTTCATCGGTATTGAAATAAGCTTTGAGTATATCTACGCGCTTGTCTATCTGTTTTACTACTTTCTCAACCGTATCGGCATCGGAAAAAGTGGTAATGGTAAACTTGTGTATCCCATGTATAGCGGAAGGTGAAACAGATAATGTTTCAATATTCAATTGCCTGCGCGTAAAAATAATCGTTATCTGGTTCAGCAACCCAACGTGGTTTTCCGAAAAAACGGTTACCGTATATAAAGTTCCTTTATTTGTTTCCATTGTAATCTATTCTTGTAATTGATAGAAATTAGTTGTAATTAACCGTAATTGATTGCATTTTGATTAATAGTAAATAGGGAATAAACTGTAATTTAATTTTCACTAAACACTTATCAAAAATGATTTTCCATTTACTCCGTTATTTTTTTATTAGATTAATACAAAATATTTGTAACCGTATCTCCCGCCGGAGTCATCGGATAAACCATGCCTTGCTCTTCTACATTTACTACTAATAAAAATGCTTTATCGTCTTTCAACATTTCGGTAATAGCTCCGTCCAATTCTTCGCGTTTGCTAATTTCTTTTCCGTCGATATGATAAGCTTTTGCAATAGCTATAAAATCGGGATTCAACATCGGAGTGGAAGAGTAACGTTTGTTGTGAAACAACTCCTGCCACTGGCGAACCATTCCTAAATAACTGTTATTCAAAATAATCATTTTTACGCCAATATTACTTTGCATAATTGTTCCAAGCTCCTGTATAGTCATTTGGAATCCACCATCACCGGCAATCATGCAAACAGTTCTGTCCGGAGCTCCTATCTTGGCTCCTATAGCAGCCGGGATTCCGAATCCCATTGTTCCCAATCCTCCGGAAGTAACCAGGCTTCTTGTCCGGGTATATTTGAAATAACGGGCAGACATCATCTGGTTTTGTCCAACATCGGTAACCAATATGGCACTATTTCCTGTGGCTTCGGAGATTTTATTAATCACCTCTCCCATTTTTATTTTGCCGGATTGAGGGTAAACTTCATCCTTGATTACTTTTTCAAATTCTCTGTTATCGTGTTCTTTGAATGATGCTATCCAATCGGTATGTTTAGCCGGATTTACCTTTTCAATCAAAGCAGCAAGGGCTTCTTTGGCATTCCCGAGTATTTTGGCATTTACCGAAACATTCTTCCCTATTTCGGCAGGGTCGATGTCAATATGGATAACCTTAGCCTGACGGGCGTATGTTTTAAGATTTCCGGTAACACGGTCGTCAAAACGCATCCCGATAGCAATCAACACATCGCATTCGTTGGTTTTCATATTTGGAGCAATGTTTCCATGCATTCCCAAAAAGCCTTTGTTTAAAGGGAAGCCGGTAGGCATAGCCGAAAGCCCCAAAAGAGTGGAAGCCGCCGGAATATCAGCTTTTTCAAGTAATGCCTTCAATTCCTCTTCTGCATTTCCAAGTATAACACCCTGTCCAACCAACGCTAAAGGTTTTTGTGCACTATTAATCAATTCGGCGGCAGCTGTTATCTGTTCCGGTACGATTTCAGGTACAGGCAGATAACTTCGGATAAAAGTACATGGTTCGTAACGAAAATCTATTTTTTCAATCTGGGCGTTTTTGGCAAAATCCAATACTACCGGACCGGGGCGACCTGTTCGGGCAATATAAAAGGCGCGGGCTACCGCCCATGGTATATCTTCTGCATGCCGTATCTGAAAAGACCATTTGGTAATCGGTTGGGTGATACCTACTACATCAATTTCCTGAAACGCATCCGTACCCAACAATGCAGCACCTACCTGTCCTGTGATTACAACCATTGGCGTGCTGTCTATCATGGCATCACCGATTCCGGTAATAGCATTGGTAGCAGCCGGACCTGAAGTCACAATACATACGCCGGTTTTACCGGAAATGCGAGCATAACCCTGAGCGGCATGGGTAGAGCCTTGCTCATGCCGGTTCAATATGTAATTTATCCTGTCCTGATAATCATATAAAGCATCGAAAACCGGCATAATGGCTCCTCCCGGGTAACCGAATATGGTATCAACGCCTTCGCAAAGCAAAGACTCCATCAAAGCCTGCGAACCGTTCATAGAGCGAGCCTGAGCAGAACCGGGCTGATTTTTATGTATGTTATTCTTATTCATATCGCAATTAATTTATAGAGCCTGAAATAAACAGGTTAACTGTGTATTTTTTTGCTCAAAATTTATTTTATTTTTTTACGAATATTTCCTTTCCGTATCCGAAACACTTTCCGGCATCCAAAAGTCATTTAATTGATATTTATATTTTCTCTTAGAAACTGTTTAAATTTCTTATCACAAAGTTATTAGATGTCCTCAAGCCGGACAGGCTCTTACTTTTTTCCAACAGCTGAAAAAAGTAAGCAAAAAAAGCCGCCGCTGTGGATTCTCCGCTAAAAATCTTCTGCATTACGCTAAAACGTTTTAAACTCCTCCCTACGGTCGTCAGACAGAAAACGTTTTTCAACGCTCCATTCCGAAGATTTTCTTAACGCTACGCCTCCAAAGGCGGAGGGAGCCGTGGAGCTTTTAGTAAGAAATTCTTATATCGAATTCATCTTAATATGAAATTTAAACAGTTTCTAAGAGATAATAAAAAAGTTATCCGTATTATCCACTTAACGGTTTTTATATCAATCTCACGCCACCTTTATCCGCCGAACTGACCAGGGAGGCGTATGCTCTCAATGATTTGGAAATAACCCGGTTCCTATTTTGAGGTTTGAAGGCTTCTTTTCCACGGGCTTCCTCTTCTTTTCTGCGTTTTTCCAACTCTTCATCAGAAATCAATACGTTTATTGTCCGTTCAGGAATATTTATATCGATTATATCTCCATCTCTTACCAATCCGATATTTCCACCTGAAGCAGCTTCAGGGGAGACATGTCCGATAGATAAGCCTGAAGTTCCTCCTGAAAAGCGTCCGTCCGTTATCAACGCGCACTCTTTGCCAAGGTGTCTGGATTTGATATATGAGGTAGGATAAAGCATCTCCTGCATTCCCGGACCACCCTTCGGCCCCTCATGCGTAATAATAACCACATCTCCTGCTTGTACTGACGGGGCGCGCCCGGTCTCCATATCCCCCAAAATACCCTCACAAGCCGCCTCCTGCGAACTAAAAACCTTCGCCGGGCCTCTGAATTTCCAGATACTTTCATCCACACCCGCCGTTTTTATTACGCATCCATCCAGTGCTATATTTCCTTTCAGGATTCCAAGACCACCGTCTTTCGTATAAGCATGTTCCATATCGCGAATACAACCATTGGAACGGTCAGTATCCAGTGTTTCGAAGTAACATTCCTGCGAAGCGAGTTCCAAATTAAACTTATTAGCAGGAGCGCTCTTATATTTTGCAATAGCTTTCTCCGAAACGTTAGGGCTGGTAATTCCGAATGCATCAATCGCCTCACCAAGTGTCATTCCGTCTACCCTCTTAACATTCTTGTTAATCAGTCCGGCTTTAGATAATTCAGCCATAATAGAAATGATACCTCCGGCACGGTTTACGTCCTGAATATGGTATTTTTGCGTATTAGGAGCAACTTTACACAAGCATGGCGTTTTACGTGAAAGTGCATCGATATCATCCATTGTAAAAGACACTTCGCCTTCGTTTGCTATTGCCAATAAGTGCAGAACAGTATTGGTTGAACCTCCCATCGCAATATCCAATGTCATGGCATTCAGGAACGCATCCCGCGTTGCAATAGAGCGAGGCAATACGCTTTCATCACCATCCCGGTAATATTTGTATGCATTCTTAACAATAAGTTCGGCTGCTTCCATAAACAGGCGTTCCCTGTTTTTATGGGTTGCTATAATTGTTCCGTTTCCTGCCAACCCTAACCCTATCGCTTCATTCAAGCAGTTCATAGAATTGGCCGTAAACATACCCGAGCATGAACCACAAGTAGGACAAGCGCTATGCTCAATCTTATCTATCTCTTCATCCGAAACGGAACTATCTCCGGCTTTTATCATTGCATCAATCAAATCCAATTGTTGCCCGTTCAATCTTCCGGCTTCCATTGGTCCTCCCGAAACAAATACCGTAGGGATATTCAACCGCATGGCAGCCATCAGCATACCCGGCGTAATTTTATCACAATTGCTGATACAAACCATTGCATCGGCTTTATGGGCATTAACCATATATTCCACACTATCGGCAATCAGGTCGCGGGAAGGAAGGGAATAAAGCATCCCATCATGTCCCATGGCAATACCATCGTCAATAGCAATTGTATTAAATTCGGCGGCAAAACATCCATGTTTCTCAATCTCAGCTTTCACTTTCTGTCCGATTTCATGCAAATGAACGTGACCGGGAACAAACTGCGTAAATGAATTGACGACCGCAATAATCGGTTTACCCATTTGTTCTTCCTTCATACCGTTTGCCCTCCAAAGGGCACGGGCTCCAGCCATAAGCCTGCCTTGCGTACTTTTTGTGCTTCGAAGTTGGTTTTTCATCTTCTGTAATATTTAATTAATGCTTTAAACCTTAGTTCCGTTTATTAAATAAGGAAGCCTCCCCCTTAGAAAAGAGAAAGGCTTCGCAAAAATCTTATATTCATTAACTACACATTCCTCCCTCTTCCTAATCATTCACCACGACGAGGACTCCGAGGACAATATGTAGAGTATTTGAATTCATATTTTTTTATTTGATGCAAAGGTAAAAATCTTTTTTTGAAATGCAAGAAAAAATTATCAGAAAATAATCAATAAAATATATAAAATGACACAAGAAGCATATTATTAATTTGGATTTGAAAGCCGAATGTGGAATTTATTTTATCATAACAGAGTGTTTTTTATATTATTTTGAAAAAAAAATTTACAATAAGAATAAATTTTACGAAAATACACCTATATCACAAAACGCTGATAAAAAGACAATTAAACTAACTCAAATCGTTCTAAAACTAAAAAACTTACACATTGTTTATTTTATTTTAAAATATTACCAACCCCTAGATAGAACAAAACAACATGTCGCATTGTTATATATATGTAAACCGGAAAAGATAAATTAAACGGTTTCAAAATAAAGTTACGGCAATGTAACTTCCGGATTTGACCTACTTTCTCATATAAATAGATTATTTCAGTTTTATAAAAGGCGTTTGTAGTGATACAAGTGCCTTTTTTATTTTTAATCGGCAGGAATAAAGCTTGTCGGCAGCGAGTTTAGTGTGCTAATTGGGAAAGCGATTTGAAGTTGTCCTCTCAATAGCAAAGATATTGACTCTCAATATTCTAAAAAATTAAAAGCAACAAATTATCATATTAAAGATTAAAATATCTATATTTGCGAATAGTCGGTTTGTATTTTAGAGTGTAAATGTTATATCTTCTTTGTCTTTATTAATAGGGATTTATACTATTCATACTTTTTTGCATGCTCGCTAAATTCAATTTTTTTATCATGAAACATAAGCTACATTGCATCTTATTGGTCGTAGGGTTGTTCGTAAATTTCAGTTTTTCTTATGGACAGTTTATTTCAATCGACATCAACTCCGGAAATCCGGCATTTCCATTTCCGCAATTCTTAGAGTATAAAGCAGGTAAGACTTTGGCAAAATATAACGCCGAAGGTGTTACGCATGCCGACATGGAAAAAACAATGCGCGAAGCATACGAGATTATGACACACAGATGTCGGTATGAGGGTGGAACGCACTGTAATGTACCTTATATTACGTTTAATTCGGACAATGTACAGGGAAATTACGGAACTTTTTGTTCCGAAGGTGACGGTTATATCCTTTTGGCAGCCGCCATGTTTGCCGACCAACCAACCTTTAACGGTTTGTGGATGTGGATGCATGATAACCGTTTGAGTAATGTAGTCAAATACAAAGATTGCCAGAATCTACGCCCCGGTCAAGAATCCGGCCCCTATTTGCCGGGATGGGAAGCAAATGAAAACACGGCAGCAAATGATGGCTTAACCCACTCGGCTACAGACGGTGATTTTGATATGGCTATGGGTTTATTGATTGCCTATAAGCAATGGGGTGAGTTTATGTACCATAACGGAGTACAAGTAAAAGACGCTTGCGGAAACCCTATTTCATATAAAGATGCCGCCGAAAGAATGATAAAAGCATTAGTTGACACCCTACCTCAGATAGACAAAGGTAGCGGTCAAATCTCCGGATATTTGTGTGGTGATATCGGTATAGACGGATATGTAAAAAGTGGAAATACGTGGGGAGAATTAACTCAATGGCGATTTAACCAAACAACATACCCTTGGGCGCGAAGCACCCCGAACCTTATGAGCCAATATGGTACAACATACATTGACTACAATGCGCCGTCATACTTCAATGAATTTGCCCATTGGTTGGAAAATGGAGACGGAAACGGTACAAATTGGCAGATTAATCAGTTCAAAAGAGCCGAAGCCTCGTCCGATTGGCTTATGGGACAAGCATATAACAAAGGATATATTGCATCAATAGGGAAAGTCTCCAGCTCTTCTGACACAGATTTTTCATTTTCAGCATTTAACTCGGGAGAGGATTTCCGTTTTGCATGGCGGCATATATTAAACTACGTGTGGCATGGCAATCCGACAACTAATTGGGATCCTGTTACCCATCAGGTTATAGGAGGAAGTAACTCTTATGAATATGATATGGCGCAACGCCATTCTAAATTCCTGAAAAATCCGACAGACGGCCTCGGCGGCGCACAGGTCTGCAAGAAGATGGGAGCATCTCCCGACCCCGGCCAGCCCTCCTGGTGGGGTGTCTGCCAAATTCAGCAGGCTTATAATATGAATGGAACAGTGATGATGGCTGCCGGGTCAAACTACACATTAGGCGCGAGTGCCGCTGCCGCTGTTGCTTCCGAAGACTTGGAATTTATTGCAGATATGTACCGTCAGTCCGAATTAGTCTGGGATGATGCCTCCGCAAAGTCAAATGGAATGACAGAGGATGAAAGATATATACTGAGTACGCCGAAATATTTTCACGGATGGTTCAGGGTATTAGGCCTCTTGACTTGTTCGGGTAACCTGCATGCCCCCCGCGATATGGTGAAGCAAGCCAACATGAAAGTTTATATGTCTGTAGATAAGACCTATGCTTATCAGGGAGACAAAATCGAATATACGGTTCAATACCGAAATTATGGTTCGGATAATGCAAACGGCGTTGTTGTTACGACGGAACTTGATCCTAATTATGAATTTGTCAGCGCAACCAAAGGCGGAACGTTATCCGGCAATAAAATTGTATGGAACATAGGTTCTGTTCCCGGTTTCGTTTCCGGAGGCTTGAATGCAACTATCGACTCCGTTTCATTTATTGTCGTTGCTAAAGACACTTTAAATCCAAGAATATGCCTGACCAGTACAATTTCGGGCAGCAATTTTGACAACTGGGTAAGCAATGAATATCCTAACCACGCGACATACACCATGGAACGCAACTGTGTGGATATCCTTGCCAACCGTACCCTGAAAATAAAGAAAAGCGCTTCACGTACCAGTATGAATCCCGGTGACGTAGTTAGTTTCACCGTTGATTTTGAAAACTCATCGGAAGGAGAATCATCGTGGTTGAACGGAGGTAGGGATAATGTGCGCTTGTCTTATGGAAATTACATGATGAGCGGAGCGGCTTATACGTTCTATCAATATTATCGTTTCTGGCACGATGCGCCTGAGGCTTATATCAATATGAACAACTACCGCGTTTCGTACTTTATGTATGATGCGGCGGCTATTGGACTTTACTCTCCGACAAACCCAACCGGCTGGGACTTTAGTGTCGACAACCAAAATGACTTGGATAAATACGGATATAATCCGGCTCCGAATAAGATTTCTTTTGCTTACCAGAAAATCCCGGTAGGCTCCGATGCTAACGGGAAATGGAATCAACGTTTAATGATTCGTTTTGCCGATGTCCTGACGGCTCCGGCAACCCATGTTTATGACAAGCTGGATTCCGATTACCTTTTACATAAAGGAGTGAAAGGCCCCGGCTTTATCCGTGCGGCATTAAAATCCAATCCGGCTCAGGAACTTACTACCCGGGTACAAGACGACTGGTCTTACTCTTCCAACGTTGCTATTAACAGCATCGCCGGACAAGATGAAGTATACTCTCCTATTTCTCCGGGTTGGGCAACCCAAGTTGAAGTTCCTATTAATAACTATGCTCGCCATGTCTGCTCCCCTACTTCAGTAAATTCTTTTAATAAGGTTCTGGTAGAAGAGTTCGACGGTTACACTTGGCGCCGTATACAAGGTAACGGACCACTTCCGGGAAGAGAAGCCTACAACGTAACAGTTCTCGATACCATTCCATACGAGTTGGAATGGGTGGGTTGGAAAGACAGCCTTGGTTTGAAGATTGAAGCAACTTATACTCCTGCTGCAAATCCAAAATCCGCCGGATATACAGGTATTGTCAAATGGACTATTCCGGAAATGTTAGTAGGCGAAAAAGACAAACTGATTTATATCTGTAAAGCAAGGGATTTAGGCTGTCCCGATGCCGAAGATACTTACTATTTCAATGTTGCCTGGATATCATCAGACACAGATTCTCCGGATTCGTCGCGGGTTGAATTAATGACCACATGCGCCGAACTTCCTCCGGTTATTGACCCGCAGGAATCACTGTTTAAGTCTGCCGACAAGAAATTTGCGGAAATAGGTGAAATCATTACCTACGAATTAAAATTTAAAAATACCGAAGGCACACGCGTTGATGCTAACTGTACTACCCAATCGGGATGGAAAGCGCTGGGCTCGGGAACAGTAGCTGCCGTAGGAACAGGAGGAATGAGACTCAGCACAACCGGTTCCGGCCCTTACTTTTTTGCCCAGGAAAAGTCTTACGGTAAAGATGGTTCGGTAACATTTACAATCGGAGGCACTCCATCGTCTACACAAGAACTCTATTTTGTAATGAGATATATCAGCGGAACACCCGGGCAAGCCAACTTCAAGGGTGTTTGCATGAAAATGATGGTTAACAAAGACGGTAAGAACAACTTCGGTTATGAATTATATAATGACGGAACTTTGATTGCAAAAGAGGGACAATCATGGGCAGACGTGTTGTCATTTCCGGGCGATTACAATGCTCCGACCTTTAAGTTTGTGCTGAATGGAGACCATTTGTACATGTACATCAATGATGCCGAAGAAGAGTGGATAAACGTTGTAAAAGACTGGACAGGACTAAGCTCCGCAGGCCCCGGCTATTTTGGTATGTATGTAAACAGTAACGGCAACTCGAATACGGTATTATCTTCCTATATTTCAGAGTTGGATTATGCATTTGACATTACATTATACGACGACCTTCCGGATGAATTAAGCAATATAACGAATATATCAGACGGCGGTGTTTGGAATCAAGCTAAAAATTACATCACATGGCCAACGATAGCGACTACCGTTGCCACGGCTATGGCTCCAAACGATTCTATAAAATATACTTTCGAGGCTGAAGTCGTTTCTTGCAACAACTTCATTAATAACTACGGTTTAGCTACCGTTTACGGCCTTGACACGCTTAAAGTATTAAACACTGTGGAATGTGGCGCTACCGAATGCGCATTGGATTCCGTATCCGTCAGTTTAAAATCCGCTATAATCTGCGAAACAGACAGTACCGTATTAAAAGCAAAAGCAAGCCCTAAAGGAACCTACATGTATGAGTTTTTCCTTGATGGCGTAAGCATGGGCAGTGCAACCAAAACCGATAGCATTCATATTAAAAAAGCAGGAAAATATAGTGTAACCACTTACGATATAAGCGACGAAACATGTTTTGTAAAAAGCAAATCAGTAACATTGAAAGTCGATACCGTACCGGCATTAAATCTGGGAACAGACATAACTCTATGTGCCGGAGAAACAGCCACATTGAAAACCAATATAGCTGCGGACTTCTACGAATGGAACGATGGCAGTACGAAAGACTCGCTTGTAGTAGATACTGAAGGCGAATACATTCTAAATATCATTGCCGGCGCATGCCCTGCAAGCGATACCGTAAACGTTACGGTTGTAGCGGCTTTGGTTGCATCATTAGGCAACGATACTACAATCTGCTATGGAGAAACCTTGTTATTAGACGGTGGAACAGCATCCGGATATGAATGGAGTACCGGAGAAACTACACAAACAATTACTGTTGATGCAAGCGGTGAGTATATCGTAAAATTAATCTCGGGAAGTTGTAGTGCAAATGATACCATAAATGTAACGGTAGCAGCTGCTCTCGTTGCATCATTAGGCAACGATACCACAATTTGCTATGGAGAGACTCTATTATTAGACGGAGGAGTAGCCGATGAATATGAATGGAGCCCAGGTGAAACCACACAAACGATAACCGTTGATGCAAGCGGTGAATATTTTGTAAAATTAATCTCAGGAAACTGTAGCGTAAGCGATACCATAAACGTAACGGTAGCGGCGGCTATTGTTGCATCATTAGGCAATGATACCACAATTTGCTACGGAGAGACTCTATTATTAGACGGAGGAATAGCTGATGAATATGAATGGAGCACAGGAGAAACTACACAAACAATAACCGTTGATGCAAGCGGTGAATATTTTGTAAAGTTAACCTCCGGAGAATGTAGCGTAAGCGATACCATAAACGTAACGGTAGCAGCAGCTATAGAGCTTGATTTAGGAGAAGACCAATCATTGTGTATAGGCGACGACCTGACAATAGACGCAGGAGTAGCCGATGAATATAAGTGGAATACAGGAGAAACCACCCGAACCATTACCGTAAACTCTGACGGTCAATATTACGTAAATGCAAAAGTTGGCAATTGCACCGCCAACGATACAATCAATGTTACCTTCGGAAGCGCGAACCTGACAGGCGGAGGATTCGAGTTAAACGGCAATCCGGTATCCGACAGGCTGGACAGCATTTGTCCGAACACGGTTGCAACCCTGACTACCACCCACATTACAGACCCGGCAACAGACTATGTATGGAGTGCTATTCCCACAGATGCCACTATGATTAGTTCAGGTGCAAGCCTATCCATATCGCCAAGCGTAACTACTACATACTATGTAAACTTTACCAAGAAGTGCGAAGCGGTAGACAGTATAACAATAGTTATCGCCCAACCGATGAAAATTGAAGTGGTAACCGATACCCTATGCGGAAGCGTCGAACTCACAGCCAACTCTACAACGACAAACAATGCGGTCTATGAATGGGAAATCAAAGATGAAGGGATAACCCACACAGGAGCAACTTTTGCTATCAATAAGTCATTAGGTATAATGCAGGGAATTGCAACAGTAAAAGCAACCGCCCCTGATGCCTGTGCATCCGAACCGTTAAATGTACCGTTCGGTATTATAGATATGGAACTTACGGTAAAAGGCTCTCCTAGCGTATGTCCGGGAGGAACAACAACAATAACGGTTGTTCCGGCAAGCACGGAAGCAACTCCAACCTACACATACCAATGGAAGAAAGACGGAATTACTCAAACTGAGACGACCTCTCAAATTGAAGCCGGGCCGGGTGTTTATTCCGTAACGGTATCAACACCGTATTGTACTAAAGACACCACTCATACGGTAACCGAAGGAAGCGGCGAACTCAAAGGAACATTCACCGTAAACGGGGAAGAACTGAACGGAATGCCAAAAACATACGGAAGTTGCGGAGAAGAACTTACAATTGTAGCCGATTATGAAACAACAGGCAGTGCAGGTTTCCAATGGAGTACAGAGCCGGGAAATACGACAAATACGATACAAATAACTCCGACAACGGATACAGAGGTTTACCTTCAATTTGAAAACCAATGTACAGCCTATGACACGCTAAAAATCAGAATGCTGACAACCGTAGATTTGGAAATAAGCGAAACCCGCAATTGCGAGCAAACCACACTTGTGGCAAACAGCAGCATAACCGGTGCAAAATACACTTGGACAGAAGGCGTTAACACAACAACAGCAAAAAAACAAGACCTCATTCCTCAAGCGGGTATTACAAGCGGTATACTGACCATATATGCCGAAGCTGCAGGATACTGTAAAAGTGAAGAGGAAACTTATGATTATACGATAGATACATTGGGAGTAAGCCTAAGCGGCGACCAACAAATATGCTCAGGTACAACCGCAACTATCTCCGCAACTATCGCAACAACCGCAACGGAAACGGAAACCTACTCTTGGAGTTCCCGCCCTGCCGGAACAACAACAGCGTTTACTGCAATTCCAAGCGAAACATCATCAACTCTTACAACAACTGCCCTTACGGCAGCAACAGAATATGAAGTAACCGTAACATCAGGAAGTTGCGAAAAAACAGCACGTATAACTGTCGACATCATCAAACCGGAAAGAGACGGAGCTATAACAGTAGACGGAACAACCGTAAATCCGGCAGCAGGAATAAAAACATATAAAACCTGCGGACTCTCTCCTATTCAAATAACTGTAACCCATACATCGACCGACAATTCAAGCTTTGCCTGGACAAGCACTCCGGCTGATGCTTCTATGACTCCGGCTAACGGCAGGACAATAAGCGTACAACCGGACGCAACAACAACCTATATTGTAAACTACGAAAACCAATGCCCGGTAAGTGATACAATCGTTGTTGAAGTATATCCGTTGGCTGTAACAGCAGACTGGAGTGACTTTGCCACACCAAAATGCGAAGGCAGCCAGACAGAAGCTACCGTAACCATAACAGGTTATGATTCGTCAATGCCGGGAAGCTATATCCGTTGGTATAAGGACGGTGTTGAACTTACTGCTTATAGTGGATTGACAACCCTTACGATTGCGGCAACAACACAAAACGATGCCGGAGAATATAGCTATGAGGTAAGCAACGGAATATGCACATTGCCGCAAACTGCACATAGCGATAACCAGCAACTCGCCGTTATGCCGTACACCAGCTTTGCTGCCGGACAAAGCGAATACATTGTAGTCAGGGGCGAAAACCAAGACTTAACAATAGAAAACATAGTTCCGGCATCGGCAACCATTACATGGACAAACGGGGCAACAGCAAATAGCGGAAATCCGCTGACACTAACAAATGTACAAGCAGACCAGACATGGGAGGTTGAAGTCAGTGCAAACGGGTATTGTAGCACAACCGAAGAAGTTACGGTAAAAGTAGACGCAAAAATAAATGTTAGCCTCACATCCGAAAAAACACAAATATGTCAAGACGATAATGTAAAACTGGCTGCCGATACCACTGGAACCGGACATATACTCACTCCGTCGGCATACACTATCAAATGGGAAGCCAAAAAAGAAGGAGGAATATATCAAGAGATAAGTAGAAATATTGTCAATCAAACCGTATCTCCTCTTGTAACGACAACTTATAGAGTTACCGTTGAATATGCCACAACAAGCAATCCGCAAACGGTATACAGCGAAGAGATAAAAATTGAAGTTTACCCTCCTGCTACTTATCTGAAAACAGTTGATGCAACCGTATGTGAAGGCGGAACAATTGAGATTGGCATAAGCAACCTCTCTCCAAGCGATGCAACCATAGCTTGGACGGCAGACAATACAATCGTATCCGGAAGCCTTACAGGAATGGCAATCAGCGTAAGCCCCGAATATAATCCGTCGGGTGTACAATATAACTTTACAATAAGCCAGGCAGGGAAATGTGAGCAAACCGACTACATTCTTGTAACGGTAGAACAACCGGTAGAATACACAATGCCTGAAAATGTCATAATGTGCGAAGGCGACAATGTACAACTTAAAATCAGTGGCGCGCCATCGTCTACGCTTTACGAATGGAGAGTATCGGGAGAAACAGAAATCCTGGGAAAAAGTGCAACGCTGAAAGTATCTCCGGAAGCAACCACAACCTATGAAGTTACATTACAACATGGCGTATGCCCGGCAATAAAAGAAGAGGTGCAAGTAGAAATTTCCAGCGCTCCCCGAATCACCGAAATTGTCAATATCAAACTGCGCGAAGTTGAAATTCTAACTGAATCCGGTTATGGAACCGAACCGTTCATGTATAAAGTCGACAACGAAGAATTTACGGGTGAAAATCCATTAACCGTAAAACGCTACGGCTTACATACCTATACCGTAAAGGATGTCAACGGATGCGAAGCCAGTCAGAAAGCGACTTTGGATGCTCCGGCTATCAATCCTCCTCCTTACTTCACTCCTGACGAAAATGAGCGTAGCACATGGGAAGTACCCGGTCTTGCCGAATCCTACCCTGATGCCGTTATAAGTATCTACGACAGGTTTGGAAAGAAACTGGTTGAGATGAAAGCTACCGAAGGCGGATGGGACGGAACTTATAACGGTAAAAAAATGCCAACTACAGACTATTGGTATGAAATCAACGTCGAAGAAATAGATAAGATTTATGTCGGACACTTTACCCTGTTAAGATAAAACAATAGGTAAAAATCATGGAATTAACCGGTAAACAGTGGTTTGTTGCAAAAACAAGGGCGAATCAGGAAAAGGCAATAAGAGAACGGTTGGAAGCAATGAATATCGAATCTTATTTGCCCTCCCGAATGGAAATACGCCAACGGAACGACCGAAAAAAAAAGGTTGAAGTTGTTCTGATTCCCAATACCATATTTATCTATACTGATAAAAATACAGCCTTGTCGCTGCCCAATCATCATGGCTTCCTCATAAAATACATGATCGATTATATGACAAGGACTCTTCTCATAGTCCCCGAGAAGCAGATGTCAAATTTTATATTTCTAATGGATCTTTCAGAAGGAAAAATAGAAATCGACAATAATCTGTTATTCGAAAAAGGAGATAAAATACGTGTGATAAACGGACCTTTTATTGGAGTTGAAGGCGAATTAATCCGCGTAGGAGAAAAGAAAAAAGTATTAGTACGCCTCGAAAATATTATTGCCTGTTCCATGGAGATACCAAGTAGTTATTTAGAAAAGATTTGAGAGAATGATGAATGAAAAGTTAAAAAGTAGGATAAGCGCTTGCCGCTTATCATTAAAACGAGTAAATTTCAGGTTCCTGATTCTTGACTTTTGATTCCGAATCAGCAAACCTCCAGCCCTGAAAGGGCGATATATCCCAGCACAGGGCAACACCCTGTGAGAATGAAGAATTAAAAGTGAGTAAACAAGAGCGATTACCTTATCATTTTATCTATTTTTATCCATTTTACCGATTTAGCCGTTTAAACAATTAGACAAAAAACTAAAAAAAATCTAATTATAAAATTTAATAGAAAAAATATTCATAGTTATGAATTACAAAAAAAATATTCTGATCACCGGAGGCGCCGGCTTTATTGGTTCACATGTAGTAAGATTGTTTGTAGCCAAATATCCGGATTACCATATCATCAATCTCGACAAACTTACCTATGCCGGCAATCTCGCAAATCTCAAGGATATAGAAAACTATCCGAATTATACTTTTGAAAAAGCCGACATTTGCGATTTTGACCAAATGCTAAACCTTTTCAAACAGTATGACATTAACGGGGTTATCCACCTTGCCGCCGAAAGCCATGTAGACAGGAGCATTAAAGACCCCTTTACTTTTGCAATGACAAACGTAATAGGCACATTGAGCCTGCTTCAAGCTGCCAAATCATATTGGGACGGTAATTTTCAGGATAAACTTTTTTATCATATCTCTACGGACGAAGTATATGGAACCCTCTCGTTTGACGGAAGCTATTTCAAAGAAACAACCAAATACGATCCGCATAGCCCCTACTCGGCAAGCAAGGCAGGAAGCGACCATTTCGTACGTGCATTTTACGACACCTACGGATTGCCGACCATTGTAACCAATTGCAGTAACAATTACGGGCCTTACCAATTTCCTGAAAAGCTGATTCCGTTGTTTATAAATAATATCCGTCAGGGAAAACCCCTTCCGGTGTACGGCAAAGGCGAAAACGTGCGCGACTGGCTTTATGTTGTAGACCACGCCCGTGCAATAGATATTATTTTCCACAAAGGCAAAGTTGCTGACACCTATAACATCGGCGGTTTTAACGAATGGAAAAATATCGACCTGATCAAGGTCATTATTAAAACAGTAGACAAGCTGCTTGGAAATCCGGAAGGAACAAGTGAAAAATTAATAACATACGTTACCGACAGAGCTGGACACGATTTACGTTATGCTATAGATTCCACCAAGCTTAAAAATGAACTTGGCTGGGAGCCGAGTTTGCAATTCGAAGAAGGAATCGAAAAAACCGTCCGTTGGTATTTGGGTAATCAGGAATGGATGGACAATGTCACCAGCGGAGATTACGAAAAGTATTATGAAAAAATGTATTCCGGGAAATAAAAAGCTAAAGCACAAATAAGTAATTGATAGTAATTGATAGTAATTGATAGTAATTGATAGTAATTGATAGTAATTGATAGTAATTGATAGTAATTGATAGTAATTGATAGTAATTGATAGTAATTGATAGTAATTGATAGTAAATATTTAACAACATATTTCAGGCATTTATT
>JAVBMA010000019.1:0-12095 GCA_031553005.1 Paludibacteraceae bacterium | reverse complement strand
TTAGAGGGATTCCTCGCTCCGCTTTGTTGCGTTCGGAATGACCGGTATCTAAGGGTTAGGATATAGGAGGGGAAGCGGCGGCTTTATAAAACCATCAAGGTGTCATTCCGAACGTAGTGAGGAATCTTAGCATGTAGAGTTTGCGGTACTTTTTCCGGCAGGCATTTAAGATTTTGCTTTTGATCTTTAAAGTGGTGACTTGAAATTATTTTCTTAGTGGTTTTATATTAATATATGTTATTGATAATTAAGATTATTAAAATATATAATTTGTATTATTTATATATAAAATGCTTTAGCGTGTACTTTTTGTGTTTATGGTGCGTTCATAATCTGCCCGCAGTTCGTATTTTTGAGCTAAAATGCTGTATTTCATTATCTAACTAAAAGTGTCTTTTGGGTAATATTATTATTTTTTTTATATATTTGCCCCGATAATTTATTTATATAAAATAATATAAAACAAAACTATGTATGAGGAATTTTAGGTATCTCGCAATTTTATTTTTACTTTTGAGCGCATATTCGTGCAAGGATGAGGCGAATATTGAATGGGAAAAAAGACCGGAACAACCTTTACCGTCAGCAGTAGAGGAAGCGCGGAGTTTTTTTGAAGACTATGTGGAAGTAGTTGAACTGAGCGACCGGATGCAGGGATTATATCCGGGGAATTTCGCCCCAGATTGGAAAAAAGCTGTTGTAACGGCAGATGCTTCTTGCATATGTGTTAATGTGCCGTTTGTGAGTGAAGTAGCTTATGAAGGCTCGTTCACATCCGGTTACGACCCCGTAGATGGACCTTCAAAAGAGAGTTATTACACAGCTGTAGGGCAGAAGATGATTGTGGTGAAAGACCCTTCAACGGGCGCTTTCGGTTGTTATCTGGTGACCATTATTCCGGACGCGGAACATGCTGTAAAAAGCAGTGATATGGCAGCCCGTATGTTTGATAGTGGCGACAGGTATTCCACATTTAGCGGGACAGCACTTTTCACTATATTGGGAAGTAATAATTATCCTGTTGCGGCGGGACGTTACAAGAATGGAGAGCGTTATGCCGCAGCTTCCTGGTGGTGGACAAATGATAATACAGAACAATTGGAAGAAGAAATAACCACACTAATAGGAATCAAACAGATTAAGGCACGGAAAAGGGCAATGAATAAAAGTGAAATATATGATTGTGGTTTTTTGAGTGAAGTGGTTGTTTATGGAAGCTATTCTCCCCCATCTTCCTCTTCATCATTCACGCCATTCTCGTATACAAGTCCATATACAAGCCCGTATGCCTATACTGAACCGAATTTATATACGGGATCAAGTGGAACGTCGGGAACTGCTCCTTCCGGATATGGATCCAAAAGTAGTAATAATACATCGACAACAATTAATACAAATACTTCAATAACGACTAGCTCAAATCCTTCAAAAACAACGAAGAAGATTGTTTTTGATAAAACAAAGTATCCCGGATACCAAAATGCTAAGCACCCTGATGGGAAATGTGATTGCAAATGTGTTACAGATAAAGTAATGAGGATTCTTCTTGGTAATAACGCAATTATAGAATCATCAAGAATAACATTTTTTGAAGAAAAGAATGGATTATTAATAAAAACAGGTGATGCTAATGCTATTTTTAAGACATTAAATGAACATATTGATGCAAATAAACCTATAATAGGAGGGGTTAACCATACAATAGGATTAAAAAGAAATGATGGTACAATTGATCATTTCATTGTAATAATTGGAAGAGGATATGATTCTGTAAAAGGTCAATATTATTTCAATTATATAGAAACTGCTAAAGGAGCAAGTAATGCAACAGGGGCAACAAATGATAATTTACGGTTATATTATGATTCAAATGACGGTACTTTTACAAGTAAAGAAACACATACACATAATAAGAAGAAATATACTTTAACTCAAATCAGACCAAATAAATAATTCAATGAGAACAATTATTTTAAAAACATTCCTTTTAGCAGGATTATTACTGGCTGCTAAAACAACTTTTGCTCAGTTACCAATGAAAAGAGTTTTAGAGTTGGCTCCAACCGATAAGCTCCCATTTGATGCGACAAAGACATCAGCTTGGTCTAATAGTTATGCAATAGACAACAGCAATAAAGTAATTCCCGAAAAATTGTATGAGAATGTTCAGTTGACAAAATACTATATAGCAGATGAAGATCAAGAAGGAGCTTCTTTTCGTAAATTCTTATTACCGAGTGGCTATTATATTGTTGTAGTTTCTTTTGGTGGTGCAACCGAATGGCGAACAGATGTTTTATGTGTAGTCGATAAAGAAGGAAATGTATTAAGTACATTAGAAGGATTAGTTACAGTTGCTGATATCACCGTGAAGCAATACCGTATTACCGAAAACGGCAGTACGATCTATGTTTCGCAGGTAAAGCCAAGCTCTTCTACATCCTTGTCGTTTGACAATGTTACCAGTTTTCAGGGCTATGTCGAAACCGTTACTTATGGCATCAAAGACGGTAAGTTTTTCAGTATAACCGGCAGCACATCATCAACGAAAACCTTTACCAAAGAGCTCTTGTCCAATCCCGGAGTAAATGTTTGGCAATATTAATTTCTGTATATCATATTGGGGGGGCACCCCCTCACAATGGGATTATGACGTGTAATAATAATTAGAAATGAAAAGAAGATTATTATACATTACAGCGCTACTTGTAATACTAATTATTATTACAAGTAGTGCTTATGGACAGAGTTCCACATTGGATAAATTGATGGCAAAGACATGGGAATACCAATATCCGGCAGGATATGATAACAGCACTTCCGTTAAAACAAAATACAGTTGCTGCATACAAACAACTATCCTTTATGGTCGTATTGGAGGAGAATATGGAACATTAGATCAATCTTTTTATCTAAGTGATAACATTGAAACGGAGTTTGATGATTCCAAGGTTGGAAAAAATCAGAATGGGAGGTATTTAGTGGTAAAAGGGACACATGAAATGCTAAAAATCTCTGTATTTGAAATATTAAAATTGGATGTTACGGAGTTTAAAATAAAATCTGTAGAAAATAGTCCCATTATTTCGACATTTAAAGCTGTGCCGTAAATATGCAGGTTTATTCACCGGGTGATTTTAAGTCATCCGTTGAATGATGTAGTCAGAGGGAGTTGAAATCCCGTAAACAGTTCCGGTAAATAACAATGAGAATAAAAATTTTATTTATTAGCTTGATATATAGTGTTGCAGTTTATGCTCAGACTGAAACCGCAATCTATTCTATTATAGGAGCAAGTACAATCAATGTAAACAGTAGTTTTGTAGAATCTTTTTACTCCGAAACAACTGCAACAGAACTTCCTTCATATTCGAGAGTTAACTTAACTGGTATGAATGCGACTTATGGAGATTTTAATTTAAAACTCCATAAATTTATCGGATATCAAGATGAACCCGGTTTTGCTAATGTTATTCATATCTGTAGAGGAGAAACCGTACTTGTTACTTTAAAAAGTTCAAATGGTTTTGCTGCTCTTTCTTCTTATGTTTCCGGTATAACGGGTAATTTTTTATTCAAAAAGTTAGCTGATGATACTTATGCTTTAGTTTTTACCGAATGGATTTATGCCAGTCAGCCACCAATGGTTTCTGTGGTTCTTATCTATAAGAATAATGCAAAATTAATATTCAACAAGAAAATGTTTATTAATTCCATAATATTGACTCCGTTTGAAATGGAATTACAATCGAATACCGTTGAATATATAAACAACAGCACTTCTGTAAATACTGCGGATATTCATAGAATATGGTGGAAGGATAATGTTTTGAAATATAAATAATTATTGAACTTCAATAGCTATTAGTTTGAGAGGTCGACTCAAAGTCTCCCCCTCAATAAAATATCGATATTTCATTGAGAATGAGAAAAGTATTCATTTTTAGTCTATACGCCCTATTAGCAGTAACTGTATACGGGCAAATGCTACATAGTCAAGGAACCTATTCGTCATCAACCATTAATGGCTATGTGAGAGATGCCGCATTTTATAATGATACTTGTTACCTTGTTACCTTGTTTCCGGTGATGGAAAAAAGATATTAATGACAAAAAGCAATGGGGTTGCAGTTACTAATTATTTTTCATCCATAACTTTCAATGGTGCGATGAAAGTGTATGCAGATGATACTTATGTTTTGGTCTTAGATTTTGATTATTTAAGAGGTTATTCGAAAAATGGAGTATTGAAGTATTCTATTCCCGTTTCTACAAATGGACATTTTTACTTTTACTTTTGGGTAAAAAATAAACAAGAGATTATGTTGGTATCTAAAGATAAAATATCTGTCTATTCTTATTCTACAAGAGCATTATTGAAAAGCAGTACGCCTACTTATGAACTTTATGGAAATAATTTGGTAAATGATGGAAATAAATTATATGATGTTGATACGAAACTAATTACTTATGAATATAAAGGAGGAACAATTTATGCAAATGATATTACGGCACCGGGATACAATTCTTTAAGAGCAAGTAATAATTATTTGTCTTGTTATCTTCGTGATAAATCTTTGTGGTTCAATTATTTTGATAGATCTCGGGCATTTCTTACGGATAATTCTTTTAGTAATATAGAATACTTGGGTAGTTTTTTGCCAACATCTAAAAATCCGACTGACGATGATTTATATACAGAATCGGGTGATCCTAATCTAAAAGTATTTATCGGTAGTGTTAGTGGAGATAGAGTAAGCAAAATATATGTATTAAATATTTCTTTAAATAAAGTAGAATTTTATATGCTTGAATGATTTAACAATTAACGGACGTTCCTCCTGCTGCCATGCGATTTAAAACAAAAGAAAAAAGTCAAGAATGGTAGAAATGTGGAATAATAAAAAAAAGTTACGTTACAAGTAGCAGATATCAGGTGAAAACCTTTACCAAAGAGCTCTTGTCCAGCCCCGGAGTAAATGTTTGGGAATGTTAATCCACTCTTGAGGGGGCGACTCAAAGTCGTCCTCTCAATGAAAAGTACTCTTGAGGAAACTGTCCAAAAGGTCTTTTTACCACAAAGTACACAAAGTTTTACACTAATGAATACAAAGAATGTTGATTATCAGGATATTGTAAAATTTGTGAATTTCCTTTGTGGTAAAGAATATAGGCTTTTGGGACAGCCCCCTCAATAACGCGTACAAACACTTAATCACTCAAAAAATGAGCAACAGAGAAAATGAAATATGAAAAGAAAGAAGGAACATAATAAATTTTGCAAACTGTTTTTTTTGCTCCTGTTTCTTTTCCAAGGCATCAATTCGTTTGCCCAGTATTCGATAAAAGATGAAGGTAGCACCCTGACCAAAAAGGAAATGGCAAGCCTGCAAAGTATGATTGATTACCAGTTGGAATTTTACAACAGGGTCTTCCCTGACAGCGTAATGGAAAAAACATCCGTAAGGCTTAGTGTTTTTAATGATTATATTGACTATTTAGTTTACCGAAAAGAGCAGTCCGGATATATCAATCCAAATTCAATGGGCTATTATTCTTCCGAAAGAAAAGAGGTTGTTGCATGTAAAGAGAAAAATGAGGCTTATTTTTTGAATACCTGCTATCATGAGTTAAGCCATTTTTTTTTAATGAGTAATATGGCTACGCCTCCTGTTTGGCTAAATGAAGGTTTAGCCGAATATTTTGGGGAGACTAAAATGTCCGAACCAATAGAACATAAGAGTAATCTTTGGCGCAGGGCACGGGTGAAAACGATGATTCAACTGGGAGATATTAATTTGAGGGATTTCATTGATTGGAGTCCTAATCGATTTAATGATACGTCATTTACACAGACTTTTTACGGATATGCGTTGGCTTATTGTATGGTCTTTTTTCTGATGCAGAATGAAGAGACAATGATTTCTATAATTAGCAGTGTTTATAAAGGAAAAAGCAGCTATGAGGCTTTGGATAATGCTTATGAGGGCGGATTTGAAGCATTCGAAAAAGAGTTTATTTCGAGCATGGGGAAATTAGGCGAACTGAAAATCAATCCGGAATTTGTCTATGCCCTTCCTGTGAAGCCCGGCGATAGCATCCGTTTTACAGTTCAAAGATCCCACATCGATTTTACACTGCACTTCGATCTCTCTTCTGCCGGAGATACTATTTATGCAAGCAGGGAAGGACGTGTTAGCGAAGAATCGGCTCCCAAAGGAGATCCTCTAAATAACCGGATTATTATAAGGCATAAGGATGACAGTTATTCAGGATACACACAATATGAAAAATCGCTCGTCTATCAGGGTAAATATGTCCGGTTAGGAGAGCCTATAGCGGTTAATACCGGAAAAACGGTTCCTAAAAAAATAAATTTCGGAGTTTATTATATGGATCGGAACCGGAACAGGTATAGCCATATAATACCGGTCTTTCATACACGCAATGCCGGCGACATCCGGCTGGAAGAAAATGTTGTTTATATAGGAGATATAAACGGAAGTTTGACCACTCAGGAGTGGAGGGAGAAGGAGAAAAGGAAAAATAAGAAGAAAGGAAAGTAGTTACACTTGGGGAAGCTATCCCCAAAGCCTGTATTCTTTACCACAAAGTACACAAAGGAAATTCACAAAGTTCACAATATCCTGATAATCAATCAATATTTTGTGTGTTCCTTAGTGTAAAACTTTGTGTACTTTGTGGTTAAAGGTCTCTTGGGACAGCTTCCTCAATAGATAGATATAGATCCAACATGAAACATTTTATTTTGTACATAATACTATTCCCTTTTCTGCTTTTATTTTGCAGTTGCAGCAAGGAAGATGAAAAAGATTTTCAGGCAACGCGGACGGTAATTGCTTACCTGGCTGCCGATAATGATCTGTGGGAAGATGCATTGCGAAGCATTGAAGAGATGAAAGCAAGCTTTAGGGAAGGTGATTCCAAGTTAGTCGTATTTGCCGATATCGCAGGCGAAGAGCCTTGCATTCTGGAGATTGGTTCCAATACGGCAACGGCAGCCGGGAGCTATCCCGGGTATAACTCTGCCGATCCCTCACGCATGCGGGAAATATTGCAAGATATTATTGCGAAGTATCCTGCCGATAGTTATGGGTTGATACTTTGGTCGCACGGTTCGTCGTGGCTTCCCTCGGACGCCCGTTTGCGGTCGTTCGGATCAGATAACGGAGTGCAGATGAACATTCCCGATTTGGCAGAGGCATTGCCTGTCCGGTTTGATTATATCCTGTTCGATGCCTGTATGATGGGTTCGGTTGAAGTTGCTTACGAGTTGAGGCAAAAGGCCGGTTTCATTGTGGCATCTTCAACCCCTATGCTTTATACTGGTTTTCCGTATGAACAGGTTTTGCCCGAATTGTTGTCGCCCCGTCCCGATTTAAGGAAAGTGGCAAAAGAGTATTTCGATTATTACCAGCAGGTTATGACAGGCATTTACCAGTCTGCCACAATCTCCGTGATTAATACCGGAGAGATCGAAGCATTGGCAGCAGCTACCCGCCGGATTATGGAAACCCAATCATTTGACGAGTCTGCATTCAACCGTACCGATGTTCAACGATTGGATTCTTATCAGGAACAATATGTGTTTGATTTTGTAGATTTTATATATAAAAATTACCCCGAAGCCGATAAAAGCGAACTGACCGGGCAATTGGATAAAACCATATTATACAAAGCGCATACGGCAAGATTTATGGATCAATATGAAATTAAAACCTTTTGCGGATTAAGCTGTTACATTCCGCTTAAAAATAGAAGCGATTTGAACGCTTATTATCTGCAACTAGGTTGGGCAAAGGCGGTTTGGCATTAAAAGACGCCGTTTTTGTGTATTTATTTTAAATAATTAAAATCACTACAGACCGGGAAAAATAAATATTTCAGGCAAAAGTCTATATCTCGTGGGTAATTGAGAGTTTTAGAATAAAACAGGAGGTGCATTTTGAAAATCAAACAAAGTCTCCGTAGGAGATAGATTTTAATAACCCCGAGCAAACGAAGTGCCGCTTGGGGCTAAAGAGTAGTCCTGTCACCTGAACCCCGAAGCGGGTTCAACAAAACTAAGGATGTACGACCCTCTACGGGGTCGGATATGAGAGTAGCCTAATACCCCGTGCTACACTTCGTTTGCACGGAGTTATTAAAATTGTTTTGTTAGGGACGCAATATAAGAAAAAAATATATTCTCCCGAATGGGACAAGATGATGATATGTTGTTTTCTCTGTTTAGATTTCATATTAAGATGAGTTTGACGCAAGAAAGCCTTGCCAAAAGAGCTCCGGTTCTTTCCGCCTTGGAGGCGAAGCGTTAAGAAAATCTTCGAAATGGAGCGTTAGGAAACGTTTTTTGTTTGACGACCGCAGGGAGGAGTTTAAAACGTTTTAGCGTAATGCAGAAGATTTTTAGCGAAGAATCCACAGCGGCGGCTTTTTTTGCTTACTTTTTTCAGCTGCTGGAAAAAAGTAAGAGCCAATAAGTTTGTAATAAGAATTTTTAAACAGTCTCTACTAGATAATTAAAGCCAAACCATACCCATGCAAAAAGCCATCGACATAGCAACCGGGGCATTCCTTATTATAATAGCGTTGACATACCTGAACGCAGGAACTGTTTTCGTAAATGAAGAGGCTGCTTGTTTTACGCTGTTATTTACGGTAAGCGCAGTTATTTGTCGTTTATCCCTTTCTGTTCTCCGGAAAAATCAGGATAGGAAACTTTCCATAACGATGACCGATTGGGCATTTATCCTTTTTATTCTCTGGATAATGGCGAACGCTTTTCTTATAAAAAGGCGGGATGTTGATCCGTTTCTCCTCTATAAACTGGGCGCTATTGCCGGGTTTTACATCCTGATCCGCTTGACGGTACAAAAGAAAATATTATTATACTCCCTTGTCCTTTCGGGAGTAATACAAACAGTTATTGCAATAGCTCAGAAACGAGGATTATTATTTAGCCACAACATCCTATTCGATGTCACCGGATCATTCGGTAATCCGGGACAGTTGGGCGGATATCTTGCCGTCTGTACGACCCTCTCGTTGTGTTTGACGGTTATCTCTTTCCGGGAAAAGAGAATAATGGTTTCCATACTGTTGTTCACCGGAAGCGTTTTGCAAGGGTTGGGGTTGTATCTTGCCGATTCGCGTGCGGGTTGGCTTGGTCTGTTTGTTGGTTTGGTATGCGGAGTGTTTTTTATCTTTTCTGATAGTTGGAAACGGCATAAAATAACGGAAGAACGAAGCACTTCGTCCTTTCGAACCTTCAAGCCGTTCATCATTGGGGCAACAGTACTATTTTTTACACTTGGAATTATCTTGCTCTACAATTACCGCCCGAAGTCTGCCGATGCCCGGTTGTTGATATGGCGTGTCTCTTGCGATATGATTATGGATAGTCCGCTAGCGGGACATGGCTCCGGAGCTTTCGGCGAAAAATATATGCTTTACCAAGCTGCTTTCTTTGAGAAAAATCCCGGATCGCCTTTTGCCATTGTTGCAGATAATGCCGGGCATCCCTTCAATGAGCTGCTGAATACCGTTGTTTGCCTCGGAATCATTGGGGCAATACTGCTTCTGTTTTTGTTATGGACGGCATTCCAGACACGAGCTTCAACTGTTTCTGTAAAAATATTCCGGGCAGGGTTATTTTCATGGCTCACTTTTTCCCTGTTTTCCTATCCGGTAGAAGTTTTTCCTTTATTACTTTTATCTGTCGTTTGCCTGGGTGGAATTGAAAGCAATGTTAAGTTCTCGTTCAAGCCGTCCCGTTGGGTTTACGGTACAATTATTTTACTCTTAATTGTTGTTTTGTTCCGGATTTGGCGACAGGTGGCGGAATTAAAACAGCTTTCCGGCGAATTGATAGATTTATATGAAAGCAGTTCTCGAAGTATTGACCGGGTCGAACATTCCTATGATAGGATGAAAGCCAATCCGGCCTTCAATAATTACTATATGACATGGATGGAAAGCCAACCACCGGAATTCTATACAGCCAAAGCCGAAGATGCATTGCCTTCATGTGAAGCATATTGCATGAAAGGAAATTACTATTTGAAAATCGGCAAACAGGAACAAGCCGAACAGGCATTTTATACGGCTTCCAACATGGTTCCGACGCGCATACGCCCTAAATATTCCCTTTGGAAACTCTATATAGGAAAAGAGGATACGGTTGCTGCACGGGAAATGGCTCGGAAAATACTCAGTTGCCCACTGAAAACCGAAAGCATTTATACGCTAAAAGTTAAAAAAGAGGTAAAAATAATGTCGGATTAAAATGTGATTCTATATAGAACGCGCTTTTTTATATTTGAGATCCGGAATAACCGATTTTAATCAGAACTTAAAACGGCAAAAACTTTGTTTTGGGCTGTGAAAACATAGAATTAAGGCTGAAACCCTTTAATATCCCAGCACAGAGCAACACTCTGTGTGCCGGTAACGATATTGTTTTTAGTATAAACTAATTTTGGAAACATACTTAATTACAAACAATTACTTACGGAATAATGAATACTAATTTTTACTAAATACTTATATGTCATGATAAATTTTATTTGTAATTGGGATACAACTGTAATTGTTCTTACTGTTATAGTCGTTATATTGATGCTATTTGCATCTGTAAAATCAATCCTTTCTTTAATTAAATATTATAAAAGCGAAAGTAAAAATCAGTTGCTGGTGTTATCTTTTTCCGTTTTGTCATTTTTGCCTTTGCTGATTTTGGTTTTTATGCTGTTTTATATGCCTGTAGAAGTTTCTGTTAAAGATAAGGATATTTATATACGCCAGGTTAAAGGAGGAATCACGATTCCGGTAAGTAATATAATTGAAATACGGAGATACACCGAAGCCGACGGCAAAAACAGTGTCAGGACATTTGCTTCCGGTGGGTTGTTCGGGTATTTAGGTAAATTTGAAAATCCTCAAATCGGTAAATTCCTGCAATTTGCGACTGATTCTCAAAATAGGATGCTAATTAGAACTGAGACTAATGTTTATGTTATAAGTTGTAAGGATCCCGATCTGTTTATTCAAACGGTACAAAGCCGAATCAAATAATAAATGCAATAATTTATTTTGAAAAATATGAATGGAAATACAATGAAAAAAACGTTGATTATAATCCTGTTTTTCCCTTTTCTGGTTGCAGCCCAAAACCAATCCGTTATAAATAATCTTGAACAAGCATTAAAATTAGCCGGAGAAAACAGAACTGAACTTGAGAAAGTATTGAAACATTACGATAAAAATCCGGAAGATAATTTAAAACTGAAAGCCGCCCGTTTTCTGATTGAAAACATGGATACGTATTATTTCTATGATTCTCCCGAATTAGAAACCTATTACAATACATTGGATTCTGTTTTTTCCTTAAACCAACCTTATGAAGCGCTCACAAAAGAACAGGAAATCTTACTTGACCGGTTACAGCAAGAAGGTATGCCTCCCTGCAGATCGGTATCCGATTTGCAGACTGTCACTTCCGGTTTTTTGATAGACAATATCGACCGGGCATTTGAAGAGTGGAAACTGCCTTATGCCAAAGAGTTGGATTTTGATGATTTTTGTGAATACCTTTTACCCTATAAGTCGGGAGAAAAAGAACACCCTGATTTTTGGCGATCAATTTACAAGGATACTTTTTATCCGTATACAAAATTTGGATTAGATATCTCTTGCAGATTAGACAGCGGTTTAATCTTACATCATCCTTCCATTGTGATGGATGGAGAAGACTATTTTTTTATTTCTGAAAATTTTGATACGATCCCGGAATTTACGGTAAGTTGTCTGGTGAAGCCGTCCGGATACAAGAAATGGGCACGCGTGTTCGACTTTGGCAAAGACCCGGCTAATTATATCTGCTTTGTACCTTACGACCACGACGGAGTAGCGCTGTTTCAATTAGTATCCTCTCCCAATGTTTGGGAAGATATAAAAGAAAAGAGACCCTTGCCGCTTGATCGGTTTACACACATAGCCATGACCTATTCTCACAATTTTATATCGTTTTATATCAATGGTACGTTGAAAAAGAGGATAAGGACAACCTTGACCCA
>JAVBMA010000020.1:0-38232 GCA_031553005.1 Paludibacteraceae bacterium | reverse complement strand
TGAGAAGAATATCAAGAAACGTTTGGTTAAATCTCCCAAAATTTATGTGAGAGATAGCGGGTTATTACATCGACTGCTACAAGTGGATGATTTCAATTCCCTGATGGGCAACCCTGTTTTTGGATCATCTTGGGAAGGCTTTGTAATTGAAAATATCATTTCTTCATTGAAAGATTGCAAATTTTCTTTTTACCGTAGTGCTACAGGGGATGAGTTAGATTTGCTTATTGAGAAGGGTACCCGAATGATAGCAGTAGAATGCAAAGCCTCATCGGCACCACAGGTAACTAAAGGCTTTTGGAGTGCTATAGAAACCATAAAACCGGATAAAACATATATTGTTTCTCCTGTATCGGCATCTTATCCATTTAAAAATGATGTGGAAGTTTGCGGGTTGAGTGACTTTTTGAGAAAAGTTGAACTATAAACAATGCCTATTTCACCTGTTGTTTCTGACACAGTTGAGTGAACAGAGCCTGAACAGAGGCTAGAATTTAAGTGAATTCGACTTGTTTTCACTTAAATCTCGTTATTCTCGACTTGTTTCGACTTGATTTTTTTCATTTCCCACTTGTTTTCACTTGATTCTGGCTGAAATCTACTTCATGCAGACTAAATTCCGCTTGAATCCAACTGATTTTTTTAGGATGAGACAAACAACCGAATGTCTCGTCCTATAATAGGTTTACCGTAAACCCAAGTCAACCTATGTCAGGACAAAAACAAAAACGCAAGTACACGCGCTATCCCAAATCAGTACAATTAGCGGCAGTAGAAGAGTATCTAACAGGTAAAAAAGAAATGTGGGAGATACTAAAACAATTTAATATTGGAGATTACAAAACACTTCATGGCTGGATAAGTAAATATGAACAAGAAGTTCGTGAACACTTAGCCGATAAATATCTATCTTTACCTACCATGAAGCAGGAAGAAGATAAAGAAGCAATAAAACTAGAAGCATTAGAAGCCGAAAACAGACAGCTCAAAGAACTATTAAGCAAAAGCAATCTGAAGATCGATGCCCTGGAGACACTTATATCTTTAGCTGAAAGAACATATGAATTACCCATAAGAAAAAACTTCGATGCCAAGCAGTCGAAATGCTCCGGCAAAGGTACAGGGAAGTAACACTTGGCGACCTGTGCGGACTGTTTGGCTACACACGCCAAGCTCACCACAAACATTTTAAATCACAATCAGTAAAAGTGTTTGAAGAACAAGCTATCCTAAGTATGATACTTGAACACCGCCGGCATATGCCCTCCATTGGAACACGCAAGCTGTGGCATATTCTTCAGGAAAAAGGGATAGATATAGGCAGGGATGCTTTATTCGAACTTTTACGAAAAAACGGATTATTGGTAAAGAGACGGAAACGCAGGATATTTACCACACAATCAAAACACTGGTTTAATAAATATCCAAATTTAATCAGATACATGATCATAAAACAAGCAAATAAAATATGGGTAAGCGATATTACCTACATTGATACACAAGAAGGATTTGCCTATTTGTTTTTGATAACAGATGCTTATTCCCGTAAGATAGTAGGTTACCACTTAAGTGAGAACTTATCAGCGCAAGGAGGAGTTGATGCCCTAAACATGGCTTTAGGCTCAGTCAAATCAATAGAGAGAACGCAATTAATCCACCACTCTGACAGAGGCATCCAGTATTGTTGTAGTCAATATACAGAAATATTGAAAGCCAACCGCATTAAGATCAGCATGACCGAACAAAGTGATCCTTATGAGAATGCTTTAGCCGAAAGAATAAATGGAATACTAAAAACCGAATGGATATACAATGATGGAGTATATAATAGTTTTGCAGAGGCAAGAGAGCGTATTGACCAGATAATACATATTTACAATACTAAGCGCCCTCACTCTTGTTGTGGATTACTTACACCCGAACAAGCCCACTTACAAAAGGGTTACCTTAAAAAGCATTGGTCTAAAGAGACATTCAATGAAAATACAGCTATAAAGTTGTAATTAAAACACAGAGCAATTATTTTTTTCTTTTCAAACACCCTTGTAGCTTTTGAAAGGGGATTTGAAAAGAAAAAATAATTGAGTGGAAACATAAAATGTAATATCAACAATGTAACTATGACTATTTTTTATAAGTTTACAAACTCTTTCTGTAAACCTATAACAGGACTATAATTTTAAACTATTTTGATAACTTTCTTATTTATAAATCTGGTAAACTTTTTTTAGGACGAGACAGAAAAAAACAACAAACCGCAGCATTTTCATACCACGGTTTGTTTCTTAGATGTCCCAAAATTCACGTTAATTTACTCTTTTAACCGCATTTCTTCAAAGAGCGTAATCATCCTCTCAAGCCAATAACGTGCTATGATTGCATTTTCATAGATTGGTTCGCTTTCGCTGTTACTCGCTCTAAAAGCAAGTTCGGTAAAACGGAAGTACACATTGTACAGTTGTTCCAACACAAATTCCAAGGTTGCATCTTCTTTTAGAAGCACAATCAAGGGTTGCAAGTCAAAACCAAATTCTTCTTTTGTCATAGTTAGTTGTCATTTAGGAGTAAAACAAAAGGCTCGCTTTAGGTTTCCTACGTTGACAACAACGTCGCGCCCCTTTCGGATACACGAAACCATAGCGAGCCATAAATCTTTTTATGCCCATTTTCAGTTGTCATTTAGGAGCCGTAAAGTTATAAAAACGAATAAAACAAAACAAATGTTAAACAAATATTTATTTTGAATCATATATAACAGATAGGCATCAATTTATTAAACTACAAAGCGAGAACAAAAATAGATACATTTTTACCTGTTATATTTTGAATATCTTGGTTTGTGGGAAATATTGAACAATCCGGATTTTAAACCCCACATTTATGAGGGGTTTAACAATCAATCAGCAAAACCACATTTTTGAATGTCTCCTCAAAAATGGATTGCCGAAACATCGCATCATTGAATATAATATATTGGGGAGTGGGAAGTTCTGTTTAATCACAAATTTAATTATACCGGATTCGGTACAATTAAAAAATTAGCAGGAAGCGACAATTTTGTTTTTTTTGTAAAACAGTGGCTGTAATCTACTGATATTTTGAATGATTCAGACAAGGAGCCTTTATCATCAGTTGAAATTCCGGTATCATTTTTGCAGATATTTCTCTTTTATGTTTTCAAAAAAATTGCCACCTTTGTCATTGAAAATATAAGCATTATGAACTTTCTCGACAGCCATATTTATCAAATAAAAGACTTGTGCCGTAAATACAAGGTAAGGCGATTGTTTGCTTTTGGCTCTGTTCTTACCGACAAATTTAATGAGCAAAGCGATGTGGATTTGATTGTAGATTTTGATAAAAATGCAATTAAAGATTACTTTCTTAATTATTTTGATTTTAAATATGCGCTGGAAAACGTTTTGGGAAGACAAGTAGATTTGTTGGAAGAGCAACCCATCCGGAACTCCTATCTCAAAAAAAATATAGAAAGTACCAAAACCTTAATATCTGGATGATAGAGTAAAAAAATATCTTGAAAATATCCTGATTGCCATTAATGAAATAGACATTTACTTTGAAAATTTACCTAAACAATACGATGAATTTCTTAATAACTTGTTATTGAGGCGTGCTATTGAACGAAACGTTGAGATTATCCATTTTTGGATAAAACAGCTAAAACGCAATCAGCAACTTTTTCTTTATTTTCTTTATTTCAGCTCTTTATGTAAATTTGTTGTTCTATATGCGTAATACAATGTAAATTAAAACAACATTTTGTTATCTTTATCCCGCAATAACTATTGTTTATATGAAGAAGTCAATTAAATATCTCCCACCCGAAAAACAGGACGATTTGAATTATCTTGTACAGATGATACGGGAAAGGATTCCACAAACGGAAATGATAATCCTTTATGGAAGTTACGCCACGGGAAAATATGTGGACTATGATACCCGTGTAGAATTTGGAATCCGCACTACATACCGGAGTGATTATGATATCTTGGTCGTTACCCACGGCATAAAGGACAAGGAAGCAGGCTTGATACTTAATTGCATTGAAGATATTTATTATAAAAAGCCCGATAAACAAACGCCTTTACAATTTATCAACGATGATATTGACAAACTCAATAAAAACCTTTCGGACGGCAGGTATTTTTATACGCAAATAAAAGAAGAGGGTGTTATACTTTATGATAGTGAAAATTATAAATTAGCTCGAAAGAGAAAACTAAAGTATGATGAGATAAAACAACAGGCAGAAGAATATTTTAATGAGAAGTTTAAGAAAGCTAATTTATTCTTATCAGATGCTATACATAACAAAGATAAAGAAGAATACATACAAGCATCGTTTTATTTGCATCAAGTCTGTGAAAATTTATTCTATGCCACTCGTTTGACTTTTACATTAGAAAACAGTAAACAACATAATCTTGCTAAACTCTTAGCTTATGTAAAAAGATATTCTCCTGAATTTGATAAAATATTTCCTCTACAAACACCCGAAGAAAAACGGCTTTTCAATCTGCTTAAACTGGCATATGTAGAAGCACGCTACAATCCCGATTTTATTGTAACAAAGGAAGATATAGAAACACTTATACCAATTGTTGAAAGATTTTCAGGTTTAGTTAAAGATATTTGTGAAAAGCGAATTGTCGAATATGGGGAAATGGCAAAGAAATAATATGCCTCCAAAACATTACGATTACTTTTTATATTAAATAACATCTTGATTTTGTATGTCTTTGTTCCTTTTCGTAGTTTTACAACTCCTAAAAGACAACAAAAATGGCAATCTTAAGAATTAACGGCTCGCTATGGTGCGTACTTCCCGAAAGGGCACGGCGTTGTTGTCAACGTAGGACACCTAAAGCGAGCTTTTTGTTTTACTCCTAAATGACAACACAATTATGGAAGACCCAAGTTTCAACCTGCAACCATTGCAGAAGCTGTTAGAAAAAGAAATTGAACTTAATGATTTAATCGCACATCTGGACATTGCGTATTACCGCTTTGCCGAATGTGCTTTGAAAGCAAGCAAACTCGACGGTCAGCCCGTCGATGATGAAGTAATTACCTCTTGTTATTGGATAGAGCGCATAAAGCAAGCATTTGAAGAGATGAGAATTAGAACGTAACTATGCTCATTTTTCGTTGCTTTCATTTGATTTAGCCCCGCTTTGCGGGGTTTTTCTTTTGCCTTTAACTCTGATGTCATTTAAACAAAAGATATATACAATTTACAAAACCGCCCTAGATTGCGAGTGATGACTGTTTTAAATAAAACATTTGCAAATCTTCAATCAATTTCATAATGAGATTTATTTTCTCAATCCGTCTTCTTCTTGCTATTGCCTTTAGGTTGGAATAGTCTTGAATGGTAGATTTTGTATGCCAATTTATTTGTGTGATTTTTGTTATCGTCGTAACAGTTACGGCGGTAAAAAAGTTGACAAATCTGATACTTTGCGATAATAAAAGTACTGGTTATTATTGTGTTATTAATAAAATAGTTTTATTTTTGCAATAAAAACTTGCAATACCACAACGTAAAAAACTTGTAACAACACTGCAAATTAAACTTGCAATACCACGGCAGATAAAACTTGTATTTCAACAATAAGTAAAGTCTAAGGTAATATAGCCGTTGATGTTTGTGATAACGCTAAAAAATGTAATATGGCAACAATACAAGAAAAATTAGCCGAATCTCTGTCGGTTTTGAAGCAACTGCAAAACAAATCAGGATTGGCGGTAATTAAATCTTCCGAAATATCAAGAACGCATTTGGAAAGGCTTCTGAATCATGGTTTTCTGCAAGAAGTCATGAGAGGATGGTATATTTCATCCCGTCCGGATAATATCCCCGGCGATACTACAAACTGGTACACTTCCTATTGGCATTTTATCTCTGCATATGCAAATACAAGATTTGGCGACGAGTGGTGTCTGTCTGCCGACCAGTCATTGTCTTTTTACAGTGGCAACAGGACAGTGCCGGGGCAAATAATAATACGCTCTCCGCAAGGTTCGAACAATTTTGTACAACTCATGCATAAAACCTCTTTATTTGATTTAAAAGCCTCTATTGCGGCTCCTGTTTATAAAGAAACTTTATTCGGATTAAACTTGTATTCATTGCCGGAGGCTTTGGTAGAATGCAGCCCCGATTTTTTCCAACTGGATAGCGTAACTGCCCGCACTTGTTTGCCAATGGTGTCGGATGTTGCCGACATCCTGAAAATATTACTTGAAAAAGGACAAACAACCAAAGCCGGACGATTGGCAGGAGCTTTCCGGAATATCGGACACACAGCAGCAGCCGATGAAATCGTAAATACGATGAAAAGCCTCTCTTACGATATCCGGGAGGAAGACCCTTTTGCAGACAGAAGTACTATTGCTTATACCCGCATAGCTTCGCCTTATGCAATGAGATTGAAGTTAATGTGGAATAAAATGCGCGATGTGGTAATGGCAAATTTTCCTGAAACAACTCATACACATAAAGACGTAGAGACTTGTTTAAAAGATATTGATGCTCAGTACGAATTGGATGCCTACAATTCTCTTTCTATCGAAGGATATAAGGTAACGGATGAATTGATAGAAAAAGTAAAAAGCGGCAACTGGAAACCCGACGAAGATTCTTCGGATATGGAACAGCGAAATGCAATGGCTGCCCGTGGATACTGGCAAGCATTTCAATCGGTAAAAGAAAGTATAGAAAAGATACTTAACGGAAGCAATGCAGGCGAAGTTGCCGATAATGACCATCGGGTGTGGTACCGGGAATTATTTGCGCCGAGTGTTGTTGCCGGATTATTAAAAGCCTCCGATTTGGCAGGGTATCGTACAAGCCAGGTTTATATTCGTGGTTCCATGCACACGCCACTAAATCCGGAGGCAGTCAGGGATGCAATGCCGGTTTTGTTCGAACTGTTGAAAAATGAAGACGATGCCAGAGTAAGGACAGTTTTAGGACATTTTGTATTTGTATATATCCATCCCTATATGGACGGCAATGGTCGTATTGCCCGTTTTTTGATGAATGTTATGCTCATTTCAGGCGGTTATGGCTGGACTATTGTTCCCGTAGAAAGGCGGCAGGAATATATGACTGCTTTGGAAAAAGCCAGTGTTAGTGAAGATATTACTGACTTTACGCTGTTTTTAACATCATTGGTAAAAACTAAAATATAGTTATAACGAATAAAAATGAGAGAAAAACGAGAATAATAATTCCCGTTCTTCTCTCAAATTTTCATCGCATATTCCTTTTATTAACTATTTGTTTGATGTTGCAAAGTAATGGTAAAGATATCAAATCTGTAATCCAGTTGTCAAAAAAAATCTAATAATGAAAATTATGACTTAATTGATTCTTCGATATCTTCTTTAATCAATTCCCAATACTTTCCCTTTAAACAAACCGGGTCAAAATCAGAATCAGCATATTGAAAATCAATCATTTTCTTCTTTAATGTTTCTTTTGTATGCGAATATGGGTAACGCTCGGCATGAAGATTAAGCATTTGTTCCAAAGGAATAATATCAAGCAGTTCGTGAATATCCCAAAAGTCTTTTTTTCTTCCATCATGACCGATAACTTCCATTTTCATGGCAGCAATCTCCCCGGCAGAAGCCATGCGGATATTATGAACAACGAGAGGTGGATGAATAAAAGCATCAGTATAAAACAAATCGACCTTGACAATATCATTTTTATCCTTGCCAATATAGTAGCTTTTGCCAAAGCTATTATTTCCCGGAGACTGCATTTCTACATAGGGAAATATTTCTTGCAGCTTTTTATCTATTGCATTAAAATCAATACTATCATAGGTTTCATCCGTAAAAAGGTCAATATCTACAGACACGCGATGCCCTAACTGTAAACTCAACGCCGTGCCGCCAACTAACCTGAAAGGGTTTAATATTTCGATGCTCATCAGTTCCGCTAACACATTCCAAAGCGCAACGGACACGGTTTCTTTATGCAGGTTATAAGGTTTCATCTCCCCTGTTTAGTTTTAATTTCAGATATTTTTCGGCATTTTCGGCAAGGGTAGGCATGAATTGGGGAGTTGTTTTCAATTCATGTGAAACAATATCCTTTCCGTAGAAAGATATTATTTCCTTTATTTCCGCTTCGTTACCTCTTTCAAATATTCTCCTGATAATAGCTTTTTTATGTTTCTGCCAATCAATCCGGTTTATATCCGTATCCCAAAATAAAATATTACGGATTTTCGACAAGTTTGGTTTTTGTTGGTTTTTCAACAACTCTTTACGTTCCCTTTCAACTTCATAATAGGCTTGAAGGAGCATAAAATATTCCTCGTCAGCACCCAAAGCATGCCCCAACTTGATAGACAAAGCGGGGTTAATTCCTCTTCGACCCTTGCTGATAGCATTGATTGTTTGCGGGTATTCTCCCAGCGAAAGGGCAAATTGTTTGCTCTCCAATCCTCTTCGTCTCAATTCCCTGTTAAGGACAGCACCGGGATGTATTCCTTTTATTTTGGTTATTTCGGGTAACATAATTCTTATTCAATAAGAACAAAAGTAGTATAAATTTACCGATAAACAAAATTGTTTACCGGTAAATATGAGATACAAAATATTGTAGCTCGTCTTTTTTAATTTAAAATCCAATTGAAATAGCATGGTTTATTTCTTTATACTCAACCTATTTTCGCATAACCTGCAAAACATTGCTCTACATTATCCATATCCCGCAAAATAGAACTATCAAGCACTTTTGCGTAATGTTGCGTCATTTTGGTATTGGAATGCCCAAGGATTTTAGCCACATTTTCTATCGAAACATTATTGGCAAGCATTACCACCGTTGCGCATGTGTATCGGGCTACATGTGTGCTCAAACTCTTCTTTATACCGCATAAATCTGCAATCTCCTTCAAATAAGCATTCATATTCTGATTGCTGATAACAGGTAACAATACACTTTTATTGACGCATTCCGGATGGTCGGCATATTTATTCAGAATATTCCGTGCAACCGCCAAAACAGGAATGTTACACATATTACCTGTTTTCTGGCGAGGTTTGCGTATCCAAATAGTTCCGCTATTATCGCTCGTCAGATGTTCCGGCTTCAATTCCTTGACATCAATAAAAGCCAATCCCGTGAAACAGCAAAACACAAAAATATCCCGAACCAGTTCAAGCCTCGAAACGGCAAACTCCTTATTCATGACTGTTTCCAATTCTTCCTTGCTCAAAAATTCAATATGTGTCTCTTCATGTTTGAACTGAATACCAATGAATGGGTCTTTCTTTATCCAATCATTGCCAATAGCGATACGGATAACCTTTTTCAGATTTTTCAAATGTTTGATTGCAGAATTTTGCTGGCATTTGTGTTCAGTTTTCAGGTAAAAATCAAAATTACGGATAAATTGCCCATCCACATCTGTCAATAAAATATCATCCTTTCCGTATTGGTGGCGGATATATTCCCGCAAACGCAAAAGAGAAGTGTCAAACTTCTGTGCAGTAGATAATGTAAAATCAATCCCGACCAACGCATGGCATTTTTGATTATGCTCCTTATATACATCCACAAGCGTTTTATTCTCCACATTCCTGCCAAAATAAGAATCTCTGATGCCGTTGGCCGTGATGCTCTTCCCGTCAATTTCTAGTTGCCGTTGAATCTGGTAAATCCTTGCCCTCACTGTTTCAAGATAATGATTCAATTCCCGTGCAACATGGTCTTTGGCGTTGCTGCACTCTTTAGCTTGATTCCACGACGCCACGGGAACACTACGTTTAATAGCTATCTCTGCAATCTGACCGTTTACGGTAATGCGCATACTGATAGGAGCTTCTCCGTTTTTAAGAAGTTTCGATTTCCTGATAATAAACAACACGCTGAATGTTGATTTCTTTGTTCTGTTCATAGCTTAACTTTTTTAAATTGTTGTAAAATTAGTTTGTTAAGCTCATTTTTAAACTACGCAAAATACTGATAATCAAAGAATAAAAACCTAATTCGTGGGACTAAATCGTAAATTAAAAAATCCCACGATTTGGATTTGAAAGCAGAAAAAGACTCTTTTGCGTTGGTATGTTATATTTCTCCCACGATTTGCATTCGATTTTACCAAATTAAAGGCAAAATAGAGTAAAATAATGAGAATTAACATACTGAATATCAAAAGAAAAGAATCTAATTCGTGGGAGAAAATTGGAAATAAAAAAGTCCCACGATTTAGCCTGTAAATTCTGCTCAAAAATGGGATTTTTTTGCGTTGGGAGGGTTAAATGAAAAACCCTGAAAATGTTTGATTTTCAGGGTTTTGCTTAAAATAGTGAACTTTACTTGCGGTATGGACGGGACTCGAACCCGCGACCCCCTGCGTGACAGGCAGGTATTCTAACCAACTGAACTACCACACCGTTTCTGGTTATCGGCAACCCTTTCCGGAATTGCGATGCAAAGATAGAGTAAAAATATTAATGTGCAATAGTTCTGTAACAAAAAATTTACTTTTTTCTAAAAAAGAAAAATAATAAGAAAATCAAATGGACTTAATCAAATGAAATACCAAAGTTTACGTAACTTGTCCTCTTTTTGAAGAACAGTCATAAATTTTATTTTCCAGGTTATTAACTCTTAATTTTCAATTATAATATGAAACCTATTGGTGCTATTCTTTTGATGCTTTTCATAATTCTCAGTGTAAACTTTTATGTCTTTTACAGGTTTTGGCACTTAATACCTTCGGGAAGTATAGCCAGACCATTATTGGTAACATTTGCAGTAATCATAGTATGTTCTTTTTTCCTGGGGCTTTTAGGTGGAAACTTCTTACCAACGCCTGCGACATCGTTTGTCTATAAAATCGGGACTTCCTGGTTCTTTATCTGTTTATATCTGGTGATGGCATTTCTGCTGATTGATTTATTTAGGCTTATGCACTTGATACCCGACAAATTCTTATTCGGAAATTGGGCTTCCTTCGGAATTCTAACCGGAGTTATTACTGTTATTATGACGTGGGGGTACTTCAAATACACAAATAAAGAAAGAGTAGAGCTATCTATAAATGTCAATAAAAATACGGAGGGAAGAAAACCATTGAAAATTGTAGCGCTAAGCGACTTACATTTGGGATTTTCAATTGATAAAAAAGAATTTGAACAATGGATTGAACTTATCAATAAGGAAAATGCGGATATTGTATTAATAGCAGGAGATATTATCGATAATAATACTAAACCGTTATTGGAAAATGATGTTGCTTCTTCGTTTAAAAAAATCAAATCAAAATACGGTATTTACATGTCATTGGGCAACCATGAATATATAGGAGAAATCACAAAGTCACTTGATTTTCTTCATCAGTCGGGTATAACTGTTTTAAGAGACTCGGTAGCTTTGGTTAATGACGAATTTTATATTATTGGCCGTGACGATAAAATGAATCCGGAACGAAAATCAATAGAAGAGCTTATAAATTCGTTGGATTATTCGAAACCAATTATTATGCTTGACCATCAACCTTACGACTTGGGAAATGTAGAAAAAAACAATATTGACCTTCAAATTTCAGGTCATACTCATCAAGGACAAGTATGGCCTATATCTTGGATTACAGACCGGATTTACGAAAAATCTCATGGTTATCTAAAAAAAGGAAATAGCCATATTTACGTTAGTTCTGGATTAGGTATTTGGGGAGGAAAATTCAGGATTGGTACGCAATCGGAGTATGTGGTTATTTATTTGAATTAAAAACAAGTAAACGAATTATTCTTGTTTACTTGTTTACTCATTTATTTTCTTATCAAAAAGGAAATAACAGCGGCAATACCAGAATCATAACTACAGCATAAATAAGTTGCAGAGGAAGACCCACCTTCACATAATCCATAAATGAATATCTTCCGGCAGACATTACCAAAGCATTTGGCGGAGTAGAAAACGGGCTTGCAAAACACATGCTTGCTCCTACTGCTACTGCAAATAAGAATGGAAGCGGATTTACATTGAGAATGAGAGCCGAGTGCAATGCAATAGGTGCGAAAAGCACTGCTGTTGCCGTATTACTAATAAATAGTGTGAGTAAAGAGGTTCCTAAATAAATACCGGCAAGTACGGCTATCGGGCCATAGTCGCCGAAACCGGAAATAATCCCGCTTGATATCATGGTCGAAGCTCCCGTTTTTTCCATAGCGATAGAAAGAGGAATCATTCCTGCAAAAAGAACAATACTTTCCCAATTAATCGTTTTATATGCTGCCTCAACAGTTCGCAGACATCCGGTCAATACCATTAATACAGCTGCAATCATAACCGCTACAACGGGAGGTAAGATATTAAATGCCATAACGACTACCATCGCCACCATAATCACAGCAGCAACCGGAGCCTTATTACTTAACGGAACTTTATCCGCTTCTTCCATCGGACGCCCAACAACGACCCAATTATTTTCATCCTGGTCCAATTTTCCCACATCTTTCCACTTTCCTTGTACAAGCAATACATCACCGGCTTGCATCTTTTCATCTTTTATATTTTTCAAAATATATTCATTTTGGCGTTGAATCCCCAGAATATTTACATTATACAGATTCCTGAAATCAGATTCGCTCACCCTTTTATCAACCAGGTTTGAATTGGACAACAATACCACTTCGGCAATTCCAATTTCACCGAAATCCATTCCGCCCGCTTCAGAGACAGACAAAGCTTTCGATTCCGCCTGATGAATATCAACCAACGAAAGTTTATTCTCTTTTACAAAATTTTCCATATTGGAAAAATCGCCCAAAACGTACAATATATCATTCTCGCGAATAGTATTTCCGGGCCCCGCCATATCTTGGTTTACAGTTTTATGAAAAGGCCTCTGCTGGTCTCTTCTAATCTCCAATATACTTACATCAAAACGCTCCGTAATCAACAAATCCCGCAGCATTCTGTTTACAAGCAAAGATTCATTATTTACCTTCACCCGGTATAGATTCTGGGCCAATTGGTATTCTTGTGAAAGTTGGGTTAACTTCCCTCCTTCCGATTTTTTTGAATCTTTACTTTTGCTTTTATTTGAAACAAGCATCTTGCTCATAGGCCAAAGCAAAATAATACCCAATGTCAATGTAATAAGGCCGACAGGAAGAAAAGAGAAGAATGACAAACCTTCATATCCTGCATCAACCAACGTTCCATGAATGATTAAATTGGGAGGAGTCCCGATTAAGGTCATCATACCTCCCATACTGCTCGCAAAAGCAAGGGGCATCAATAAACGGCGGGAGTCCGTGTTTGCAGTAGCCGCTAAACTTATTACAATGGGAAGCATTAATGCTACTGTTCCCGTATTACTTACAAACGACCCTATTCCTGCTGTTGCCAACATGATAAGGAGAAATAATTTTTTCTCGCTATTTCCTGCCAATTTCAAAATACGGGTACTAATCATTTTAGCCAATCCGGTTTGGAATATCCCTCCTCCTACGACAAACAGACCAACCATCATAATCACTATGGAATTTGAGAAACCGGACAGTGCCTCTTCCGGAGTAAGTATTCCTGTAAGAATCAATACCAATAATGCACAAATGGCAACAATATCAGACCGAATCTTCCCCCAAACGAAAAAAGCAGCCGCAACTGCCAAAACAATTAAAGTAACAATCATAATAAATATAACTATCTAAAAATAAGAAATTTAAATAATTCTCTAATAGAAAACCAAATTTAAACATTATTTACAATGCAAAAATGTTTAATTAATACAAACTACTTTAAAATAAGCATTCGTAAAAAAAATAAAAAATAACAGTCAAATTTTAGTCTTTAACAAAATTTATTTACAGCCTAATTGAGAAATTGGCTAATTTGTTAATTTACGATATAGAATATAGAAAATAAAAAAGACCATCGTTATAATGGTCTTTTTCTATATATATTTTTTAATTATTCTGCATATCTGACAATTGTCTGTTCTCTATCCGGCCCGACAGAAACAATCTTAATCGGAACTTCAAGATAGTCTTCCAGAAAATCGATATAACCGTTAAATTCTTCAGGAAACTCATTCTCATGTTGCATTTTTGTCATGTCAGTCTTCCAACCTGCCAAATCAACATAAACAGGCTCTACATTCTCAGAAATATCAAATGGGAATTCATCTGTTTCCTCTCCGTTATGCCGGTAAGCAATACAAGCCTTAATAGTTTCAAATCCATCCAGAACATCACTTTTCATCATAATCAGTTGTGAAACACCGTTAATCATCACTGCATATTTCAAAGCGACAAGGTCAATCCAACCGCAACGACGCGGACGTCCTGTTACCGAACCGAATTCGTGTCCCAGTTTGCGCATCTCATCTCCTACTTCATCATGTAGTTCGGTTGGAAAAGGACCGCTTCCGACACGGGTGCAATAGGCTTTGAAAATTCCGTATACTTCTCCTATCTTTCTCGGCGAAACGCCCAATCCGGTGCAAGCCCCGGCACAAATGGTATTGGAAGAAGTCACAAACGGATAAGACCCGAAATCAACATCCAACATAGTTCCTTGTGCCCCTTCAGCCAATACTTTTTTTCCGGCTGATAGTATATCATTGATAATAAACTCACTATCAATAAGATGGAAAGTTTTTAGTTTTTCAATTCCTTCAAACCACTCTTTCTCAATCGCGGCTAAGTCATATTGAAAATCATAGTGGCTAAGTATCTCTTTATGACGAGCTACCGCCGCTTTATATTTTTCTTCAAAATTGCAGAGTATATCTCCTACCCTTAATCCGTTGCGGCTTACTTTATCGGTATATGTAGGCCCGATACCTTTTCCGGTCGTACCAATCTTTGCACTTCCTTTTGCCGATTCGTATGCGGCATCCAACAAACGGTGTGTAGGCAAAATCAAATGTGCTTTTTTTGAAATATATAATCTTTCGGTAAGATTATGCCCGGATGCTTCCAGACCTTCTACTTCCTGTTTGAAAAGAGCCGGGTCAATCACAACTCCATTGCCAATTACATTTATTTTTCCTCCCTGAAAAATTCCTGAAGGAACAGAACGCAATACATATTTCTGGCCTTCAAACTCTAATGTATGTCCCGCATTCGGACCACCCTGGAAACGGCTTATCAAATCATAACCAGGAGTAAGGACATCTACTATTTTACCTTTCCCCTCGTCGCCCCATTGTAATCCTAATAAAACATCTACTTTCATTATGTGTATTTTGAATTAATTCTCTTCTTTTTAATTTCGACCCGTAAAGGTAGTAAATTTTTAAATGGAAAACGGAAAAATGAGGAATTGAAAATGGATGAAAAATAAATATGGTTTTATTGGCATTCCGCAAACATCCGGCAAATATTCTTAAAACAGGAATATACTTTGCAAAACAAGCATTTTCAACTAAAAAAAGTTTATTTTTCAATGACGAATCCTACCGGATTGCGAGGCGGTTTTGTCTTATTTAAATTTATTTCATTCGCCAATTGGGCAAAAGCATCAAACATCTCATCTAATGATTTACGGGTATCTTCACTTAAATCGTTCATATCTCTCAATAATTCTTCGTTTACCTCTTCCAAACTTTTTATACGTTCTTCTATATTTTTAGGGCTTGTCTGAGCTATACATTTCCGAATAACGACAAAAGCCCTCATTATGCCGATATTTATCTCAATGGCTTTTTTACTACTTAGAACGGAAGAAAGCATTGCCACACCCTGCTCGGTAAATGCAAATGGCTGATATTTAGAATATTTTCCTCTTCCAATCTCTAAGGACGCAATTTGCGTCCTTAGAAAATGATACTCCTCGCGCGTAAGTTCAAACATAAAATCATCGGGAAAGCGTTCTATATTCCGCCTTACGGCCTCCTTCAGGCGTTTTGTCTCAATTCCGTACATTTCGGCCAAATCAAAATCTAACATGACCTGCAAACCTCTCATCTCATAAATTTTGTTTTCTACTAATTTCAGTTCTTTCATAAATGTGGCTTTAATAAGTTTTATAAAGAATTTATTGTTATGTTTTTAGTAAACGAGTTGATGAGTAAACGAGAATAAGAATGACTTGTTTACTTTGTCTACTTGTCTAAATATATCATTAAATCTTATCTATTACCTAATTTACATCATAACAGGAAATTCCGATGCAATTGCATCAGATAACCAATGTAATTATTCTTAATAAAAGGCAATGATTCCCTACGAAACTCAACAAAACAAGTTTTTTAATCTTTTATATTAATACTCTCATTATATGGCTTTCACTTCCGGTTCAATTTGTATTCCAAATTTTCCCATCACCGATTTTTGTATCTGATTAGCCAGTTCCCATATTTCATTTCCAGTAGCACCTCCCCTATTTACCAAAACCAGCGCTTGCTTATCGTATACACCCGCATGCTTATATGATTTTCCTTTCCATCCGCTTTGTTCGATAAGCCAACCTGCCGGAATTTTTTCATCGTTATCGCCAACCGGATAATGAGGCATAGAAGGATACTTTTTTTGAAGTTCAACAAACTTTTCTTTTGCAACGACCGGATTCTTAAAAAAACTTCCGGCATTTCCCAACTCTTTCGGTTCGGGCAATTTTTCGTTCCGGATAGCAATTACAGCTTCCCTGATGTGGTTCAGGTTTATTTCCGGATAAGCAAGCAATGCTTCCCGAATTCTTCCATACTCCAAATTATAATGGTAAAAAGGCTGTTTTTGTAAATTAAATAGAACATGTGTAACAATATAGCTATTGTCGCTCTTGAATATACTGTTCCGATATGCAAACCGACACTCTTCTTTTTGAAATATACGGAATGAAGCATCTTTTACGGATATGGTTTCTACACGCTGTATAACATCTTTTGCCTCAACTCCGTAGGCTCCTATATTTTGAACAGGAGAGGCTCCTACTTCTCCCGGAATCAACGAAAGGTTTTCAACTCCTCCCAATTGATTCTCTACACACCAAATCACAAAATCATCCCAAACTACTCCTGCTCCTACCCGTACAATGCAACTCTCTTTCGTATCTTCAATTATTTCGATTCCTTTTATTTGAGAATGCAAAATCAACCCGTCATAATCCTGTAGAAATAACAGATTGCTACCTCCTCCGATATGCAACCATTTTGAAGTTTTTAAAATATCCGATTTTATAAAATCCTCTAATTCGGAAACCGTATTGTATTCACAAAATTGCCGACACGAAACATTCAACCCAAATGTATTGTAAGGTAAAAGAGAAAAGTTGTTTTCTATCTTCATTTTCTTATTTGAAATTTTCACAAATATACTTTTTCGACGTCAATTAACCTTAGGGTTGAAGTGATTTATCCCAATATTGAGTTACTTTTGCAAACGAAAACATGAAACTGCACACATTTCATGTTTTTGTTTGAATACTTCGGAATGAAAAAAAAACGCATAATTATATCTGTAAGCGGTAACCTGGAAACCGACCAACGTGTAAACAAAGTTGCTACAACACTTCATAACAATGGTTTTGAAGTCCTGCTTGTCGGTTTGCAAAGCAAATTCTACTGCTCTTCCAAATTTCCATTTGAAGTAAAACGATTACCGGTTACTTTCAAAAAGGGATTCCTTTTCTATGCTGAACTTAATATCCGGCTCTTATTCTTATTGCTCTTTTCGCGCTGTGACATTTTACTGGCGAATGATACCGATACGGTAATTCCCAATTTTTTAGTTTCTAAAATAAGAAGGAAAAAATTAGTTGTAGACCTACACGAACTTTTTCCCGAAGTGCCCGAAGTTACCAACCGTAAATTTGTAAAAAACTTCTGGACAGGTATAGAAAATATCTTTTTTCCACATATCAAAACAGGCTACACGGTATGCCAATCAATTGCAGACCATTACAAAAAAAAATATGGCATGCACCTAAAAGTAATCCGTAATGTTCCTGTAAAAAAGGCATTGACCGGAAATACAGGAAAGTTAAAGTATGATGGTAAAAAAATCATCCTTTATCAGGGTGCGGTAAACGAAGGAAGAGGCATTGAGTGGATTATAGATGCTATGCCATATATAGGAAATGCCGTATTTGTTATTATCGGGAAAGGTGACTTGTATGAAGAGTTGCAGGAGAAAGTCCGCGAAATGCAACTTTGCGACCGGGTAATATTCAAAGGTGTAGTTCCTTTCAGGGAGTTATCCGAATATACGAATTGTGCCGACCTCGGAGTTTGTTTGCTTGAGAAAAAAGGATTGAGTTATTATTATTCATTGCCCAACAGGGTGTTTGATTTCATGCAGGCACATGTTCCTCTTCTGGCTACCGACTTTCCCGAAATTGCGAATATTTTAAATTCATACGAAACAGGACGCCTGATTGACCATTACGAACCGGAATATCTTGCCCAAGTCATCAAAGAAATTCTTGCCGAGCCCAAAGTGCATTCCGTTTATGAAAAAGCAAACAGTGAATTTAACTGGGAAAAGGAGGAAAAAATCTTACTTGGCATTTTTGGAGATATCGTAAAATAAAGAAAGAAGAACCAGGAGTCAGGAATACCTATGTTTACAATCTTTTCATTTTTAACTTTTAACTCGTCATCCTTCATTGCCATAGGGCGTTGCCCCATGCTAGGTTATATAGCCCTTTGAGGGCCGGGGGTAGCTGATTGAGAATCAGGAATCAGGAACCATGAATCAGGATTTTTCTCGTTTACCCGTTTTAATGATAAGCGGCAAGCGCTTATTCTACTTTTTAACTTTTAATTCGTCTCTCTTCACTCTTCAATTTCTTAGCCGACTAAAAAAACTGCTAATTTTTTCTATTAAAAAAAATAAACCAACTCCTTGCTGAAATTGTTTATAGAAAACCAAGACAAAAACTTACCTAACTTAAAAAGAGATGGAAATAGTACAAAAAAAAGGAGCAACCGACGGAGCTTTCCTAATCAAAGACGACGATGGCAATGTAATTGCCGAAATGACTTATGTGTGGTCGGGAGATAATCATTTTATCATTAATCATACGATGGTAAATTCACAATACAGGGGACACGGTTTAGGAAAAAAAATGCTTGAGGAAGCAGTTGAATTCGCTCGCGAAAATAACTGTACGATTTCACCCTTATGCTCTTTTACAAGAGTTCTTTTTGACAGGAACCGGGAATATGATGATGTAAGAAATAGTGGTAAGTAATTAGTGATTAATGGTTAACGATTAGTGATAAAAAATAAAATACAACCAATTACGCATTATCGTTTTTACAATTTATAACTTATAACTAAATAATTATGGAAACAAACCTAAACAATCCGATGCCTCGCATTGGAGAAAAAGCGCCTGCGTTTACGGCAGTTACAACACAGGGTCCAATCAACTTTCCCGAAGAGTTTAAAGGGAAATGGGTGATTTTATTCAGTCACCCGGCTGACTTCACTCCGGTATGTACTTCTGAATTTATCACATTCGGAAGCATGCAGGATGAATTTGAGGAACTGAATTGCCAGCTTATCGGGCTTTCAATTGACGGTTTATCTAGTCATATTGCATGGCTGCGCACTATCAAGGAAAAAATCGAATTTAAAGGAATGAAAAACATTGATATAAGATTTCCTTTGATAGAAGATATCAGTATGGAGGTGGCAAACAAATATGGTATGGTTCAACCTGAAGTAAGCAATACAAAAGCTGTCCGCGCCGTATTTTTCATCGACCCGGATGCGGTAATCCGCGCTATCATTTATTATCCGCTCAATTTGGGACGTAATTTTGACGAATTGAAACGAGCATTGATTGCTTTGCAAACAGCCGATAAATTTAAAGTGGCTCTGCCTGCCGACTGGCGTCCGGGAGACGATGTGATTGTTCCGGCTCCGGGCTCTACCCGCATGGCAAACGAACGCGTGGAGAAAAAAGAAGAGGGTATGACCTGTTATGATTGGTTCTTCTGCACAAAGAAATTACCGAAAGAAATGGTGGAAAAAGAGATTTTGAAGAAATAATGCAGAAATAAAAAGTGAGGGGTTAAAATTAGATTTTTTTATCCTAATCCCCCATATTACCACAAATTCCAACATCAATGAATATTATAAACACAAAGGCACAAAGAACCTTTAGAAGTTGTATTTGTTTTTTACTTTCTTTGTGTACTTTGTATCTTTGTGTTTACTATTTTTTATTAGTGGTAACATTGCGGATAATCATATTTTTTCTATTCCCCCTCACCTTTTATTTAATTTTCCGCCGGTACTTTAAATTTATCTCCCGTCTCCTTAATTATCTCTTTATAAAATTTTTCGGAATAGCCCGGCCTGTCTATTTTTTCAGGTACTCCCCAACCATTATCAATAAATTTACGTTTTTTCTCACGTTTTATATTTCCATCGGCATATTTCACTAAAAGGAATTCACCCAAAGACTTCCATTGTTCCATCATAATCAGAGCTTGGTTTTCCGAATATTCGGTAAGAAAACGAGCTGCATATTGCGGCGAACGGGAATAGAGCGACTGTGCGGCAGTTTCTATTACTTCGAGGTTATCTTCGAGCTTCTTCTCTATCTCCGATTGTACTTTCTGAATATCGGGCTTCATATAGCTGTATTTGGAATATGCCATATTCGAAACCCAATTGAACACCCAATAGGCGGAAGTCCACGAAAAATTAAGCAGGCTGCCGTTTCCTGCCCTGAAACAAAGGGGAACTTCATTTACACCGCAATAGATTGGAATGTAAACGGTAAATGTGGCATCATCTACTCCAAACCACAAAACCCCTCCGACCATATTGGGCAGCCAACTGCGCATCTGAGCAACAAAAGAGAACGCGTTTTGAGGACTGGCAATCGGGTTTTCATTGAAATACTCCACTCCGTCAACTTCCCATGTACGGGGAGCAAAACGATATTCGGCGCCGAAAGGCTCTGCACCCGGGTCATTTCCTAATGCCAAAGGTGTTCCCTCAAAACGGTCACGCATCAGGTTTTTTAACTCCAACAACGATATCTTTTTTTCCGGTTTTACCCACAATGGCAGCCGTTCATTTGATTTTCCTAAAATATAATCGATATACTTATCTGTCTCCGGAGCCATTCGGCGGAAAACGCTCCATATCCGCGAATCGCAAAAGCGGCGGGCACTGAACGACATAGGATCATAAGCGTCTGAGAAACTGAAATCCTTGTTTGTTCCCTTAAAAAAACCTTTCTCTTTGGCAAAAGAAATCACATCGCGGGAATAACGGCAATTCTCCCTGTCATTCAAAGGAAAAGTGGTAATGCGAGAATGATTGGCATGGCCGCTGATACAATCATCGGGGATACGCATTGCAACCCATACGGCGCCTTTTATATCCGGACCCTTTCCTATCATCTCCATAATCCAGATTTCATTCGGATCGGCAATGGAAAATGTCTCGCCCATACTGCAATAACCGTACTCGGAGACAAGGTCGGTCATCACCTGAATAGCTTCTTTTGCCGTTTTAGAGCGTTGTAACGTAATATATATCAGGTTTCCATAATCCAGAATTCCGGTAGTATCGACCAGTTCGACGCGTCCTCCGAATGTAGATTCGGTAATACACACCTGATGCTCATTTATATTTCCAAGCACAGCATAAGTCTTAGGTACTTGTTTTATCTTCCCTTGATACTTGCGGGTATCCCATCCGTAAATATCATCCATCGTGTACTTTGGATATTCAGCAGCCGGATGATGGATCAATTCGCCATACAGATAGTATGAATCAGCCGAATAGGTACAAAATGTCGAACCATCCGTCGAAGCTTTTTTCCCAACCATAATATTGGTTCCGGCAAAAAGATTCATACCGCAAAATAAAAGCAGTAGATTCAGTGTAAATAAAATTTTCTTTATCATAATGTACTATATTTTCTTTTTAGTGAATGGATATCTCATTGCATAATACAGCTTTACGATATCACCAATATATGGTTTTTGCATACGTTGCACTATTTCCGCAAAGATCCGTCACAACAAGTTTAAAATCATGATTCTTGTTTTGCGCAATCCGCTTCTTATCCATTCGGTAAGTAATTGTATTTGTTTTGGCATCGTATTCAAACAGTATCCACTCGCCGTCAATATATCCGTCATACCTTGATAATCCGGAAAGACCATCCATAATCCTGAATTTCAAATAAGGCCTGCGGCGCAAATCCGTAGTGTTGACAGCTGTAATCATAGGCTTTCCGGTGTCTACGGCAACTGCATATTTGCCGAATGTATTGATCTTCCCGACCATAAAGCCATCAACATAAACACCTCCGGCGGAACCGGTTATAATATTGTTAGAGTTCAATTTAGCAATGAAATATTTGCTTTTATCTTCAATACTATCCTTATCAATCTTTATGGTAATATCACAAAAAGCGTGCAAAGGAGTTTCGCTGTTTCCAATCTCATACACAGAAGATTTAAATTTCGGGGATGTCGTTTTCTTGTAATCCAGACACAAATCAGTATACAGTGCATTTTCAGGAAAATAGATTAAAAAATCCTTTTGGTCAAAAAACTGATTTTCCTTACACGGTAAAAGACAAAAATAGTTCTTCCGGCTTTTCGGAATCTCTGACTGTTTACCCTGAATGGTAAATGAAACGATATCTTTTAACCCAAAATCATCATAAACTTCATAACGAACATGATATGGCCTCTCTTCCGTAATATGGCAAATTCCTTTGCTTTCCGTATCCTTATAAATAGACAAAGGACAATTTGCATCGCGGAATGACTTCATATAATACTCGCCTGTCCTTATAAACTGGCTATAATCAATAAAGCTGTTTAGCGCACGGCTGTCACAGAATTTTATATTATTTATATTCACTTCGGAGATCAGATTATCATCCACATACAATTTTACGATACGGGGACCGTAAAAAAATCCGGTTCCGGTCATATAATCATAAGCTCTAACGGAAAACCCGATCTCTCCCCATGCATTGATTGCCGATCCTCCTTGCAATGTCCTGTTTCTCGCGACTGTCGCTGCCTGAAATTTTTTCTCTTTAACATTATTTACAACTCCGTTATCGTTCAAACCATATATTTTCACCGCTAAAATGCGCGGAGAACGCCTATCCTCCAATTGAAAATATTTATTCAGGTCCATCGGATTCAGTAAGGTATAATCATCCGTCTTTCGCACTTCAAAGTGTAAATGAGGACCTCGCGAACCACCTGTATTTCCGGATATAGCAAACTGTTCTCCTTTCTTAACCTTATATTCATTGGGTTGAAGCTCGATCTCTATTTCAAAACTTTGCTTTTCATATTGCTTTGCCCTTACAATAGAATCCAATCCCGGTACAAATCCGTTCAAATGGGCATATAATGTAGTATATCCGTTAGGATGATTTATATAGACCAACTTGCCATATCCTTTTCCGGAAATACTTACTTTGGCAACATAGCCTTCATCAAGAGAATAAATCGGCTTATTCTCAACACCTCCTGTACGAAAGTCAATTCCTCCATGAAAATGATTCCGGCGAAGTTCGGCAAAATTCCCACTCAACGTCACAGGCTCTCCCACCGGATGTGCTACCTCCCAATCTCCAATCTGAGAATAAACCAATTGAAAAGAAAAGCATAAAAGAAAAAATATTTTTTTCATCATCATGATATTTAATTTTATCAAAGCAATCCGGTTCAAAGTCTGCATATCCTCAAACTTTAAATCAGATTTTCATCCAAAACATTCAAAAAGGTAAAATTTAAATCGGATTATACCTTCTATAACAACACAATAGACCAAATTATGCCACTACAGAAATTTATCCCAAAAATATTAAAAGAAGACGAAATTATCACCTTAAAACTACTTAAATGTCCGGAGAATATTTTTTTGTATTTGTTAAGTTTTATTTCACCTATTATGATACGACTTTGCGAGCTTATTTATAAATTTGCAAATCGTTGCCTTAAAACGAATAAAAACGAATTTAGAATCTTAAAATAAATAAAAGTCATGAAAAAGTTATTAGTTTTATTTATTGCAGCTGTTGCCGGTCTGACAACTGTAGTAGCTCAAAGTGCACCTGAAATTAAATTCAAAGATTTGGTATACGATTTCGGAACATTTCCGGAAGAGAAAGGAAAAGTATCTTGCACTTTTGAATTTACAAACACCGGAAAAAGCGATTTGATTTTGCAAAATGTAAGGGCATCCTGCGGGTGTACGACTCCCAACTGGACCAGAACGCCTATCAAACCGGGAGAAAAAGGAACTGTTGACGCAACTTACAATGCAAGCGGACGTCCGGGAGCTTTTTCTAAAACAATCACCGTAACTACAAATGCAGGAGAAGAAAGATTGACTATAAAAGGAGAAGTTATACCTAAAGCGCCTAAAGTAGAGGATCAATATCCTTTTGATATGAACGGATTGAGAATAAAGAACCAAAACGTATATATCAACAATCTGAACTATCCGAATTCGAAGACAGAACGTGTTGAAGTAATCAACAACTCTAAAGAACCTATCAGTTTGTCTTTCAAAGGAGCTCCGTCTTACCTCACCGTAAAAGCATCACCAGCTACATTGAAGCCAAATGAAAAAGGAACAATTGATATAACCCTCGATTCCAAATCGGCTAAAGAGTGGGGAACTATCAGCCCTGCCTTCACAGTCGTAGTAAACGGAAAATTTGTAAACGACAAAAAATTCCAAATCACTACATATGCAAACATAGTTGAAGACTTCTCATCTATGACTGCTGAACAAAAAGCAAATGCTCCGGTACTTAATATTAGTAACTCACTCAACATTGGAGAAATAAAAGCCAAATCAAAACAAACCGTAAAACTTCCTATCGGAAATGACGGGAAAAGTGAGCTTTTGATTCACAAAATAAGTTCTGATAACAATGCAATCACCGTAACTGGTCCAAAGGCAATCAAAGCCGGCAAAAAAGACGATATAAAACTGGAAATCAATACTGAAAACATGAAAGCCGGCAAATTTTCAAGCCGAGTTACATTGATTACAAACGATTCAAAGAAAAGTGCTATCTCTGTCTTGATTGAAGGCGAAGTAAAATAAAAAATATCCGGAACAAAATAATGGAAAGGATAATCCCGCACTTATGGGATTATCCTTTTTTCTTTTCAAAATGCCGCAACTTGTTTAAAGCTAAACTGTAATATAAAAATTCTGTAGCTCTACCTTCAATTTCGGACAGAAATCCTTTATCCGCAGAGACTGTAAGATTTTTAAAGAATCGGTTATCACCACTCCTTTTAACTTGTCAACTTATTATTTTCTTATAACTTTGCAATGATAACCGTAACATTGTATCAATATTTATGGAACATCCGGAAAACGACAGTGCATTTCTTGGGTTAAATGTGAACAAAGGGATTGAACAACCACCCTCCGTTAATCCGTACTTTAAGCGAACAAAAAGACAACAATATACTTCAGGAGGATATGTAGAAGGAATCCTGAAAGGAGATATTTCCATTCTCGGGCAAGCCGTAACATTGGTTGAAAGCCTGCTTCCGGAACATCAGCAGATGGCTCAGGAAGTGATCGAAAAGTGCCTGCCTTATTCCGGCAATTCGATCCGGCTAGGAATTACCGGAGTACCCGGAGCGGGGAAGAGTACTTTTATAGAAGCATTGGGGATGCACGTTATCCGTCAAAATAAAAAATTGGCAGTACTTGCCATAGACCCAAGCAGCGAACGTTCGAAAGGAAGTATACTGGGAGACAAAACGAGAATGGAAGAGTTGTCCGGAGCCGCGAACGCATTTATACGCCCCTCTCCCTCTGCCGGATCCCTTGGAGGCGTAGCCCGGAAAACAAGGGAAAGTATCATTCTATGTGAAGCTGCCGGATTTGAAACCGTTTTCGTAGAAACCGTAGGTGTCGGACAATCCGAAACAGCTGTTCATTCAATGGTCGATTTTTTCCTGTTGATCCAAGTTACCGGTACCGGAGACGAACTGCAAGGCATCAAACGCGGAATCATGGAAATGGCAGACGGTATCGTTATCAACAAAGCCGACGGCAGCAACATTGATAAAGCAAAAGTGGCGAAAGTACAATTTCAGAATGCATTGAAACTTTTTCCGGCATCCGATTCGGGCTGGGAACCCAAAGTGCAGACATGTTCCTCTCTACACAACATTGATATAGATAAAGTTTGGAGCATGGTAAACGAATATGTCAACTTTACAAAAGAAAACTCATTTTTCTCTCACAAGAGAAATGATCAATCCAAGTATTGGATGTACGAAAGCATAAATGAATCTTTGAGGAATAACTTTTATCAAAATAAATTTATTCAGGAAACGTTAAAAGAAAAAGAAGAACAAGTCCTTAATAACCAGATAAGCTCGTTTATCGCCGCAAAAGAGTTGTTGGATCTCTATTTTCAGAGAATGGAAAAATAATTTCCGGCACGATTTCTGCTATTTGTCTTTATTATATAAAATAAAACAGAAATATTTCAAAAGTTAAATTTAGTGCGTATCACCTTCCTACATAGTATCATTCTGCTATTCTTAATATTACTCGGTTCATGCAGTAAGAAGGATTCGTTTCTCATTCACGGAGATTTGCGTTGTGTAAATGCAACTACCGCTTATCTTTTGCAAATGAACGAGTATGGAGACATGGTTGTTCGCGATAGCACAGAGATACACGGAGGAGAATTCCGTTTCAAAGGAAAAGTCGAATACCCAACCATGTATTATGTTCAAATAGGAAAAAGAAAGCCTATTAACGTTTTAGTAGAAAACAGCGACATCTCAATTACCGGTTCGGTGCTCCTGCCCGACGAAATAAAAATTGTAGGATCACACGCGTTTGAGGACTTGGTTTACCTCCAAAAAGAGTACGGAAAAATACAAAATGAAAAAAGTACTATCCTGATTGAGTTGGAAAATGCCAGAAAGAAAAAGAACAGGGAACTGACAAAAAGAAGAGAAAAAAGATATAATCAAATCTCAGATAGCCTTTTGCAAATAACCAAGCAATTTGTAACAAACAATCCGGCATCCGTAGGTGCGGCTTATTTTGTCTGCACGCTGACACAAACATTTGACATCAACAAATTAAAAGAGATAATCAATACATTCAGCCCTTCTATTAAAAACTCAGAATATGTACGTTTTTTAAACGAAGAGTTATTGTTAAATCAAAAACTCAGCCTCGACTCGCCCGCTCCCGGCTTTGCACTTCTCTCCTCTACCGGAGACTCTGTTAAGCTTTCCGATTACGAAGGCAAATACCTTTTAATCGAATTTTGGGCTTCATGGTGCAAGAATAGTGAAGAAAGGAATAAAGAACTTAGGATATTATATGATAAATACAAGAATGCCGGATTGGAAATTCTCTCTATTTCTTTAGACAAGGAAGAAGACGAGTGGAGATACGGTATAGAAAGGGACTCCTTGGAATGGCGTCAAGCCTCCGATTTTCTTTACTGGGAAAGTCCTGTTTCCAAATATTACCGGGTACAAAAAATTCCATACGAAATATTAATCGATCCAAACGGAAAAATCATAGCGATTAACCCGAGAAGATACATAATGGACGCTAAAATGAGAAGCATATTCGGCTTCTAATTTTATCAAAGTCTTTCATTTTCAACTTTCACCTTATGAAACGTTATTTATTGCTATTTGTACAACTAATCATTTGCCAATGCCTATTGGCAAGCGACATTGTTCTTGAAATTTACTGCTTCTATTCGGATCATTATTGTCCGACTGACGTGCAAATTCAACAAGAAACAAAACAAGTGGTTGAATTTTTTTTTACTAAAGAAATAAACGAGGGGAAAATTGTATTGAAAAACCTTAATTTCATGTCTCCCGAAAATCAGGCAATTGCTGAAAAATTTGAAATCGGATGGTCTTCATTGATTTTCAATAAAAAAGATAACGGTAAAGAAGAAGTAATCAATATGAACGACTTTGCTTTTACCAATATACCATCCAATCCTGAAAAATTTAAAACCGGACTGGAACAGAAAATCAGAGAACTACTGAAGTGATATAAAATTCTTGTAACTTGCAACCGATTACCGATAACTATAATAAACAATGGAAGAACTATTACATATTTTCGAAACTAAAGAATTCCCGATTCTATCTGCTCTGCTTTTAGGTTTAATGGTCGCTGTCGCGCCATGCACAATCGCATCCAATGTTACAGTCATTGGCTATCTTACCAATGAAAAGAAAAACAAGAAAAAAATATTTATCAATGGCATTGCCTATACTCTGGGAAGGACTTTTGCCTACGGCTTATTGGGAATGGCTATCTTTTATTTTGCCAGCGGACTGAGAATAAGCGAATTATTACAACAATACATAGGAAAAATCATTGGCCCGTTATTTATCATTATCGGATTTTTAATGCTCGATATCATACATATACACGGATTAGCTGATAAGTGCCTGCGCAAATTGAATATCAAAGAGATTCAAAAACACAATTGGAGCGCATTCGGCATAGGTATATTACTAGCTTTTGCTTTTTGTCCCTATTGTGCAGCAATATATTTCGGAATGCTGGTTCCTCTCTCTTTTACCGTTTCCTATGGAGCAGTGCTTCCCTGGATATTTGGTATAGGAGCAGCTGTCCCTGTACTTTTCATGACATGGATTATCGCATTCAGCTATAACAAGCTATCAAATGTCTACAATAAATTACAAAAATTTGAAGTATGGTTCCGGAGAATACTCGGTATCCTTTTCATCCTGTCGGGAATACTGTTTATAATAGAATATTTCTTTGAATAATGACTCTAAAAACACACCGTATATCCATTAAAAGGCAACTTGGAATTGTTCCGGCAACAGGAAAATCACACTTAAAAAGCAGCCTGATTAAGACATCGCTATGCCTTTTATCCTTTCTATATCTTCCGGCTTTTTCTTCGGGAGCATTTGCTGAAAAGAAAACAAAAATAGCTTTTGAAAAAACAGAATATGACTTTGGAGAAGTTTATTTAGGTAGCGGAGCTGTCAAACATTGCTTTGTTTTCCAGAATGGCGGTAAAGAGCCGTTATTAATAAAAGATGTACGTTCGTCCTGCGGATGCGTTTACGGTAGCTGGACAAAAAAACCGGTCGCTCCTGGCGATACCGGTTCTGTATGTATTATCTATAAAAACAATATGAGCGGCACTTTCCGGAAAACGCTAAAGGTTATTTCGAATGCCGAAAAAACACCTTTAACTATAAAAGGAAATACAATCCGGAAATAACTTCAACGGCTTTGTGTTTCACCACTTATTATAATGAACTTTTTCCTCGTTATATTTATCTTTCGGCTCAAATTCGCCGTTTGGATAACCCACGGGAACAACCGCTAAAGGGAGTATATGTGCCGGAAGTCCTGTATTTTTCATAACTGCATTCATTCTCTCTTCATAAGGATAAGCGGCTGTCCAAACAGCACCCAATCCCAACGCTTCGACTGCCAGCAAAATATTTTCGGTAACAGCCGAACAGTCCAGATACCAGTAAGAAGAGCGTGTAGTATCTCCACACACAATAATTGCCAGCGGCGCTGTTTCCAACATTTTAGCATAAGGCAGTCCGGCAGCTAAAGAGTCAAGCACCTTACGGTCGTCAATCACAAGAATTTCCCATGGACGAAGATCCCTACCCGAAGGAGCCGACATTCCCGCTTTCATTAACGTCTTTATATCTTCCTTGCGAACAGGCTTATCCGGTATAAAATTCCGGACACTCTTCCTGTTGTAAATAACAGAAAGGGCGGCCTCTGTATCCGCGGATAAAGCAACCTGATCAATATTCTCCTCCTCTTTTTCCATCTGTTGCACCCGGAAAAATACAATCGCAATAAAAATCAATAGCAGCAGGCATGCCAGACGAAAAAGAACTTTGTTATTATCTCTCATATGTATATATTTTATTTTTTAATAACTGCGGAATCATTTTTTTAGCAAATCTTATCCTTAAATCCTCTCATTCAGAAAATTCAAGAACAATTCTAATTACTCATTGGACACAAAAATAGATTTTTATTGATATAAACCATCCAGAATTAACAATTAAATCAAACTTTTAAAGTAGTTAATTGTTTTATCATTATTGTTAACATTAAATATAAAAAGCCATGAGCAGACGTGCAGAACTAGAAGAAGAATTGGAGATTGTTCAGAAAAGAATAGATAACGCTCCGAAAGATACTCCTGAAGATATTATTGAAGCTTGGACAGAAGAACTCGACAGTATATCGTTCGAATTGGATAATTTATACGACGATGATGAAAATGATTTCGACTAATCATCAGGTTTAACAATGATGATTAATATAGTATGCCGACACAACACTTCCTATAAATTTTCACACAGAAAAGAGAGAGATTGGAACTTAGAAAAATAAAGGTTTAGAGAGCATTATTTCCTAATATTTTAAAAATCCGAAATAACAGATTTCGAAAATAAGTAAACAGCAAACAATTTCAATATTAATGTGTTATTAAAAGTAGTTTAAGGCAAACCAGATATAACCAACAACGAAACATCAATCTTTTAATTTCAACAATCATGAATATAGAAATCCAACCCTATCTTACCTTCAATGGGAATTGCGAAGAGGCTTTCAATTTTTACAAATCAGTATTCGGAGGCGAATTTTCACGTTTCAAACGTTTCAACGATATGCCGCCACAAGAGGGAATGCCTATTGTAACCGAAGTATATGCAAAAAGAATCATGTATGTTGCATTACCGATTACCCCTCAATTTACACTTTGCGGTGCAGATATAGGTTTTGAATTGGCTCCCAACCATGTCGCCGACAATATCACTTTGCTGGTCAAGGTCAAAGATAAGCAGGAAGCGGACAATTTATTTAAATCCCTCTCTATGGAAGGAAAAATAACATTGCCCTTAAGCGATACCTTCTGGGGCGCACACTATGGGATGTGTACCGATAAATTCGGTATTAACTGGATGATCAACATGAGCATAGAACCCAAATTGTAATATTGCTTTCAAAGTACAGTTTTGGGAATAAATCCGGTTGATTGGATTCTATAATTTAAAGTTTTCCGGATTTGAAAAATAATCCGCAAGAAACGGATATGTCTGGAAATATTCAAAATTTATCTAACAAAACAGTCTAGATACTAATTTCAGCTGTTGAGCAGGCTATAAAAAATTAAGGGAGGCTTCACAGCTTCCCTTAACCCATTTAATCTAAACCTTAACTATGAAAAAATCTACCTGTTTTGTTTGCACTACAAAGATGCAACTGATTTTTAATATACACAAGCATTTTGACAAAAAAATAATTGATAAAAATCAAATTAATTAATCTTATCGTAATTTTAACAAAAAATCAGGATATTTTATATAAAATATGTACACTTAGAATCCTAAAACAGGAATTAACATATTCTGTTTTTCCTTCTGATTTCAGATTACAAGCTTCAAAATTTAATGGATTTTACACAAAAAATTAAGGGAGGCTTCCCAGCTTCCCTTAATCCATTTAATCTAAACCTTAACTATGAAAAAATCTACCTGTTTTGTTTGTACAACAAAGATAGTATAAATTTATTGACTCTTGCAAATTTTTAACACAGATAAAAATTGACATTTATCAAAATATCACATATTATATAATAATTTTTATGAAAAAACAGCAAATTCATATACCTAAGGGGAGGATTATAGGGATATATAATAAATTTTTCAGTCTGATAATCATTGAAAAGATGCAAAAAAAACAATTTGATAAATTTTCTGGTATAATCTTTAAGGAAAATACAAAAAAAATGAAATTTATATCGTCTTTGCGCCTTAATTAGATTCTATTTACACATCACCTCAGATCAATCTCAAAAGGATCTGCATCCCTCCAAGCGGGAAACTTTTCACGAAATTCATTTAGTCTATCAAGAGATAAAGTAGTTATTTTCATGCCTTCTTCTCCCGGTTCAAATCCGGCAAGAAGCACTCCTTTCATATCGTAGACGGAAGAACAACCGTTGTACTTCAAATGCAAGCCATCCTCTCCTGTCCGGTTTACACCACAGGTATAAACCTGATTTTCAACTGCCCGTGCCGATAAAAGCAGATTCCAGTTTGAAATACGGGAAGCCGGCCAGTTAGCCACATATAACAATAAATCATATTCATTTGCTACATTCCTTGTCCAAACCGGAAAACGAAGGTCGTAACATATCTGCATGCAGATATTCCAACCTTTATACGGAACAATTACTTTTTCCTTTCCTGCCGAAAAAACAGTATGCTCAGATCCGATAGAAAATAAATGGCGCTTATTATAATAAAATGTTTTGCCTTCGGGGGTAGTAAAAAAAGCCCTGTTAAAAAAACAGTTATCTCCTTGACCGATAAAGCTCCCGGTAATAGCTATACCAAAATATTCAGCCCAATGTTTAACCCGGTTCATTGTTTCTCCGTTGTCAGGCTCAGACAACTCTTTTGCATTCATACTAAAACCGGTAGAAAACATTTCGGGCAATACCAACAAGTCTGCTTCGGGCTTCTCCTTTTCCAACCAAGACAATACTTTATCCCAATTTGCCGGCTTATCCTCCCACGCAATCGGGTATTGAAGCATAGCTACACGTAATAAATTGTCTTGTTCCATAATAAAAAAATCAAATGGCAAATCCTTCAGGGTGTTTCCCCTTAAAATGACTAAAGTACGATTTTATATCATAAATATCTTTCTCTTCGTCTCCCGTAGGACGAAAAATGCGCTCAATCCCCGCTGTTTTTGTTCCATAATCAATATATGTCAACAAAATCGGAACATCCGCGCTTTGAGCAATATAATAAAAGCCCCGTTTCCAATTCGGATTTGCTTTTCGTGTTGCTTCCGGCGTAATGGCTAATTGAAAATGCTCTTGAGATTGAAAGATCTCGACAATCTGGTCTGTCAAGGAATTTTTATTCTTCCTGTCGACCGGAATTCCCCCAAGGCGTCTAAACACAATATTGAAAGGAAACCGAAACCACTCTTTCTTGATTAAAAAAGAGGGACGTTTACCTCCGATTGCACAATATACCAATTTACCGATTATAAAATCGGTATTACTTGTATGTGGAGCTACACACAATATACATTTATCCGGAATTTCAACTTTCAAAACAACCTTCCAACCGATGATTTTCAAAATCAATTGGCATAATTTCTTCTTCATCTATTTTAAAATTTACTGTAAGAGGACTGAATATTATTGTCAATTTTCACAAAAGCATTGCTCCCACTTCCTCATACATTACCATTTTATACTCTTCCGCCAATACCAATTTTGAAAACAAAATTTTCAATTCACCGGAAAGTGTTTCTTACATCTGCCCGGCAAAATTAAGCCTTTCCTACGGAATAACAATTATTTTCTTAAATTTGTCGAACTCAAAGCTATTGGCATTTGTATATAAAAAACGGGAAATTTGAGTAGAAAAAGTAAACAAAGATAAAACAAGTATAACTCGTTTACTCGTCAATTGGTATACTCGTTTACTTGTATACAATAGCTTTTTCAAACAATATTCCTTGTATTATGGAGTTTATAAGAGTACAAAACGACATTTTATAATTGAAAATCTTCAATGAAAAATCTTTTTTTATCATTCATCCTTTTCAGCCTTCTTTCAGGAGTATTTTTTTCCTGCAAAGACGATAGTTTCACAGGCAACAGTTCTTATAAAATATCATTTTCAGCAGATACCCTATCTTTCGATACGGTTTTTACCACCATCGTTACGCCAACAAAAAGAATTATGGTGTATAACAAAACTTCTGAAAACATCCGGATTGAAAATATTACTCTTTTTTCAAACAGTAATTGTTTTCAAGTCAACGTTAATGGAAAAAACGGAACCGCATTTCATGATGTTGAGTTGCGTTCCAAAGACAGCCTGTACATTTTTGTTCAGGTGATGGTGAATGAATTGGGACAAAATGCACCGCTTCACATTCTCGATTCATTGGTATTCAACTACAATAACAACACGCAAAAAATAATGCTCCAGACATATGGACAAGACGTACACTTATTAAAAAAGGTAACTATCGAACAAGATACTCACTTGACAAACGATAAGCCATACCTTATATATGACACCCTGACGGTAGAAGACGGCATAAAACTGGAAATAGATGCCGGAACAAAATTTTATTTTCACAACAAAGCCACAATGGTTGTAAAAGGTTCTCTAAATATAATGGGAGACGCACAGAATCCGGTTATTTTCAGGGGAGACAGGTTAGATAATTTATATAGCGGTCTGCCCTATGACAACTTATCGGGACAATGGGGAGGCATTATCCTGACAAAAGAGAGTACGGCAAACCGGATAAACGGAGCTATGATAAGAAACGGAGCATTCGGGATTCAGGTTGATTCTGCCGAAATGCAATCCGGAGTTTACCGGCTGGTTATCTCCAATTCGCAAATTCATAATACCAAACAGGCTGCTTTAAAAGCAAGAAATGCGAATATTTATGTTTATAACTCGATAATTTCGAACGGAACTTACACCTGCGTATTGCTGGAAGGTGGTGAATATCTGTTCAATCAATGTACCATTGCGGACTATACAAAAAACTCGCGGGTATACGGAGCACTGGTTTTGTCCAATCATGTACAGTTTGATAACAACACGTTAATTCCCCTGAAAGCGGAATTCAACAACTGCATTATATATGGAACATTTCAGCAAGAGATAAAAACGGATAACTTAGACGGAAACGGAGATGCCACAGATAATTTCAACTATAAATTCCGGTCGTGCCTTATACGGTATCAGTCCGGCAAATCTTCCGAACTCAATCCGAACTCGGATGCTTTCGAAAATGTGATATGGAATGAAGATCCAGGCTTTCTCTCTATCAGCGAAGAGTCATACGATTTTCATATAGACTCTCTCTCTGCGGCGATAGGTAAAGGTGATCCTCAAATAATCACCACATATCCCGAATGCAGCACAGACAAGGATGGAGTAAGCCGCACACCGGCATCCGGCAAGAATCCGGATATCGGCGCTTATGAATACATTCCGGAAACCGACCCGAACTAATTAAATTTGAGAATTAAGAACGAGAGGAATATCAAGATTCGTTCTTAATTCCTGAATTATCAACATTCATCTTTCAATTTTCAATTTTCACATATGAAAATCTATATAACGTTTTTTTGTATAATCTGTTTACTTTCGCCATTCCTCCTATTTTCGCAGGAAAGATTCCGTGTGATAAGCTATAATGTGGAAAATTTGTTTGATTGCGAAAACGATCTGCTAACCAATGATGATGCATTTACCGAAACCGGAGATTACCAATGGAGTTACGGAAAATACAAAATGAAACTGAATAATATTTCGAAAGCCATTACTGCTGCCGGAGAATGGGAAACGCCTGCACTTATAGGACTTTGCGAAGTAGAAAATGCTACCGTGGTGAGCGACATCCTGCAAAAGACCCAACTAAGAAATACAAGTTATAAATTCCTGCATCAGGATTCTCCTGACTTGCGAGGTGTGGATGTGGCTTTAATATACCTTCCTGAAAAATTCAATTTAATAAGTGAGAAATATTTGCGGGTAGTTCTGGAAGACCGCCCTACCCGCGACATACTTTTCGCTTCGGGCATTGTTCCAAGCGGAGATACATTGCACATTTTTGTCAATCATTGGCCATCCCGTTATGGTGGTGAACTGGAATCGGAGCCCAACCGGATAATTGCCGCCAAAACATTAAAACATATAACAGACAGTTTGTTACGTATAAATATCAAAAGCAAAATTATTATCATGGGCGATTTTAATGATTACCCGTCAAACACCAGCCTGACACAGGAACTAGGAGCTATCCGTGAATGGAAAAACTCAACTCCCGGCAAACTCTATAATTTATGTGCTCAGTTTGAAAAAAAAGAGGGAATAGGTAGTCATAAATTCGGTGGAGAATGGGGAATGTTGGATCAATTTATTGTCTCAGGTGAACTTCTCAACGAAAATTCTTCATTTTACACCGTTCAAAAAGAGGCACATATTTGCCGGGCGCCCTTTTTACTCAAAAAAGATAAAAGCGGAGAGACCCCGAAGCGGTCATTCTTAGGGACATTTTTTGTTAACGGCTTTAGTGATCATCTTCCTATCTATTTAGATATTTTGTTTAAATAGACAGCTCTCTTACGGTGAATTTCATTCATGGTTATTAATAGATCAGGCATCTCGAAATAATAAAAAATTTTAGTCGGTCTTTAATATATTGAAATACGTAATTTTAGCGTAATTTTGTCCGCTCATGCATATGAAAATCAGAGAGCGAACAAGTTGCGATTATACATCATAAGCTGTTCGTTTACAAGAACAAATTTCTTTTTCAATCAAAAACTGACCCGAAAATTCGATGGTATACAATAACATACAACTAACAGTATTGCCCAAACAAGCATGCTTGGAAGATTCACTGAAAGAAATTATTTCCGGAAAAATTAATGTTCCGGCCAAACGAATATCATCCATACGTATTATACGAAAATCGATTGATGCAAGGTCAAAAGTACAGGTAAAAGTTAACCTTACCGTAGATGTCTATACAGACAAATCGCAACCCGAAAGCATTGCATATCCTTTTCATTACAAAAATGTAACAAACAGTAAACCTGTAATTGTTGTCGGTGCAGGTCCTGCCGGGCTTTTTGCAGCACTAAGATTGATCGAACAGGGACTGAAGCCCATTATTTTCGAACGGGGAAAAGAGGTTAGCGAACGTAAAAAAGATATCGCCCAATTGAACCGTAACAACGGACTAAATGTAGAATCCAATTATTGCTTCGGCGAAGGAGGTGCCGGAACATTTTCGGATGGAAAATTATTCACCCGCTCAAAAAAGAAAGGTGATTGTTCGAGGATTCTATTGAATTTTCATCAACACGGTGCACAAGATGAGATTTTGTATGAAGCACATCCACATATCGGAACGGACAAGTTGCCGGAGGTGATAAAGAACATGCGCCAGACTATTCTGAAATATGGCGGTGAAATTCATTTTGAGACAAAAATAGTTGAACTTTTAGTCGAAAAAAATTCGGTAAAAGGTGTAAAAACGAAATCCGGAAAAGATTTTTTTGCTGATGCGGTAATATTATCAACCGGGCATTCGGCAAGAGATGTTTATGAAATGCTTCAAAAGCAGGATATAGCTCTCGAAGCTAAAGGATTTGCCATAGGTGTACGTGTTGAGCATCCACAAGCATTAATAGACAAAATACAATATCACACGAAAGAACGGGGAGAATATCTTCCTGCTGCTACATATAATCTAGTCACTCAGGTTGACGGACGCGGAGTTTACTCTTTTTGCATGTGTCCGGGAGGTTTTATTGTCCCGGCTTCCACATTCGAAAAAGAAACAGTTGTAAACGGAATGTCTTCGTCCAACCGTAATTCGGAGTATGCTAATTCGGGAATTGTAGTGGAAATACGACCTGAAGACTTGAGCGATTATGCCCAGCATGGGGCATTGGCAGGAATGAAGTTTCAGGAATATTATGAAAACCTTGCTTATGTAAACAGTTCGGGCGGACAAGTTGCCCCTGCCCAACGGTTGATGGATTTCGTAAAAGGGCACCTATCGGTCGATTTGCCTCCTAGTTCTTATCTTCCGGGATTAATTGCTTCACCAATGCATTTTTGGATGCCTGATTTTGTAAGCAAACGATTGAGGGAAGGATTTAAAGATTTTGACAGAAAGATGAAAGGATTCGTAACTAATGATGCGTTGATTGTAGGGGTAGAATCACGCACCTCCTCTCCTGTCCGGATTCCGCGAAACCCCGAAACATTGCAACATATATCCATTTCGGGCCTATACCCTTGCGGTGAAGGTGCAGGATATGCGGGAGGTATTACCTCTTCGGCAATAGACGGAGAAAATTGTGCGGAAAAAGTTACGGACTATTTTACTTCTCTTAGCCGCATTTAAAATCCGGCATCATACCTGGAGCAATTGGGATAATGCGCTTATCCGTAAAATTAATTACCACTGATACAAACGTCAATGAATTTTATAAACACAAAGTCACAAAGTACCTTTAGATTAGGCCTAAGTTTTATTAAGTAAAAAATATTAACAGTTATAAAGGTTAGTTTCTTACTTTTATTGTAAAAAAGAAGGAATTAACCGATACTAAAAAGTAAACTAAACAAAGACAAAGAGATTAAACTCTAT
>JAVBMA010000018.1:0-49036 GCA_031553005.1 Paludibacteraceae bacterium | reverse complement strand
ATAGAGTTTAATCTCTTTGTCTTTGTTTAGTTTACTTTTTAGTATCGGTTAATTCCTTCTTTTTTACAATAAAAGTAAGAAACTAACCTTTATAACTGTTAATATTTTTTACTTAATAAAACTTAGGCCTAATCTAAAGGTCCTTTGTGCCTTTGTGTTTATAAAATTCATTAACGTTGACACTAGGGGTAATATTGCTGATAAGCGTTAATATTTTCAATGTTTCAATAATGATAAGTCTCCAACGCCATTTATTTCGGTAGAAATCTCGCCAAGCCATCCGGCTTGTTGAAAAATACCGGTCTGGATTTTGACAAAACGGATTTTTTCCAACTGAACGGGATTTCCTTCTTTATCTATCAAATCGGAAATGTCAATCAGGTTTCCTTTTAGTTTTTCGGAATAATCGTTTGCGGCATCTCTTCCCGCTCCTTTCCCATTTTCGGCATAACCGTATTTAAACAGGTCGGGATAAACTTTCCAATATTCCTGACATCCTTCTGTTGCTCCGTTGTAATAAGCGTCCGGAAGGCGGGTTCCGGTAAATGTTACAGAATTGGATTCGGATTTCCACCACCATTTGGAAGAGCCGGGCAATTCTCCGGTATTGCCAAACTTGTCTTCCCAAGTGACATTGGCATTTTCGTTTTCAGGTTTATAATAAACCAACTCATAATCACGAATACAGCCGGGGTGATTTATTTCACTGCCTTTTACTTCAAACCATTCGTCATCGGGCAAGCCATTTCCGTTAGTGTCGTCCATGAGGTATATAATACCGGGTTCGGGAGCCGCCGAAGCACCGCAATAGATTATCAGGTTTTTTCCCTCTATATTGTACACGTCATGGTCAAAACCAAGAACAATATATCCGCCCCAACCCCCTAAATAGATAGTAGAGGATAAATAGTCCGTCCCTGTCCAATCGGGTTGCTTTGCCAGATGCGAATGTTGTCCCGGCGCATATTGATAATCGTATACCTGAGTGGCATAAGAACTTGGATTGGTTTCATTTCCGGAAGTATCGGAATCATCTTTTCCGCAAGAAAAAAAGAGGGAAGAAAGAAATAGAAGAAAAAAAATATTTTTCATAACTGTGGGAGTCTATCAATGGATGGGGCTTCAAAATAAATATAGAAGAAAGTATCAAAAAACAGTTTTAAATTATTTAAACTTTCAATTCTCAACTTTCAATTTACAAAATTAGTGTTTCTAATTTTCATAAAATAAAAAAGCCGCATTTTTCAGCGACTTTTTCATCTGTTTATAATTTATTTTTTACATTAATGCCAGATGGAACACCCATGTAATCATAGGCTCGTATGTCATTTTTTTGACGTGGGTGTTTCATTTTGTATTTTATTCCCACTCAATAGTTGCCGGAGGTTTGGAACTTATATCATAGGTAACGCGGTTTACACCTCTTACTTTGTTGATAATATCATTTGATACCTTTGCCAAAAATTCATATGGTAGATGTACAAAATCGGCAGTCATAGCGTCGGTCGATGAAACAGCACGAAGCGCTACTGCATTTTCATAAGTACGTTCGTCGCCCATTACTCCAACCGATTGCACAGGAAGCAATATAACGCCTGCTTGCCATACTTTGTCGTATAAGTCCCACTCGCGCAATGCGGAAATAAAGATATCGTCGGCATCTTGCAAAACACGTACTTTCTCTGGGGTAATGTCTCCCAAAATACGTACGCCCAATCCCGGTCCCGGGAAAGGATGGCGGGTAATAAGATGCTCCTGCATATTTAATTCACGCCCGACACGGCGCACTTCGTCCTTGAAAAGGAGACGCAATGGTTCGCAAAGCCTGAGGTTCATTTTGTCAGGAAGTCCTCCTACGTTGTGGTGCGACTTGATAACTGTTCCCGTGATGGAAAGCGACTCAATAATATCGGGATAGATAGTGCCTTGTGCCAACCATTTCACATCTGTCAGCTTTTTAGCTTCGGCATCGAATACATCAATAAAGCCTTTACCGATGATCTTGCGTTTACGTTCAGGTTCTGTAACGCCTGCCAATTCCGAGTAAAATTTATCTTTAGCATCAACTCCGATTACATTCAATCCAAGGTGTTTGTAATCTTCCAATACTTTTTCAAATTCATTTTTGCGCAATAAACCATGATCGACAAAAATACAAATAAGGTTTTTGCCTATTGCTTTATTAAGTAGTACGGCAGTAACAGAAGAGTCTACACCTCCCGAAAGGGCTAATATTACTTTATCATCTCCAAGCTGGGCTTTTAATTCTTTTACAGTCTCTTCGATAAACGATGCCGGACTCCAATCTTTGGCGCATCCGCATATGGTTAGAAAATTATCTAATAAACGCATACCTATTTCACTGTGGTAGACTTCCGGGTGAAATTGCACACCCCAGGTTTTTTCTCCTTCAACGCGGTATCCGGCTATTTTAACATCGGAAGTACTGGCTATTGTTTTGAAGTTTTGAGGTATTTCAACAATTGTATCACCATGAGACATCCAAACTTGCGAGCCTTCGTTCACTCCTTTTAACAACGGGTCATTGCCATCGACCATTGAAAGATTAGCCCGCCCGTATTCGCGTGAATTGGCAGGACCTACATTTCCTCCGGAAACATGTGAGATAAATTGAGCTCCATAACAAATGCCTAATACCGGAAATGTACCTCGGATATTCGACAATTCAACCTTAAAAGCTTCTTTGTCATAAACAGAATAAGGGCTTCCGGAAAGAATAACTCCTTTGACACCTGCTGTATCGGCAGGAAATTTATTGTAAGGAACTATTTCACAATATGTATTTAACTCTCTGATTCGCCGACCGATAAGCTGTGTGGTTTGAGAACCGAAATCGAGGATAATAATTTTTTCTTGCATTTGTTATATGATTTGTTTTTCGGGTACAAAAATAGGAAATAATACAACTTGTTGAAAATATTTTTTTAGTACCGATATAAGAAATTTTGGCAAATAGAACAAAAAATATTCTCAAAAGAACGCGGACGACACAGATAACACGGATTTTTGCAGGTAATAGATGAATGTAAGATTGAATTTTTCCCAAAACCACACTGTCGATTTTCCTCTAAGTATATCTCAAAAATTAATTCATTCTAAAGTGAGATACCTCGGCTTCGCCTCGGCATGACAAAGCAACAGAAAAGAGAGGAAGGGGCTGTCCCAAAAGTCCTTTAACCACAAAGGACACAAAGAATATTAATTGATTATCAAGATATTGTAAACTTTGTGAATTTTCTTTGTGTCCTTTGTGGTAAAAAATATAGGCTTTTGATACAGCCTCCATTACGAGACTCAAAGGATTCAAAGTCATGTCAAACACAGTGAGACATCTGTTTACAAATAAGAAATAGTATAAACTAATTTATTTTGTGTACTCAAAAATTAACTTTTATCTTTCAATTTTCAACTTTCAGCTCTTTAAAACTTCGCGACCTCTACCGTTCCCTTTAATACTTTCCCATCTTTCATATAAAGGCGGTAAAAATAGGTTCCGGGTTCAGCTAACCGTCCTCTGTAAGTACCATCCCAACCATTATTGCCTTCAAAAACTTTCTGCTGGTAACGGTTGTATATCTCAACTTTATATCCCGATCTTCCTTCACGAGGTGTCATAAACGAGTCGTTTAGTTGATTATGGTTATACGGAGTAATGATATTTGGAATTATAAAATAATCTGCAACATTCACATTTACACTATTGGATTGCGCTTCGGGACAGTAGTTATTATCGGTCAGGACATAAAAAGCAGTATTTCCTGCATTATCCAATACGTAATCAAATGTATTAGAGTCCGTTTCTCCAAGTAGCTCTCCGGTAATTGCATTATACCAACGGTAAGTCCCATGTTCGTCGTTGGTCGGGGTAACTGTCAATGTTACCTTATCTCCGATTTGCACCTGCGTTGTGTCTGCTTTCAATACCAAATAGACTTTATTTGTAATATAGACCGTAGTATAAGCATAAGGAGAGTCGCCACAAACCGGGTCTACCGCATACGCCCAATAAACCGATTCATAATCCAATGGTAATACATTCCATTTTGAACTTGTTTTATCCGGGTCTATCAGAGTCCGATCATTATCATACCACACAATTTCGGCCGGATCTCCGGTTTCTACTTTTGCAATCAGCGTAATTTCCTGTTCGCCGTCCTGACAAACATATTGATTATCGGGCGCAATCGTAATTCGCGAAGAGTCCTGTACAGTTATATAAAATGTACCAATACCCGCACATCCGGACATAAGGTCTGTCGCCGTAACTGTAACAGGCTCTATTCCTGCATAAGAAGGAACATATTGCGCCACATTATTTTGTGCGGAAAGAGCAGGCGTCCAACTCCAAGTTATATCTGTTTCCGGTAATTCGGTATCTATTATAGTTGCGGTCAACTCTATTGGTTCTCCGTATATACATAAAATAGATTCTTGCGGGTCTAAAGCGAGCTTAATTGTATTCTGATCACCTTTTTTAATAAAAACATATACCAAAGCACTGCTTTTCTTTGTTCCGCATGAGATTTCATACTGGATCGAATCTTTTAATCCGGCAGCAAAACCATATAAATCATCCTTTTCAGCTATTTGCGTTATATGATAATTTAACTCATTATCCTCAATTGTCGCTTGAGCACCGGAGATAGTCGGAGCAGTCAATAAAGTAACAACAGGGTCTGTACAACCGCTGTAATTTAACATCGGATCATTCAAAAGGATAGGAATGGTTACTTCTGCACCTCCGCAACTAATAACTTCGATTGAATCATTTTCTGCATAAAACTCAATTACAGTGACAATCCCGGTTGTGGCTGAACAACCCGTCAGTTCATCTGTAAAAGTAAATGTAGCCGTACCATCACTTAATCCGGTTACCGTACCGCTTCCCGATACCGATGCTACGTCTGAATTATTACTCACCCATGTTCCTCCTGATGAGGGAGACAATGTTGTTGTATTTTGTATCCGGATCGTACTTTGTCCGGTAATGGAGACAAGAGGCAATGGATCGATCCTGATTATTACGATTGAACGGAAAGAAGATTCTTCATTTTTCAAATCAAAAAACAGTGTATCTCTTACTACTTCTGATGAATAGGGCGGCAAACTGGTGTAACGTACCATATTTTCTCCCAGATCCTGCCAAATACCGTATTTCGGATCCTGGAGGATTTCAATGGTAGCACCGGGCGGGATATCGCTTTCATCGGCATAAGCAAACTCAACCGATTCACCGGCACAAATCACCATGCTATCAGGACCTTCATAGGTAATATTTGATAGATTATTTGTATAGTCACATTCGGGTATTACGTAGGATTCTCCTTTATCGTTAACGGAAAGGATAAATTCGGTTGCATCTATACCATCAAAACCGGGAACAATCAGATCATAGCAAATTTTCTCCCGGACTCCCGGAACAGTGTTATATGATTCTGTTGCAAGCAGATTAGCAGCATCCCAACCTTCTTTATATAAACTCACAAAAAAAGGAGTTGTTCCTTGGGCATTACCGATATTACTTACACAAAAATGAATTGTAGCCGACCTATCGGGATTTCCTTGAATATTCCATCCTTTCTCCAATTCATAATCGGGAACAACCCATAACGGATTGCCATTCCGGTTAAGCATTGTTTGCTGTTGCAGAAAATTATTGAAGGGGCGGACATCATCTGAAGTGCCTAATATTCCATCCTTGCCGGGAAAAACCGTTGCCGGACTCAGTGAATTTTGGGGGATAGTCAGGTCTTCATTGACATTAAGTACATTGTAAGCCGACTGGTTCCATACAGGACGAGCGGGAGCCCACGGCTTTCCGTCCGAAGCATATATCCGAAGTTCGCCTGCCCAATTGGTATTTTCATTCCAATCTTCAAAAGGGCTTCCGGTCAGGATAATTTCAGCGGCTCCGTCTCCGTTTATATCCGCTATGATAGGAAATTCATTTACCGTAGGACTATAAATCCTGTCTACCAACACCTCTATCGTAGGCGGATTGGTCGAAGCATCCATAATTCGCAATGACTCTTCGTCTCTGTATACAAGCCTTGCTTTTCCATCCTGAGCAAAATCGAACATGGTAAGCGTTGTAGATCCGGAAAAATCGGCGGTCGGCAGATTCCATACCAAATCGAGTGTTCTGGCGTTTATATTATATTTATAATTCTGCAGGACATACTCTCCGGTCAGACATATTTCAGGATATCCGTCTCCATCCACATCCCCGACAAAAGGGCGGGAGGGACCAAAAACATATTGATCACGTGGAATATCACCAATACTGTTTGTATGTATAACTTCGCCTGTCCGGGGATTGTATACATAGAGCATTCCTATATTAACCGTATTGTAGCCGTTGGCATAAGGACCACAAACAATTACTTCCAACTCCCCATCGTTATCAACATCGGCAATTGCAGTGCCACCATCCCCAATCTCAGGATGCCCGGTGTTCTGAGCCTGTTGTTTCAAGGTAAAAGAATTTCCTGTTAACCCGTCAAAATTTGTCAGATTCACTCCATATACATAATCTCCTCCGATAAGCTCCTTGATTCCGTCATCATCGATATCTACGGCTATCATCATCGATTCGAAGGTACAAGCCCAAACCGTCCAAAGTGAATTACCATGTCCGAACCGTCCAAAAGAATAGGACGACAAATAGCCTGTATCCAGAATAAAACCACCTGTTGCTAATAATGCCCCTGTCTTTGTATCGTAAACCTTATCCAATACACATACTTGTGTACGCCCGTTGCCCATAATATCAGCAATAGTAGGAGATACTACGGCATAATGTCCGTTTCTTGTATAGGCAACGCTCCAAGTTTGAGTATATTCAGATCCATTGAAGTCATACTTGATAAGATTGCCATATTCCGAAGAGGCGTAAAAGATAGAGGCATATGGATTATTATCCACTTTAGCAATTGCTATTGGAGAAAAAGTCAGGTTACTACTATTAACAGGAACACTTATTGCATATTTTTGGTAGAGTGTATTACTTTTAGAGTTGAAGCCATAAATCAAAATAGAATCGGAATAACAAATCCGGGTCAGATTCATTACTAAAATTTCAATCTCCCCGTCCCCATCAATATCTCCGCATATCGGATTTGTTACCGTACTTACAACAGGTGCGGTTTTTGCAACTTCCTTAACGCTAAATATAATTGCCTCCGGTTCGGTAAAACAGTGTGCGTTATTGACATTGTCGGGTCTGGAAACAACGTTAATATATACTTTTGCCAAGCCTGTTTCTGCTCCGCATGAGAGAGAATAAGTAATAGAGTCTTTTCCTATATAACCGATAGCCGGAGTATATGAGATATCCGATCCGCTAACGGTTGCTACGCCATGCTTAGGAACTTCGGCAACAGATATGGAATTGCTGCATTCAGAAGGAATAATATCGTTTTGAGTTACCTTGAGTTGGTTTGCAGTATTTTGGAATACTAATAAATAGTCATTGTTAACCGAGAATGCATCTTCTGCATTCGTGCAAAAAACGGCGTTTCCCATAAAAAGAACAAACAGATAAGGCCGTAAGAAACGACATTTTTCAGATAGGAAACAATAAACTGATGTAATAATAAAAATAAGCATTATAAGATCTTGTTACTTCAAAGAAGTAATTTATCAAACAGATCATCCGATATATCTCTTGCTTCGATTGTGTATTTTGCCTTAGAATAGAGGGGCTCTCTTTTTTCCAGCGTTTCAGAAATATATTCAAACAATTCTTCTTTGTTTTTTTGAGCGAGAAGCGGACGATCGTTACATGCATCGCACAGGTATGTGGATAATTCGGCAGCAGAAGCTTTGAGATATACGGTTTCTCCCTTCCGGTTCATAAATTCCATATTATCAAAAAAGCAAGGGGTTCCTCCTCCGGTCGAAATAATTACATTTTCAAAATCGGCAACTTCTCTTAACAGGTCACGTTCGATCTCCCTGAATCCATTTTCCCCTTTTTCCTGAAATAACTGTGAGATTGTTTTAAAAAAATGATTTTCTATGTAATGATCCAAATCAATGAAATCAAGCCCATACTTTTTAGACAACCGTTTACCTGTAGTTGTCTTACCGCTTCCCATATAGCCAATCAGAAAAATCCGTTTCATTCTCCGAAAAAATAATCTGGTTTACCAATCGTAATCTTCGTAATTATACTCCTGCTCCGGTTGTTTCTTCTTCGGCAGCGTGCTACGGGTGAAATAAACAGGAACTACCAATGCCACTTTCACACGTTCTCCATCCAAAGAGCCGGGTTTAAAAACCGGCAGGTTCGTCATAATCCGGAGAGCTTCCTGGTCATATAGCTCGTCCACCGGATTCACAATTTTTTGCCTTGTTGCCCTTCCGCAACGATCAATGACAACTTCAACGTACACAATACCTTTTAATCGTATTTCTGTAGTATCAGAATCAGAGATCATAACATCGGGATAATCAATATTCGAATGCACAAAACGAGTAAGTTGGACTTCTCCTCCACCAGGGAATACGGGAAGGTTCAGCTCTTTCGGCCATTCATTAGGGTAGGATCCTCCGTAAATAGTAGATTCCTCGTTGTCTATGCAACCCGGATACAATTCTTCGAATTCCAACAGATATTCATACTGGGCAAGCAATATTTCTGAAGTAAATAACAGAAAAAACAGAAATAAAAAAAGCCTTCCGAATCCTTTTGGGAAAGATCCGGGGAAACTTGATTTATTGTTCTCATGTAGTATCATTAATGTACTTTTAAATTCAAATTGTATTAAATAACCGTTTAAAATTCTTATTACAAAGAAATATATGTTCTCAAGCCGGACAGACTTTTACTTTTTTATTTGTAACAAGTTTGTTTTCTATGATTATTTACAATATTAAGTTTTATAAAGAATTATTACTCTCTCCTTACAGCCAGTCATCAGGTAAAAACATTTCCCAACTTTCAACTTTCAATTCTCAACTTTCAACTTATCAACCGTTGTGATTCAGAACAACTTCATCTGTCCGTTTTCATCCTCTTCCTGTTCATCGGAAGCATCGGTTTCGCCGTCATTTATATTTTGGGAAACTTCCGGTTCCGGGAATCGCAAAGGTTCTATCTCTTCAATTTTTTCTATTTCCCATGTGTGTATACGTTTACCTTTTGCTTTTATTCCTTTTACGCCTATAAATTCTTCTACATCTATAATAATCGGTTCCCGTCGCTTATCTGCCCCTCCAAAAATAACGTTAATTCTCGGATATACGACATCTGTTATTAATAATAATTCCGATTTGGGATTGTCGCCCAAAAAGTTCACATGCTTTTGAGAGGCTTCAAATTGAAAGCGTTTTAAATAATCATAACCAGCATCCGCGTCAAACAGGGCTACAGACCAGACTTTATTTTTATCAAATTTTTCAACCAGCAATACTCCGTCGGCAAAATGGTTGGTTTCGTCAAATGAAGTGGTGTAATATTCTCCTTTTTTAGTTACGACCAACAACATATCTTCGGGTTGGAACTCGCCGAGATACTCACCTCTGCTATCATAATTCAAACGAAGCACGTCCTTATCAAACCAGACAGCCCGTCCGCCGAGAGTCGATGTTCCTTTTTGTTTCAACGTAACTTTAAGCACTTCGTTCTTTGTAAGGATATTTCCCATAGACTGACGCCCTTTGATTGCAATCTCGCTGAAATCTTTTTCAAAAGAGCTTACTTTCAATCTCAATTTCGGTTTCAACGCTACTCGTATCACTTCTCCTTCGGCATTCGGATTGGCAGAAAAATATAGGATGCGCGAACCGGCAGTGCCTTGTGTTATATCGTACTCTTTATCTCTTGTCACTCCTGTTACGGCAAAACGTTTGAGATAGGAAAAGCCGGCTTTCCCATCGCGGTAAACGACATTATAGATAGTTCGTTTATCATTTTTCTTAAAAACGTTTACGTAGAGCAGATTCTTACCGACATAAAGTTTATCCGCCACTTTCATCACCTTATATTTTCCATCTTTATAGAACAGAATAATATCGTCAATTTCCGAACAGTTACAGATAAATTCATCTTTTTTCAATCCTGTTCCGACAAAGCCTTCTTCCCAATTAACGTAAAGTTTTTCATTTGCCTCTATCACCTTAGCCGCCTGAATCGTTTCAAAGTTCCGGATTTCGGTCATTCGCGGATGAAGGTTTCCATACTTATGTTTCAGCGACTGAAACCAAGCAATCGTATATGGCACCAAATGGTTCAGATGATAATCTACATCTTCTATCTGCTGATAAAGGGAGGCTATTAATTCCTGAGATTTATCGGAGTTGAATTTCAAGATGCGTCCCATCTTTATCTCCAATAACCGGACAATATCCTCGCGGGTTACTTCCCTTATAAATTTATCTTTGAATGGAGTGAGGCGCAGATCAATATGATGAATTGCATCGTCAATGGATTTACTATCCTCAAATTTCTTGTCTTTATATATGCGTTCTTCAATAAATATTTTTTCCAGCGAATAAAAATGCAGTTGTTCTTCCAACTCTCCTTTCTGTATGCGGAGCTCCTCGCCAAGCAAATGCAAAGTCCTGTCGGTAGAAATTTTCAATATTTGACTGACATTGGTAAAACAAGGCTTGCTGTCTGTTATAATACAACAGTTAGGCGAAATACTTACTTCGCAGTCAGTAAATGCATAGAGGGCATCAATTGTTTTGTCAGACGATGTTTTACTCTCCAGATGAATCAGGATTTCTACATTGGCAGAGGTATTATCTTCAACTTTTTTTATATTGATTTTCCCTTTTTCATTCGCTTTTATAATGGATTCGATAAGCGAACCGGTTGTCTTTCCGTAGGGAATATCATTAATCACAAGCGTTTTATTATCCAGCTTGGTTATTTTGGCACGCACACGGACGCTTCCTCCACGCTCTCCGTCATTGTAGCGGGTAACATCTATCAATCCACCCGTCAGAAAATCAGGATAAAGAATAAAATCTTCTCCCTTCAGATAAGAGACCGAGGCATCGAGTAGTTCATTGAAATTATGAGGTAATACTTTCGAAGAAAGACCGACAGCAATACCTTCAACTCCTTGCGCCAACAGGAGCGGAAACTTAACGGGAAGTGTTACGGGTTCTTTATTACGCCCGTCATAAGAAGCTTTCCATTCGGTTGTTTTAGGATTAAAAACAACATCCAACGCAAATTTTGACAACCGGGCTTCAATATACCGGGGTGCTGCTGCACTATCGCCGGTAAGGATGTTTCCCCAGTTTCCCTGACAGTCAACCAGCAAATCCTTTTGCCCTAATTGCACGAGCGCATCGCCTATCGAAGCATCACCATGTGGGTGAAACTGCATAGTATGCCCTACAATATTCGCAACTTTATTGTAACGGCCGTCATCCAACCGCTTCATCGAGTGAAGAATACGCCGTTGAACGGGCTTAAGCCCATCGTCCAAATGAGGTACGGCACGCTCTAAAATAACATAAGAAGCATAATCAAGGAACCAACTCTGGTACATTCCCGAAAGATGATATCTCGTATCTTCACTATCTTTAGCTGGCACTTTATAAGACGAACGTTCCTGAGGCACATCATACTGCATCTCCTCTTCCAACTCCGGCAACTCCTGATTCTCTATATTTTCTTCCTCTATATCTTCCGGATACATAAGCAACTATTAAATTTTCAAATAATCCGGGACTCAAGTATTTCCCGGATATTGATACCTATTATTTGCAATAAAAAAAATGAAAGTAAAGATACGAAAATTTCTTAAAAATATAATGCTTCCCGCACAAGAGACTGTTAAGCTATTAACATGCTGCATAATAACAAAAAATCCCTCTGATTTCTCAGAAGGATTTCCTACTTTTATTTTTCAATTATTAGTCAATGACATAATACAAACAATTAAAAGAGCCCTCGGTTACTACGTAACTAGGTGCATATAGACCAGTTTCCGTTGAGAATGAAAATGTTCCTTTAATAATTTTACTTGTTTTGTTATATTCGGTAATAGTAACAGAACCTGTTATTGCCAGAGTTTGCATACCATCTTTATTCATATACTGAGCGTAACCATCATCAGAAATTAATGAATAAGTTTCACCAACTTCTACCGAAGCCGGAAAATTCATTCTTATAGCAGGAGTAAAATTTTCCGCAACCGCTGATAATAAAATCTTTCCAGCAACAAGATTACCCGATACATCTGCCGAGAAATCTTCGCCATTTACTTTTGCCGTCATTTTATAAGTAGTAGTGGTTTTTCCCCCATTATTGTTATTACTACTATTGTTATCATCATTATTATCAACAATATTATTATCATCTCCATTATCATCATCTTTACTACATGATGTAAATCCAAGACTAACAGCTAAACCTATAGCTAATATCCAATACAGTTTTTTAAAATTTTTCATAATGTGAATTTTTCAATATACATAAACAAAAAATAGACGATAAAGCAAAAACAATTTGATTATCGTCTATTTTGTGCGGATGAAGGGACTCGAACCCCCACGCCTCTCAGCACCAGATCCTAAGTCTGGCGCGGCTACCAATTACGCCACATCCGCATTTTTAATTACTCGGCAAAGGTAAACTATTAATTTATAAAATACAAATGTTTCAACAAAAAAAGATGAATTAAATAAAAAGAAACAGAATTTATAAATAATAAAAACAGCTATAAAACTTAAGATAAGTTTTATAGCTGTAAACTCGTTATCTATTGTTATCGCATTTTATTCTACAACCAATTTTTGAGTTGCAATTCCATTGTTATTTTTTAATGTAACAATATAAACACCAGAATTTAGATTTGCATTAACAGAAGTTATATCTCCACCTTCTATTACCGAACTATAGACAATTTTACCTTGAACACTGGAAATGACAACAGAAGTTAACGCATTGTCTTCCAGGGAAATATTAAACACCCCATCTTTAGCAGGATTTGGATAAATTCCAAATTTTATATTTTTTACAGTCGATAATGAAGATGGGGCGCTTTCCTGCAATTTTCCTTTCACAAAGGAACCGACATCAGTAAGATCACTCTCTGTATACTCATATGTCTCATTAACTCTTGATGATGCTTTTACTGCTGCCGACTTTTCATTCTTAGCACACCAACTCCATGAACACCAACTTATTCTATTATCTCTACAATAATCCGTAAACGCTGTTGCATTTTCATAACACAAATTTCCACTGCCATCCGCATCTGTCACACTCCATTCAGTTGCAAATACAGGAACCTGAGAACTGTACGTTTTTAAGTAATTATTAAATTGAGTCAGATGAGAACAAGCATAAAAATGAAATGTATACATTATATTTAACTCAGAATCCAAACCTGTTGATATTTGATCAGCAGCTGCAACATCCAAACGCAAACACGCCTGCGGCACCCCTACGATAACGACTGCATTCGGATCGTTTGTCTCTATGATAGGTAATATTCTTTCCGCATATGTCTTTACATCACTCCATGTTTGTTTTGCACTTACGCCTCCCAGTACCGGAATACTTTTCCCGCTTGGTTCATTACAAATTTCATAAAGAACGTGATTGTATCCTTTTTCAACTACTTCACTGCAAATCTTTCTGAAAAAATCTTCCGCGTCTCTTCCCAAAGTTCCATCTTTCAAATAATATGTTGGGAAGCCTGGATCATGAACATGATAATCAACAATACAATACATACCCAACTCATAGGTCCATGCCATACAACGCTTAACCCACTCTACCATGTCTGCTACAGTCTCATCTGTTACATCATCATCAGGCGACATATATGCTGCTATTCGGGCTACATTGGCTCCAAATGATTTCATCCCCATGAATCCGGCTTTAGAATCAAATGTTACCTTTTTGACATTACTAAACTGCCAACCGTGTGTACTCCATCCTTTTAGTTGAATCGGATTACCCGATGCAGAAGATAATTGGGTGCCAACTAACTTCAATTTTCCCCAATTGCCTATATAATCATTGTTTCCATAATCAGTCGTAAGAGGACCGGCAGCATAAAGATACCAGCTAAAAGATAACAATAAAGCCGATAATAATAACAATAATTTTTTCTTCATAATTTTTCAATATTTTTTAATTATTAAAAGAAATCGAGGGTTTTGATTTTAAAATAACCTACATAAAAAAAAGAATCCCCCATTATCTTTTACGAAGATACAAAAAATATTCCATTTTTTATACTTAACAATATACTTTTATTCCACGCCGTTCTCCAATAACAAAACAACCCCCGCCGATTTTCACCGATGGGGGTTGTTTACGTTATATTAAAAAGATTATTTTACAATAACTTTTGCTGCAGGAGCATCTCCAACTTTAACTATATACAATCCGCTTTGCAGGTAGATTGTAGAATCAAATGTTGAAGCAACTGTAGTTCCGTCAATTGCATATACAGTTGTTTTCGCACCTTCACTTTCAACAAAAATGCCGCCTTCAATTGTATAAACCAAAACATTAGAATCAGCATTAACATAAGCTAAACCTACAGGTACTTCTTCTACTACAGGTGATTGATAATTATCACTTCCTTTAATTACCAATACAACATTATCTATCAATATCTCTTTATTAGTATCATATACGTTAGCCCCAACATAAAGTTTGAAAGTGTTCAAATTTTTAACATCATCATAACCAGCCATATCCGGAGTTATGCGCACTTCATTTGTAAACCAACCACCACCAATCGCAGCAATTTGACCATAAACACCCTGTGCATTAATGGTTTTCCCGTCAATTGAAACCGTAAGATCTTTGAATATATCGTCATTTGCAGCTGCCGCAGGCATAGAAAGGTCAAATTTAACACTTTCGATGTTAGCTACCGTAGTTCCTACAGGAAGAGTAATAGGTAGTTGCAACGCTTGATTATAATCTGTCATATAGATTTCAATTGCATTACCACCATTTTTACCTTTAGCTACAACTGCAGCAACAGATTCTTGCCACAAAGAAGCAATCGGACCATCTACAAAATCCAAATCACCATCTGTAGTCAAAACAACATTCACAGAAGGATATGACTCACCTACTGTTCCTACTTCAAACTGATAATAGGTTATTGCTGTTTTAGCACTATTTTCAACATATGCTTCAGATAAATAAACAGTTCCTTTTGCAGCAGGATCCGGATATTTAGCATATTCTGCGCGGTCCTGAATGTAAATAGCCTGAATTAATTCCGGTCCATGATAACCATAAGTAGCATGGTTATATCCTAAAGAAACTACTTGCGACAATTTTCCTAAACTAACAATATTTTCACTTTCCACAAAATCATTAACCTTTCCTGCTTCCCATGGATCTAACGCACCCGGAGAATAATATTTTACTTTAACTTGAAATTCAAAATCACATGCACTTGCAAGTTTAAGAGTAAAATCAGTAAAACCGGCAAGAGTTCCGTCAGGCATACCGTCGGCATCCATAAAACTCCAACCTGCGCTTTCCCAATCACTTTGGAATGTAACATATCCATCTTCATAAGGAGCATTATCTCCATAAGTCAAATTGTCAATGTTCAAATTTATTTGCCCATTAACGGCAAAAAACGATAAAAACAATGTTGTTAATAATAAAATTTTTTTCATAAAAACAATTTTTAAAATTAGTAATATATTCTTTTTTCTTTAATACAAATACCAGCGACAAATATACTTATAAAGTAACACAAAACAAATTTTTTTCAGATTATTCACATTGTCTTTTGAAGAATTTAAATCCGAAACAGTTTTTATAAAATACATTTCATTGCTTATATTATATCCGTAAAACAAAAAGAGAATGCATCTTAGTACATTCTCTTTTTGAGAAATTTTTCGATTATCTCCGTATTAATTTTCAGGATAGTAATCGTAATAAATATAGCCTCCGGAATAGAGATAAAGTTTTGGTATTTCACGCCCATCTCTACCATACGTGCTCGGCAAAGTAAATGTAATAGATTTTCCGTCTGCCGATTTTGTAATCGGAACTGCTTTCTCAATTTCACTCTCACTACCATCTTCATTCAGAACAAACCGACTCAAAACCAATCGAGAAACCGCATTCAAATTATCTCCGACAAGAATTACCGTACCTTTCGGTTCCCATGCTGATTCCGGCTCATAACCTGTGACTTCTGTTTTCTCAATTTTAAATGTCGCTGTCGAAGAAACTTCTTTTCCTCCATTTGCACTTATAATAATAGTCATTTCTGTTTCTGCTTGCAATTTAATTGGAAGAGAAAACGTTAACGTATTTCCGGCCACATCAATTGTGCCAGTTACGACTTCCTCACTTCCTGCAAATTTCACAATTACAGCACCATTCACAATGTCAATTCCACCAAAATAATCTCCGGAAATTTTTACTTCTGAAGCTGGAGGTACAATTACAAAACTTTCATCATTTATTTCTCTCAATACCGGATCTACCACCGTTATTTCCGGCCCCTTCGCTTCTGAATAGAACGGATTTCCATTTTCATCATATCCGGCAATCATCCTGAAAGTTAGTTCTCCGGAGCTCACTGCATGAGGAAGAATCATTTTAATCAAAGTATTGTCTTTTTTAAAGTCAGTACAGATTGTTCCATTTTTAAAAATAACAGCATCAATCTCTTCCAAATTTACTCCATTAATAGCGATTTCGTCGCCCGGTTTAAGCGGGCTTGTCTCACCTGATGGCTCTATCGAAGTGACAGAAATTGAACTAAAAACCATAAAAGAGCTTTGTGTCTCTATGATTTGACCATTTGAGCGTTTCAAAAGCACCTTACCTGTAAGACCTAAAGGATAATATTCCGGAATTTGGACTATAATTTTTTCCGGAGAGCTAAGCACAAAATTGCTTTTAGCAATTACGGTACCATCGGGAAGAGTAATTTCGATCACGTCATCCAGTTTTTCCCCATTAAAAGAAATCTCTCCGCCACGAACAACAACCCCGGAAGGACCAAAAGATTTTAATTCGAAGTCGGCTTCTTTCTCACAAGACTGAAACAGGCCCGCTACAAAGACACTTAATACGATTGCGATTAGTGTCTTATATGATTTATGAATCAATTGCATATTTCCTGATTTTTATTTAAAATTTAATATTCTTATTATTTTGAATCAATAATGAACCGTATACCGTTATCAATAATAACGTATTCTTTCACCGATCTTATTCAAGACCGCACCTCCGCCATCTTCCGGCACAATACGGAAATTATCAAAAAAGGCAATAAAAGAACCTTCCTGCTTATTGTCTTGAGGATTCCATAAAAAGGCAAACTCATAACATTGAGATAAGTCAAGAGATGTTCTGTCTGCCAACGCTTCAGGTATTCCCAAAGTCTTTAAAGCATGATGAACTCCATATTGGCTTATATTCCATTTAAAATCGGAGAGAGGCACTGCTACCGTCATCCATCCATCTGTGGAAAATTCTTTTGCACAAGGATTAGTTTTATCCACCTCCCAACTAGTATCATCTGATTTATCTATTCTCAATTGGAATGGGTGCCAAAAAGCCCCCGGTACACAATCTGTCCCTTTGTTTTTTGTCAAAGAACGTCCTAAATCAGTTACTCCTCCAAAATTACTCGGAGTAATGTAAATATTTGTAGAAACTCCGTTTATAGGAGATTCTTTCGGCACATAGATCTCAAATTTCAACACCAGATTATTAACTCCTTCCGCAATAAATTCTCCCAATAGATTTTTCTTATTCGCTCTATCCGGATCTGTACTCAGATAACCTCCATCAGACACATATCCAATCTGATTGATTGCACCATACCATCCGTCGCAACCCTTTTCAGGCAAGTCAAACAGACCTGCAAATCCAATAAATTCGTCTCTCCATGTAAAAGGTTCTCCGGGAGTAAGCAAAGAGGTACTACGCCCCCAGATTTCATCAAAATCAATAATAATATTCCGTTTATCCCGGAAACGAATTTTGGAAATAGAAGTGCCGGCTTGAGTCACCATCTTGATCGGCTTAGAATGATATGCTTTGTCCGGAACAATTACTTTCACCTCTGTTGAGGTTGATTCTGTAACTTTCGCTTCCACCTCATTCCCCTCTTCGTCATAAAAATAAACTTTAGGAGAGAAGAAATATTTTCCCTTTATCCGGAATACATCACCAGCTTCAACAAACTCCGAATAGAACATTTCTATTACCGGAGCCGGAATATTCACTGCAAATGCATACACCAATTTACGACCTTGTGCTGTAGTCAAAGTCAAGTCTGTCGTAGTACTTTCAATAGTGCTCGGCACTTGCAGAATAATACTATTATCCGTAATAAAAGAGGAGTTAAGTGCTGCCGGAATATTTCCAAAGCGAGCATCAATCACACTTCCCAGATTTTCACCTACAATAATAATTGTACTTCCCGAAGATGAAGAAACAATCAATGAATCTTCCGGATTGGAAAGTCCGGATGTAATAATGTAGTCAATTCTAGGGTCGCATCCGCAATCATCATCGCATGATACCAGTATGCCTCCAAAGAAACATACTAAGGTCAAAAATAAAAATACTTTTTTTATTGTTTTCATACTGCATTTTTCTTTTAAATAAACACTACTTAATATGGATAGTTAGGATACCGTCCATATTCATCACTATCATCCAAGGCATTTGTAAAAGGTTCTGCCGCTTGCTGTAATGCCGGCGAAGTCAAACTATTCGGAAGAGGCAAAAACCATTTCAAATCTTCATAATATACTTTTTTCTCATCTGCTTGTCTACTTTCTTCCGGATAATCCTTAGTCATCAAGTACATCTCATGTTGTCTTTGATAATCGTCCTTAACAAGAGCCGGATGATCCAATCCTAACGCTGGTTTATATGCCCAAGCCCTATCCTGCTCTTTTACAAATCGTTCAGCAGCAACACGGTCTCTGTAATATAAACGTTTCATATCCAACCAAGTCTGGCTCTCCAAGGCAAACTCCCAACGTCTTTCCAACATCAAGTCATAAGTAGGAAGATATTCCATGTAATTTGCCGTTAACACATTTCCTCCTTCATCCGTATATTCAGCCGATATAGGATCCGGTGTTTCCGGAATACACATTGCAATAGAAGATACGGGATCTAATCCGGCTCTCTGTCTTACCTTGTTTAAAGGGATCAAAGCAGCGGATGCCGCCGATTCATCTGCCACACCCGTAGCCCCGGACAAATACATTTCTGCTTCTGTCACAATCAACATCACATCAGCTACACGTAAAAAATCATGCGTCATAGGACAAGAAAAATAATTTCCTGTAGGAGTATATCCGTAAACATATTTTTTTACTCCATTCAAGGTATATCCGACATCTTCAGTTCCATAAGGAGGTTCTATCACAAATTGCTGGCTCGGATTGATATAATAGATATATTGCTTACCATTATAAAGAGTATATTTCGGATTGTCAGTTCCATCGTTATAAAGAGATGTCTCTTTTTTACGGGTATCTTTTATACCAAAAGAATTAAACAACGTAACAGTGAGACCTTTTCCTCCTCCATAAACATCCAGATTACCGTTCCATATTTTAGAGCGTCCGAATTGCACCTGTCTGGAAGAACCTACACCATAAGGACCATCATTAAACTGTAATGCAAAAAGAGATTCGCTGCTGTATCCTCTTATTGTAAAAATATCTTTATATTGAGGCTCCAAACCATTTGCCGCCAACACTTCATTGGCATAATCTCTTGCTTTCTGGTAATATCCATTCGGATCGGGACATGTATATTGCGCATAATCATTCTGACATGAAGCCATAGTGAGATAGAGTTTGGCAAGCATTCCCTTTGCCCCCCACTGAGTTACCCGCCATCCTTCTCCCCAACGTTCTGCCGGAAGATATTCAGCTGCATATAACCAATCCTTTTCTATTAATTCATAGATAAATCCTCTTTGCGCTCTGGGAATTTTTTCCGATAGATTCTCACTGATCACTTTTGCATTGTTCAAAACAACCGGGACTTCACCCCAGAGTTCTGTCATAAGGAAAAAAGCCATCCCCCGATACATTTTAGCCTCAGCTACCGCACGTTTGATAAGGTCGTCCGACAATCCATTTTCCTTAGCCAATTCAGGCATATCATTTATTAAGCTGTTAGCTCTTGACACAACACCGCACAAACTCTGATATCCGTTTGCCATTATCGGGTTTGTATTATTAAAGTTAATGAAAAAGAACTGTCCTTCATCTCCAAATTCGTGATACACATTCCCCGACATCAATTCATGGGCACACCATGCAAATTTATCGGAATATCCATTCCATGTGAGGCCACCATATAAAACCGCGGTCAAAGAGTTCAACTCCCCTTCCGTTTTACAATAATCTTTCATTGAAAGAGTATCTTCAGACGGCTTGTCTAAAAAGTCCTTACAACTTGTAAAAGACAAAGCCAATAACCCAATTATTATTATTTTATACTTATTCATTTTACTTATTTATTAAAATTCAAAATTAAGACCTAACGAATATATACGAGGAGAAGGATAACGACCTGTATCAACCCCTTGTCCAATAACCCCTTTTCCTAAGTTTACAACTTCAGGATCGTATCCGGAATAATTTGAGAATGTATAGACATTTTGCACATTAGCGGTAAGCTTCAAATTATTTATATGCAATTTTCTGTTTATTTCCGGCGACAAAGAGTAGGATAAGGAGACATTCTGAATACGTAAGTAAGAACCATCTTCTATATAACGATCCGATATTTTACCTACATTACCATTTGCATCTTCTGTATCCGGCCTAGGTATGGAAGTATTGGAATTTACGACTTCATAATACTTAATAGTTTGTCCGTCAGGCATTACAATATCTTTATCCGGATTATTTACCACCCGGGCAAAATCTTTGACTTCTGTCATTTGATTCACCCATGCGCTCTTGGCTGCTTCCAATTGCATTTTTGTCATATTGAAAACGTCATTACCATAAGAACATGTTAAATAAACGGTTAACGACCATGGTCCATAAGAGAAGGTATTACCTAAACCGGCAGTAAAGGTTGGATTCGGATCTCCGATCCAAGTCATATCTTCACTGAAGATAATATCTCCTACCTGTGTTCCGATTTCAGTCCGTCCTTGACTCTGAAGATCCAATAATTCATCTGTATTTTGAATTATACCATACGTCTTATATCCCCAGAATTTACCAGGCGCATGTCCTTCCTGTGTTCTATTCGGTTGTTGATTTACCGTTAAATAGTTATATGAACTCGGTATCGGTTCTTTAGCTGCACCGGTACTTATCACCTTATTTTTCACCTGAGTAAAATTAAAGTTGGTCTCCCAGCTAAACTTTCTATTCTTGATATTCATCGAATTGATAGAAACCTCGAATCCTACGTTCCGGATAGTTCCAGAGTTAACATAAGGAGCTGCAATAAACTGCCAGGAGTCTGATCCCGCAGATTGAGATACGTAATCTGGTAAAGTCGGAGCCAACAACAGGTCTTCATTTTGTTTTAAGAAAGCGTCGACTGTCAAGGTAATACGATTCAGGAATCCGAGATCCAAACCTCCATTTATTTGCCAGTTTGTTTCCCATTTCAAATCCTGGTTTGTATAATTAACTTGTTGAACAATTTTTGTATCGTCATTTTTCTGCAAAGTAACATATCCGATATGTGCCGGGGTTGCATTTGAATTACCCGTTTGTCCATAACCCAAACGGGCTTTAAACATTGAGAAAACTTTATTGAAAGTTTCACTTCTTTGAGCAAAGCGTTCCTGATCAACTCTCCAGGCCAATGCAAATGAAGGGAAAAATCCCCATCTGTTTTCTTCCGCGAAGTTGGAAGATCCGTCAAAACGTCCTGTTGCCGTTAAGATGTAACGATTTCCATAGTTGTAAACAAAGCGGGCAAATGTTGAAGCCATCGAACCTGAGCCTTTGTATTCAGAAATGGCACCGGCTGTACCTAAATTCAGACTGTGTACACTATTGGATAACAAATCGGTAACCGACGGCGTTGTTCCTCTATATGACCATTCGGTAGCTTCGACTCCGACCATTGCATTAACCGAGTTCATAATTGAGTCTCTTACATTAAATTCTTTATTATAGTTTACGAAAGAACTTGCCCTCCATGTAAAATTATTGGCATCCAAGCGACTCATCTCAGACCTGTCGTTGTATAGGGCTCCATACTTATATGTAGGAGTAAACTGTTCTTCTTCTGCACGTGTATAGTCAATACCAAACTCCGTTCTCCACATTAAATCTTTATAAAACTGTACTTGCGTATAAATATTACCCAATACATTTTGTTCTTCACGTTCAACCGGAGATTGTACGGCTGACGCGATCGGATTCAATTTCGCTCCATAATCATTTTGAGGTCCGGAATATTCTCCATCAATACCTTTCACCGGGTTGGAAGGCAAAGAAAGTAATGTTTGTATAATGATACCTTCATCGTCTACATCGTCGTTATTCGAAAGTGATGTTTTATTAATATGCGTATAAGCCATATTAGTTCCTACCTTCAACCATTTCTTTGCTTGGGTTTCCAAATTTATCCTTCCATTAAAACGCTGAAATTCAGTATTTATCACAATCCCTTTTTGATCTCCATATCCCAAAGAAATAGCATATTGAGTTTTTTCATCTCCTCCGGAAACCGAAAGCTGATGGCTATGGGAAAATGCCAGTCTGAAAAGCTCATCTTGCCAATCGGTACCTTCACCCAAAAAACTCGGGTTTTGCAAATTCACATCAGAAGGGCCAAAAACAGAAATAGCAGCATTTCTATATTCGGCATAGTCTTTCAAATTCATCATGTCGACTTTCTTCGGCAACTGAGAAACAGAAGTATTTCCTTCGTAAGAAATTCGGGATTCTCCCGCTTTTCCTTTTCGAGTGGTAACCATAATAACCCCATTAGATGCACGAGAACCATAAATAGCCGTTGCTGAAGCATCTTTTAATACTTCCATGGAAACAATATCCGATGGGTTAATGGATGCTAACGGATTAGAACTTACTTCACCCTGATTGCTCATAGGCATACCATCTATTACGTACAATGGTGTGTTGTTTTTTCCTAAAGAGCTGATTCCTCGAATAGTCACCGAAGAAGCCTCGCCCGGCTGACCGGAACTTTGTGTAACCTGAACACCTGTCACACGCCCTTGTAAAGCTTGATCTACAGAAACAGCAACTGCTTCTTTCAATTTAGCCTCATTAAGACTTGCTAAAGCGCCAGTACCATCACTCCTTCTTTGCACACCATAACCAACTACCACAACTTCATCTAACACTTGGTTGTCTTCTTTCAAATTTACATTCAAAACCGCAGGCGTCTTAGGACCAACTTTAATTTTCTGAGTCACCAACCCGGTAACAGAAAAAACTAATGTTTCTCCGTCCGAAACCGAAATTTCATACTTTCCATCAAAGTCCGTAGCCGCACCTCTGGTGGTGTTTTCAATCACTACGTTTGCCATTGGAATAGGCCCACCCGGATCCGAAACTACCCCTTTGATAGTCCGTTGCTGAGCCATTAATCCGAAAGCAGCACTGAATAATGTCAAAGACAATAAAAACTTTCTCATTACTAATGAATATTATAATTATTTATTTGAAATATTACTTTGTTCTTTAAAACTTAAAAACCAAATTGCGGCAAATATAACTTATTTGCAATAAATATTTACTATTCTTAATATAAAATATACTAACTTTTAACTTTTAAATGTATTCCCTCCGAATAGCTGCATGAAATACGCATTCCGAGATACTTAAAGTCCATCCGATTTTGTGAATTTTTAAACCCCTCTTATTAAATACTACTTACAATCACTATTTTGAATAAATAAAATATTTTGCAAAAAACTTACCAATCAAACGATATTCCAAATAACCCCATTAATAGATACAAATATAACTTTTAAATCTTATTTTATTGTAAACGAATATGTTAATTAACTATCACTTATAGACATTTAATTAAAATATTGCATATAAGTCTCTGTAAGTATCAATATTAGGCATGATTCCATTCATTATCTATTTTTATAAAATTACTTTCCTAAAGAAATAAAATATAACTAAATTTTTACTTTTTTATAAAAGTATACATCAGTGATTCTATAGATTTTTATCTAATCTGTTAAAAAGGCCTAAGCTTAATTGAAAATTTCTACTTTATTGAATAATCAGAATATAAATATAATATATTTGTTCCATATTTCCAAAAAAGGGGTGCCTTATTTTCAGGCTGAGATCATACCCATTGAACCTGTACGGATAATGCCGGCGTAGGAAAGTTTTTAAGATTCATCAAAATTTTCAAAAACAGATTTTCCAACTTCAATTTGCAGCCTGAGAGTAAAACTCTTTTTATTGTTTCATTTCAGAAATTGAAAGTTTAGAATATATTCTTGGCAAAAGAATTTTATTACACAATTTAATTTGCCCAATTATTCATTTTCAGCTTTCAACTTTCAATTTTCAACTCTATATGAATCATTATCCAACCGTTTTAACCATCGCAGGATCTGATAGTAGCGGAAGCGCCGGAATCCAGGCTGACATCAAGACTATTTCTTCTTTGGGAGTATATGCTTGCAGCGCGATTACTGCTATTACTGCTCAAAACACATTGGGTGTACGCTCTATACAAGGCATTACGCCTTCTATTTTGAAAGATCAGATAGAGGCTATATTTGAAGACCTTATGATAGATGCCGTAAAGACAGGAATGCTATACAATTGTGAATCAATAGAGATAATAAGTGAATGCCTTAGACGGTTCAATCCCCGTTTTTTTGTATTGGATCCTGTCATGATTTCTACCAGCGGGAGTAAGCTAATCACTGATGATGCTATAGAAGCCATGCAAAAATTGCTTTTTCCATTGGCTACTGTCGTCACTCCGAACATAGCTGAAGCCGAAGCATTTACGGGAATAAAAATTTCATCATCCGAAAACATGCAAGCAGCAGCAGAAGTAATGTTAGAGAAAGGGTGCAATTCCGTTTTGATAAAAGGAGGACATTTGCCCGGAAATGAATCGGTAGACATGCTTTTCGAAAAAGGAAAAAATGGCTCCGGAATACGTTCTCCATTCATTGAAACACGCAACACGCATGGCACCGGTTGTACATTATCTTCAGCTATTGCCTCCTATCTGGCTCTGGGAGAAGACTTGCGAGAGGCATTTATATCTGCTAAAGATTACATTATCCATGCACTTTATGCCGGGAAAGATGTAGAAGTAGGGAAAGGGCATGGGCCTGTAAATCATTTTTTCAATCCGAAAGCATCTGTAATTTATAATGTATAATGTAAAATTTATAATGAGATAGGTATACGTTCTATTTGAATTTTAATACGTAATTGTATGAAAGAAAATGTGATTTTGATTAAGAGTAAAAATTTCGCAATAAGAATTATCCGTTTATATCAATATTTACAAAACGAGAAAAAAGAGTTTATACTGAGTAAGCAATTATTACGAAGTGGAACAAGTATTGGAGCAAACATAAGAGAAGGAGTTGTTGCCATATCTAAAAACGAATTTAAAGCTAAATTAAACATTTCTTACAAGGAAGTACATGAAACCCAATATTGGCTGGAGTTGTTAGTTGAAACAGAATATCTCACAGAAGATCAATTCAATAGTATAAATAATGATTGTTCGGAGCTGATAAAACTACTGACCTCCATCATTAAAACAACAAACAAGAACATGTTATAAAACGTGTAGCTTTCTCTCCTGCCTACATTTTACATTATAAATTATGAAGATAGAAATAAATAACAAAACATACGAAATTCCGGAAGGATATACTTTGACAAATCTTTTGGATATATTGGAACTACAACCATTAGGAACTGCCTTTGCCGTCGGAAACAAAGTAATCAAACGTTCCGATTGGGATAATTTTATCTTATCAGAGGGATTAAAAGTAACAATGATTAAAGCTGTGTGTGGAGGATAATCTCTTAATCCGGAAAATTAATACGATAATTCGCCAAACAAGATGAAAAAAGACTCTCAACTCATTATAATAACTTCTCCACTGCCCTTAGAAAATGAGAATGAACATATAATTTCTCTTTTTAAAGAAGGGTTAGAGATTTTGCACTTACGGAAACCGGATATGGCAAAAGAAGAGTACGAACAACTGCTCTTATCCATTCCGGAAGAGTACCATAAAAGAATCATGCTGCATGATTTTTTCGAGTTGGCAGAGCAATATAATGTGCGTGGGGTTCATCTTAACCAAAGGAATCCGAAATATAAGGGAACAAAAGAGATAAAAATCAGCAAGTCTTGTCATTCAATGCCAGAATTGGAAATGATTGATATGTACGATTATGTTTTTCTAAGTCCTATCTTCGACTGTATTTCAAAAAACGGATATAAATCATCGTTTTCTAATGAGGAACTTCTCGAAGCCTCCCTCTCGGGTTTAATTAATGAAAAAGTTATCGCCCTCGGAGGCATTGATGAAAAAACTCTTCCATTATTAGGTTCTTATAATTTTGGAGGTATCGCTTTACTTGGAGCAATATGGAATTCGCTTCCGGAAAATTATCCGAAAGAGGAAAATTCAAAAAATATAGTTCAACGTTTTCTCAAAATCAAAAGTCTATTGAAACAATTACAAAAATCTCCCGATAATTCTCTTTCATGCAATACAGAAAGAAAAAATGACTGGATGAATTCATTCCCCTTTCAATTTATTACTCATTACAACGATAAATATAATTATTTCCAATCAGCCGAATTGGCTCTGAAAGGTGGCTGCAAATGGATACAATTGCGGATGAAAGAGGCATCCTTAGAGGAAATAGAAGTAATGGCGTTGCGAATAAAACCTCTCTGCAAAGAATACAATGCCATCTTTCTGATCGACGATCACGTTGAGATTTGTAAAAAAGTAAACGCAGATGGCGTGCATCTTGGGAAAAACGATATGAATCCTGCCGAAGCCCGGAAAATTCTCGGGAATCAATTCATTATAGGTGGAACATGCAATACGTACGACGATATTCTATCCATAAAGGATAGTGTCGACTATATCGGTTGCGGGCCGTTTCGTTTTACGACAACAAAGAAAAATCTGTCTCCTACTCTCGGTTTAGACGGCTACCGCAATATTGTATGGAATTGCCGCAGTAACGGGATTAATATTCCGATTGTAGCTATCGGCGGAATTACGGTAAACGACATAGCTGATATCTTGCAGTCAGGACCCAATGGTATTGCACTTTCAAGCACGATACTCAATGCAGAAGATCCTATAAAGGAAACAGAAAAAATTGCAAAAATAATTTTTCCATAGCCCCGAAATCATGTTGAAAAGTGAAAGTTGAAAAGTGAAAATTGTGATGAATATTACACAATTGCACTATAATCATAATTACAGCATAGGATTAACATCCTATGCTAAATAATTTCGTCCCTTCTGGACTAAAAAATGGCGAAGCCATGACATTACCCAGAATAGGATAAATCCTATCAACTATCAGGCATATATGTGATTATACAATACAAATTATAATATCAACAAACAAAATACAATGCAAAATTTAATAATCGCCAACAAAGAATTCAGTTCCCGACTCTTTCTCGGGACAGGAAAATTCAGTTCCAATGAATTAATGAAAGAATCCATTTCAGCGTCGGAAACAGAAATGGTAACCGTGGCAATGAAACGTATTGACATGGATAACCGTGAGGACGATATGCTCAACCATATTGTCCATCCGAATATCCAGCTACTCCCGAACACAAGCGGAGTACGCGATGCGGAAGAAGCAATCTTTGCTGCACAGCTAGCGCGTGAAGCCTTCGGGACAAACTGGTTAAAACTGGAAATTCACCCCGATCCACGTTATCTGTTGCCGGATTCTATTGAAACATTGAAAGCAACTGAAGAGTTAGTAAAACTGGGATTCATTGTTTTGCCCTATTGCCAGGCAGATCCCGTTCTTTGTAAACGATTGGAAGAGGCGGGCGCAGCAACCGTAATGCCATTGGGAGCGCCTATCGGGACAAATAAGGGATTGCGCACAGAAGATTTCCTTCGCATTATCATTGAGCAATCAAACGTTCCGGTAGTGGTAGATGCAGGAATCGGAGCGCCAAGCCATGCTGCCGCAGCAATGGAAATGGGAGCCTCGGCCGTACTTGTAAATACAGCGATAGCTGTAGCCGGAGACCCGGTCATGATGGCAAAAGCTTTTAAAGATGCCGTTATCGCCGGAAGGATGGCTTATGAAGCCCGACTTGGAAGCATTAGCTTCACTGCAAATGCAAGCTCGCCACTCACTTCTTTTTTAAATTAAATCAAAAAACAGAGTTCCATACAATTCCTATCAGGATATTAAATAACTCTGTATTTAAGTAAAACTATTTGTATATGAAAAAGGATATAAAGATTTCGTTTCCGAACAGTGATAAAGTATATAGACAGGGAACTATTTTCCCGGAAATCAAAGTAGGAATGCGAAAAGTCAAATTAACTCCGACAGTTGAAAAAACAGACGGAAAAGAAACAATACAGGAGAATGAGGATGTATATATATATGATACAAGCGGGCCATTTGGTGATGAATCGATCAATATCGACCTTAAAAAAGGACTTCCCCGCCTGAGGGGAAAATGGATTCTTGACCGTAATGATGTGGAGCGGCTGACTAAAATCAGTTCGGAATACGGGCAAATGCGCCATAATGACAAAAGCCTTGATCACCTCCGCTTTGAACATATTACATTGCCTTTCCGTGCAAAAGCAGGAAAACAGATTTCACAGATGTACTATGCCAAACAAGGCATCATCACTCCCGAAATGGAATATGTTGCCATTCGCGAAAACATGAATTGCTCCGAATTGGGCATAAAAACACATATCACTCCCGAGTTTGTCCGCGACGAGATTGCAGCCGGACGAGCTGTTCTTCCGGCAAATATTAATCATCCGGAAGCAGAACCGATGATTATCGGCCGCAATTTTCTCGTCAAAATAAATACAAACATCGGAAACTCCGCCACCAGTTCAAGTATTGACGAAGAGGTAGAAAAAACCGTATGGAGTTGCAAGTGGGGAGGTGATACCCTTATGGATCTGTCCACAGGAGCCAATATACATGAAACGCGCGAATGGATTATTCGTAATTGCCCTGTTCCGGTAGGAACCGTACCTATCTATCAGGCATTGGAAAAAGTAAACGGTAAAGTAGAAGATCTCACTTGGGATATTTACAAAGACACCCTTATCGAACAATGTGAGCAGGGTGTAGATTACTTTACGATACATGCAGGAATCCGTTTCAAAAATGTACACTTGGCGGACAAACGTCTTTGCGGCATTGTCTCGCGAGGAGGTTCCATTATGAGCAAATGGTGTCTGACACACAAAAGCGAAAGTTTCCTTTATGAGCATTTCGACGAAATCTGCGACATTCTGGCGCAGTATGATGTAGCCGTATCCTTGGGCGACGGTCTGCGTCCGGGCTCCACTTATGATGCAAACGACGAAGCACAGTTTGCCGAATTGGAGACACTGGGCGAACTTGTTCTCCGTGCTTGGGATAAAAACGTACAAGCCTTTATCGAAGGTCCCGGACATGTCCCGATGCATAAAATCAAGGAAAACATGGAACGTCAGATTTCGGCATGCCATAACGCTCCATTTTACACGTTAGGTCCTTTGGTTACCGATATTGCCCCGGGATACGACCACATAACGAGCGCCATAGGCGCAGCTCAAATAGGTTGGTTGGGGACAGCCATGCTTTGCTACGTAACTCCGAAAGAGCACCTCGGGTTACCAAATAAAGAGGACGTGCGGACAGGCGTCGTTACATACAAAATTGCAGCACATGCAGCAGACCTTGCAAAAGGCCATCCGGGAGCTGCAATCCGCGACAATGCATTAAGCAAAGCCCGTTATGAATTCCGTTGGAAAGACCAGTTCAACCTGAGCCTCGACCCCGAACGTGCTTTAGAATACTTTAAAGCCGGACACCACGAAGATGGCGAATATTGTACTATGTGCGGACCTAATTTCTGTGCAATGAAATTAAGCCGCGACTTAAAGAATTGCAATAAAGTTGAGAATTAAGCAATTACAAGTTACCAGTCTGTCAATGAGCTAATAAATGTATAAAAGTATATCTTAAATACAATAATATAACTCCGATTTTCAGGCATTTATAACAATTATTCTAATTTAGGAAGCAAACGTATTATGGATACAATACAAAATTTAAAAGAAGAACTTTCGGGGCCGCTCGTCAACTCTTTTGCCGAGAAATATTTCTTTTGGATAATGGAGAATACGGAAAAACTTCCCGAATTGTACAGCCTTTCCTGCGATACCAATCCCAAAGTAGCTTGGCGCGCCACATGGATATGCGAAAAAGTTTCCTATCAATACCCCGAATGGTTTATCAATAAACGTTCCGAATTGATGCAACGAGTAATACATTGTACTAATGACGGAACAAAACGTTGTCTGCTCAATATACTATTGCACCTTCCGCCGGAGGAACCAATCTCGGTAGAGTTTTTAAATTTTTGCCTGAATAATATGCTTTCTCCTCACGAACCGATAGCCATACAAGCCCAATGCATAAAAATGGCTTATGAGCTTTGTAAGAAAGAGCCCGAACTGTTACGGGAATTCAGGCACATATTGGAAAGTGCCCAACCTGCATATTATTCGAAAGGGGTACAATCCACGATACGTAATACATTAAAACAATTGAATTCAACAAAAAACAAATATGTTTAGTCAGGAACTTGAAAAGATTTCGTGGGAAGAGACCACCAAATCCATCTATTCAAAAACAGAAGCCGACGTCCGGAGGGCATTAGCCAAAGATCAATTAACCATAGACGACTTTATGGCGCTTATCTCTCCTGCTGCCGAACCGTATCTGGAAACGATGGCACAATTAAGCCAAAAATACACATTGAAACGTTTCGGAAAGACTATTTCAATGTTTGTTCCGTTGTATCTTACCAACTCATGCCGAAACCATTGTGTTTATTGCGGATTTCATGCATCCAATCCAATGAAACGGACTATCCTGACAGAAGAAGAGATTGTAAATGAATACAAAGCCATTAAGAAATTAGCCCCTTTCGAGAATATTCTTCTCGTTACAGGCGAAAATCCTTCTGCGGCAGGAGTGCCTTACATTGCAAAAGCATTGGATTTGGCAAAACCCTATTTCTCCAATCTAAAAATAGAAGTGATGCCGCTGAAGGCAGAAGAGTATGCCGAATTAACTGAACATGGGTTAAACGGGGTTATCTGTTTTCAGGAGACTTACAACAGAGCCCGTTATAATGTCTATCATCCAAAAGGAATGAAAGCAGACTTTGCATGGAGGGTCAACGGATTTGACCGGATGGGACAAGCCGGAGTGCACTCTATCGGATTAGGAGCCTTGATAGGACTCGAAGAGTGGCGTACGGATATGACAATGATGGCATACCACCTCCGTTACCTCCAAAAGCACTACTGGAAAACCAAATACAGCATCAATTTTCCCCGCATGCGCGTAGCCGAAAACGGAGGATTCCAACCCAACGTACAGGCTAGCGACAAGGAAATGGCACAACTTACATTTGCTTTCCGTATTTTCGATCACGACGTAGACATTAGTTATTCTACGAGAGAAAATGCCCAATTCCGGAATAACATGGCAACCCTCGGCGTGACTACCATGAGCGCCGAAAGCAAAACCGAACCGGGAGGTTATTTTTCCTACCCGAAAACACTTGAACAGTTTCATGTCAGCGACGAACGGACAGCCAAAGAGGTTGAGTCGGAGTTAAGGAAGTTGGGGAGGGAAGCAATCTGGAAAGATTGGACTCAATTTAGTTGAAAGGGGAGAATTGAAAGGTGAAAGTTTTAGGTATGGAAGAAATATTATTGAAAAGATGATAATAAATAGTTCTCAATTAAAGCTACGTTATTCACGCCAGACGATGCTTCCCCAAGTCGGAGAAGAGGGTCAGCGAAAATTAGCCTCGGCAAAGGTTCTTCTGGTTGGTGTGGGAGGATTAGGCTCGCCTATTGCCCTTTATCTTGCAGGAGCAGGAGTTGGACGAATCGGATTGGTCGATCCAGATGTTGTATCGGAGAATAATCTGCAACGCCAGATTTTATATAAAGAAAACGAAATAGGACAACCGAAGGTTGAATGTGCGAAAAAACGATTGCTCGAACTGAATTCCAACATAGAAGTAGATTGTTATCCATGCCGGTTCAATAAAGAAAACGGACAAGAGATTGCTTTGCAATATGACTTAATCATAGACGGCTGCGATAATTTTTCCACGCGCTATTTAATGGATGAAATCTCTGCCGAACTCAATATTCCTTATGTATATGGCAGCATCGGCGAATTTCAGGGACAAGTTTCTGTTTTCAACTTGAAAAACAGTTGCCGTTACCGGGATCTATATCCGGAGGACGATTCCGTTCTTATGGATAATCCGGCTGTTAAAGGAGTACTGGGTCCCGTACCGGGAGTAATCGGCACATTACAAGCCATCGAAACCATCAAAATAATTACAGGAATCGGAGAGCCGCTTCAAAACCGTTTACTAACTATTGACCTATTGACAATGGAAATTCTTATCTTTGAAGTTAACGAGTAGACAAGTAAACAAATTGCTGGCATTTTATTTTTATTCTCGTTTACTCGTTAACTTGTCTACTCATTCACTTGTTTGCTAAAAAACTCTTTATGCAATTGACTTACATTTTTCATAGCGGATTTGTTATTTCAGGCAATGGATATTCAATTTTGATTGATTATTGGCGAGATACAGAATCATCCAACGATGGGTATGTCCATCAACATTTTCTGCAATCAACCAACAAATTATATGTATTAAGCTCGCATTCCCATCCGGATCATTTTAATCCGGAAATACTTACTTGGTGTGAAAAACGACCCGATATCCAATATATCTTATCTTCCGATATTCTCGAAACTATCAAAAATAGTTCGCAAAATTTTCAAATCTCTTATCTGGATAAAAAAGATCTCTACTCCGATAATTACTTACAGGTAAAAGCTTTTGGCTCCACTGACATTGGGATTTCTTTTGCTATTGAAGCTGAAGGCAAACGTATTTTTCACGCCGGAGATTTTAATAATTGGCATTGGAACGAAGAGTCAACCCAAGAAGAGATTCGCACGGCAGAAACAAGTTTTCTGCGGAAATTAAAGATACTGGTAAAAGCATATCCGTCATTTGACCTTGCTATGTTTCCTGTTGATCCGCAACTTGGGAAAGACTATATGAGAGGTGCGGAACAGTTTGTCGAAACTATACAAACGGGCGTTTTTGCTCCCATGCACTTCGGATTCAATTATAATAAAGCGAATGCTTTCAAGGAATTTGCAGAAGCACACAAAAGCCGTTTCCTTTCAATTCACGAATGCGGAGAAAATTTTGAATTCTGACAATTTAAGATCATTGCAATTAATTTCTAATCATCTTATTTACAACAACTATTCATCATGGAAATAAAAAGCAGATTTGACCATTTTAATATAAATGTGACGGATTTAAGCAAAAGCATCGCCTTTTATGAAAAAGCTTTAGGTTTGAAAGAGAAGAGGCGAATGACCTCGCCTGACGGTTCGTTTATAATCGTCTATCTTCACGATGGGAATTCCGGCTTCTTATTGGAGCTTACATGGTTGAGAGAGCATAAAGAGGCATACGAGTTGGGAGAAAATGAAAGTCATTTGTGCATGCGGGTTGACGGAGATTACAATGAAGTACGCAACTTCCACAAGGAAATGGGATGGGTATGCTTTGAAAACGAATCAATGGGGCTCTATTTTATTAATGATCCGGATGATTATTGGATAGAGATACTTCCCTTCAATGATAAGTGATAAGTGATAAGTGATGAAGTGATAAGTAACTTTTTATTCATCACTTATCACTTCATCACTTATCGTTGTTATCCTTCTTAAGAGTAAATTTTTGATGGTAAATAATCTTCTGCTCTCTCCTTCAATTCACTTTCTATTCGCGTCAGAACTTTTTTCAAGTCATGGAATATATCATAATTAGTGAATTTAAGGATTCGGATTCCTTTAGCTTCCAATTCTTTTGCCCTTTCTTCCGAATATAAAACTTCTTTCGGGAGGCTTTGGGCTTTACTTTCCAATTCAATTATCAACTTTGCCTTTTCGCAATAAAAATCGGCAATAAAAGAGGAGACAGGTATAAAACGTTCAAATTTAACCGGAAAATTCTTCGCTAAATTATTCCGCAACACAGTCTCAGCATACGATTCATTCTTCATTTTCAGAAATCTGGAGATTTGAGTCAACCCCCAATTTCCTTTTTCCGGAGTTTTTTTCAAGGTTTTCATAGTTCATCGATTAAAAATTACAACTTTTTTTCCATGTTTTGAAAATTAGAAACTATTTACCGGAAAAACAAACAAATCGTTTTATTTAACATATTAGAAATCAATATTTTCAATAGTTTACAAATAAAGCTTAACAAAAAAAGATGCCTTTGTGGGCATCTTTTTTATCAGGATATATGGCTTTTTACCGTTTAAATTATAATCCCCAATTTGTATTACGCATATCACCGCTTTTTGCAAATTCACAATGCATAGCGAAGGCTGCTTGCAGAGTATGAGGAGTATGTAACTTTTTAGACAACTTCAAATAATCCCACATCAATTGTTTGTAGTCCGGATGAACACAGTTTTCGATGATCGCTTCTGCACGTTGGATCGGCGATTTTCCGCGAAGATCGGCAATCCCCTGTTCGGTAATCAACACCTTTACAGAGTGCTCGCTATGGTCTGTATGGCTCACCATCGGCACAATAGGACTTATCTTTCCTTCTTTCTGAATCGACGGACAAGTAAAGATAGAGATATATGCATTGCGTGTAAAATCTCCCGAGCCACCGATTCCGTTCATCATTTTTGTTCCAAGAACGTGTGTAGAATTGATATTTCCAAAGATATCGGCTTCCAATGCCGTATTAATTGTCAGTAATCCCAATCTGCGGATAACTTCCGGATTGTTGGATATTTCAATCGTACGAAGAATCAATTTATCCTTAAAGAAAGAAAGGCTTCCATAAATTTCATCCATCACCGGATCGCTCACAGTAAGAGAGCATCCGCTGGCAAAAGATATCCTGCCTTCTTTCATCAAGTCAATAACAGCATCCTGTATCACTTCGGTATACATTGTGAATACCGGAATATCTTTATTCTTACCTAATGAGCCCAAAACGGCATTAGCCACATTTCCTACACCCGATTGAATCGGCAGAAATTCTTTTGGAATCAATCCCTTTTTCAATTGGGAAGCAAGAAAAGTCGCCACATTTTCGCCAATTCTAGCAGTAACATCGTCTATCGGAGAGAATCCTTCAACTTTATTGCTCAAATCGGTTTCTACTATTGCTACGATTTTTTTCGGATCTACTTTCAATACCGGGCTTCCTGCACGATCACTTACATTATAGATAGGAATAGCTTCACGGTAAGGAGGATCATTAGGAATATAAATATCATGCATGCCGCGCAATTCTTTCGGATGCTTTTTGTTCAGCTCAATAATAATTGTGTCTGCCAAGCGGGCAATAGTGGGAGTAATACCAACACCTGAAGTCAGGATAATTTCACCGTCTGCATTTACATCGGCAGCTTCAATGATAGCAACATCAATTTTTCCATAAAAACCATAGCGGATTTCCTGTCCCAACTGGGAAAGGTGCATATCGGCATAGTGGATTTCCTGCGTATTTATTGCGTTCCTCATGTCCTTATTACTCTGATAAGGCGTTCTAAAGTCAATCGCTTTAGCTCTTGTCAAAGCTCCATCCAATGCATCTCCGGTCGAAGCGCCTGTAAATACATTGATTTTAAACTCTTTTCCTTTCTCATGCTCTTGTTCCGCCATTTTAGCAATAGCAGAAGGCACCATCTTCGGAGCTCCCGCAGCAGTAAACCCGCTAAACCCTACATTATTACCATTTTTTACAAAATGTGCAGCCTCTTCGGCTGTCATAATATTATACGCCATGATTCTTAAAAAATTATTATGTAAAACTCTACCTTTTTTATATTTCTCACATAACACCAACAATCAAAATCCGAAAAAACGAATCCTAATTATCGGTTTTATTAAAACAATTTGCAAAATTATAACTTATTATTCAAATATCACAGAAAAAGGAGAAAATTGAACTACGTATTAGTTACGAATACACTACAAGTAAATCTATTTTTCACTTAACTTTTCAAGGATTTTTTTTGAGGTATAACCTAAAATTGATTTTAGCTCTCCGGCATCAATATTATTATCTTTCATATAAAATAGCGCCACCTTTTCTTTCTCTTTAAAAGAGTGATTTGGTTCTTTCAATTCAATCAAGGAACGGAGTTTGTATGGGGCATATTCGGGATGAACTCTTGGATTAATTCCAAACCTCGTGGAGTTGAAAACAATAGAATCTTTTTTTCTTTTGTCGTTCAATGCCCGGACAAGAATATTATTTTTCCCTTCAATTTCATTGATTTTCAAAGCCTCCTTTTCAGTTATCTTTGTGATAGAATCATCTTTACATAAGTGCCGTACAATCCTTCGCACCAATCTGCCCGGGCCACACTCAGGCCGGTTTTCATTATTGACCCAAGCGCTTCTTACCAGGATACCCAAAAAGAAATTGCCGTCAGACAGGCAAAGGTCAACACCTCCCCTGTCGTAAAGAAAATACTCTCCCGCCCTATGAAAATACAATTTGCCGAACCGCTCCTTTTGCAATTTATTTTGATGAACACATTTATCCCGAAAATTTTCATTGTAGTAGTAAGCCTCCACTTCGATGGGATATATCCTGAAATTACCGTCAATTTCCAGCATATAATCGGTCAATAGTAATTGATTGATTTTCTGAAGCATTCTTACCTGCTCTTCTTTGCCGCTACATTTACATAGTTCATTCACATATAATTTCAGTTTTTCCATATCATGTTTTATAAAAATGTTTTTTTATATATCAGAGGCTTGAAAAGCCTGATTTTTATAAGATAATAAAGCGTTTTTATATCGAAATCATATTAATATTACCCTTTGCGTCTTTGCGCGCTTTGCGACTTCGCGTCTAGAAATTAAGCGCAAGCGCTTTCCTTTTTTAACGCGAAGTCGCAAAGCGCGCAAAGACGCAAAGTTTTTTCAAACATAGATAATCTAATCGATTAATCAGTTAGTCAATTAGTCAGTTAATTTTACGGATATAAATCGCAACCGAAATAAAAAAATGATACTCAAAAATGCAAAAATTCTTTTTCATTTTTGGTATAAAAATATCTTTTACAAAATTTTTGCCAAGTCTGAATTAATTGTAATTTTGTGTGTCTTAGAAAAAAGGTCAACAAACAAATTACCAAATATCTAATAAATTTATTATTATGTCAAAAGTAACCGTAGTAGGCGCAGGGAATGTAGGAGCAACATGCGCTAATGTACTTGCTTTCAATGAAGTAGCAGACGAAGTTGTAATGCTTGATGTTAAAGAAGGTGTTTCTGAAGGGAAAGCAATGGATATGATGCAAACAGCACAATTGTTGGGTTTTGACTCAACTCTTATTGGTTGCACCAACGACTATGCTAAAACTGCAAATTCTGATGTTGTAGTTATTACCTCCGGTATTCCTCGTAAACCGGGAATGACTCGTGAAGAGTTAATCGGAGTAAATGCAAATATTGTAAAATCAGTTTGTGAAAACATCTTGAAATACTCTCCAAATGCTATTTTGGTTGTTATTTCAAACCCTATGGATACTATGACTTATCTTGCACTTAAATCGCTTAAATTGCCTAAAAACAAAGTTATCGGTATGGGTGGTGCATTGGATAGCTCACGCTTCAAATATTTCTTGGCTGAAGCATTAGAATGCAATGCTAACGAAGTAGAAGGTATGGTAATCGGCGGACACGGAGATACAACTATGATTCCGTTAGCTCGTTTGGCTACTTATAAAGGTATTCCGGTATCAAAATTATTAAGCGCTGAAAAATTGCAGGAAGTGGTTAACTCAACTATGGTTGGAGGAGCTACGTTAACTAAATTATTAGGAACTTCTGCATGGTATGCACCGGGTGCAGCAGGAGCATTCGTAGTTGAATCTATCATCAAGAACCAAAAGAAAATGATTCCTTGCTCTGTAATGCTTGAAGGCGAATACGGACAATCTGATCTTTGCATCGGTGTTCCTGTAATCTTAGGCAAAAACGGTATCGAAGAAATCGTTTCAATCGAATTGACAGACGACGAAAAGAAATTATTCAATGATAGCGCAGTAGCCGTTAAAGCTACTAATGCAGTATTGAGCGAAATGAGCTTGATCTAATATCAAGTAAATAACAATAATCACTGAGGCACGGTGAACAAAGAGATTTTTCTCTGCGTTTTCCGTGCCTCAGTAGTTTATAATAGCTGAATCCATTACATTATATTCGGAATAAACGGCGTTCACAATGTGTCAGAAAAAAGAAGTAACTATTTCAAGAGTCTTTTTAAACGCGGATGACGCAAATAGCGCAGATTTTATATTTAAAATCAACTGTTTAATTGGTTTGTATTCTCTTATTACCTATGTAAATACAGATTATGCGCATTCAAAAGACAAGCTCTTTTTATTCAACCTTTTTCTATTATAAATTAAATCCGAAGAATTTACACGTTTATAGCTAAGGCTTTCCATATTCGACTCCTTCCGAGCCGTATAAATAAAGTTGTCATTTTTTTCTATAAATTTTCAACACCTTGGCATTGAAAATAAGATTTTTTTACCCGTAAATCAGATATTACAGTTCCTTATTCTTTCTTCCCTGACATTGATTTTTCAAAGGGCAATCACAAGATAATTTATCTTTTTCCTGTTTTTCTTTTTCCGAACATGCTGTGCAACTGCCGCATGGATTTTCTTTCTTCTTTCCGAAAATACGCCGGAAAATATAAACCACTGCACATATTACAATTATGTAAACTATTATCTCCTGTATCATAATAAAGTCATTACATCTTTGAACATTTCTATTTCCCTAAAACCCGCAAAAACGCCCCGCTTGATATACTACAAAGCTAACAATCCAAGCCAAAGCGCAAGTATAGAATACGGCTATAAGCGCCCATTTCCATCCGCCGGATTCATTCTTGATTGCCACCACCGATGCGAAGCATGGAAAATACAACAAAACAAACAGCATAAAACAAAATGCTACCAATGGTGTATAGACAAGTTCCCCCGCCTCATTCCTTACTGTTTTCAATTTTTCGGGAAGGGAGACCGATTCCGCATCCGAGTCTCCGGTATAAAGCACGCCTAATGTACTGATTATAGTCTCCTTGGCGACTATTCCCGAAATAAGGGAAACTCCCATCTCCCATGTAAATCCAAGCGGACGGATAACCGGTTCGGCAACGCGTCCGAGATATCCTATATAAGAATTCTTTTTTTGATCCTGATCTTGTAAAAACGAAAGGCTGTCCCTTTTTTGAGTCAAAGCCAATTGGAAATTTTCTATCTCTTTTTTATCCGTAGAGTTTGTAATCTTATTCCGGTAAAGATTCTCGGTTTGGGTTATTTCCTGTTCCAAAACATCACCTTTTTGCGTGTGGCGAGGAAAGTAACTCAAAAACCAAATCAGGATAGATGCTACCAAAATGATTCCTCCCATCTTCTTCAAATATTGTTTTGTCTTATCCCAAACATGGACAATAACCGAACGAAAAGTCGGCATACGGTATGGAGGAAGTTCCAAGACAAAAGGAGCCTCTTCTTCTTTAAAAACAAACCTCCGCAAAAATTTGGAAACAAATACTCCCGTCAATATACCCAACAGGTAAAGGAGCAGTAAAACAAGGCTGCCGTGTTGGGGAAAGAAAATCCCTACAAACAATAAATAGATAGGCAGTCTGGCTCCGCAAGACATAAATGGAATTATCAACATTGTAATCATCCGGCTGTTACGATTCTCGATGATGCGTGTTCCCATTATCGCGGGAACATTACAACCAAAACTCATAATCAGGGGAATAAATGATTTGCCTTGCAATCCCATCTTGCGCATTACCCTGTCCATAATAAACGCAGCCCGCGCCATATAACCCGAATCCTCCATAAAGGATATAAACAGGTACAGGATTAAGATATTGGGAAGAAAGACGATAACACCTCCTACTCCGCCAATAATACCATCTATCAGCAAATCTTTAAAAGGACCTTGCGCCATCTGTTCGCCCAGCACTAAACTAATCCAGCCAATCAAGCTCTCGATCCAAGACATGGGATAGCTTCCCAGTTTGAATGTGCATTCGAACATTATCCAAATAAACAGGAAAAAGATTGGGAAACCGAATACTTTGTGAGTAACAAAATAATCTATAATCCGGGTTTCCTTTCTTACTTCCGCTTCATTTTCGGTAAATGTCTCCCTTAAAGCTCCGGCAATAAAGCCATATTTTGCATTTGTGATCAGAGATTCCGTATCTTCTTTCAATAAAGCAGAGATGCGTTTTTCTTCCGAATCGCGGATACACAGAATTTCATCTCCGTTCTCAAATTTTCGGACAATTTGCGTAATTTCATTGTCGCCTTCCAACAATTTTATAGCAAGGAATCGGGTAGAAAATTGCGCCCTGACAGATTCTTCTTTTTGAATAGCTGCCTGAATGCATGATATGGCGCTCTCCAACTCTGGTCCGTGATTGATATGAATATGGCGGAACACTTCATAAATCATCGGGTGCTCCTCTCCTTTCGGATGCTCGTGTTTATGTTGCGGATGATACTCAAACTCGCGAAGGAAAAGTTCGGGATTGATCTCTCCGTTGGAATTGAAAAAGTTGCATCCTTCGTACAGGTTAATTGCCACATGAAACAGTGTGTCGATCCCGAATCCAGTCCTGCTGACCGTAGGGACTACCGGAACTCCCAATAGTTTGCCAAGTAGCAAATAATCCAGTTTATTCCCGCTTTTTTCAAGCTCATCATACATATTCAGGGCTATCACCATCGGAACATTCATATCTATCAACTGGGTTGTGAGATAAAGATTTCGCTCCAAATTGGATGCATCGACTACGTTTATAATGATATCGGGAGTATCTTCTACAACATGATGGCGAACGTAAAGTTCTTCGGGAGAATAGGAGGACATCGAATAGGTTCCGGGCAGGTCTATAATCCTGAATTTATATCCCTGCGACTGAAAAAAGCCTTCTTTGGCTTCAACGGTGACTCCGCTGTAATTGCCTACATGTTCGTTGGATCTGGAGATATAATTAAAAAGGCTTGTCTTTCCGCTGTTCGGATTGCCCACTAAAGCAACATTGATGATCTTTTGCTTCTCCCGCACCACTTCTTCGATAAGGGTTTTACGGTCTTCTTCCAAAACGCCGTGGTACTTATTTTTTATTTCCAGCGCATTGAACTCTTCAATATTCATCACTTCTACAAGAGAGGCTTCGCTCTTGCGGAGAGAAACCTCATAACCCATTATTTTATATTTGATGGGATCGCGAAGAGGGGCATTGAGAATCGATTCAACTTCTTTTCCGCGTATAAATCCCATTTCGGTAATTCTCTTGCGAAAACTGCCATGACCAAGAACCTTTACAATAATTGCCTTCTCTCCTGTCTGTAATTCGGATAACCTCATTAAAATAACGCCTTATAGATTTTCACAAAGGTATTCAATTTATCTGTTCTTATTTAGAATTGCTTTAAATAAAAAAGCAGAGTTAAGAATATTCTATATGAACATTTTCCTATAGGAGCTGTTTATTCTATACAATATAGAAATTGCTTATCTGCAAAAGCACCCATAAAAATGAGTTCAATGTAAAATATTGTCCCGTTTTAGCCCGAATGGGCTATATTTTCATAACCTCAGGTCATGACCTGAGATGTGTAAATAATAACACTCTGCCTGAACCAACGGTCAGCGGAGCTAAAGGCAGAACTTATTTGTATCGCTCTGTCCTGCCTTTCAGGCAGATATTATATTTATTTTGTAACCACAGGTAAGCGTAGCGCAACCTGTGGTTATGAAAATATAGCTTTTCAAGCTAAAAAACATTTATAGGTATTATTATTTGCAGATTAGCACAATAAACAATGTGATTTCAATATAAGGAAGCCTTATTATCAATACCGAAGGTATTGTATGTTTATAGAAAAATGATGTTCTAATTTGTACGACTCCATTCGGAGTCGAATATAGAAAGCCTTAAACATTTAGCTATAAACGTGTAAATCCTTGAATTTCATTCGACTATTTCTCGCAACGGCATAACCAAAATAAATTTTGTTTCTGCTCTTTGCTTAACGAAATAGTTCGGATTTAATTCAGACAACAGATTTTGATTCAGATTTATTTCTGAATTTCAGGCAAACAACTTAAATACAAAAAGATATGGCAATAAAAAAAGTATGGGTTACCGACGATTGTATCGCTTGCGGAATCAGTGAAAACATTTGTCCGGAAGTGTTTGTAATACACGACAAATCGGAAGTTAAAGAGAATGTAGATTTTTCACTTTACGAAGAGAAAATTAAAGAAGCAGCTAAAAACTGTCCGGTACAATCAATTAAGTACGAATAAGAAAGGATGTACCGGAAGTTCTTTTGAATGCAAATAACACGAATTTAAGCGGATATAATTAATTTGTGTTATTTGCATCAATTGTATTATGTTTTTATTCATAATACTCAAATTGTCTTTCGAGCAATGAAGTAGGTTTGTCTCCTACATATTCGACTCTTTTAGTCCAATTCCCCTGTTTATCAAACTCATATTCATAACGGATAGGCAAAAATGCTTCTCCGGCTTCGTCCGTACCTTCCTGAGAAATGAGGTTTTCATTTTTATCATATTTAAAAAAGACTCTCATCAGGACTTCCCCGTCAGGAGAAAGAACAGATAACTCTTCCCGTGATCCGTTCTTATCAAACTTTTCCTTCCGGTAGTTGATTAACTTCTCTTCGCCATTATAAATTTTTGTTTCAACCGGGAAGCCGTTTTTATCTACTTTACGAACCTCCTTGCCCAGAAGTTTACCCCTGAAATTATAAGAAGCCTCAACTATTAAATTCTCTTTTTCATTATATTCTATCAGGATCGAACCGCTCAAACCGTCGGCATTATTGAATCCCACGATCTGAGTAACGCGTTTTTTATCGTCGTATGAAAAAACTTTCTTATCGCTGAAACCTCCTGCTGCATCATAGTTTTGTTCTGTAAATAGTTCATTATCTGAATTATACAAATAGTCGGTATATCCAACTTCATTGCCATACGAGTCAAGATATTCTATTTTCGAATAATATCCATCTTCATTGAAATTCATAATCAAATCCCATCCATCTTCGCGATAAAGGTCGCCCTTTTCGGCTTTACCAAACTTCTCTACTGCCAAGTATTGCAATTCGATCATTTGCTTAACCTTTCCGTGAAGGGAGAGATTTTGCAGATCCGTTTTCTTTTTTGCAGCACACCCAGACAAAAAAAGCAGAAAAAAAGCAAGGGTTATTCCTCCTAATCCTTTTTGTATGGAGGCTCCCGAGAAGCGTAATTTATTTACATTTTTATAATTCATCTTCTGTTAATTTTTTATTTTCATCTGTTTATAATTTATTTTTTACATTAATGTCAGATGGAACACCCATATAATCATTGTCTCGTGTGTCAATTTTTTGACGTAAGTATTTCATATTCAAGAAATATTAGCCCTTCCTGTTATTAATTTTAAAACATAGCGGCTACTTTACCAATCTTGCTTAACTTATCAATAAATTTAACATTACGCTTGGTTATAATCATATTGTAACGCGCTTGCATTTTAAGCAACGGTTCGGCAGGCAAATCCAATACAGCTTCAATAAGCAATGCGAATTCCGTGTTTACAGGACGTTTGCCATTTAATACTTCGTTCAACAATGTATAAGGCACATCCATTGCCGCAGCGAGTTTACGTTGTGAGATACCACGATATTCAATTTCATCTTTCAAAAACACCCCCGGATGTGTTGGTTCATACGGTTCGAGGTTGTTTGCAATCATGTTGGGTAAAACGCCCGGAACTGTAATCATAATAATTTTATTTATAATGGTTTGACAACTCTGTTATATTACATATTGTGGCAACCGTTTGGTTGTCAATTATTTTCTCTTCAAACTCAATGCGATATTGATCGTTCACTCTAACCGATGACAGACCTGCTTTATCTCCCTTCAACTTCTCATAATTCAACGAATTATATTTCGTCAGAGACAATACATCCGGTTGGTCAATCATCAAATCAATTATACGAACGTATTTACGGACAATAGCCGGCTGAAAGCGGTACTTCTTATTGGTTGCTTCGCCCATCTGGTATATTTCACGCAAATAATCCTTTTCAAAGATAATGTCCATATCGCATTGTTCATTAATACAAATATAACACTTATTTTCAACATTCACAAAAAAGTGAATATATCCTATTTTTTCTCTATCAATTCAAAGTCCAACTGTTTTTTCTCCAAGTTTGTTTTTGCTATCCGGACAACAACCTCTTCTCCAAGCTGGTAAGTTCTGTGAAAACGACGTCCTACAAGCTGGTAATTTTTTTCATCGAAAGAGTAATAATCATCATCCAAATCGCGAATAGGAATCATCCCTTCACATTTATTCTCGGTAAGTTCGACATAAATACCCCACTCTTGTATGCCGGAAATAACCCCATCATATATTTTCCCTATCTTATCGCTCATAAATTCCACCTGCTTGTACTTTATGGAAGCTCTTTCGGCGCTTGCAGCTACTTGCTCCATATCCGAACTGTGTTTACACAGCTCTTCATATTTTTCCTGATTCGCGCTTCTTCCTCCTTCGGCATAACGATCCAGCAGGCGATGTACCATCATATCAGGATAACGGCGGATAGGCGACGTAAAGTGCGTATAATAATCAAAAGCCAATCCGTAATGCCCTGCATTGATTGTTGTATAGATTGCCTTTGCCATAGAACGGATCGCAATTGTTTCTATCAGGTTTTGCTCTTTTTTTCCCTGAACCTGATCCAACAAACGATTGATAGCCGAAGATACTTCAGTATTTTTTCCGGTCGTTTTCAATTTATACCCGAATCTGCTGATAAACTGCGATAAGTTGGTCAACTTATCAGGATCAGGCACATCATGGACACGATAAACAAATGTCTTCGGTTTTGACTTTTTCTCTTTTTGCATGCCAATATGCATAGCTACTGTCCTGTTGGCAAGAAGCATAAATTCTTCTATCAGCTTATTTGATTCTTTTGCTTCTTTAAAATAAACACTCAGAGGTTTGCCTTTTTCATCTATTTCAAAACGAACTTCTGTACGTTCAAAAGCAATAGCCCCATCGGTAAATCGGCGTTTCCGTAAGATTTTCGCCAAATCGTTAAGTATCAAAACTTCGGTAGACAAATCTCCTTTTCGAGTTTCAATAATCTCTTGGGCTTCTTCATACGTAAAACGGCGATCCGACTCAATCACGGTATGAACTATATTATAATGGTAGATATTTGCATCATCATCCATTTCAAAAATAACCGAATAGCAAAGTTTTTCTTCATTCGGGCGAAGAGAGCAAAGAGCATTCGACAGCCGCTCCGGCAACATCGGGATAGTACGGTCTACCAAGTAAATGGATGTCGCCCGTTTTTCGGCTTCATTATTGATTATATCATCCGGTTTGACGTAATGGGTAACATCGGCTATATGAACTCCGATTTCCCAATGTCCGTTCTCCATTCTTCGCACAGAAAGGGCATCGTCAAAGTCTTTTGCGTCTTTCGGGTCGATTGTGAAAGTAGGAATTCCTCGGCAATCCAATCTGCGGGCAATTTCCTCTTTGCTTATTTTATCGGAAATATTATCTGCATAGGCTTCGACCTCTTCGGGATAGAAATAAGGCAATCCGAACTCAGCGAGGATTGCATTCATCTCTGCATCGTTATTACCGGTAGACCCAAGGATATCAACCACTTCACCCACCGGATTACGATCCCACTCTTTCCAATCAACAATTTTGACAATGGCCTTATCTCCGGTCTTTCCACCTTCCAGTTTATCTTTCGGAATAAAAATATCGTTGCTAAGCAGTCTGTTATCGACCAAAAGAAAAGCATAATCTTTCGACACCTGCAATTTTCCGACAAAAGTATTGTGCATTCGTTTTAATACCTCGACTACCTCTCCCTCCTGTAATTGATCTTTCCGGCGGGCAAAAAGGCGCACTCTGACAATATCGCCGACAATCGCTTTGTTCATATTTTTTTCTACGATAAAAATCTCTTCTCCGCCATCTTCCGGAACAAGGAAAATCTTCCCCCCGTTTTTGCGTTCCAGTTTTCCTTCAACATTGCCTCCCCGCTCATTCAACTTATACCTTCCGCGAGAGGGTTCCAGTAAATAATCCTGTATTGTTAATTCCGACAGGATATCTACCAATTGCTGCTTTTGAGGCATTGTGGTCAATCCCATCTTACCGGCTATTTGTTTGTAGTTAACCAATTTATCAGGTTCCTTACGGAAAAATGACACAACATGTTGTATCATTTCCGACTTTTTCATCCGCTTTACGGCTCTGGCTCTTGCAGGTATTTTATCTTTTTTCTTTTTCATATTTCTATTTTTTAAAATTCTTCCCCAAAAATTCAGTTCAAACCAAAGCCGGTTTAAAGAATCCGGAATAACGATATACAAAATTAAAAATAAACCTGTCTGGTAGCAATTTAATTGGAGCTATTATTACAGTTTTATCTAAAATTAATACGCTTATCTGCAATATTACCACTGAAGCCACGTTAATAACGTTCATAAACACAAAGGCGCAAAGCACACAAAGTTGTATTTATTTCCTTCCTTTGGGTGCTTTACGCCTTTGTGTTCACTCTTTTTTATTAATGGTAAAAAGAAATGAAATAGAAAAAAGTTCAGCCTGGTTATTTTAATATTAATTACCAAATGGTTGACTATTAAAAATTATTTTTTACCTTTGCAGCGATTTTATAAAAACATAAACTTTTTTATCATGTATTTATCATCAGAGAAAAAGACAGAAATCTTCGGGAAATACGGAAAGTCCAATACCGATACTGGGTCAGCAGAATCTCAGATAGCGCTATTTTCATACCGTATCTCTCATTTGACTGAACATATGAAGTCAAACAAAAAAGATTATAACACAGAAAGATCCTTGAGAATGTTAGTAGGTAAACGTCGCCGTTTACTTGATTACCTGAAAAACATTGAGATAGAAAGATATCGTTCTATCATCAAAGAATTAGGGATCAGAAAGTAATCTTTCTAAAAAAAACAGAAAAGCACCTTCAAACCGGAGGTGCTTTTTTATTTATATACTATGAATAAATTTTGAAAAAACAATATCTACTCTACCGTAATTATCTTATCCATCTTAACATCCCATTCCTGACAAGGTACTTGGTCTAGTAATTGGCAAGGATAGCAAATCCCTATTTTCATTCCGGAAAGTTTCGGGAGCAGTTTATCATAATATCCTTTGCCACGTCCCAGTCTATTGCAGTCACGGTCAAAAGCCACTCCGGGAACCAATACCATATCAATCTTATCATATTCCGTAAAAAGTTTTCCCTGAGGCTCCTGTACGCCTAAAGATCCGGTTTTCAAATACCGTCTTCCTTCATAATATCTTAATTCCAACTCATCGCCATTTATTACAGGAAGAAGTAAACACTTCCGGTCACTCCATTTATCAAAGAACATAGATGTAATCACTTCGTCGGGAAGCGACCAAAAGAGAAGAATATTTTTCGCCTTTTCAAATCCGGGCAATTGTTCTATTTTGAGAAAAATTGCTTCAGACATACGTTTTTTTTCATCCGGAGTTAACTCTGCTATTTTTTCTTTAATATCCTTTCTAAGAGCCTTTTTCATCCCAATCCCTTTACAATTTAATAAACTTAAGAACATCTGTCCGGTCGGAATAAACCACATGCAGAAAGAATATCCCCTTTTCGCAAAATGAATCTGTCCGCAAAACATAAGAAGACAATCCCGGCAAATTATTTTCCACAAATAAAACCCTGCCGGATAAATCGGACACGCGGAGCTGCACCGGATATTTGTCTTCCGCAAAACGAACCGTCAGATCATCTCTTGTCGGATTAGGGAAAATCTCTGTTTTGGGATGTGGTATATAAACCGGAGCAATTGAAGTTGAATCGGAAGGGCGTACAACAACATCTATCATAAGAGATGCCGGGCGTGGGAACAATGGATTCTCAGAAAAAGATTTCCACTCCGATCCATCCTTAAACCAAGCTGTATTCTGATCACCTATGCTTCTGTCTATCGTATAATAGAGGGCAAAAGTATCTGCGGGAACTTCCGGAAGTTTAAATACGACAAAGAATGAGGTATCTACCACTACAGGCTTGGGAAAGCGCAGATAATTTTCCTTCTGCCGGAAATAAGAGAGATTTCTCTCCGTAAATCCGGTAGTTGATTGGTAATTGGCATTTGTAATCTTCACAACCTGCTCGTACAAAAGGTTTTCAGGCTCCTTGTTCCCACTATATATTTGTGCAATAACAGGATATGAAGCAGAATATACTCCTTTCTGCGGAAGGAAATAAACCCCGTATAATTCACTATGTCCGGAACATGAGAATCTTTCGGCAAATTCGGTAATACCCAATTTATTATGTCCTGCGGCATAACCATCGGGTGAATTATTTTCTTGTAACCTTTCCCCTTCTTTCCAATTAGTCACACGAACACAAGGATTTTCATCCGGCTCCTTTCCTTCCAGAAGCAGCGTGCCTTTATTAAGCGGATCCAACCATGGTTTCAGAATTTTACTCTCATCGGTAGAGGCATCCCAAACTACACTTAAGCGGTACAAATGATCATCACCTCGATTGGG